>NZ_CP069526.1:9040000-9640000 GCF_016889705.1 Amycolatopsis sp. FDAARGOS 1241
CGAAGCCGCCTTCGGTCACGCCCGCCCGCACGGTGCCGCCCAGTGCCGCGGCCCGTTCGTTCATGCCGCGCAGCCCGTGGCCGGGCGTGGGCGCGGTGGTGGTGCGCCCGTCGTCACGCACGGTCAGCGTCAGCGCACCCGGCCGCCGGTCGAAGCGCACGGCGACGTGCTGCGCGCCGTCGGCGTGGCGGACGACGTTGGTGAGCGACTCCTGCAGGATCCGGTAGGTCGCGCCGGCCACGGGCGCGGGCACCTCGCCGGGGTCGCCGTGCAGCTCGACGTCGAGGCCCGCGGACCGGGCGTGGTCCAGCAGCTCGCCGATCTGCGTGAGGCTCGGCGCGGGCGCCTTGTCCTCGCCCGACCGCAGCACGGCGAGCGTCGCGCGCAGGTCGTTGAGCGCCGACGCGCTGGCCGCCTTGATGTTCAGCAGTGCCTCTTTCGCCTGCTCGGGCCGCCGGTCGGCGACGTGCGCGGCGACGCCGGCTTGCACGTTGATCATCGCGAGGCTGTGGGCGACGACGTCGTGCACCTCGCGCGCGATCTGCAGCCGCTCCTGCTCGGCCAAGCGGTAGCGGTGCTCGGCGGCCTGCTCACGGCGGGCCGCGAGCGCGGCGAACTGGTAGCGCACGGCCGTGCCGATGCCGACCACGGCCGCGGCCCAGACCACGAAGACGCCGGCGGTGCCGTTGATCGCGAACGACTGCGTCGTGATCACATGCGCGACGTACCCCGCCACCAGCACGCCGCCCGCGGTCCAGCTCGCGATCACCGGGCCGCTGCGCCGGGTGAGCATGAACAACGCGATGGTCGGCACCAGGATCACGGGCCCGCCGGGCTCGCTCGACGCGTAGAACGCGTACGCCGACGCGGCCGTGACCACGAAGACCGGCAGCGGGTAGCGGTGGACGACCAGCAGCGTCAGCACGGTCGCGGCCAGCCACACGGCGCCGCCGGCGCTGAGGTGGTGCGCGCCCGGCTGCCAGCGGCCCGCGGCGCTCGTCGCGCCGAGCACGAACGCGAGCACCACGAGGGTCCGGAACACCCGTCCGAACCACGGGTTCCGCGCCCGCCACCAGTCCTGCATGGTGCAGAAAACTACCGGTCGACGGCGGTTCGCGCGTCCGTCCGGAGGCGGCTTCCCGGCTACGCCCGGCGCCGTAGGAGTCAGTCGAAGGCGAGCGGCAGCTTGGCCGCGGTCTCCTCGTCGGCCGGGGTGTAGGTCGACACCGTGATCTCCGAGCGGCGGCCGGAGTAGAGGTAGGTGAAGTTGAACTTGAGCAGGCCGACCTCGGGGTGGTCGTAGCACTTGGTGCGGATCGGCTCGGCGTTCACGTCGTGGCGGTTCCACAGCTCGTCGAACAGCGGCGACTCCGCCTTCAGCCGTTTGACCAGCGACTTCCACGCCGGCTCGCCGACGTGCTCGGCCATCGCGGCGCGGAACGAGGCGATGACCCGCGGGACGTTGGAATCCCAGTCGAGCATGCGGGCGCGCCAGTCGGGGTTGAGCAGGCACTGGACGAGGGTGTTGCGGTCCTCGAACGGGATGGCGTCGACATCGCCCATCAGCCACGTGTACCCGCGGTTGTAGCCGAGCAGGTCACAGCGCGCGTTGCGGATCGCGACGGGGTAGGGCTCGAGCTTGGTCAGCATCTTCCGCATCGACGCGGTGACGGCGTTGCACTCCTTGACCGCTGGCGGTTCCGGGGAGCCGGCCAGCGTGAACAGGTGCGCGTGCTCGTGCGGGTCGAGACGCAGCGTGCGGGAGATCGCGCCGAGGACCTGCTCGGACGCGTTGATGTCGCGGCCCTGCTCGAGCCACGTGTACCAGGTGACCCCGACACCGGCCAGCTGCGCGACCTCCTCGCGGCGCAGGCCGGGCGTGCGGCGGCGGCCGCTGAGCGGCAGGCCGACCTGCTCGGGCGTGATGCGGGCGCGCCGGCTGCGCAGGAACGCGCCGAGCTCGCCGCGGCGCAGGCGTTCTTCGACAGCAGAGGTCATGGTCCCAGTTCAACACGCCTGGCTGACTGGTACCAGGTAGTCCCACTACCAGGATGAGAACGCACCTGGTACCAGGTTGGGAAGCGTCGGAGCGTGGTTGTCATGACGACGACAACCAACGCGCCGGTGCACCCCACCGACGTGTCCGCCAGACCCGCCCTCGCCTCGGCGGGCCTGGTCACCGTGCTGCTGGGGGCGGCACTGCCGGTCATCGACTTCTTCATCGTCAACGTCGCCCTCCCCACCATCGATGCCGACCTGCACGCGTCCACCGCGACGCTGGAGCTGGTCGTGGCCGCGTACGGCATCGCGTACGCCGTGCTCCTCGTACTCGGCGGCCGCCTCGGCGACGCGTTCGGCCGCCGCCGGCTGTTCCTGGTCGGGCTGGCGCTGTTCACGCTGACGTCGCTGGTCTGCGGCCTCGCTCCCGACGCGCTGACGCTCGTGTTCGCCCGCGCCGCGCAGGGCGCAGCCTCGGCCCTGCTGCTGCCGCAGGTGCTGTCGATCATCCAGGCCGGCACTTCGGGTGCCCACCGCTCCCGCGCACTCGGCTACTACGGCGCAATGGGCGGCATTTCGACCGTCGTCGGCCAGCTGCTGGGCGGCGTGCTCGTGGCCGCGGACCTGTGGGGCACGAGCTGGCGGCCGATCTTCCTGGTCAACGTGCCGATCGGGCTCGTGGGGTTGCTCGTGGCCCGGCGCACCGTGCCGGACAGCCGCGCCGCGAACCCGCTGGGCGTCGACCGCTGGGGCACGGCGCTGCTCGCCGCGTCGCTGCTCTCGCTGCTGGTGCCGCTCATGGAAGGTTCCGCTCTCGGCTGGCCGTGGTGGACGGTCGCGCTGCTGGTGCTGTTCCCGTTCGCGGTGCTGAGCTTCGCGCGCATCGAGTCCCGGCTCGAAGCGCGGGGCGGCATGCCGCTGCTGCCGCCGGCCCTGGTCCGGACCGCGAACGTGCGCCACGGCCTGGTCGCCGCGGTCCCGTTCTTCTGCGGCTTCGGGTCCTTCATGTTCGTCTACGCCGTGACCTTGCAGGACGGCTTGCACCTCGGCCCGCTCGGCTCGGGGCTCGCGCTGACGCCGATGGCCGTGGCGTACTTCCTGACGTCACTGGTCAGCAGCCACCTGGTGGCCCGCTTCGGCCGCAAGGTCGTGCCCATCGGCGGGACGATTCTCGCGCTCGGCTTGCTGGTGCTGGCCGGTTCCGCGTGGCTGGCCTGGCCGTCGCTGTCGGTGTGGCAACTGGCCCCGGCGATGGTGCTCATCGGCGTCGGCAACGGCCTGGCCATGACCACCCTGTTCCGTGTCGTGCTGTCCCGCGTGCCCCACGACCTCGCCGGCATCGGCGGCGGCGTGATGACCACGACGCAGCAGACGTCGCTGGCACTGGGGGTGGCCGTGTTCGGGAGCCTGTTCGCGGGGCTGAGCACGGGGCCGCTTCGGTTCGAGGGGGCGTTTGTTCTGGTCATCGCACTGCTGGCAGTGGTGGCCCTGGTGGTGACGGGCTTGGCTCGGCGGCTGCCGGATCCTCGCTGACCTGGTCAGGACTCGTGGGCGGTTTGGAGGGCGCTCACGAGTCCACGCCATGCCGCTTCGGTGACTAGCAGGGATCCAGCCGGGGCCTTGGAGTCGCGCACTGCGACCACCGGCTGAGCGATGGCCACTTCGACGCAGTTGCCGCCCTGACCGTCGCCTGAGCCGAAACTGCTCTTGCGCCACTGGAGGTTCGGCAGGCCCCATGGGCTCGTCTCCTCCGCTCACTGCCTGGCAATCATTTCCTTGATCAGGGCGGCGGAGTCTTCCTGGTCCAGCGCAAGATCGGCGAGATGCTCAAACATCAGCCTAGCAGCGCGAACCTCCTGATCCTTTTCGATCTGCAATGAACCGAAGCTGTACTCGACATAGGCCATGTCGGGCTCCGCGGGATCAGGAAAGCTCACGACAGTGAAGTTGCCGGCGAGACCGCTGTGCGAACCCACCTCCCTCGGAATCACCTGCACAGCGACATTCGCGAGTCGACCAACGGTGAGGATGTGCTCCAACTCCTCGCTCCCGCAATGGCTCCGCAACAAGGCGCTTTCATCGATGATTTCGTGCAGAGCAAGCGGTGGCACTTCCGCGAGCCTGCGCTGACGCCTGAGGCGCACGGCGATCTCGGCCTCGGGCCGGTCGCCCACCAACGGGTGTTGGGCTGGCCGAAGGCGTGCCACCAGCCCCGTTCCTTGGCGTAGTCGAACATGCGGATGTACTCGTCGTAGTCCGAGGTGATCACTCCGTACCGATCGAGCAGAGCGAGGAAGTCGTTGTAGCCGGGGATGTGGCCCTGCTCGATCCGGCTCATCTTCGAGCTGGAGAAGCGCAGTGGTCGTCCGGCGTCCTCCTGGCCGAGACCGGCCTGCTCGCGCAGCTTGCGCAAGGTGCGGCCGAGCTGGCGTCGCCGATGATTTGGCCGGTCCATGCGCTCTCTCACCCCTCGCCACGAACTGATCACGAATCGTAAAGCGGGTGCGGCGATGTGGGATTCCCATTTCGCGCCCGTGTCGGCTGGATTCGCACCGGGAACCTGCTGGTCATGGACGTTTGGGGTTATCCGCACGAGCTGGAGTACCGCCGTGAAGTCGGCGCGATGCGGGTGCACGAGTACACCGAGCTGGTCGATGACATGGGGTTCGTGCTGGAGCACCGGTCGGAGCGGTACGCGGGGTGGACGGTGAGGTACGGCGCCGCCTGTGCGCACGACTTCCTCGCGCGCCAGCACGCCAAGCCGGGCAGTTACGTGGTCAGCGTGTTCCGCCTGTTCCCCGATGCCAGGAAACACGTCGTGACGTTGCGGATGAACTGGCCGGCGAAACCCGCCGAAATTCACCCGACGGAAATCGCCGCGCTCGGGCGACGATGAGGGTGTGACGGAACCCCGCGTGAGACCGGACCCGGCCTTCGCGCTGCTCGGGCTGTACGAGTCCGCGCTGCCGGAGGTGTACGGGTACCTGCTCGCGCGGTGCGGGGACCGCGTGCTGGCCGAGGAGCTGACGTCGGAGACGTTCCTCGGGGCGGTGGCCGCCTGTCGCAAGGAGAGTGCGCCGGAGGTGAGCACCGGGTGGCTGATCGGCGTGGCCCGGCACAAGCTCGCCGATCACTGGCGGCGCAAGGCTCGCGAAGAGCGCGGCCTGCGGCTGGTGCACGACGAACACCCCGAGGTCGAGGACCCCTGGGACGAACGGCTCGACGCCCTGCGCGCGCGGCAGGTGCTCGAGTCGCTCGGAGCGCACCACCAGGCCGTGCTCACGCTGCGGTACGTCGACGGCCTGCCGGTCGGCGACGTCGCCGCCTGCCTGGGGCGCACGGTCAACGCCACGGAGGCGTTGCTGACCCGCGCCAAGGCAGCGTTCCGGCGCAGCTACGAGGAGAAGGGGGGCCGCGATGCCTGAGCCGTTCGACGCGCTCCGCCTGCCCTCCGCTCCGGTCGATCCGGACCCGGCTTTCGCCGCGGAGCTGCGCGACAACCTGCAGCGCCTCATCCTGAACGGAGCCGAGATGACCACCACCGAAACCCCTGCCGACGAGCGGGTGCGCGCCATCGCGCCGTACCTGGTTGTCACCGACGCCCGCGCCGCGCTGGACTTTTACGTCGAGGTCTTCGGCGCCCGCCGCCGGTCCGATCCGATCGTGATGGACGACGGGCGCATCGGCCACGCCGAGCTCGCCATCGGCGACAGCGTGCTGATGCTCGCCGAAGAGTTCCCCGAGCTGGGCAACGTCGTGGCCCCCGAGGGCGGGCCGCTGATCCGCGTCGAAGTCGCCGACGCGCGCGAGTCGGCCCGTCGCGCCGTCGAGCGCGGTGCCGAGCTGCTGCGGCCGGTCGAGGACCGCGGCTACGGGCTCGCGGGCACCCTCAAGGACCCGTACGGCCAGCGGTGGCTGATCGCGCAGGCGGCACAGACCGGTAAGCACGACACCCCGGTCGCGCGCCAGGGCGAAGCCATGTACTTCACCTTCCAGGTGCCCGACGACGCGCGCGCCAAGACGTTCTACGGTGGCGTGCTCGGCTGGCGGTTCTCGCCGGGTTCGGTGCCCGGCGCGTGGGGCTTCGAAGGCCCCGGCCTTCAAGGTGGGCTGTGGGGCGGCCCGGGCCGGCAGGTCGGCTGGAAGCTGATGTACGCCGTCGACGACCTCACCGCCGCCCTCGCGCGGGTGCGCGACCACGGCGGCACGGCGGGCGAAGTCGAACACCACCCCTACGGCACGACCGCAGATTGCCTCGACGACCAGGGCATCGAGTTCTGGCTCTGGGAACGACCACACGAGTGAGAAACCCCATTGCCCCGGCGGTTTCCCGCCGCCGGGGCGCACACTCGGGGGCATGCCCGGGCACTGGACACCGTGCAACGACGCAGAGCTGACCGCCGGCTGGCGGCTGTGGCTCGAGCTCGGCTCCTGCACGTGGCCGGGCCCCGACTGGGACGGCACGCCCGCCGAAGCCGTCCGCGGCCTCGAGCAGCTCTTCGAGACCTGCAATGAAATCCTCGACGCCTACCGCGACAGCGGCGGCCCCGATGACGCCGGGATCATCGGCCTCGTGCGCTCGATGTTCCTCGCGGCCAACTGGACCCTCGAACTCTGGCGCGACGACACCGAACCCCTCGACGCCGACCGCGCGTCGCTGCTGCACAGCGACCTCGCGAGCTTCGCCGACCACGCGGCGGCGGTCCGCACCCTGCTCGCCACCGGCGGCGGGTGGTCCTCACTGCCCGCGTGAGGACCACCCGGAAAGCGCTACCAGCTCCCGGGCCGACGGCGGTCCGGCTCGTACGGCTGCGTGATCACTTCCATCCCGTTGCCACCCGGGTCGAGGAAGTAGACGCCGCGGCCGCCGTGGTTGTGGTTGATCTCGCCGAGCTGCTTACCGTGCGGATCGGCGTGATAAGCGACGCCGGTTTCCTTCAGGCGTGCGAAAAACGCGTCGAACGCAGTCTCAGGAATGAGGAAACAGTAGTGCTGGAGCCGCAAGTCCTGCGGCGGGACGGTCGCGAAGTCCACGCGGACTCCGTTGCGGGTTTCGACGGGGATGAACGGCCCCCACTCCTCGCCCACTTCGAGACCCAGCAGGTGGGCGAGGAACTCCGCGGACTCCCGGTTGTCCCGGGACGGCACGATCAAATGGTTGAGCTCAACGGAAACGGGAACAGACACGAACAATGCCTCCGGAAGGCATCCCGGCACCTCCATGCCTCACCCAGCCGGTGACCGGCACGCGATACCGCGTTCACGACCCTAACCGAGCCCGCTACGAAACGGCCACCCGTTTGCGCCCGGCGGCGCGCGGCCGGCCGACGCCCTGCCACGAGAGGCCGGCATCGATGATCGTGGTCGGGTCGAGGAGGTTGCGCGTGTCGACCACGTCGTCGCCCTCCATCGCCTCGGCGATCACGGTCCAGTCGAGGTTCTTGAACTCCGCCCACTCGGTGAGGACCACGATCACGTCAGCGTCCTTGGCGACCTGGTACGGGTCGTCGACCACGGTCATGCCGTCGATGCCGCCCTCGACCGCCGGGTCGTAGGCCGTGATCTCCGCGCCCAGCGCGCCGAGCACGGACGACACCGCGAGCGCCGGCGAGTCGCGCAGATCGTTGGTGCCGGCCTTGAACGCCAGGCCCAGCACACCGATCCGCGCACTGGCCAGCGTACCGCCGCAGGCGCCGGCGATCTTCGCGACGATGCGGTCGCGCTGGGCGATGTTCTCGTCGATGGCCGAGGTGAGCATGCGGAAGTCGTAGTTCACCGACTCCGCGACCTTCACCAGCGCGCTGGTGTCCTTGGGCAGGCACGAACCGCCCCAGCCCGGACCGGGCTTGAGGAACGTGCGGCCGATGCGCTTGTCGTAGCCCATGCCGTCGGTGACGAGGTTGATGTCGGCGCCGAGGCGTTCGCACAGCTCGGCGATCGAGTTCACATAGGACAGTTTGAGCGCGAGGAAGCAGTTGGCCGCGTACTTCACGAGTTCCGCGCTCGCGGCGTCGGCGACCACGACCGGGGCGCCGAGGTCCGCGTAGAGGTCTCCGACCCAGCGGGCGGCGGCGAGCGTGTCGGAGCCGACGACGATCCGGTCGGGGTTCAGGAAGTCCGACACCGCAGTGCCTTCGCGCAGGAACTCCGGGTTGGACACCACCGGCACGTCGTCGCGGCCCAGCATCGCGGCGATCCGCTTGGAGGTGCCGACGGGCACGGTCGACTTGGTGATCAGCGCGCAGCCGGCGGGCAGGACGTCGCCGATCTCGGCCGTCACCGCCTCCACCGCACGCAGGTCGGCGGATCCGCCGGCACCCATCGGCGTCGGCACGCAGAGGAACACCCCGTCCGCGGTGCGCACCGCTTTCCGGGCGCCGACGACGAAGGAGAGCCGGCCGCCCGCGATGCCGCCGGTGACCAGTTCGGCCAGCCCCGGTTCGAGAATGTCCACTCTGCCGGCGGAAAGGCGCGCGACCTTCGCCTCGTCCACGTCCACGCAGGTGACGCGATGCCCCAGGCTCGCGAGACATGCCCCCGTGGTCAATCCGACGTACCCCGTCCCCACCACCACGATCCGAGCTGCGCTCATGCTGCCGAAGGTGACATTCGGAGTTGAAGCGGGCGCTAACGGAAGTGGGCGACGCCGAATACTCCACGCGAGAACTGAAGAACACGCCGGGCGTGAGCCAGCACACCCGTCGAGTGTGCGAACCACCGTTAACCTGGCGACTGTGGTGCAGGGCCGCACCCGGAGCAGAAAGGCTGAAGATGCAGATCACCGACACCGCAGCGCTCGTCACGGGTGGTGCTTCCGGCCTCGGCGGCGCGACCGCCAAGGCGCTGGCCGCCAAGGGCGCGCGCGTCTTCGCGCTCGACCTCGCCGCCGCCATCGAGAAGGCCGAACAGGTCGAGGGCATCACCTACGTCGAGGCCGACGTGACCGACCCCGACCAGGTCCAGACGGCCGTCGACACCGCGGCCGGCTCCGGGGTGCCGCTGCGCACGGTCGTCAACTGCGCCGGCATCGGTCCGTCGGCCCGCATCCTGTCGAAGAAGGGCCGCCACGACCTCGCGCTCTACGCGAAGGTCGTGCAGATCAACCTCATCGGCACGTTCAACGTGCTCACCATCGCCGCCGAGGCGATCGCCAAGACCGAGCCGCTCGCGGACGACGCCCGCGGCGTCGTCATCAACACCGCGTCCGTCGCCGCCTACGACGGCCAGATCGGCCAGGTCGCGTACTCGTCCTCCAAGGGCGGCGTCGTCGGCCTCACGCTGCCGGCCGCGCGCGACCTGGCGTCGCAGGGCATCCGCGTGCTGACGATCGCCCCGGGCATCGTCGACACCCCGATGCTCGCGACCGTCAGCGACGAGTTCCGCGCGGGCCTCGCCGCCGGCGTGCCCTTCCCGAAGCGCCTGGCCCGCCCGGACGAGTACGCCCAGCTCGCCCTGTCGCTCATCGACCACGACTACCTCAACGGCGAAGTCATCCGCATGGACGGCGCCCTCCGCATGGCTCCGCGGTAACCAGCGCACTCAACGACGGGACCACGTCTTCACAGCACCCCACGGCCAGGGACTCCGCCGGCCACGCCAGCACCCAGTCCCGGCCCTGCACCTCGATCCCCGCCTGCCCCGCGGTCTGGACCACCTTGTCAAGGCACGCTTTCCAGCCATGCCAAGGTGGTCCAGACCGTCGTCGCAATCACGGATCGGGGTGCTGGGCTGCCAACCCAAACCCCACGGCCAGGCGACCCGACGCCCCACGCGAAGGTGAGCCGCGAAACCTACTCGCTCTTCCTCATCCGAACCTCAATCCCGATCCCCTCCACCACAACCGAACACGTCCCGAACCGGCTCTCCCGCACCAGTGCCTCGAACCCCTCCGGCGTGTACGCCCGCTTCCTCAACTGCCCCAACGTGAACCGGGTCGTCAACGCGCCCACCGGACCCAGTGACATCCCGTCGACCTCGGCCGCGATCTCCCCGGCCGTCGCCGACTTCCGCAGGTCCTGCACCACGGCCACGCCGCCCGGCCGCAGCACGCGCCACATCTCGTCGAGCGCGTCCACCGGATCCGCGAAGTTCTTGAAGGCCGCCTGGCAGATCAGGAAGTCGAACGACTCCGGGGCGAACGGCATCTTCGCCACATCCCCGTGCACGAACTTCGCCGCGACCCCCTGCTCCCGCGCGTAATCGGAAGCCAGCGACACGAACGTCCGGCTCACGTCGAGGCCCGTGACCACAAACCCCAGCCGCGCCAGCTCGACCGCGTGGAACCCCGGCCCGGGCGCCACCTCGAGCACGTCGGCACCTTCGGGCAGCTCTTTGGCCAGCGCCGCCGCCGAGGACCGGTAGTACGCCAGCTGCGGCGCGGTCCCCCGCCCCCGCGCGTACGCCCGCGCGACGGGCCCTTCCATCTCCGGCACGAGCTTCGTCCGGTGCCGTTTGACCTCGGTGTTCCCCATGACTCATCTCCCGTTCGGTGATCGGCCGAACCGGTTCGGCGAGCGCGGGCCCGTATCCTGGTGATCGCAGCCTGAGGATCGGATCCGCTCCGCGGAATCGGTTCGACGGTTTCCCCGGCTCCGGTGGCGGTGTGCCAGCACCGCCACCGGGGCCGGCTCGGTTACCCCTGGCCGCCTTCGGCGAAAGCGGTCAAGTCCTCCGGCAGCTCCCCGGTCTCCCGGTAGTGCCGCCACGCGGCGACGCCCGGCAGCGCGCCGGACGTCAGGTCGTGGCGTAAGCCGCGCACCCACTCGGCCTCGGCGCGCAGCAGCGCCAGTTCGTACTCGCCTTCCACGAGGAACAGGCGCGGCACCTGGGCCTGCGCGGCCTCCAGCGCCACCGACCGCTGCGCGATCCGCTCGTCCAGCGCGGCGAGCCGCGTCGCGAGCAGCGCGACGACCTCGTCCGGCCCCAGCGAAGCCATGATCGACAGCCCCGCCCGGAACTTCGTCGGCTCGAGGTCCGGCTCACCGAGCAGCTCGGCGACCCAGTCCTCCAGCTCGGCGCGGCCGGCCTCGGTGAGGCGGTAGATGGTGCGCTCGGGCCGCCCGCCGTCGCGCACGCTCCCGACGGCGGCCACGAACCCGTGTTTCTCGAGGTTGCCGACCACGGTGTAGAGCGAGCCCCACTTGATCTTCAGATCGGCGTCCTTGCCGCGTTCCCGCAGCACAGACGCCATTTCGTAAGGGTGCATCGGCCGCTCCAGCAGGGCCGACAGCACAGCCAGCCCCAGCATGTTGCCGACCTTCCGCCGCTTCACCCACACCACTTCCTCGTCGACGAGTACTCGCCTACGAGTATGCGCCACGCGCGGTGGAACCGGCTCAGGGAAAAACCCCGGGATCTCAGAGGTCGAGCATGTACGGCACTTCGACCTGCGCCCGCGTGGACATCCACTCGCGCAGGGCCTTGGTGGCCAGCACATCGTCCTCGTTGTAGCGCAGCAGCCGCGCACGCTGCTCGTCGTCGGGTGCCTCGCCGTCCATGCCGACGGCGTCGCGGTACCAGCGCATCGACGCCTCGCCGCCGGCCTCCGGGTCCCGCCACTGGAACCCGGCGACGGGCGCGATCACCTTGAGCCCCTTGCCGCGCGAGCACAGGAACTGGTCGGTGACGCTGCGGAAGAGGTCCACCCACTCGTCGGAATCCACAAAGGACTGGACGTCCTTCTTGGCCGGCATTCCCGGCTCGGCGCCGAAGCGGTCGACCGAGCCGAACAGCCAGCGGTTCTCCGCCAGCGCGTTGTAGCAGTAGGCGCGGAAGGTGAGGCCGGCCGCGAGCGTGCGCTCACGCACGTCGGTGAACCACGCCCAGAACTCGGCGAACGAGCGCGCCTCATCGACCGTCGGCAATGGGTCCCACGTCGCGAAGGCACGGTAACCCCGCTGCACGCCGATGTCCGCGCCCGAGAGCAGCGTGCCCCACAGGTACGCGCCGGCGTCGCCGAAGCTCTCCATGTCCACGTCGACCTCGACGTCGGCCCGTGGCACCTCGACCTGCGGCGTGCGGCGCACCACCGTCAAGTCGGCGAGCCACGCGCGCGCGAGCACGATCGCGTCGGCGAACGTGCCGCCCGTCCAGTTCATCGGCGGCGGCTCGGCGGCCGGGTCGAGCGCGGCCAGCTTGTCCACAGTGGACACGCCCGCCTTGCGCAGCTCCCCGGCGTCCTCCCCGCGCACCACGAGGCTGACGTCGCGCAGCTCGCCCAGCAGCACCTCGCACGTGGGCCAGAACGGGCAGCGCCGGCACTCCAGCACTCGCGAGGGCATGGCCAGCGGTTCGCCGCCGGTCGCGGCCGCGGTGGCCACGGCCAGTCGGTCGGCGAAGCGCGCGTCGTACTCGTTCAGCGCACTGCGCCCGCCCGGCCAGGTGCCGGCGGTCAGGTCGTGCCACACCACGACGTCGGCGTCCAAGCCGATCACGCCGCCGACGGCGCGGCCGGTCTCGGCCTTCCCGTACGTCTGCAGCATCCGGCGTAGGTGCGCGAGCCGCAGCTGGTCCCGCGGCTGCGACCGGACCTTGCGCGTCTCGTCGGGCGTTCGGTGGCCGGGGTCGAGGTCGGTCAGCCGGGTCGTCGACGCACCCTGGCCGCGGTCGGTGATGCGGTGGCGCACCACGAGCACCGGCACATACCCGGTGGCCGTGCGCACGAGCAGGTCGACGCCGCCGCGCCGGTGCCCGATCGGGTCGGCGCGCAGCAGCGGACCCCAGATGTACTGGACGCCCTCGGCGAAGGCCTCCTCCGTGAGCCGCACGCGGTCGGCGGCCGGCAGGTCGCGCGGGATCCGGGCCCACGTCGCGTCCGGCCCCGAGCCTTCGACGAGGCGCAGCACGATCGCCTCGCGGTGCGCGGTCGCGTCGGCGATCCGCTGCTGCGCCGTGGGGTCCGGCGGCGGCAGCGGGACCTCGCGCATCGCGGGGTCGTGCTCCAGATGCACACGGCGACGGCAGCGGCTGACCGCGCCGGCGTCGAGCAGCACCTCGTTACCCATGACGATCACCTTATCCGCCACCCCCGTCAGAATCGCCTTTCCGTGCTGCGAGCCGACATGCCCGGGGCCGGAGGGACCAGTAAGTTCGACCCCGACACGTCGCAGGAGGTGGGCCATGGCGCGCAAGGCCAAAGAAGACGCGGGTGAAGCTCGGATCACCCCGAAGAAGGCGAAGAACGCGATCGCGGTGGCCAAGGTGATCGGCCCGGCGGTACTGCCGATCGTCGCGCCGTACGCGGTGCGCGCGGCCGGTGCGGCGCGGGAGGCGTACGACCGCTACCAGGCACGCAAGCTCGGTGTCGCCGTCGACCAGCTCGGCGAGTTCACCGGCCGGGGCGCCGCGCTGCACGCCCGCATCGCCGGGCTCGTGCAGGGGCTGAACGAGCTCAAGAAGTCGGGCAAGGCCACCGACGCCGACCAGAAGTTCGCCGCCGACACCCAGGGCACGCTCGAACAGCTCTCCGCCACCGTCCGCGCCGCCGAACGCATGCCCGCCACCCGGCGCAAGGCCGCGCACCGCGCCGTCTCGAGCGAGCTCGACTCGCTCGAGGAGCAGCTGCTGCACCGCCTCGGCGTCTGAGCGCGACCCGGGCCGCTCACCCCGTGAGGTGAACGGCCCGGCCCGAAGAACGACGCAGGTCAAGACGGCAACTGGATCCACTTGTGCGACCACGAGCGCACCGCGTCGAGCACCGGCTCGAGGTCCCGGCCCTTGGCCGTGGCGTGGTACTCGACCTGCACGGGCGACGTGGTGATGACCTGCCGCTCGAGCACGCCCTGCTCCTCCAGCGTCTTCAGCCGCTGCGACAGCATCGTGTCGCTGACGCCCGGCACCGCGGCCTTGATCTGGCCGTAGCGGTGGTGGCCGGTGAGGACAGCGCGCAGGATCGCGCCCGTCCAGCGCGGGCCGATCAGCTCGATCGCCGCGTGGAAGCGCACGCAAGTGTCCTGCACGTCCTCCCGCTGCCCCTCCATGGCCTGCTCCCTAGTTGCCCGCCCGCAGCGGCGCGAGTGAGTCGGTCACGCGCACGAGCTCGTCGAACATCGCCTTGGCCGACGTCTGCACGATGTCGTTCGGCACGAACTCGCCGGCCTCGTTCAGGAACTGCTGCACGAACGGGATCGACACGGCGTCGAACACCGGCGTCATGCGCAGCGTCGTCACGACCTGCTTGATCTGCTGCACCGCGCGCGTGCCCGCCGCGACGCCGCCGTAGCTGACCAGGCCGACGGCCTTGTACTTCCACTCGTTGTGCAGGTAGTCGATCGCGTTCTTGAGCTCGGCGTTGTAGCCGTAGTTGTACTCGGGCATCACGAAGACGAACGCGTCCGCTTCGGCGACCTTCGCGCTCCAGTCCTTGGTGTGCTGGTGCTCGTACTGGCCAAGGCGCGGGTGCTTGGGCTCGTTCATGAACGGCAGGTTGACCTCGGCGAGGTCCACGAGCTCGACGTCGAACCCGCCGTGCTCGATCGCCGCGGCTTCCGTCCACTTGGCCACCGGCAGTCCGACCCGGCCCGGCCGGGTGCTCGCCAGGATGATCTCCAGCTTCGGCAACGCCTCCGCCTCCTCCCGGCCCGACACGCGGGCCGCTCGACTAAGGAATCCTGAGTAACTTAGCATTCCTTAGCGAGCGGCCCGTGTGGGGTTCGTTACTTGATGAAGCCCTTCTCCAGCATCCACTGGTGGGCGACGACGCCGGCGTCCTTGCCGTCGACGTCGACCTGCTTGCACAGCTCCACCATCTGCTTGTTGTCGATCGCCGCCGTGACCTTCTCGAGCGGGCCACGCAGCGCCGGGTGCTCGTTCAGGAAGTCGGTGCGCATCGTCACCGCCGCGTTGTACTGCGGGAACGCCTTCTTGTCGTCCTCGAGCACGCGCAGGTTCAGGCCCGCGATGCGGCCGTCGGTGGTGAACACCTCGCCGACCGGACACGTGCCGTTGGCCACGGCGGAGTAGATGGTGCCGATGCCGAAGTTCTCGATCTTCGGGTTCTGGAAGCCGTACGCCTTGACCGCGGCCGGGAAGCCGTCCTGCCGGCTGGTGAACTCCGTCTCGAGGCAGAACCGCGCCTGGTCCGGGTGCGACTTGAGGAAGGTCGCCAGGTCGGAGGTGGACTTCAGGTTGTTCTTCTGCGCGTACGCATCTGTGGTGGCGAACGCGTATTGGTCGTTGAGCGGCGAGTAGTTGAGCCAGGTGATGCCGTTCTTCTCGGCGTCGGCCTTCGCGGTGGCGTCGTACTGCGCCTTTTCACCGCCCGGTACGGGGAGTTCGTTGCCCTGGTAGTTGATCCACCCGGTGCCGGTGTACTCCCACGTGACGTCGGTCTGGCCGTTGAGCAGGGCCTGCCGCGACGAGTTCGAGCCCTTGATGTCGGTGAGGTCGACGACGTCGGCGCCGGCGGCGCTCAGCGCCATCTCGGCCATGTAGCCCAGGATGATGTTCTCGGTGAAGTCCTTGGACCCCACCACGACCCGGACTCCCTCGACACCGGGCGTCGGCTGGATCGACCCGGGCTGGATCGAGTACGGCAGGGCGGTGTTGAGATCGAGCCCGCACGCCGAGAGCGACACGGCCAGCACCGCGGCGCCGGCCAGGGCCGCGGCCTTCTTCAGGACCTTCATCAGCGCAGTCCCTTCGGTCCGAAGTACTGCTCCGCCACCGCACCGAGCCAGTCGACCAGCAGCGCCAGCGCGACGGCCAGCACCGACCCGGTGATCAGCACCTTCGTGAGGTTGAGCTTGTAGCCGGTGTCGATGAGCAGGCCGAACCCGCCGGCGTTGACGAACATGCCGAACGTCGCCGTGCCGACGGCCAGCACGAGCGACGTGCGCAGGCCGGCCAGGATCAGCGGGATGGCCAGCGGGAACTCGACCCGCCACAGCACCCCCGCCGACGACATCCCGATGCCGCGACCGGCGTCGATCAGCGCCGGGTCGACCTGTTGCAGGCCCACCATCGTGTTCCGCAGCACCGGCAGCAGCGAGTAGAACGCGAGCGGCAGCGCCGCGACCCAGAGGCCACCGACCGCGCCGGTGAAGATGAACCACAGCACCAGCACGCCGAGGGCCGGCGCGGCCTGGCCGATGTTGGCGATCGCGAGGAAGATCGGCGCGAGGGACCTCGCCCACCGCCGCGTGACCATGACGCCGAGCGGCACGGCCACGAGCACCACGATCACGACGACCACCAGCGTCATGGCGACGTGGTCGCGCAGCGCCGTGAGCAGCGAGGTCGCGTTCAGCGTCTCCTTCTCCGTGGCCGTCAGGCCGGTCCCGAAGACCCACCCGAGCGTCGCCGCGACCAGCACGACGACGGCGATGGGCTGGGCGAACAGGCGGAAGCGCTCGGCGCCGCGGGAGCCGGATTCGGTGCTGAAACCGGTGTCGACGACCGCCGTCACTGCGCGCCACCCCCGACCGGTTCGTGGTCGTCGGAGTGCTCGTCGCGCAGCTGCTGGATCGTGTTGATCACGGTGTCCAGCTCGATGACGCCGGCGAACTCGCCGCGCGGGCCGGTGACGGGCACGCCGCCACCCTCGGCGAGCATGGCCTCGAGCGCGTCCTGCAGCGTCGACTGCAGGCTCACGACATCGCGCAACGGCTTGCCCGCCGTGGCCAGCGACGTCGCCGCAGTCAGCTCGCGCCGGTGCACCCAGCGCAGCGGGCGACGGCGGGCGTCGAGCACGAGCACGAAG
Organism: Amycolatopsis sp. FDAARGOS 1241; assembly: GCF_016889705.1. Taxonomy (NCBI): domain Bacteria; kingdom Bacillati; phylum Actinomycetota; class Actinomycetes; order Pseudonocardiales; family Pseudonocardiaceae; genus Amycolatopsis; species Amycolatopsis sp. FDAARGOS 1241. Next base: position 9,056,697 of record NZ_CP069526.1, read on the forward strand.
TGCTTGCGCTGCGCGTCGAGCTTCTGCGCGAGCTCGGCCGGCGATGCGTCGAGGCCGGTGGTGAGCGCGTCCTGCCTCAGCTCGACGTCGCGCACGCGCAGCAGGGTCAGCTGCTTGAGCGAAGCACCGGCGCCGACGAAGCCGGCCACGGTGTCGTCGGCCGGGTTGGCGAGGATCGCGTCCGGGGTGTCGTACTGCAGGATCTTCGACTGGTTGCCGAGCACGGCGATCTTGTCGCCGAGCTTCACGGCCTCGTCGAAGTCGTGCGTGACGAACACGATTGTCTTCTTGAGGTCGGTCTGCAGCCGCAGCAGCTCGTCCTGCAGGTTGCCGCGCGTGATCGGGTCGACGGCGCCGAAGGGTTCGTCCATCAGCAGCAACGGCGGGTCGGCCGCGAGCGCGCGGGCCACGCCGACGCGCTGCTGCTGGCCACCGGAGAGCTGGCGCGGGAAGCGGTCGCGGAAATCGGCCGGGTCGAGGCCGACCAGGTCCATCATCTCCTCGACGCGCGCGGTGATCTTCTTCTTGTCCCAGCCCAGCAGCCCCGGGACCACGCCGATGTTCTGCGCCACGGTGAAGTGCGGGAACAGGCCGGCCTGCTGGATCGCGTAGCCGATGCGCCGCCGCAGGGTGTCGACGTCGAGCTTGAGGGCGTCGTCGCCGCCGATCGTGATACGGCCGGACGTCGGCTCGATCAGGCGGTTGATCATCCGCATGGTGGTGGTCTTGCCGCAGCCGGAAGGGCCGACGAACACCACGATCTTGCCCGCGGGCACGACCATCGAGAAGTCGTCGACGGCGGGCGCCCGGGTGCCCGAGTAGCGCTTGGTGACGTGCTCCAGTTCGATCTCGACGCCGGAGACCTGGTCGTCGGTGTGCTCAGCCACGGAGCCCCCTCGTTACGGTGAGTCGCTTGATCAGGACGTAGATGCCGTCGAGCACGAGCGCGAGGATCACGACGCCGACGGTGCCCGTGAGGGCCTGGTTGAGGGAGTTGGTGCTGCCCGCGTTGGTGAGGCCCGAGAAGACCTCCGACCCCAGGCCGGGGCCCTTCGCGTAGGCCGAGATCACCGCGATGCCCATCAGCATCTGCGTCGCGACCCGCATCCCGGTGAGGATCGCGGGCCAGGCCAGCCGCAGCTCCACTCGCGTCAGCACCGCGAACCGGCTCATGCCGATGCCGCGGGCCGCGTCCGTGACCGCCGGATCGACACCGGCGAGGCCGACGATCGTGTTCCGCACGATCGGCAGCAGGCCGTAGAGGACCAAGGCGATGACCGCGGTGGTGGACCCGAGCCCCGAGATCGGGATCAGCAACCCGAGGAGGGCGAAGGAGGGGACGGTGAGGATCGTGCTGGCCAGCGCGGTCGCGACGGCCGAGCCGATGGGACTGCGGTACACCGCGATGCCGATCACCACACCCAGCGCCGCCGCGAGGATCGTGCACTGCACGACCATGCTCGTGTGCAGCCAGGACTGCAGCAACAGCCTGTCCCACCGGTCCGAGATGTACTCGAAGAGGTTCATGCGTATTCGTTCTCCCGCCGCTTGTGAGATTCCCCGGACGTCACCCGTTCGGAGTAGCTCATCAACCGGTAGCGTGACTACCCAGAATGGACTCGGGCCAAACCTCCCGTCTCACCGTTGGTCAAACCACCGTTTCGCATCCCCGGGCCTTCGGCAACCGAAGCGAACAGCCCGGCCGAGGGGCCGGCACCTGATCGCAACGCGCCTACCAGCACGTACTTGAACGTTCAGCGAACGCGAACTCACGGGCCGGGACGGCTCGATCACGTGGTGCAGCGGCGATAAGCTGCTGCGGTGAGCACCCGGATCCGGCAACGCGGCGCACTAGCCGCCGCGCGCGGCGGGCTGCTCGCGGCCAGTTCCGCGTCACTCGCGGTGACGGCCCACGCCGTCGCCGACGGCGGGCTGCCGGACCCGCCGCTGACCCTGCTGCTCACCGGACTGCTCGGCTGGACCGCCACCGCGCTCGCCGGCAAGGCCCGCGGCCCGCTCGCGACCGTCGCCGTGCTCGGCGCCGGCCAGCTGGTCATGCACCTCGTGCTCACCACGCTCGCGACCCACGACGGCCACGCCGCCGCCGGTTGGGCGAGCGGCTGGACGATGACGGCGGCGCACGCCGTCGCCACGCTGCTTACTGCCCTGCTGCTGGCGCGCGCCGACGCCGTGCTGCTGGCCGTGCTCCGCGTGGTCCGCGCGGTCCTGCCGCGCCTGACCCCCACGCTTCCCGTGCCCGCCGCCGCGGGTGCGCTCCTCCCGCCGCCGCCCGCCGGGGCGGTGGCGATCCTCGACGTCGAGCTGCGGCGGGTCCGCTGCCGGCGCGGGCCACCCGTCCTCTCCTGAACCCAGCTCGATCCCCTTTCCTCACCGGCGGAGCCCCCGAAACGCTCCGCCGGCTCACCCTGTTCAGGAGAAACCCTTGTCCCAGCACGTCTTCAAGCGCGCCGCCGTGGTGGCCGCGACCGTCGGCCTCGCCGGCCTGTTCGGCGCCGGCATCGCGTCGGCGCACGTGACCGCGAACGTCTACGGCGACCAGCCGGCCAAGGGCGGGTACGGCTCGATCTTCTTCCGCGTCCCCAACGAGGACGCGAAGCTCGGCACCGTCAAGCTCGAGGTCGACATCAAGCCGGAGTACGGCATCGGCAGCGTGCGCACCAAGCCGATCCCTGGCTGGACCGCGCAGGTCACCGAGTCGCGGCTGCCGCAGCCGGTGACCACCGCGTCCGGCACGAAGATCACCGAAGCCGTCACCAAGGTGGTCTGGACCGCCCAGCCCGGCACCAAGATCGGGCAGAACGAGTTCCAGGAGTTCCAGATCAGCGCCGGCCCGCTGCCGGCGAACGTCGACCAGCTCGAGTTCCCCGCCATCCAGACGTACGAGGGTGGCAAAGTGGTCGACTGGAACCAGCCCACACCCGCCAGCGGTGAGGAGCCGGAGCACCCGGCGCCCACCGTCAAGCTCGCCGCCGAGAGCGAGGACGGCGACCACGCGTCGATGACCGCCGGCGCGAGCGGCACCGAAGCCGCGGCGCCGGCTTCCGAAGACACCACGGCCCGGTGGCTCGGCGGGGCCGGCCTCGTCGTGGGCGCCCTCGGGCTCGGCATCGGCGGGGGCGCGGTCCTGCGCTCGCGCCGCGCCGCGGCCGGACACAGCGCTGCGAACGGAAACACCGAAGGAACCAAGTGATGCGGAAAGCGCTCCTCGCGCTGGCGATCGCCGGGGTGGCCCTGCTCGGCACGGCCACCCCGGCGCTGGCGCACAACGTGCTGATCAGTTCCGACCCGGCGAACGGCGCGTCCGTCGCCGCCGGTCCGGCGAAGGTCACGCTGACGTTCGACCAGTACGTGCAGAACGCCGACGTGAACCAGATCGCGGTGACCGGGCCCGACGGCAACCAGTGGGCCGAGGGCCCGGTGACCGTGGAGAACAACGTGATCAGCGCGCCGCTGCGGCCACTGGGCCCAGCGGGCAAGTACACCGTCGGCTACCGGATCCTGTCGGCCGACGGGCACCCGGTGTCGGGAGAGATCCCGTTCACGCTCACCAAGGCGGGCGCCGGCACGCCGGCGAAGGTCGACGCGGCCAAGGCGGCCGGGGCACCCGCCTCGGCGGCCGCGGGCTCGGCGTCGAGCTCGACCGGGATCCCGATCTGGGTGTGGATCGCCGGCGCGGTGGTCCTGCTCGCGATCGGGCTGACCGTCGCGCTGCGCACCGGGCGTGAGCCGAGCCAGGAGAAGACGAAGCAGTGACCCAGGCCGAGACCACCTCCGAAGTCCGCTGGTCCACGCTGCTGTGCGTGGTGACGGCGGGCCTGCTGGGCGCGCTGATCGGCGTCGCGCTGACGGCGGCCGCCCCCGTGCCGGGTGTGGTCGAACCCAGCGAGGTGGTCTCGGCCGCCATCCCGATCGTGCGCGTGCTGATGGACCTGGCCGCGGTCGCCACGATCGGGCTGGGGCTGCTTTCGGTGATGGTCGGCTACGACCGGCCGAAGCTCACCGAGCCGATCATGCAGCGGGCGCGGCCCGCGGCGGTCGCGTCCGCGCTGATCTGGTCGGCCACGTCGGTGGTCGCCCTGATCCTGCAGACGGCGGAGTACAAGCCGGGCCAGTCGACGCTCACGCCGGGCGACATCGGCTCGTACATCGCGGAGGTCGGCGCCGGCAAGGCGCTCGTGATCGTCGCGGTGCTGGCGCTGCTGCACGCGGGGCTCGGCTTCCTTTCGCTGCGCCAGGGCGAGAAGGTGCCGGCCGAGGTGCGTGTGGGCGTGGGCATGTTCGCGCTGCTGCCGCTGCCGGTGACCGGCCACGCGTCGAACTCGTCGTGGCACGACTACACGATGATCTCGATGGAGCTGCACGTGATGAGCGCCGTCGCGTGGTGCGGCGGCCTCAGCGCGATGATCGTGCTGCTCGCCACGAACCGCACGCTGCTCGCCCATGCGCTGCCGCGGTTCTCCAAGCTGGCGACGCTGTGCCTGATCATCTCCGCGGTGACCGGAGTGTTCAACGGCGCCGTCGAGATCCTGGCCAACCCCACGATCAGCTTCTGGGCGGGCGTCTTCACCACGCCGTACGGGCAGCTGGTGCTGTTGAAGATCGCGTGCACGGGGGCGATCGCGCTGCTCGCCGGCAACCTCCGCTGGCGGCTGATGCCGCAGATCGTGCGCCACAACCGCACCGCGATCGCGTGGTGGGCCACGCTCGAACTCACGGTGATGGGGCTGGCGTTCGGCTTCGCCGTGGTGCTCACGCGGGCGCCGGTCGCCGTCTTCTGAACCCCCCACCGGCCCGAGATCACGTCACGTAGCTGCAAATTGCACTGCGGGAGTAGCAATCCGGCGTCCGGGCGACCGGCCGAGCCGAATTTTCTCCTTGGACGCGCACCTCGTCGGCAGTTGGCTGGAAAGCGACGAGCGGTCGCCTCCGGGCGTCGAATGCACGTGCATCAGCTCATGTATGTGACGCAGGGCACTTGTCCCGGTGAGCGGTACTCATCGGTAACGCGTCCAGCTCGCGTTCGTGCGCCCGTGGCGGAGGTCGTCCAGCCGGCGGTGCAGCTCGGCGCGCACCTGCGGATGGCTGCGCAGGATCGGCAGCACGCTGGTCGTGAGCTTGAGCTCCCGCACGGCGCGCAGCACGGCGAAGCCGGACCAGGTGGTGACGTCAAAGCCGTAGGCGCGGGAAAACCGCAGGTAACGGCTCGGCAGGTCCCCGAACCGCTCGAGGCCGACCGCGAGCGGCGTGAGGTCCCACTCGGGCGGCCCGACGCACGAGGAGTCGAAGTCGCACAGCACCGGGCCGTCCCGGCCGGGGATCACGTTGCCCGGGTACGCGTCACCGTGGACGAAGCCCCTGGCCAGCGGGAAGTCCAGCGTCACGAGCTGCGCTTCGACCTCCGCGCAGCGCTCCAGCAGGAACTCGCGGTCGCCGTCAGCCAGCTCCTCCGCGTCGGAAACCCGGGCGCGCACCGCGTCGAACGGCGCCCACTCGGCGAGGCCTTCGGGCGGCGGCAGCGCGTGCACCCGGCGCAGCAGTCCGGCCAGGTCGACAGTGGTCGCAGGCCGCCCGATCGACGGCACCTCGTGCCACACCGTGACCAGGTGCGGCCCGACGGCCAGCGGCTGGTCGACGCCTTCCAGCAGCCGGATCGCGGGCACGTCGTGGCGCGCGAAGTGCCGGGCGACGCGCACGACGGTATCGACGCGGTGGCGAAGCCGCGTGGAGCCGACGATCCGCACGACGACCGGGGCGCTGGCCAGCGCGTACACCGCGTTGTTGGTGAAGCGCAGCAGCCGCGCACCGGCCGGGTCCAAGCCCAGCAGCGCGCACGTTTCGGTCAGGACCTCGTGCAGCTTCGCTTGCGTGAAGCGGCCGTCGAGCGGCACGCCGGTGCTTCCGGCGACCTCAGGCGGCGTAGAAGATCTTGAGCCGGTCGGCGAGATCACGCGCGTCACCGTTGTTGCGCCGGCGCTCGGCCTCGACCTGCAGCGGGCGCATGCGGTCCTTGACCCGCTCCGACTTGATGCTCTCCGCGTAGTCGATGGCCTTGCCGCCCACCTTGGCGCCGTGATCGAGGTCGCCGTCGAGCAGGTGGTTCGTGGCCAGCGCGCTGAGCATGAACGTCTTGCTGCGCGCCATGTCGTCGGTGTAGGACTCGACGGCCCTGGTCAGTGCCGGGATCGCGTACTTGGTGTGCTCGGGGTTCTTCTGCGCCAGCACCGTGTGGACGGTCCCGGTCATCGCGTAGACGTCGGTCTCGTTGAAGAACTTCACCCACGATTCGGCGTTGACGATGTCGGCGCGCGCAAACTCGTCCTTGCTGCGCCCGAGCAGCTTCGTGGCCTGCTCCTCGTTGCCCATCATCGCGTAGGCCCAGGCCTCGTTGGCGCAGAGCACCGCGACGGCGAGCTCCGAACCCGATTCCTGCGCGGCGATCTGACCCAGCTGGAAAAGCTTCAGCGCGTCGTTGGGTGCGTCCTGGTGCAGGTAGACGCGGCCCATGCGGTAGAGCACGTTGGCCACGAGCGGGTGGCTGTCACCTTGTTTGGCCAGGTCCAGTGCGTTGGCGAAGTGGCCGCGGGCGGAGTCCATGAGCCCGGTGTCGAACGACGTCCAGCCGGCCAGGCTGTGCAGGTCGGCCAGCGCCACGAACAGGCGGGACTTGACCAGCTCCGTCGAGTTCGCCTCGAGCATTTGCTGGCCCCAGGACAGCTGCGCCACCACGGCGTCGCGGCAGAACCCGCCGCCGTACTGGTAGTCGAGCGCCCGCAGCGCTCTGGTCGCCGCCTCGACCTGGCGCACGTCGGTCATGCCGATGCGCCCGGGGGCGGGCGTCCGCGCGGGCGCCTCCGACCACGTCCCTGATTCCGGACCGAACACCGCCGCACCCATCGTGACCTGGGCGGCGTGCGCGAGGAACCTCCGTCGCTTCACGGACTCGTCCTCCTCAGCCTGCCGGCCGTCGGACGAACCGACGACCCGTATCGCCGTGGTCTCGTCGTACGCGAGACCCATGTATCCACGGGGGACACCCAGGCCGTCGGCGATTCTCGTGAGGACGTCGTAGGCCATGACCTGGCGACCCTTGAGGATCTCCGACACCTCGGACTGCGACTGGCCGGTCATCGCGGCGATCTGGCGCTGCGAGACGCCGTGCTTGCGCAACAAGCGGTAGACCGCGCTGATCTCCCTGGCCGCCAGCGCCGACCGCATGTCGGGCTGTTCCCACGCGTCAGGCGGAACCGGGCTGCCCTGGCGGGCATCGGCACCGGAAACGCTGTCGCCGGAACTGGCGTCCATAACGACCCCTCACCATCCGTTGGGCGTCGGAAGCAGACTAAGCACACCTCTGAAACCTTGTGAAACGAGCAGACAGTGTGTCTGATCGGCCCGGCCGAACTCCACTGACCGCTTACCGTGGAACCCCGTCCGGTCACCGCTATGACGCGGTTTCGACCTTCTATCGAACTCGCTTTCACTTCACTGTAGTTGTCAGATCTCCGTCACCGCCCGGACACCGGCAGCGATCACGGAGAGCTACGAAAACCGGGCGGCCCGTCAGGTGTTTGTCAGACGAGAGATCGTCGGGCGGACGGAAAGCCGGACCGATCGGTGACGGCGCAGACGTGCATCTCGCAAGGTGCACTCGGACGAGAGAGCGGTGGAGGGCCAGTGGAGTTCGTTGACTCGCTCGCAGGAGGACATGCCGGGACCGTGATGCGGCCCGCGCGGCCCGCCCCGGGCGCGGCGGCTGTCGCCACGGCGACCCGGCCGGTCACCCCCTCCGCCGTCGCCGACCCCCGCACGGCGGGCGTGCGTCACTACGAAGGCGGGCAGCTGGTGTGGCGCGTGCAGTGCGGCGACCTCATCAGCCGCGAGCGCGCGGTGACCGTGTTCGTCGAGGACGACCAGGTCGTGGTGGTCTCACCGCCGGGTGAGACCGCCCGCTTGACGTCCGGCCAGCTCGGCCAGCTCCGGGCCGCGCTCAACGAAGCCGCCAAGATGGCTGAAAGGTGACGGTGAGCTCTCCATGGATCAGGTACTCGGGCAGGTCCTCCGCAACGCGGTCTGGGAGCGCCTCGACATGCTGTCCGACCTGGCGAACCGCGCCGACGCCCAGTCACTCGTCTCGGTCGCCCGCTCCGAACTGCCGCGCCTGACCGAAGGCTGGCGGGCGATGCTGCAGGCGCACGAGCCCGACGAGCGCGGTGACTGCCCGACCTGCTCGACCCGGTGGCACCGCTGCAAGGCGCCGTGCTCGGTGTGGCAGGTGGCGCACGAGCACCTGGTCGCCGGCGGCCTCGCGCCGCAAGCCCGCGCCCAGGACGATCGCCGCTCCAGCCGGCGCCGCCTCCCGAACCAGGCCCGGCGCGCGGACCGCGTGTCGCCGGCCGAGACCACCGGTCGCCACGCGCTGGTGACCCCCCGGGCCGCCACGGCCTGAACCACCCCGAACCGGCGAGCGAGCGCCGGGCCCGACAGCCCCGGTCGGCCCGGCACCGGCACCCTCGCCTCAGCCGCGGACTGGTTCGTCCGTCTCCCCGAGCGCGACGAACCAGTCCCGGTTCCCCAGCCCCCACCGCGATTAATCGAAAATTTTCACGGCAAGATCTAGCGAAGCGCGAAATCCGCCGCTAGGTTGAAGATCATCGCAGCTGGTTCAAACCCTGCTACGACCACAAACTCCGTGGGCCGGTGCCGTTGCACTCCCCTCCCCCGACCGGCACCGGCCCGCGGTTCCACTTTTCGGCGTTATCGTCTTTGCCCGATTACCGGACGGCTCGCACCCGCGTGACGAGCACTCCCGCGACCACGGTCGCGAGTGCCGCCGCACCGAACAGCGCCGGGTAGCCACCGAGCCAGTTGAGGATCAGCGTCGTCAGCAGTGGTGCCACGACCTGTGGCAGCGAGCTCGCGATGTTCACCACGCCGAGGTCCTTCGCGCGGTTCTGCGCGACCGGCAACACCTGCGTGAGCATCGCCAGCGCCACCGCCATGTACACGCCGAACCCCACGCCCAGCAGCGGCGACGCGACGAGCGCGACCGGCCAGGTCTGCCACACCACCAGCAGCAGCGCGGCCAGTGCCATCACAGCCGAGGACGCCAGCACGTACGGCTTGCGGCGGCCCGACCCGTCGGAGAAGTGCCCGGCCAGCACCGCGCCGATCACGAGCGCTACGCCGTAGAGGCCCATCATGATGAGCAGCCCGGTGTCCGGGTCGGGGTAGTGCACGGCGTCCTTGAGGAAGAACAGCAGGTAGAGGGTGCCGAACGCGTTGCCGAGGTTGATCATGAAGTGGCAGCCCCAGGCCCACGCGAAGTCCGGGTGCTTGCGCGGCGAAACCCACAGCTCGGCCAGGACCTCCTTGCGGCGCCCGCTCGGCCGGAACTCCACGGGCAGGCGCGCGTCGGGCGTCCGCAGCACGAACGCGGCGGCGCCGCCGAGCACGATCACCGCGCACACCGCGTACCCCAGGGGCAGGCCGGCGAGGTCGAGCATCACAACCACGACCACGGCACCGAGCACCGTGCCGAGCATCTGCGCGATGCCGACGAGCCCGCCCACCTGTGCGCGCTGACCCACCGGCACGCGGTCGGCGATACCGCACATGAGCGTGGCGAGCATGCCGTTCAGCCCCGCCTGCACGAGGCACCAGCCGAGGGTCATCACCACGACGTTCGGTGCTTCGGCGAGCACCAGCAGGCCGGCCGCACCGGTGACCGCGCCGGCGACCGTCCACGGGTGGCGGCGGCCGAAGCGCGAAGTGGTGCGGTCGGACAGCAGCCCGATGGCCGGGTTCGCGACCAGCGCCACCGCCGCACCGATGCCGGTGACGATGCCGAACACTGTCTCCTTGTCGGCCGCGTCCAAAATTTCAGCCTGCTGCGGCAGCAGGACCTGGATCGGCGCGTAGATGCCGAGCCACAGCGCGATGTTCGCGAAGAACAGCAGGCTCATCCAGCCGGGGCGCACCCGCACCACGGGTTCGGCGAACGCCGCGGGGACCCCGTTGGTGGTCGTGTCACTCATCGTTGACCAGCTTTCGGTACCAGGCGAAGGAGTCCTTCGGCGTGCGGCGCTGAGTCTCGTAGTCCACGTGCACGAGCCCGAAGCGGGGTGCGTAGCCCTTGGCCCACTCGAAGTTGTCGAGCAGCGACCAGACGAAGTAGCCGCGCACGTCCACACCGGCGTCCATGGCTTCGCGCACGGCCCGCAGGTGCCCGTCGAGGAAGTCGATGCGCTCGAGGTCGTGGACCTGGCCGTCTTCTCCCGGTTCGTCGGCGAAGCTGCAGCCGTTTTCCGTGACGTAAACAGGCGGCAGGCCCGCCGACGTACTCCCTTCCGCGGAGGCGGAATCAGACACAGTGCGGTAGCGGTCCTGGAACGACACCAGCAGCTCGCGCAGGCCGTCCGGCACGATCGGCGAGCCGTTGGTCGTCATCGGATAACCCTCGATCGGGCACAGCTCGAACGGAAGGGGACTCCCCTCACCGGGTGCCGCGACGCCCTGCGGTTCGTAGTAGTTGACGCCGTAGAAGTCGAGCGGCTGGTGGATGACCGGCAGGTCGTTCGCGAAGCCGTCGGGCAGGTGGGGGTGGATCTGCTCGGGGTAGCTGCCGAGCAGCACCGGATCGGCGAACGTGCGGTTGAGGAGGGCGTCGAGCCAGTTCGTCGCCTCTTCGGCTCCCTCGCCGACGGACCAGATCGGCGAGTGGTTGTTAGCCGTGCCGATGCCGGTGGCGCCGGCCGCCCGCAGCGCTTGCACGGCGAGGCCGTGGGCGAGGTTCTGGTGGTGTGCGGTCGGGAGCGCGTCCAGCAGGAGGACCCGGCCCGGTGCGTACTCCCCGATGCCGTAGCCGTAGATCGACATCACCATGGGCTCGTTGAGCGGGATCCACATTTTCACCCGGTCGGCGAAGTGCTCACCCAGGACGGTGGCGTACTCGGCGAAGTGGTCGGCGGTGTCGCGGTTGAGCCAGCCGCCCGCGTCTTCGAGCACCTGCGGGGTGTCCCAGTGGTAGATCGTGACGACCGGATCGATGCCGGCGGCGCAGACCTCGTCGATGAGCTTGTCGTAGAAGGCCAGGCCCTCGGCGTGGGGCCGGCCGGTGCCGGTGGGCTGGATGCGCGGCCAGGCGATCGACATCCGGTAGGCGCCGACGCCGAGTTCCGCCATCAGGGCGATGTCTTCGGAGTAGCGGTGGTAGTGGTCCGCCGCTACCTTGGCGTCCTCACCACGCGCGATCTTTCCGTCGGTCGCGGTGAAGGTGTCCCAGATGGACGGTCCACGGCCTGCTTCGGCCGTGGCGCCTTCGATCTGGAACGCCGAGGTTGACACACCCCAGAGGAATTCGGACGGGAAGGTCGGGTAGTCCACCGGCGGAACACACCTCTCTCATCGGCCACCCGGTCGGGTGAACGTGAAAAGTTCTCATATGCTAGGTCGTCACTCGTCCAGGGGGAAGCCCGCAAGGGCGCTAAAGTCCCAGATCAGACGAGTGGTTCCGCCGTCACCGGCGGAACAGGGAAGCGAGAAGGACCGAGGAACGACAGTGTCCGAGACCCAGGCGGAGACCACTCCGCTCCGGCGCAAGCCCGTGCAGCAGCGCAGCGCGAAGCGGGTGGAGCAGATGCTCGACGCCAGCGCCCAGCTCATCGACGAGGTGGGCTACGACGCCTTGACGACCACCCTGATCGCCAAGCGCGCGAACGTCGCGGTCGGTTCGCTGTACCAGTTCTTCCCCGACAAACGGGCCGTGGTGCAGGCGCTGACGCAGCGGAATCTGGAGCGCTTCGTGGCCGCGGTGAACGAGCGGCTGAAGGAGCTGAACCCCGAGCACTGGTGGAACATCGTCGACTCCGTGCTCGACATCTACCTGCAGATGCACCGCGAGGTCCCGGGCTTCTCCAAGGTCCACTTCGGTGACGTCATCGACCTTCAGCTCCTGGACCCCGTCCGCGACAACAACTCCGTGATCGTCGATTCGCTCGTCGACATCCTGCGCGTCCAGGTCGACCGCCCGGCCGACGAACTCCGCTTCGCCATCGCGATCGCCAACGAGACGGCCGACGCGCTGCTGAAGCTGGCCTTCCGCCGGGATCCCCAAGGCGACGAGCGCATCGTGGCCGAGGCGAAGTACGTCGTGAAGGGCTACCTGGCGAGCAAATTCGGGGAGTGACGGCCGACGGCTTCGAGGAACCATTCGAGGGCCGGCGTGAGCGGCTCCGGCGCCGCCCAGCCGTTGACGCGGGCGAGGAGCCGGAGGTAGTCGTCGCGCCTCGGATCGACGGCTGCCCTGATCCGCGAGATGTCTTCGGCCGTGGGGTCGATGGCGCGAACGGCCGCTACCCCGTCTTGCCCGGAGGACTTGAGCTCCACGACTCGGTGGATGACGTCCTTGCCCAGGGTGTGGTGGTCTTCGGCCAGCCGGTGAAGCAGGGCGCGGAACTCCTGGTCCCGGCTCAGTTCCGCGAGTTCGACCCACGCGTCGACTTGCTCGGGCGTGGGCTCGTCGGGCAGCTCGGGGGTGAGTGAGCGCTCGATCCCCGCGATCGCCGGATGTCGGCGCACATCGCCGAACACCGCGTCGAGGAACTCCCCGACGAGCCGGCGCCGCTCGTTCCCGTTCAGCGTGGCCAATTCGTGCATCAGCTCCACCTCCTCCGCTCCGGCTCCCCGCCTCGCGACGGCCAGCAAGACGGCCCGCCGCAGCTTCAGCTCGTCGATGCGCGCGGCCAGCTCCTCCGCCTCCCGCTGCGCGACGTCAGCCACTTCGGCCTCCCGCTCGACCACCGCCCGGATCGTCGTGAGCCCAACGCCGAGTGCTCGCAAGGTGCGGACCAGCCGGAGCCGGGCGAGGGCCTTCGCGCCGTACCTGCGCCGGCCGGCGCTGTCCCGCCCGGCCGTCGGTACGAGCCCGACGTCGGAGTAGTAGCGGACAGCCTTGACCGTCAGGCCGGTCAGCCGGGCGAGGTCACCGATGGCGAGGACGTCGTCTTCCACGTCGATGAGCCTGCCTCCTCCCCCGGGGGGAGGGGCAAGTCCGCGCCGCGGTCACGGGACGAAGGCCGCCCCCACGCTCTGGTTGTTCGCCTCGATCAGGAACGAGTTGTGCACCGGGTTGGCGGTGACGCGGGTGTAGGCGACGAAGGTGCGCGAGCAGGACGCCAGGACGGGCACGTCGGTCAGCCAGGTGTTGATCTTGAAGTGGTGCACAGTGCTCGTGACGGTCACGCCGGCGAGAGGGCCGTTGGTCGTGGTGTGGCAGACGTTGCCCGACGTGTCGAGCTGGTTGACCACGAGCTGGGTGCCGACCAGCGAGTTCGAGCCGCTCATCCGGGCGCCGGCCGAGCGCTGGCAGAGGCCGTTGTCGGCGCCGTAGCAGACGGTGATGTTGAGATCGCCGATGGCCTGGACCGTCGTGGCGCCGACGGGGGCGGTGAACGTGACGGCATTGGCCGTGGCGGCGGTGTTCACGAGCACCTTGCCGTTGAAGGTCTGCTTGACCGCGGAGATCGGGCCGAACACGTCCTGCAGGTAGGACGAACCCAGCACCGTCAAGTGGCCGGCGGTGTTGGCGGCGTGGTTCACGAACTGCGCGTAGACGGCGCAGGTCAGCGCGCTGTCCGCGGGCGCGGTGACGAAACCGCGGGTCAGCAGGGTGGTCGCGGTGCCGGCGAGGACGTTCTGGCCGCTCACCAGCTGAGCGGCGTTCGTCGTCTGTCCCGGGCGGCGGCAGTACACCAGGTGCGACACCTCGGTGACCTGCGCCGCGGCGTCGACGGTGAGCTTGCTGCTGAGGTAGTGCGTCTGGCCGGCCGGAATCGTCACGGCGGCACCGAGCGCGCGGGTGTGCTTCGAGGCCGCCGGGGTGCTCGACGGGTCGCTCGCGTAGCCGCCGGGGGCTGAGATCGGGACGGTCGTCGCGGCGTTCGCGGGCGCGACGGCGAAAGCCACCGGTGCCAAGGCGATCAGGCCGACCACGGCTGCTTTGGCCAGCAAAGTGGTGCTGCGCATGGAATTCCCCCCGTTCGGCGCGACCGGCGGCGCGCTCCCAAGGCATTGTCGAGCGGCCGGATCACGGCCGTCAACGGTTTCACCGAGATGAGGGGGTGTTTGTCCACAGCGGACTCATGTTGTGGACAAACTCTGTGGACAACGCAGTGGCTCAGCCGAAGTTCTTGTGTTCACCCCGATAAGTCGGGACGGTGCGGTCGACCTGGGAGTCGCGGACGAGGTGGTAGTGGTCGAAGCGTTCGGCGAGTTCGCCGGCCTTCGCGTGGCGGAGCCAGACCCGGTCGCCGAGGCGCAGGGTGCGGGCGCCGGCGCCCGTGACGGGGGTCTGGACCTCGCCCGCACCTTCGAAACCGAGCAGCTTCAGGGCTTCGGGGTAGTACGGCGAGGGGACGCGCGACGCGCCGGCCGGACCGGAAGCGATGTAGCCGCCGGAGAACAGGGTCGCGACATCGCGGGCGGGGCGGCGCACGACAGGCAGCGCGAAGAGCGCGGCGGGGCGCGGCTGGAAACGGGAGTATCCGTCGAAGAGCGTCGGGGCGACGAGGCCCGAGCCGGCGGCGATCTCGGTGACGGCGGATTCCGCGCCGGTCGATTCGACGCTGCCGGTGCCGCCGCCGTTGACGAACTCGAGGTCGGCCAGATCGCGGACGGCGCGGACCACGGCACCGCGGCGGCGAGAGAGCTCGGCGGCAGACCGGCGCTGCATCCAGCCGATCACGGCGTCCGACACGCCGCCGCGGGCCGCGTCGCCGAGGCCGGCGATCTGGCCTTCGTACGCCATCAGGCCGGTGAGCACGAAACCCGGCCTGCCGGCGATCGCGCGGGCGAGCGAGACGGCTTGTTTCACGGTGAACACCGGCGAACGCCGAGTGCCGACGTGCACGCCGGGCAGCGGGCGCCACGATGCGTCGAGTTCGAGGCACACGCGGATGTCCGGGTGGCCGTGGCCGAGGGCGGCGTCGACGAGGTCCAGGTGCTCGGTCGAGTCGACCATGATCGTGATGGCTGCGCGCGCTTCGTCGGACGCGGCGAGGCGACGCAACGCTTCGTGGTCGGCCGTCGGGTAGGCGACGACGACGTCGCGGGTGGTGCCCTGCTCGACGTGCCACACGGCCTCGGCGAGCGAGTAGCACATCAGGCCTTCGAAGCCGTCGCGTTCGAGCACGCGTTCCAGCAGGTAGCGGCACCGCACCGATTTGCTGACCACCCGGATCGGCTTGCCCGCGGCGCGGCGGAGCAAGTCGTCGGCGTTCGCGTCGAACGCGTCCAGGTCGACGATCGCGAAGGGCGGATCGAGGTCCTTCGTCGCCAGGTCGTACCCGTGAGAAGTGGTGGTCACGGACTTACGGTACGACAACAACGCTTGAAACGCGAATCTCATTCACCTACTGTTCCTGCCACTACCGTGAGGACACTCAGATCGGCGACGACAAGGTGCACGCATGACTCCGTGGAGCAACTGGGCCGGTACCGCCAAAGCCTCCCCGCAGCGGGTGCACCGGCCCCGCAGCACGGCCGAGGTCGCCGCCGTCGTCGCCGGCATCACTAGTACGGGACGCCGCGTACGGCCCTGGGGCAGCGGCCACTCCTTCACGGCCATCGCCGTCGCCGACGGCGACGCGCTCGACCTCACACGCTGGTCCGGCATCGAACGCGCCGACCTCGAAACGCACCAGGTGACCGTTCGCGCCGGCACCACGATCAAGCAGCTCAACGCCGAACTCGACGCGCTCGGGCTCGCCATGACGAATCTCGGCGACATCGACGCGCAGACCATCGCCGGCGCGATTTCGACCGGCACGCACGGCACCGGCGCACGCTTCGGCGGCATCGCCACCCAGATCACCGCGCTGCAGCTCGTGCTCGCCGACGGTTCCGTCGTCAGCTGCTCCGCCGACGAGCGGCCGGAGTTGTTCAAGGCCGCCCGCGTGGGCCTCGGCGCGCTCGGCGTGATCACGACCGTCACCCTGCAGTGCGAACCCTCGTTCGTGTTGTCCGCGCAGGAGCGTCCGGAGCCGCTGGAACAGGTGCTCGAGGGCTTCGACGAGTTCACGGCCGAGAACGACCACTTCGAGTTCTACTGGTTCCCCTACGGCAAGAGCGCGCTGGTCAAGCGCAACAACCGGCAGCCGCTCGGGACCCCGCGCCGGCCGCTGTCCAAGGTGCGCCAGTTCGTGGACTACGAGCTGACCGAAAACGTCGCGTTCGGCGGCCTCTGCCGCCTCGGGCGCGCGGTGCCGGCGCTCGTGCGGCCGCTCGGCGGGTTCGCCGCCCAGGTGCTCTCGGCCCGCGACTACAGCGACCTCTCACACCGCGTGTTCGTGACGCACCGCGGCGTGCGGTTCGTGGAATCCGAGTACGCCGTGCCCCGTGAGTCACTGCTCGACGTGCTCGCCGAACTGCGCGCGCTCGTGCCGCGGCTGGAAAACCCGGTGCTGTTCCCGGTCGAGGTGCGCGTGGCCGCCGGCGACGACATCTGGCTGTCCACGGCGAACGGCCGCGATTCGGCTTACCTCGCGATCCACCAGTTCGTCGGCATGCCCTACCGCGAGTACTTCGACGGCTTCGCGGCGATCTGCGCGCAGGTCGGTGGCCGTCCGCACTGGGGCAAGATGCACGACCTCGACTCGCACGCCCTGCGCACGCGCTACCCGCACTTCGACGACTTCCTG
Organism: Amycolatopsis sp. FDAARGOS 1241; assembly: GCF_016889705.1. Lineage (NCBI taxonomy): Bacteria > Bacillati > Actinomycetota > Actinomycetes > Pseudonocardiales > Pseudonocardiaceae > Amycolatopsis > Amycolatopsis sp. FDAARGOS 1241. Next base: position 9,073,412 of record NZ_CP069526.1, read on the forward strand.
CGCGTGCGCAAGGAGTGCGACCCCAGCGGCACGTTCACCAACACCCACCTCGACCGGGTCCTGGGCCCTGCTTGACCGGGACCGGCTCGCTCAGTTCGGCTCGAACAGCGAGCTGACCGACTCGCCGTTGTGGATCCGCCGCATCGCCTCGGCCATCGCCGGCGCGATCGAGAGGATCTTCAGCTTTTCGGTGCGTTCCTCGAACGGCACCGGGACGGTATTGGTGCAGACGATCTCCAAGACGTCCTCCTGGCTGCCGATGCGGTCGATCGCCTTGTCGGCGAACAGGCCGTGGGTGCAGGCGACTCGGATGGACCGCGGTCCGAGCTCGCGCAGCCGGTCGAGCAGCTCCAGCACGGTGCTGCCGCGCGCGATCTCGTCGTCGAGCACGATCACGTCGCGGCCGGTGATGTCGCCGATCACCGACGTGATCTCCACGCGGTCGTCGGCGTAGCGCTGCTTCGTACCGGACGCGACGCGCACGCCGAGCAGCCGCGCGAAGTGCGCCGCTTCCTTCGCGTTGCCGAGGTCCGGCGAGACGACGGTGGCGTTGGAGAGGTCGTACTGGCGGAAGTGGCGAGCCAGCTCGTGCAGCGCGTGCAGGTGGTCGACGGGCACGGAGAAGAAGCCGTGGACCTGGGGCGAATGCAGCGTCATGGCCAGCACGCGGTTCGCCCCCGCGGTCACCATCAGGTCCGCGACGAGGCGGCCGCCGATGGAGATGCGTGGCGCGTCCTTCTTGTCGGAGCGCGCGTACGCGTAGTGCGGCATGACGACGGTGGTGCGAGCCGCGGACGCGCCGCGGGCGGCGTCGAGCATCAGCAGCAGCTCGACCAGGTGCTCCTGCACCGGGCGGACCAGCGGCTGGATGAGGAAGACGTCGCGCTCGCGGCAGTTGGCCTGCAGCTGGACTTGGAGGCAGTCGTTGGCGAAGCGTTCGACTTGGACCGGGAGCAGCGGTACCCCGAGGTGGGTGCAGATCTCCGCCGCCAGTTCGGGATGAGCGCTACCGCTGAAAATCGCGATGTCCCGCAAGGAGGATTCCCCGTTCGCGTGGTCCGATGGATACGACCCCGATCCTAACGGTGCAGGTCAGAGCGCCGAGATCGCCTCGTCGATCGGGTCGTTGCCCGCGATCAGGTCGAGCGTGCGGCGCGCGGTGGCCGGCGCATCGAGCAGTGCGAGCACGACGGCGGCGACGTCTTCGCGCGGCACCTCGGCCCGGCCGGTCTTGTCGCCGATCTTGACGGCGCCCGTGCCGGAGTCGTTGGTCAGCGGGCCGGGCCGCAGGATCGTCCAGTCGAGGTCGCGGGCCCGCAGGTCTTCCTCGGACGCCCGCTTCGCCCGCAGGTACGCGGCGAAAACGGGATCGAGACCCGGGGCGTCGGGGTTGTCGGCACCCATCGAACCGATCTGGATGAACCGGCGGACGCCCGCGCGTTCGGCGGCTTCGGCGAAGAGCACAGCGGCCCCGCGGTCGACCGTGTCCTTGCGGGCCTCGCCGCTGCCCGGACCGGCGCCCGCAGCGAACACCGCCGCGTCGGCGCCGCGGAGTACTTCGGCGACCGCGTCCACATCGGACTTTTCGAGATCGAGCACCACGGTCTCCGCGCCGACCGCCGTCAGGTCCGCCTCGTGCGCGGGATTCCGCACGATGCCCGCCGGCCGATCACCGCGTTCGGCGAGCAGCTTCTGGAGACGCAGGGCGATCTGACCGTGTCCACCGGCAATGACGACTCGCATAGTCGCGAGGGTAGTCCGGGCGGAGCGGACGTGCCGGGTCGATCAGTCGACGTCAGCCGGGACTTCGGCGGTACGGAGGAGCTGGTCGTAGGCCATTTCGTTGACCCAGCGGGACACGGGGTCCTCGGCGAGGAGGATGCGGTCCGTGCGCCCTTCGAGGTCGAGGTCGACCTGGGCGTGGGGGTCGGCGGTGGCGATGGCGAGGCCGTAGGCGCGGGCGCGCGGCAGGCAGTTCGCCACATAGTCCTCCGTCAGTACGGCAGGCGATGGGAGCACCATCGCGGCCTCGCCGTAACGTGCGAACGGAACCGCGGAGGCCATCGCGGTCCGCCAGTGCCGGGCGACCGCGAGGACGCCGATGATCTCGGCGGCCGGCGCGGGTGCGGTCGCAGCCAGCTCTGACCAGGTCCAGGTGTCGACGGTGGCGCGATCGGCGACGGGACCGACACCCATCGCGATGCGCTCCGCGTGGACGTCGGTGCGGAGCCGGGCGACGATGCTGACCTTGCGGCCGAGCAGAGTCGTCGTGGGCAGCACAACGCCGGTCCAGCCCAACAGGGCCGCGGCCTTGCGCGCCAGCTCGTCGACGCTCGCGGGGAGCTCGATCGGCGGCACCACCCGGCTCGGCATCGACCGGCTGCGCTTCGCGCCACCGGCGACCGTCGAGCTCTCGGTGTTCTGAGGTGTAGCCGCCACGAGTCCGCCTCCTTCAACAACCTGTACCCCTGCGTGCCTCGTGAAACGGGCACATGAATTGAGTACCAGTGCGGCGCCACGGGGTCTTCACGTTGCGCGAGTGGCTGCGATCGGCGGCGCTCAGCGGTCGGTGACCGGTCGGTGGGCGGTCGTCGGACTTCGGCCCGACGGTGCGGCCAACCGAGTGAGCCGGAGGTGAGTGGTGTTACCGAACGCCTACGAACGGCTACGGGTCGCGCGGCCCACCAGCGCGGCAAAGGGTCCAGTTCATTACGCCGTTCGGCGCAAGCCGGGCGGGGTTCCACAGTGGACCTCGCACGTCAGGGGCTTCACCCGGATGGCGGTGACTTTCGCCGCAGCGGTGCCGCGCCGGCCCGGTCTAGGGTTACGCGACCGTCACGTGAGGAGCAAGCATGCCGCAGGTCCGCCCCCGCCGATCGGTGCTCTACATGCCGGGCGCCAACGAACGCGCGCTCGAGAAGGCGAAGACCCTGCCGGCCGACGCGCTCATCCTGGACCTCGAAGACGCCGTCGCACCCGACGCGAAGGAAGCCGCGCGCGAGCGGGTGTGCGCCGCGCTGGGCGACTACGGCGACCGCGAAGTGGCCATCCGCGTGAACGGCCTCGACACCGAATGGCACGACGCCGACCTGCGGGCCGCCGCGGCGGCCGGTCCCGCCGCCGTGGTCGTGCCGAAGGTCGGCTCGGTGGCCGACGTGCACAACATCGAACGCGCCCTCGAACTCGGCGGCGCGCCCGAGCGCACGAAGGTCTGGGCGATGCTCGAGACCCCCGGCGCGCTCCTGCGGGCTGCCGACATCGCCGCCGCCTCGCAGCGCCTGACCGTGCTCGTGCTGGGCACGAACGACCTGGCCAAGGAGCTGCACGCCGCGTTCGTCCCGGGGCGAGGACCGCTGCTGGCGAGCCTGTCGCTCGCCGTGCTCGGGGCCCGCGCCGCGGGCAAGGTCGTCCTCGACGGCGTCTACAACGACGTGAAGGACGCTTCGGGTTTCGAGGCCGAATGCCGGCAGGGCCGCGAGTTCGGCTTCGACGGCAAGACGCTCATCCACCCGTCGCAGATCGAGCCGTGCAACCGGATCTTCGCGCCGTCGGCGGCCGAGGTCGACCACGCGCGCCGCGTGATCGCGGCGTTCGACGAGGCCCGCGCCGCCGGCCGCGGCGTGGTCACGGTCGACGGGCGGATGGTCGAAAACCTGCACGTCGAGGAAGCGCAGCGCGTGCTGGCGCTCGCCGAAGCCGTCAGCTGACCGGCCAGGCGCGCTGCTGCGGCCGCAATTGCTCGTACGCGGCCGCCGCGCGCAGGAGTTCGACGTCGGCGAAGCGCGGGCCCGCGAGCTGCAGGCCGATGGGCTGTCCGTCGCTCGTGTAGCCGCAGTTCAGCGACACCGCGGGCTGGCCCGACATGTTGTACGGCACCGTGAAGGGGATGTGCTCGAACGGGCGCTGCGGGTCGTTGGTCGGCGACGCGTGGTCGAAGGGCGGGGCCGAGACGGCGCAGGTCGGGGAGAGCACGAGGTCGAAGCCGGCCGTGGCGCGCAGCGCGGCGACGCTCATGCGGTCGATGCAGGTGAAACCGCGGTAGGTGTCCACTCCGGACGCTGCCGCGCCGCCGGCGGCCCAAGTCGCGATGTAGGGCAGCACCCGGGCGCGGCGGTCCTCGGGCAGCGCCAGCAGGTCCGACCACGCGCGCACGCGCCAGAACACGTCCAAGCCGTCGAGCAGTTCGCGCGTGAGGAACGGGTCGACCGGTTCCACGACGGCACCCGCGGCCTCGAAGACCTGCGCCGCGGCGGTGACCGCCGAAAGGATCTCCGGGGACACGGGCAGCCCGACTCCCGCGTCGAGGTGCAGGCCGACGCGCAGGCCGCGCAGCGAGCCGTCGAGCGCGGACCAGTCCAGCAGCGCCGGCGGCAGGCTCAGGTGATCGCGCGCGTCCGGTGCCGACAGCACGCCCATCAGCAGTGCGGTGTCCGCGACGGTCCTGGTCAGCGGGCCGGCGACGCGGCCGAGGAACGGCGGGTCCACCGGCACGCGGCCGAAGCTCGGCTTCAGGCCCACCAACCCGCACCAGCCGGCGGGCAGGCGGATGGAGCCGCCGATGTCGGTGCCGACGTGGAGGGGTCCGTAGCCCGCCGCGGCGGCCGCGGCGGCGCCGGCGCTGGAGCCGCCCGGGGTCCGCGAGAGGTCCCACGGATTGCGGGAAGCCTCGTGGAAACTCGACAGTCCGGAAGTGAGCATCCCGTAGTCCGGCATGGTCGTTTTGGCCAGCAGCACCGCGCCGGATTCGCGGACGCGCGCGGCGGCCGGTGCGTCGGCGGCGGCGGGCGACAGCGCGGTCGCCGCGGTGCCCAGGGGGACCGGCGTGCCGCGCGTCGCGATGTTCTCCTTCAGCGTCAGCGGGACGCCGTCGACCGGGCCCAGCGGTTCGCCGGCGTGCCAGCGCGCCGCCGACTCCTTGGCCGCGGAGCGCGCCGAAGCCGCGTCGTACTCGTACAGCGCTTGCAGCGAAGGTTCGCGTGCCTCTATGCGCGCCAGCACGGACTCGGTCACGTCGACGGGCGACAGCTCGCGCGAGCGGTACCCTGCGACGAGCTCCACCGCGGTCAGATCAGCCAACTCCATCGAAACCTCCGGTTCACGAAGCGGGTGGTTCGAAACGCCCGTCGACGGCGGTCCAGCCGCCGTCGACGGCGAGCACGGAGCCCGTGACGAACGTCGAAGCGTCCGAAGCGAGGTACACGACGGCGCCGGCCAGCTCGTCGGCCCGCGCCCAGCGGCCCAGCGCGCCCTTCGCCGCGTACGCGTCGTACCAATCGGGGCTGGACTTGATCTGCGCGGTCAGCGGGGTCTCGACGACACCGGGCGCGATGGCGTTCACGCGCACGCCCGCGGGTCCGAACTCCGCAGCGGCCGTGCGGAACAGCTGCACGAGCCCGCCCTTCGTCGCCGCGTACGGGCCCTGGCCCGGCTCGACGGTGGTGCCGCGGATCGACGAGAAGCCGATGATGCTACCGCGCCCGCGCTCGACCATCGGCCCGCCGAACGCCCGCACCACCTCGAACGCGACGCCCAGGTTCAGCTCGACGACGCGGTCGAACTCCTCGCGCGTGTAGTCCAGCAAGCGTTTGCGCACGTTGACGCCGGCCGTGAGCACCACGACGTCCAGCTCCCCCAGCTCCGCAGCCGCGCGCGTGACCGCCCCCGGTACTAGCAGGTCGATCTCGTACGCCTCTCCGACGCCCGTCTCGCGGGCTGCGGCGACATCGCGGTCCGCGCAGATCACGTGCGCGCCGTGCGCGGCGAGGGCCCGCGCGGCCTCGCGGCCGATCCCGCTGCCACCGCCGAGCACCACGGCGCGGCGGCCGTCCAGCCGGAACAGGTTCTCGTAGTTCACGGGCGCAGCACCGCCATCCTCGTCACAGTCAGCTCTTCCACGGCGAACCGCGGGCCTTCTCGGCCGATGCCGGAGTCCTTCACCCCGCCGTACGGCATGGTGTCCGAGCGGAAGCCGGGCACCTCGTTCACGACCACTCCGCCGACCTCGAGCTCGTCGAGCGCGCGCAACGCCGTGTTCAGGGAACGGCTGTACACGCTGGCGTGCAACCCGTAGCGCGAAGCGTTGACCGCCGCGAACGCTTCGTCCACATCGGACACGGTGCGCACGCAGACCACGGGGCCGAACACTTCCTCGTCCCAGCACTCGGCGCCGTCGGGCACGTCGGCGAGCACCGTCGGCTCCAGCACGTCGTCACGCAGGCCGCCGCCCGCGAGTACCCGTGCGCCGGCGGCGATGGCCTTGTCGACCCACTCCCGCACGCGCTCAGTAGAGCGCCGGTCGATCAGCTTCGACACCCGGGTGGTCTCGAGCCGCGGGTCACCGACGGTCAGCTCGCCCAGCCGCGCCAGCACCTTCGCCGTGAACTCCTCGGCCACCGACGCGACCACCACCACCCGCTGCACCGAGATGCACGCCTGGCCCGACGCGTAGAACCCGCCACGCAGCACGGCGTCGGCCGCCGCGTCGAGATCCGCGTCCCCGGCGACCACGAGGGCGGCGTTGGAACCCAGCTCCAGCAACGTCTTTGTCGGCGCCGCGTCGCGGGCGATCCGGTGGCCGACGGCCGCCGAGCCGGTGAACGACACCGCGCCGATCCGCCGGTCGGTGACCAGCGCCGAGCCCACGGTGGCGTCGCCGGTCACCAGCTGCACCATCGCCGGGATCGGCGCGAGCGACCGCACGAGGTGCACCAGCCACAACGTGGCCAGCGGCGTCTGCGGCGCCGGCTTCAGCACCACCGGGCAGCCCGCGGCGATCGCCGGCGCGATCTTGTGCGATGCCAGCAGCACCGGGTAGTTGAACCCGGCGATCCCGACGACGACCCCGATCGGCTTGCGCTTCCAGAACCCGACCAGCCCGTCGCCCGAGGGCAGCAGGTCCAGCGGCACCGTTTCGCCGTGCAGCCGCGACACCTCTTCGGCCGCCGCTTCCCACGTGACGATCGTGCGCGCGATCTCCACCCGGCAGTCGACGAGCGGTTTCCCGGTCTCCAGCACCAGCAGCCGCTCGAACTCCTCGCGGTGCTCGCGCAGCGCGGCGGCCACGCCGTTCAACAGCGCCCGGCGCTCGCGCGACGGCAGCGCCGCCACCTCGCGCGCGACGGCGCCGGCCTCGTCGATCGCCCGCGTGGCGAGCTGCGCCGTGCCGACGGGCGCGATGCCGGCCACGCTGCCGTCGTAGGGGAACACGACCTCCGCCGTGTCCACTGTGGATATCCAGCCGGAGCCGATCGGCAACCCCGCGGGGTATTCAGGCATCCTCCGCACTCCCTCCGCTCAGCCGGGCCAGCTCGGCGCGGAGGTTGGGCGCGGCCGCCAGCAACTCCCGGGTGTACTCGTGCCGCGGTGTCCCGTAGACCTCCTCCACGTCACCCAGTTCGACGATCTCGCCGCGCCGCATCACGGCGACGCGGTCGCACACGTGGCGCACCACCCCGAGGTCGTGCGACACGAACACCAGTGTCAGCGAGAACTCCTCGACCAGCCGAGCGAGCAGGTCCAGGATCTGCTTGCGCACGGACACGTCGAGCGCGCTCACCGGCTCGTCGGCCACGAGCACGCTCGGGTTCGGCGCGAGCGCGCGGGCGATGGAGATCCGCTGCCGCTGGCCGCCGGAGAACTGGTGCGGATAACGCGAAGCGGCGTCGGGCGGCAGGCCGACGGCCGCCAGCAGTTCCCCGACGCGCTCGGGATCGCGGTGGCCCAGCGGCTCGGAGACGATGTCGCGCACGCGCATCCTCGGGTCGAGTGAACCCATCGGGTCCTGGAACACGATCTGCAGCGAGGTGCGCAGGAACCCCAGCTTGCGTTCGGGCTGGTCGTCGATGCGCCGGCCCTGGAACGACACCGTGCCCGACGTCGGCCGGTCCAGCGCGGCCAGCAGCCGCACCAGCGTCGACTTCCCCGAGCCCGATTCGCCGACGATGCCGAACCGCTGACCGGCCTCGACGTCGAAGCTCACGCCGCGCAGGGCGTGCACATCGCGGCGCGCGTACTTCCGGTGCAGGTCGCGGACCTCGATCAACGCGCTCATCGGGCCGCCCCGTCCAGATCAGAGGCGGCCAGCAGGGACTTCGTGTACTCGTGCTGCGGCTTGGTGAGCACGTCCCGAGTCGACCCGCGTTCCACGATCTCGCCGTCCAGCATCACCAGCACGCGTTCGCACACCGACGCCACCACCGCCAGGTCGTGCGTGATGAACAGCAGCGCCGACTCGGCGGACAAGGAGCTCTTGAGCAACGCCAGGATCTGCGCCTGCACCGTCACGTCGAGGGCCGTCGTCGGCTCGTCGCAGATCAGCAGCGACGGCTCGTTGGCCAGCGCCATCGCGAGCACCACGCGCTGCCGCTGCCCACCGGAGAGCTGGTGCGGGTACGCCCGCGCGGTGCCCGGCAGCCCGACCGCCGCCAGCAGCTCCTCGGCCGGCCGCCCGCGCAGCCCGTGCACGCGGAACGGCTCCGTGACCTGCCGGCCGACGCGCATCGCCGGGTTCAGCGCCGTCATCGGCTCCTGGAACACCATCGACAACCCGTTGCCGCGCAGCTGGGACAAGTCCTTTTCGGACGCATCCAGCAGCTCGCGATCGTCCAGCCGCACCGAACCCGTCGCTCGCAGGCCTTCGGGCAGCAGGCCCATGATCGACAAAGCGGTGAGCGATTTGCCCGACCCCGACTCGCCGATGAGCCCGACGCGCTCGCCGGCGCCGATCTCGAACGACACGTCGCGTACCAGGTCGCCGACCTGCAGGCCCTTCACTGTGAGCGTCATGCGCGGGCCGCCAATCGGGGGTCGAGCCGGTCTCGCAGACCGTCGCCGAGGAGGTTGAACCCGAGCACGGCCAAGGCGATGGCGACGCCGGGCACGAGCGCGAGCCGGGGGTAGGTCGTGAGCAGCTCTTGCGATTCCTGCAGCATCCGGCCCCACGACGGCGTCGGTGGCCGCGTGCCGAACCCGAGGAACGACAGCGCCGCCTCGGCCAGCACCGCGATCGCGAACGACACCGACGCCTGCACGATCAGCAAACCCGAGATGTTCGGCAGCACGTGGCGCACGGCGATGTTCGCGCGCGACCGGCCGGCCGCGCGCGCCGCCAGCACGAACTCGCTGCTCGCGACCTGCAAGGTGCCCGAGCGAGCGATCCGCGCGAACGACGGGATGGTCGCGATGCCGATCGCGATCATGGCCGTGAGCGTGTCGGCGCCGAACACCGCGCCGAACATGATCGCCAGCAGCAGCGCGGGAAACGCGAGCACCAGGTCGTTCACGCGCATCACGAATTCCCCCAGCCACCGCGGTGCCAAGCCCGCCAGCACCCCGAGCGGAGTGCCGATGATCGCCGCGATCCCGACGGCCACCACGCCGACGTACAGCGTGGTGCGCGCGCCGACCATGATCTGGCTGAACACGTCGCGGCCGAACTTGTCGGTGCCGAACAAGTGCTTGGCGGAGAAGCCCAGCAGCTTGTCCGCCGCGTCGACCTGCACCGGGTTGTACGGCGTCCAGACGAACGACCCGAGCGCGGCCAGCACCACCAGCGCGACCAGGACCGAGCCGACGAGGAGGCTGCCGCTGCGCGTGCGGACTCGCGTGAGCGTGGTCATCACGAACCCCGCAATCTCGGGTCGAGCACGGTGTAGAGCACGTCGACGACGAAGTTCACCAGCAGCACCCCCGCCACGAGAACCAGCACGATCCCCTGCACCGTCAGCAGATCCCGCGACGACACGGCGTCGAGCAGCATGCTGCCCAGGCCCGGCAGCACGAACACGCGCTCCACCACCACCGCGCCGATCAGCAGCGTCGCGAGTTGCAGGCCCAGCACCGTGACCACGGGCACCGACGCGTTGCGCAACCCGTGGCGCCGCAACGCCTGGCCCGGCAGCAGGCCCTTCGAGCGCGCCGTGCGCAAGTAGTCCTGCCCGAGCGTGTCGAGCACGGCCGAACGCACGTACCGCGTGAGCACCGCGCCCTGCACCAGCCCCAGCGACAACGCCGGGAGGATCAGGCCGCGGACGAAGTCGCCCGGGTTCTGGTCCGGCGGTGTCCACCCGCCGCTGGGCAGCCACCGCAGCTGTACGGCGAAGATCTGCACGAGGATGACGCCGGCGAGGAACGCGGGAATCGCCACGCCGATCTGCGACAGCCCGGAAACAGCGACGCCGCTGGTCTTGCGGTGCCGCACGGCCGCGAACGTGCCCACCGGCACGGCGATCACGAGCGCCACGACCATGCCTGCGCCGACCAGCCACAACGTGACGCCGAGCCGGTCGAGCAGCTGTGGACCGATCGCTTCGTGCGTGACGTACGAGCGGCCGAAGTCGCCGTGCAGCACGCCGCCGATCCACGTGAGGTACTGCGTGACGAGCGGTTTGTCGATGCCGAACTCCGCGCGCGTCTTCGCCAGCAGCTGCGGCGTCGCGTTCACGCCGAGGGCGACCTGCGCCGGGTCGCCCGGCAGCACGGCCATGAAGAGGAACACCACGATCGACGCCACGAACAGGCTGACCACGAAGATCACCAGGCGGCGGGCCACTTTCCCGGTCATGCCGGCGTCAGCCCAGTCAGGTCGAACGACTCGCTCACCTGGTTGCGCGCGAACCCGGTGACCTTGGTCTTCGACACGATCACGTTGGGGTAGAGGAACAACCAGTCGGCGGCGGCATCGGTGTTGAGCTGCCGCGCCACCTGCTTCATGTCGGTGACCTGCTGCTGCGGCGTGCCGCTGTCTGCCTCGGCCAGCAGCTGCTGCACGCGCGGGTTGTCGTAACCCCAGTAGTACGTCGGTTTCCCGAACGTCGTGATGTCGCGGGCCTCCACGTGCTGGATGATCGACAGGTCGTAGTCGTGGTCGGTGAACACCTGCTTGAGCCACACGGCCGGGAAATCGAGCGGTTCGATCGTGGTCCGGACACCGACGTCGGCCAGCTGCGACTGCACGACCTGCGCGGCCGACACGGCGTAGGGCAGGTTCGGGATCCGCAGCCGCAGGTTCAGGTTCCGCACGCCGGCCTGCGCGAGCAGCTGCTTCGCCTTCGCCGGGTCGTATGAATAGACCTGCGCCAGGTCCTCGTACCACGGGTCCGTTGGCGGGACCATGCTGCCGATGAGCGTGCCGCGGCCGTTGAACACGAGGTCCAGCACGGCTTTCCGGTCGATCGCGTACGTCAGGGCCTGGCGCACGCGCGGGTCGTTCAGCGGCGCGCGCCGGTTGTTGAACGCGAGCGTGACCTCGCTGTTCGTGGTCCCCTGGAGCACCGAGAACCGGTTGTCACCCTGGAACTGCGGGATGGAATCGGCTGAGGTCAGCGACGAGATCACGTCGATGCCGTTGCTGAGCAGCGCGTTGTTGAGCGCCGTCGGGTCGGCGATGTACTTGAGGACGACGGTGGAGTACGCGGGTTTGCGGCCCCAGTAGTCCGGGTTTTCCTTGAGCACGATGGAGTCCCCGCGCCGGCGCGAGGCCACCTCGTACGGGCCGGTGCCGATCGGCTTGTTCGCCAGGTCACCCACGCCGGTCGGGCTGAACATCGCGCCGAGGCGGCTGGTGAGGCTGAACAGCCAGCCGTTGCTGGGTTTCGAGAGCACCACGCGCGCGTGCTCGGGTGAGACGACGTCGACGTGGTCCACGACGTCCATGGCCGACTTGATCGAGATCGTCCAGTCGGTCTTCACGCGCATCAGCGAGAACTTGACGTCCGCGGCGGTGAACGGTGCGCCGTTGCTGAACTTCACGCCCGGCTGGAGCTGGAAGTCGTACGTCTTGCGGTCCGGGCTCACCGTCCAGGACTTCGCGAGCAGCGGCACCACGCGGCCCTGCGCGTCGAGCTTCACCAAGCCCTCGTACACGTTGTAGAGGAGAGCCTGCGGGATGGCGGTGCCGTCGGAGTGGGTGAAGTCGAAGTTCGCCGGCTCGGCCGTAAACCCCACCGCCAACGTGTCCGGCCCGGTCGAGACGCTCGCCGAGGACCCGGCGGAGCAGCCGGACACCGCGAGCAGCGCCGCGAGCGCCGCGAGGTGGAGCCGGGTTTTCATTCAGCCTCCTGCGCAACCGGCCGAGGAAGTACACTGGTCTGACCAGTAGCCTGAGGTTGGCACCACCCGAGCCCGAGGTCAAGGGATGAAGTTCGAACCGGTGGCGCCGATCCGCGCGTACGAGCGGATCGTGCAGCAGATCGAGGACGCCGTGATCAGCGGCCGCCTCAAACCCGGCGAGCGGCTGCCCAGCGAACGCGAGCTGATGACGCAGTTCGCCGTCGGGCGCTCCACGGTGCGGGAAGCGCTACGCGTGCTGCAGGCGGCGGAGCTGATCCGCTCGCGGCCCGGCGACCCGCGCGGGCCCGAGGTGCTGGCCGCGTCACCAGCGGCTTTGCAGCGGTCGATGCACCGGCTGGCCCGGGCCGACCACGTCGGGCTGGCGGAGCTGCTCCAGTTCCGGATGGTGCTCGACGGCTCGGCCCACCTGCTGGCCGCGACACTGCGCACCGACGAGGACCTGTCCACTTTGGACACGGCGCTGGCGGCCATGCGCGCCGGCGCTTTGGAAGGGTACGAGCAGTTCAGCCGCGCCGACGTCGCGTTCCACGAGGCGATCGCGCGGGCGTCACGCAACCCGCTGCTGGTGGTGAGCGCCGAAGTCGTCCGCGGAGTGGTGCTGGAGCTGATCGAGGACAAGCTGGAGCACGCGCGGGACCGGACGTCGCTGATGGACTCGTGGTTGATCCACCACGCCCAGGTGCTGGAAGCTGTCCGCGCCGCCGACGGCGAGTCCGCGGCCAGGCTCGCGCGGCGGGCCTTGTACGACAACTACGCGGAGTACGTGCCGGAGGGCCGGCGGGCGTTGCTGACGCCGCTGCTCTGAACCGCGGGCGGCGTCCGCTCGTGTTGACCTGGGGTGCTCGAGCGGAGGAGGGGAATGGAACCGGCGAGTTTCCGGGTCGGCAGCGCGACGATCATGCACTTCGGCGGCCACATCAGCGATCGTGCCTGGCTGCTGAGCCGAGGGGTCGCGACCGGCCCGGAGCGGACGGTGGTGCTGGACATCCCGCCTCAGATCCCGGCCGACGCGTGGAACGAAGTCCTGAAGCACTTCCCGCGCAAGCAGGTGCGCGTGGTGGCGCCGCACGTCGCACCCGCCGAGGTCCCGCGGATGGGCCGCTGGCTGGCCAACCGGCTCGGCGCACCGGTGCTGCTGTCGACCGGCGTGCCCGACCGGACCGGCCGGCTCGGGTGGCTGCGCGTCGAGCCGGCACAGCAGCTCGGCCAAGCCGGAGAAAAGGCACAGCCCGGCCGCCGTTGGCGCCGGGCTGTGACGTTCCGTTCCTGAAGGAGCTCAGGCCACGAGGTTCGCGTACACGATGATGTTGTCCTTGTAGCTGTGCTCGGCGTGGTCGAACACACCACCGCACGTGATCAGGCGCAGCTGCGGCTTGTCGGTGTTGCCGAAGACCGCCTGCGTCGGGAACGTGTCCTTCGGGACCTCGTCCTTGTGGTCCACCACGAACTTCAGCTTCTTGCCGTCGCTGCGTTCGATGTCGACCTCGTCGCCTGGGCTCACGTCCTTGAGCTTGTAGAAGATGCCCGGCTGGTGGTTGCCGTCGACGTGGCCGAGGACGATGGCGGGGCCGACGTCACCCGGGACAGGCGAGAGGCGGTACCACGCGGCCTGCATCGGCGTCTTCACCGACGGCACCGAGATCTGCCCGTCCTTGTTGGGCAGCACGGTGATCAGTGACGACTTCGCGCCGATCTTCGGGATCTCCACCGACGTGGGCCGAAGGCCCGTGAAGGGCTTGGTCACCGGCACCGAGGTGGGCACCGGCTTCGCCGCGGCCGGGGCCGGGGCGGCGTCAGAGCCGCACGCGCTCAGCGTCACGGAGAAGAGCAGGGCGCCCGTGAGAACGACGCCCTGCCCGAACTTCCTGCGCATCAGGCGGCCATGCCGCCGAAGCCGGTCTCGACGCCGCCCTTGGGCGCGTACTTGACCTGCGAGGTGCCGTCGCCGCCCGTGGTGCCCGCGGAGCCGGAGCCCGCGCCACCGGCCGGCGGCACCGGGTGGTCCTCAGCCGGCTTGCCGGCGCAGGTCCAGTCGGCGGTCACGCCGCCGGCGTCGAACGAAATGCCGTCGTGGCGCGTCACGAGCCACTCCCAGTAACGGCCGTCGGTCTCGTCCTGGATCGGGCCCTCGACGAGGTCGAAGTCGTTCGAGTGCACGTTCGTCGGCTCGCCGGCGGCGCACGCGATCACGAAGATGCCCTGGTTGCCGTCGAGGTCGAGGCCGTAGGCGATGTCGTCCACGTACGGCGGCTCCTCCGGAGTGGTGGTCTCCTCGGAGCCCGACGTCGTCGTGGACGTCGGCTCGGTCGGCTGCGAGGTCGGCTCACCGGTGTTCGACGGCTCGCCCGGCTGGGTCGAGTCGGTCGGCTGCGCACCGGTGGTCGGGGTGTCCGAAGTGGACGGCGCGTCGGACGTCGGGGCGTCCGACGTCGGCGCGTCGGAGGTGGGCACGTCCGTGGCCGGAGTGTCCGAAGTGGGCGGAGTGGGCGGAGTCGCGACCTCGGAGGTGGTCGGCGTGTTCTCCGTGGCCTCCTGCGCCGAAGCGACCGGGGCGACGGCGAGGCCGATCAGGGCGCTCGCGAGCACGGCGCCCGCGAGTCTGCCCAGGGTCTTCTTCACGTGATTTTCTCCCTGGAAAGAAAGCGCGGTGACCCCCACCGCGTGCGCTGATCCTTCCCGAGATCACCGGAAAAGGTGAAACCCTTTGACGGTGATTAAAAGCACCTGAAGGAGAAGTAACGAATGCTTGGGTCTCAGCGATGTTGTGGCTCAACGGCAGGGAAACCGGCGAGACCGTGGCCTTACTGTAACAGTTCCGGCCCGCCGGCAAACCCCCTGTGAATTGTTGGCGGAAATCAGCCCAGTGCGGTGATCAGGTCGCGCCAGAGGTCTTCCGGATCTTCAAGACCCACGCTGAACCGCAGCAACCCGGCCGGCACGCGTTCCTCACCGGGCAGCCAGGCTCGGCGCTCCACCAGGCTTTCCACCCCGCCGAGGCTCGTCGCCGGGCGGATCAGCCGGACCGCGGCGCACACCTTGTCCGCGGCTTCCGCGTCGGGCAGCTCGAACGACACCATCATCCCGAACCCGGGGTAACGCACCTTCGTGACCGCCGGGTGTTCCGCCAAGCGGGAAGCGAGGAGCGCGGCCGTCTTCGACTGCTCCGCGAGGCGAACCGGCATGGTCCGCAGCCCGCGCAACGCCAGCCAAGCCTCGAGCGCGCCAGGCGTCGAACCGATCCGCGTGCGCGCGCCGCGCAGCTCGTCGGCGACCGCTTCGTCGGCCGCCACGGTGATCCCGAGCAACAGGTCGCTGTGCCCGCCGATGAGCTTGGTCGCGCTGTGCACCACGATGTCCGCGCCCAGCTTGAGTGGTTGCTGGTGCAACGGCGTCGCGAAGGTGTTGTCCACGACCACGCGGCCGCGGGTGCCGCGCGCGATCGTTTCGAGCTCCATCACCTCGAGCGTCGGGTTCGTCGGCGATTCGAGCCACAGCAGGTCGGCGTCGCAGTCGAGCCACGCCTGCGTGTCGGTGGGCTCGAGCTCGGTGACGCTGATCCGGCCCATCTTCTCCGCGTGGTGCATCGCCCCGCGCGTGACGGCGTAGCTGAACGTCGGCACCGCGACGGACGAGCCGACCGGCAGTGTGTCCAGCACGGCCGACAGGGTCGCGACGCCGGAGCCGAAGCTGGTCGCCTGGCCGCCTTCGAGTGCGCCGACGGCCTCTTCGAGCGCGTGCCAGGTCTCCGTGCCGTCGGAGCGCGCGTAGACGAAGTCACCACCGGCTTCGAAGGTGCTCGTGGCCACGATCGGGGTGTTCAGTGGCTCGCCGGGGCCGTGCGGCCGCCCGGCCGCGATCGCGAGCGTGCGCGGTGTCCAGTCGTCCATCCGCACACCGTAACTTCGTAACCGCAGCCGAGCAGCCGTGATGTGGCGGTCGGCTCACCCGCGCCGTGAGCCGACCAGCTCCCGTCTAGTGCGCGTACACCTCGAACTCGTACAGCGAGTAGCCGTAGTTCGTGCCCCGCTGCACGCCCTGCATCCGGACGAACCGGGCGTCAGAAGGCGCGAACGACACGTTGTCCGTGCCGCCGTTGCCGTCGGTCACCACCGCGGCGTCCCACCAGCTTTCGCCGTCGGCCGAAAGCTGGATCCGGTAGCCCTTCGCATCCGCGACCTCCCACGAGAGCACCACACGCGCGACCTGCTGCACCGAACCGAGGTCGACGGTGATCGACTGGTCGTCGCTCCAGTCGCTCGCCCACCGCGTCTTCGGGTTCGAGTCGACGGCGTTGCTCGCCGGCGAGTCGTAGAAGCCCGTCTCAGCGCTCGTCGCGTTCACCGGCTTGCCCGCCGCCAGATTGCCGACGTTGTCGCCGCGGTGCGCCGGGTACTCGACGACCTGCTGGAACGTCGGACGGTTCTGGGTGCTGATCTTGCCGTGGGTGATGCCACCGAGCGGGCGCTGGATCACGGTGTCCGCGCACCACTGGTCGCCGGCCGAGCAGTCTGCGTCGCCCGGGTACACGGTGCTCGCCGGCTGGGCCGCGGCCGCCGTCAGTGAATCGACCAACGCGGCACGGCACGCGATCAGGTCACCGCCGCCGCAGAACGTCGAGCCCAGCGGGCTCGCGACCGGCTGCCCCAGCACCGTGCGCAGGTCCTTGCTGACGTAACCCCACCAGCCGTGCTGGTAGGACGAACCCTGGTGCGGCTGACCGACGTGCTTGCCGGGCACCTCGTTCTGGAAGCCGGACGGGCTCTCGTTGATCTGCAGCACGTTCGTCATCGCGGTGAACGCGTCGTCGCCCATGGCCGGCTTGAACTCCGCGGTGACGAGCAACGGCCACCACGAGTCCATGATCCGGATGGCGTCCGCGTCGTTGTACATCTTGCTGCCCGGAGCCGACTCCACGCGCTGGTGCCCGTGTGCCAGCCACGTCTTGAGCTTCGCCTCGGCGTCGGCCGCGGCGCCGGTGAGCGGTGCCGTGTCGAGCACCTGCAGCAGCAGCGGCAGCACCTCTTCGGCCCGCAGGTCGGCGAGCGCCGCGTCTTCCATGGCCTGCGTGAGGTTCACGCGCGTGATCTTGGTGCCGCTGCCGATGAGTGCCTTCACGCGTGAGTCGAGCAGGTCGGCGCGGTGCACGGCCGACTTGTCGGCGCCACCGGACGCGTAACCCTTGGCTTGCGCGTTGTTCCAGCTGACGTAGTAGTCCTGGTTGATCGACTGCGGGTGCTGCGACATCGGCGTGTAGCTCGCCTTGTTGCCGTCGGGGTTCCAGCCCTGCCAGTCGTAGCCCTTGTCGCCCCACACCGGCATCATCGGGTCCACAGTGGAGTTGCGGGCGGGGTTGGCGCCGGAGTTGAAGTAGGCGACGTCCCCGGAATCGGCGTAGAACCAGTTGAAGGTGAAATTGACGTCGTTCGCGGCCTTCTGGAAGTCGGCGGCGGAGTGGACGAAGCCGGGGTCGTTGAACTCCTGGAACCCGATGAGCGAGTCGACCTCGTGGAAGTAGGAGGACCGCAGCGACGCGTACGCCACAGGCTGCCCGCCGATCGTCGCGCGGCTGAGCACCGGGCCGTACTTCGTGCGGTAGCTGCGCAGGGTGTACGAACCGGCGGCCGTGCCGTCGGCCACCGTGGGGGACCAGGAGTCCTTGCGCTCCACGACGTCCATCGGCAGGCACTGGCCCTGGTAGAGGTAGTAGTTCGAGTCCTTCGTGGCCGGTTTCCCGCTCGGGTCGCACAGTGGCAGCGCGAACGTGTCGATGATGTCCTGCGCCGACGTCGTCGCGCTCCACGAGTAGTCCTGGCCGCGGCCGAGCAGCACGTACATACTCAGGCCGGCGAACGACGCGCCGCGCGCGCTGATCCCCGGGCCCTGCAGCTCCTGCAGCAGGAGCAGTTGCGGCGCGAAGTACCCGGTCTGTGGCCCGAACACGGCCACCGGGTGGCCGCTCGCGGTCTTCGCGCCCGACACGACGAGCGCGTTGGACATGCCGTGCTTGTCGGTCAGCAGGTCGCCGGGCAGCACGCCGTTGTCGAACATGCCCTTCGCGGCTTCCTGGCCCGCCGGCTCCGGGACCTCGACCTTCGTGGGTGTGTTCGTCGCGGCCGAACCGGTGGCGTCGTACACGAGCTGCTGCGGGGTCACGGAACCCTCGTCCGGCAACGCGAGGCCCTGCGGGTTCGCGGGCGTCAGGCCGTAGTCGAAGGTCTGGCCGTCGTGCAGCGTCTTCACGGCTTCGGGGTCGTCGGCCGAGCGCAGGCTCTGCCACACCTGTTCGCCTTGCGCGACACCGTATTTCTCCTGCAGCGCGAGCTTCGCGATCGCGTTCTGCACCTCACCACCGCCGCCGGCGCCGAACTGCGCGCCGACCACCGACGCGAGCACCACGAGGTCCGTCAGCTTGAACGGTTCGATGGTGCCGGCGTTGGTGATGGCGTCCACGTGGCCGGTGAGCACGTACTCGCCCGGGAAGTAGCGGCCGTTGTGGGCGTCGGTGATGTACTTGTTGATGCCGTCGACGTACGCCTGCGCGTCGGCCAGGCCCTGCTGCCCACGTGGTCCGCTGGCGGCCGTCGCCTCGATCTGTTGCTGCAGCTCGGCTTCGGTGTACGGCGCGGCGGCGAAGAACGACTGCTCGAGCTCGCGGTTCGCGGGCGCGCCACCGGCATACGAGGTAAGCTGGCCGCGGCCGACGCGGCGCATGATGTCCATGAGCCACAAGCGGTCCTGCGCGGCCGCGTAGCCGGCGCCGAACTCCGTGCCCGAGCGCGTGGTCCCCTGGATGTGCGGCACGCCGGTGGCTTTGTCGCGGGTGATCGTCACGTCGGAGCGCGGCTGCAGCGTGCTCGCGACCTGGTCGGCGGGAACACCGAACGACGAATCGTCGAAGAACTCGCCGATCGTGTCCGTCGTCAGCGTCTTGTACCCGCCGGCGAGGTCGGCGTACTTGCCGAGCTGGTCGTCGGCGTGCGCGGGCTGGGTGCCGAACGCTTTGTTGCCGAGGATCTCGGCGAGCGTGGCGCTGCCGTTCTCCCCCGGGGGCAGGATGTCGTTGCACTGGCCGGCGCAGTAGTCGTTGCCGGGTAACGCCGCGGTGGCGGGCGGGGCGCCGCCGACCGTCTGGAGCAGGCCCGCCGCGGTGAAAGCCAGCGCGGCAACGGTCAGGGTGCGGATGCGTCGTCGCATGCCGGAGCTCCCGTCCATGAGTTCCCCCAGGTGACGCAGCGCACGCTACCGGCGGGTAGCTGAAGTGTGAAGACTATTCGCGTTTCTCCCCTCTTTGGGCCTAGTCCAATCGGCGCAGTTCAGCGCCGGTATGTACGGTGAGCGCCATGACCTTGGAAAAGCCCGAAATCGACCGCCCGGACGGCCCACCGCCCGCCGAACTCGAGATCACCGACCTCACGGTCGGTGACGGCGCGGAGGCCCAGTCCGGCAACGCCGTCACCGTCCACTACGTCGGCGTGTCCCACTCGACCGGCGACCAGTTCGACGCGTCCTGGGACCGCGGCGAGCCCCTGCGCTTCGCGCTCGGCGCCGGCCAGGTCATCCCCGGCTGGGACCAGGGTGTGGCCGGCATGAAGATCGGCGGCCGCCGCAAGCTCGTGATCCCGCCGCACCTCGCGTACGGCGAGCGTGGCGCCGGCGGCGTGATCAAGCCGAACGAGACGCTGATCTTCGTCGTCGACCTGGTCGGCGTGAACTGAGCTGGAAACCCGGGCAGCTGGGCTGGTCCGCAGAGGCAGCCCAGCTGTCTGATCCTTCCGGGTGAACCCGGTCGTGGCTACGCTGCCCACCATCACCGGTTGTGTTGGTCTGAACCACGATCTGGGGGACAACTGAAATGCGCCTTCGCGCAGTGCTTTCCGCCGCCTTGCTCACCCTCGGGGCCGCGCTGGCCACCGCTGTACCCGCCTTGGCCGTCGCCAACGGCGCGGACGTGCCGCAGGGCAAGTTCGAGTTCGCGGCGAAGCTGACGATGACGAACATCCCGCGGCCCGACGGCACGCACTACGACAGCGGCTGCTCCGGCGCGCTCATCGCCCCGCAGTGGATCCTCACCGCGGGCCACTGCTTCCACGACGTGGACCGCAACCCGATCTCCGGCCCGGTGCCGTACCCGACGTCCGTGCTGCTCGGCACCACGGTGCAGAAGGACGACCGTGGCGTGATGCGCCGGGTCACCGACGTCGTCCAGGCCGGCACCAACGACATCGCGCTGGCCAAGCTGGACAAGCCCGTCCGCGGAATCACGCCGCTGAAGGTCAGCCACACGACGCCGGTCATCGGCCAGCCGCTGACACTCGCCGGCTGGGGCAGCCTGAGCGCCGTGGACCCGGCGCCGTCGACGAAGTTGCAGCAGGGCACGGTCGCGGTTGGCGAGGTCGCGGCCACCACGCTCGGCGTGCACGGCGTCGCGCCGGCCGCGGACACCAGCGCCTGCCTGTACGACTCGGGCGCGCCGTACTTCGTCGCTTCCGGTCGGGGTGGGCGAATCGTCGCGGTGGAATCCGAAGGCCCGGATTGCCCGCACGCGGACGCGGAGACGACCTCGCGCGTCGACGTCGTCGCCGACTGGATCACCGACACGATCCACTAGCCCGACTACCAGAAACCAGGCCCCACGCACAGGTCGTGGGGCCTTTTTCTTTCGCCCGACAAGGGAATTCCTGACCCGGGGGTAGCTGGTTAGCGTTGAGGGTCGATCATCGGCGCCCCGCCGGTGACCCGACGAAGGGAAAGAATGCGCGTCCGCGCCGCACTCACCGCAGCAGCCCTCCTGTCCCTCCTCCCCGTCCTCACTGCCGCGCCGGCGCTGGCCGTCGCCGACGGGGCCGACGTGGCCCCGGGCCAGTTCGGCTTCACCGCCAAGCTGACCATGGCGAGCATCCCGCGTCCGGACGGCAGCACGTACACGAGCTTCTGCACCGGCTCGCTCGTCGCTCCACAGTGGATCCTCACGACCGGCCACTGCTTCCACGACGCGCAGCGCAACCGGGTGTCCGGCCCCGTGCCGTACCCGACCACGGTCACGCTCGGCCTGGTCGACGAAAGCAAGGAACAGGGCGTCACGCGCACGGGGACACAGGTGCTTCAGTCGGCGGAGAACGACGTCGCGCTGCTGCAGCTCGACAGCGCGGTCCCCGGCATCACGCCGCTCACGGTCAACCGCCTCGCCCCGGCCACGGGCCAGCGCCTCACCCTCGCCGGCTGGGGCAGCAAGACGCCGAAGAACCCCGTGCCGTCCTCGAAACTGCAGCAGGGCACGGTGCAGATCTCGACCGTCGGCAGCACGACGGTCGGCGTCCGCGGCGTCGCGCCCGCCGCGACGACCAGCGCGTGCGTCTACGACTCCGGCGCGCCCTACTTCATCCCCGCGGGCTCGGGGGGCCAGCTCGTCTCCGTCGAAACGACCGGCCCGGACTGCCCGCACACCACCGCCGAAACGACCTCGCGCGTGGACGTGATCGCGGACTGGATCGCCGACCGCACGAAGTGAGCCGGTGACCGGCGCGGAGAGCGATGAGCAGGCTCGCTCTCCGCGCCCGGCCCCTGCGGTGTTTTCACCGCGAGCCCGGCTGTCGGATTAACCCGCGGATTCCGCGAGTGGTGCCACCTTCGGCGGACGCGATTGTTCCGGCCTTACTCGTCCTTTTTCTTCGGCAGCTGGTCGGCGGCTTTTTTACCCGCCGGACCGAGCTTGTTCAACACCGAGCGCACGCCGCTGACCACGGCGTCGCCGACGTGATTCGGGTGGTCGTCGTCCGGGTCGCCGATGCCGCCGGCCGCGCCGCTGGAACCGGAATCCATGTCTTTCTCCCCAACTTGTGGTGTTCTTCGTTTTATCGTATCCGAAAAAATCCCGACCCAATTAATGGTACGCAGCCGCTGCGGCCACAACAACCGCGCGATTTACGCCTCCTCTGCCGGAACTGCGCCGATCGGGTTGTTCATCAGGTGGACGTGCTGAAAAGCCGCCCGATAGGGCGAAACACGGCGCGCCGATTCCCGGTACTTCGACCAGAACCGCTCGGCATACCGACGGCGCGCCCACGTGCTCGCTCTCCCCGGGCCACGTTTGCGCCCAGACGGCCCACCTGACGCACCGCGCCCGGGTCGTCGGGACGAGCGGTGGCGGCCGCCGGGCGACCGTCCGCGCGCCGCGCGGCCCGTACTGGTGCAGGAAGCCCACCTGCAGTTCGGAGCGGCAACCCTTCGACGATCGCCGTGGTGCGCGCCGCGGGATGCGTGATGCGGCGAGCCGACGCGCGGCCCGCCGGCAACTGCAACGCGGTCTCGCTGCCCAGGTGCGCCATGCGCTCGGCGAACTCCACCCCGTCTTGGCCGCGGAACTTCGCCAGTTCCGGTTCATACCGGCACTTCACGACTTCGGCGCCGCGGGCGGCGAACCGCTGGTCCAGCTCCGCCTCGACGTCGGCCGCCGCTTCGGGTGCGGAACTCGGTGACGCGCCGGGCATCCGCGCGCGCCGGGCAGCGCTTCGGTGAGTTCGAGACGGCCAGGCCTTTCAGCGCCGTCCACGCCGCGAGCGGGTGGGCGAAGCTGAGCCACTGCGGTTTGCCCTGCGGGATCCCGCCCGCGGCCGGGCCGCGGACGAACACCTGCTCGGGCAGACCGTGTTGCAAGGAACATCCGGTCGGCGCGGAGGAAGTCGACGTCGGGTCCACGGGACACCGATGGGAGAGCCGACGCGGGCAGCGTCCAGCGAGCACGGCGCAGCACGAGCCGGCCGTCGATCACGCGCTCGCGGAACCCCGGTTCGCCGGCCGGCGCCCACAGGCCAAGCGACAGAACCGGATCGAGAGCAGCCGCGGCACGCGGGCAGGTGCACGGGCACAGCGCCGAGGTAGCTCAGCGCGGCGGGACGGCCCGCCGGGTCGAGGACTTCGAGCGTGCCGGTGGCCAGGTCGTGGCACACGCGGAAGCAGTCGATCGAAACGCCGCCGTACGGCCGCGCCGTGCCCGAGACCAGCGCCGGCGCCGAGCGCACCCGCGGGCCGCTGGGTGTCGCTCCGGTCGGCGTGCGCCGTCACCTGGTACACCGCGCAACCGGGAACCGCTTCTCGTGCAACGAAGTCATCGCCGCTTCGACGCGGTCGGCCAACCCGGGCACGCCGGCCAGCGCGCCACCGCGCCGAGGTACCCGGGGTGTACCTGGTTGACCACGAGCACGTCGCTCGCGACCTGCCAGAAGACCGAGTGCGCTGGGCGGCCGACGCTTGCGCCGGCGACGTCGCGCACCTGCGGGTCGGGCACGGCGCACCGCGGCAGCGACCGCATCGGGTCCAGGTCACGCGGAACGCGAACTCCGCCAGGTCGGCGACACCACCGTTTCCGCAGTGGTGCAAGAAGAACCCGCACCAGGTCGAAGTAGCCCGCGCTCGGCCGAGCGCAGCAGGCCGTCGAGCCGGCCGAACTCACCGGCGACCCACGCGGGCGGCGTGGTTTCCGCTCCGGTCCGTGCGCGACGGTCTCGTGCACCAGTCCCAGCCCGTCGAGCCAGCCGGCGCGCACCCGATCGCTTTTGGCCAGTGCCCTGCGCAGCCGCCCGCGCAACGGCGAGCACCGCGTCCGCGAGCCGGCGGCCGTCCGCGCCACCGGCCGTCTCGGCCAGCGCGAGATGCCCCACTCGGTGACGTGCCGGGGCTCGGTCAGCCGCCACGGCAGCGCCAGGAGCAGCAAGCCCTGGTCCAGCAGCCGGCGCAGGTCGTCTGGCGAGCAGCCCAGCTCCGCGGCCAGCCCCCGTAGCCGCCGCGCTTTCGCGTTCACCGAGATCGCGCCAGTGCACCTTCCGCGACCACAGGAACCAGGTGTAGCGCCACCAGCCGAGCGTTCGGTTCGTCCGGGTGAGCGCGGGTGCTGCTGCGGTCCTCACCGCTCCTTCGCGGTCGTGGCAAGCGCTGACTCGTCGGCCACCTCGAAAACGACGTCTTCCAGCGAGTTCCGCCGCACCTCAAGGTCCGAAATCTGCCCGCCCGGTGTGCCAGTCGAGCAACGTGCGGCGGTCACCCTGCGGGTCGGTGCTGCTCGTCTCGTCGCGGCGGCCGTCTCCGGCTACGCCGGCCACCTCGACGGGGACGGCGGCGTCGCTGGTGAAGGTGATCGTCGACCCGTGATCGGCGCCGATGACCTCGAGGGTGCTGTTGGTGGCTGACCTAGCGTGGTTGGGTCCGTGAGCTGGGGTTATGAGGTTTGTCATGCGGGGGAGGTGGTGCTTCACGGGCAGGTGGTGAGGGCTGCGTCTGGGGGCGGGTCGATCCGGGCCCGGCGCCGGTTCACGGCGGAGCCGATGGGGCTCGACGAGGTCGTGGACCTGGGGGACCTGGGGGAGGTCGCCGGCACCTGAGTGGGGGAAGCTTCCGGCGGGGAACGGCGGCGGCTGGACTTGGCGGCTGCGGTGCTGGGGCGGCCGGAGCTGCTGTTCCTCGATGAGCCGACGACCGGGCTGGACCCGCGGGCGCGGGCGGCGGACGTGGCTCGTGCTGGAGAACATGGTCAGCCAGGGCATGGCGATCCTGCTGACCACGCACTACCTGGAAGAG
Organism: Amycolatopsis sp. FDAARGOS 1241; assembly: GCF_016889705.1. Classification (NCBI taxonomy): domain Bacteria; kingdom Bacillati; phylum Actinomycetota; class Actinomycetes; order Pseudonocardiales; family Pseudonocardiaceae; genus Amycolatopsis; species Amycolatopsis sp. FDAARGOS 1241. The sequence goes on from NZ_CP069526.1 coordinate 9,098,051, forward strand.
GCGCAGTACCTCGCCTACCGGGTGGCGATCATGGACTGCGGGCGCATCGTGAAGCACGGATCCGTCGAGGGATCCGAGGTCACCTGCGGAACGATGCTGTGTCAGCCACCGATCGCACCGCGGGGGTCCGGGGGTCGCCCCCCGGGAAAAATGACGACCGACAAACGGGAAGAGGCCCGGTTGCGCTAGCAACCGGGCCTCTGAACACAGTGCGCGAGGAGGGAGTTGAACCCTCACGTCCTTTCGGACACACGGACCTGAACCGTGCGCGTCTGCCATTCCGCCACTCGCGCGAGTTGCTACGGGGTCTTCCCGTTGGCAGCCAGTGAAGCTTAGCAGGGGGTTTTCACGGGTTTCAGCGGGGGCCGTGTCGAGGCTTCCTCTCCCGGATAGGATCGGTTCGGAAGTACACGTGCGAGGAGGTCACCCCAGGTGGGTCGCGTAGAGCGCTTTGACAGGCGTCTCGAGAACCTCGTGGGGAACACCTTCGCGCGGATGTTCGGTGGCAACGTCGTCACGCAGGAAGTGGCGGTGGCGCTCGAGCGGGAAGGCGAGGAGAACGTTCGTGAGCTGGCAGGCGGTCGGCAGCTCGCCCCGAATCACTACATCGTGTCTCTGGGGACGGCTGACCACGATCGTATGGCCGGTGACGAGCAGCGGGTCACCGCGGTTCTCGCACAAGCCGTGGCGGAACACCTCGCCGAGCACGGCTGGGAGACCTATGGTGACGTCGTCGTATCACTCGAGCGCAACGAGGCGCTGCATACTGGACAGTTCAAGACCCGTTCGTCCGTCGATCCAGACGCCCGCGCGGCAAGTGGCTCGTCACGGTCGGCACGACCCAGCAACGCAGGAGACCCAGCAATGAGCCAGCCCCCCGGCTACGGCCAATACGACCAGGGTGACCCGTACGGCCAGCAAGGCCAGTACGGCTACGGACAGCAGGGTGGCCAGCAGCCCGGGTACGACCAGGGTTATGGCCAGCAGGGCGGCTACGACCAGCAGGGTTACGGCCAGCAGCCCGGCTACGACCAGTACGGCGGCCAGGGCGCTCAGCCCGGCTACGACCAGGGCTACCAGCAGGGCGGTTACGACCAGCAGGGTTACGGCCAGCCCCAGCAGGGCGGCTACGACCAGTACGGCGGCCAGCCGCAGCAGGGCGGTTACGGCCAGCAGGGCTACGACCAGGGCTACGGCCAGCCCCAGCAGGGTGGCTACGACCAGCAGGGTTACGGCCAGCCCCAGCAGGGCGGCTACGACCAGTACGGCGGCCAGCCGCAGCAGGGCGGTTACGGCCAGGCCCCGGCGGACCCGTACGGCCAGCAGGGTGGTTACGGTCAGCCCGGTGCCCCGGCCGGCGGCCGCCAGCTCGCGGCGAGCCTGCAGCTGGACGACGGCTCGAACCGGACGTACTCGCTGAAGCAGGGCGGGAACGTCGTGGGCCGCGGCCAGGACGCCGACTTCCGGCTGCCCGACACGGGTGTGTCGCGCCGGCACCTGGAGATCACCTGGGACGGCCAGAGCGCGACGCTCGCCGACATCGGGTCGACCAACGGCACCACCGTGAACGGGACCCCCGTGCAGACGTGGCAGCTCGCCGACGGCGACGTCATCCGGGTGGGTCACTCGTCGCTGGTGTTCCGAACCCAGGGCTGACCAGAGGCCGGTGACGGGGTTCCCGCAGAATTGTCGTGCGGGGGGAACCGCGGTGCGCGCGCGCCGCGGCTTGCAGGCAGAGTCGGGAGCGGACACAACAAGTGCCAGAGCTGGTCGTTCAACTCACCAGAGTGGGCTTTCTCGTACTGCTCTGGCTCTTCGTGTTCGCCGCCCTGCGGGTCGTCCGTTCGGATCTCTACGCCGCGTCCGGCCTCCGAGTGCAGGTGCCGTCGTTCCGGCGGAACAAGGAGAAGAAGCCGCGGGGCAGCAAGGCGCCGCAGCAGCTCCTGGTCACGCACGGGGCGCTGGCCGGTACCCGCATCGCGCTCGACGGCCGGCCGATCCTGATCGGCCGCGCGGACGACTCGACGCTGGTGCTGGACGACGACTACGCGTCGACCCGCCACGCCCGCATTTCTCTGCGCGGGGAGGACTGGTACGTGGAAGATCTGGGCTCGACGAACGGGACCTACCTCGACCGGGCTAAGGTCACTGCACCCCTCCGGGTCCCGCTCGGAGTCCCCATCCGGATCGGCAAGACGGTGATCGAGCTTCGCCCATGACTCTCGTCCTCCGCTACGCGGCCCGCAGTGACCGGGGCCTGGTGCGTTCGAGCAACCAGGACTCCGTGTACGCCGGCCCGCGCCTGCTCGCGCTCGCCGACGGTATGGGCGGCCACGCCGCGGGTGAGGTGGCCAGCAAGGTCGTCATCGCCTCGCTCGCACCGCTCGACGACGACGAGCCGGGCGACGACCTGCTCGCCCAGCTCCGCGAGGCGGTGCAGAACGGCAACGCGGCGATCGCCGAGCTCGTTTCACAGGACCCCGACCTCGACGGCATGGGCACCACGCTCACGGCCGTGCTGTTCGCCGGCAACCGGCTCGGCCTGGTGCACGTCGGCGACTCGCGCGCGTACCTGTTCCGCGGCGGCCAGTTCGCGCAGATCACTCGCGACGACAGCTTCGTGAACGAGCTGCTGGAGCAGGGCCGCATCACGGCCGAGGAGGCCGCGGTGCACCCGCAGCGTTCGCTGCTGCTCAAGGCGCTCACTGGCCACGAAGTCGAACCGAGCCTCACGGTGCGCGAGGCGCGTGCCGGTGACCGGTACCTCATCTGCTCCGACGGCCTGTCCGGCATGGTCAGCGACGAGACGATGGCCGAGGCCATCCGCATCCCGGACCCGCAGGACTGCGCGGACCGGATGATCGAGCTGGCCCTCAAGGGCGGTGGTACGGACAACGTCACCGTCGTCATCGCCGACGTGGTCGACGTCGACTTCGGCGAAGACGCCCCGATCGTCGGCGGCGCCGCGGGCGACGGCAGTGACGAACAGCACCAGGGCGATTCGCCCGCCGCGCGGGCCCGGGCGCTCACGCAGCCGCCCCCTCCGCCGCGGCCCGAGCCGCAGGCGTTCGAGGAGGATCCGAAGGCCAAGCGCCGCAAGCGGTTCCGGTGGCTCGTCGGCGCGGTCGTGGTGCTGATCGTGCTGGCCGCGGCCGCGATCGCCACGCGCTATTTCGTCCTCAGCCAGTTCTACGTGGGCGAGGGTCCCGACCAGGAGGTCGTGATCTACCGCGGGGTGCCCGGCTCCATCCTCGGCATCCAGCTGCACTCGCTCGAGCAGGGCTCGTGCCCGCCGGGTCAGCTGTGCTCCGACAAGTTACGCGTCCCCGCTCTGCAGGAGGACGCGCGCATCGCCGTGCAGAACGGTGTGAAGCGCGACAGCCTGGACGACGCGCGCAAGTACATCGACGACTTCCTGCGGCTGAAGAAGCAGCTGGGCGACTGTTCGCCGGTGACGCCGGGCGCTCCCGGCACGACCGGGGCCCCGGCGACCTCGGCGACCTCGGCGACCTCGGTGCCGCCGTCGTCCGGCGGGGTGCCGACGGCTCCGGGTGGGCCGCCGGCGTCGTCCAGCGCCGCTGCGCCGCCTTCGGGCGGCACGTCTTCGTCGGCGAACCAGCCTGCGGGGAGGGACTGCTCGACGTCGAGTACGGCGCCGGCAGGAGGCGGTAACTGATGGGCCAGCCCCTGGCCGACCCGTTGTCGGCCCAGTTCGCCACCAATCCGCCCCGGGAGCTGCCCAAGCGCCGGGGCACCGAGCTGTTGTTGCTGGCGTTCGCCGCGTTCATCGTCACGCTCGCCCTGGTGCTGGTGGAGGCCAACCAGGAGCAGGAGCTCACGCTCTCGATCCTGTGGCTCGGCCTGGCGTACCTGGGGGTGCTCACGGCCGCGCACCTCGCGGTCCGGAGATGGGCGCCGTACGCGGACCCGGTGCTGCTGCCGTGCGTCGCGCTGCTGAACGGCATCGGGCTGGTGATCATCCACCGGCTCGACCTCGCGGAAGCCGAGCAGGCCGCGCAGCGGGGCACGGACTACAGCCCCGAGGTGACGAAGCAGGTCCTGTTCACGGTCATCTCGCTCGCGCTGTTCGTGGTCGTGCTGATCGTGGTCAACGACCACCGCACCCTCACGCGTTACGGCTACACCTTCGGTCTCGTCGGCATCATCGCGCTCGCGCTGCCCGCGGTGCTGCCCTCGAGCCTGTCCGAGGTCAACGGCGCGAAGGTGTGGCTCAAGCTGCCGTTCTTCTCGATCCAGCCGGGTGAGTTCGCGAAGATCCTTCTGATGATCTTCTTCGCCTCGTTCCTGGTGTCCAAACGGGACCTGTTCATGGTGGCGGGCAAGAAGGTCCTCGGCGTGGAGCTGCCGCGCGCCCGTGACCTGGGCCCGATCCTCATCGCGGCCGCGGCGAGCATCGGCATCCTGGTGTTCGAGAAGGACCTGGGCACGTCGCTGCTGTACTTCAGCATCATCCTCGTGATGCTCTACGTCGCGACCGAGCGCGTGATCTGGGTCGTGGTGGGGCTGACGTTCTTCGTGGGCGGCTGCCTGATCGCCTACAACCTCTTCACACACGTCCAGCAGCGCGTGGAGAACTGGCTCAACCCGCTCGGCCCGCGCTACGACGAACTCGGCGGCTCCTACCAGCTCGCCCAGGGCCTGTTCGGCCTCGGCACCGGCGGGGTCGGCGGTACCGGTCTCGGTGCCGGCCGGCCGGACATCGTGCCCGCGGCGGGCACCGACTTCATCACCGCGTCGATCGGCGAGGAGCTGGGCTTCATCGGCCTGGCCGCCGTGCTGATGCTGTACCTGCTGATCGCGATGCGCGGCATGCGCAGCGCGCTGGCCGTGCGCGACACGTTCGGCAAGCTGCTCGGCGGCGGGCTCGCGTTCACGATCGTGATGCAGATCTTCGTGGTCGTCGGCGGCGTGACCGCGCTGATCCCGGAGACCGGCATCACGGCGCCGTTCCTGTCCCAGGGTGGTTCGTCACTGCTCGCGAACTACATCCTCGTCGCACTGCTGCTGCGCATCTCGGACGCGGCCCGCAGGCCGGCCAAGCGCCCGAAGCCGCAGCAACCCCAGGCTCCGATCGCCGAGGCGCACACCGTGCTGGTGCAGCGCCCCGCTCCCGGCGCCGCCCCGAACGGCGACGGGAGGACACCGTGAACACCCCGCTGCGCAAGGTCGGCATGGCGATGCTCGTGATGATCGTCCTGCTGCTGGCCAACGACACCTACATCCAGGTGGTCAAGGCCGACGACTACCGCACCGACCCCCGCAACCAGCGGGTGCTCTACGACGAGTACTCGCGCCAGCGCGGCCAGATCGTGGCGCCGGACGGCACGGTGCTCGCCGGGGTCAAGCCCTCGAGCGACAAGTTCAAGTTCACCCGCACCTACACCGACGGCCCGATGTACGCGCCGGTCACCGGCTTCTACTCGATCAACTACGGCGCGGGCGGGCTGGAGCGCGCCGAGGACGACGTGCTCAACGGCTCCGACCCGCGGCTGTTCGTGCGCCGCCTGTCGGACATGATCACCGGCCGCGATCCACGTGGCGGCAATGTGAAGCTCACGATCGACCCGAAGGTGCAGAAGGCCGCTTACGACCTGATGACCCAGCACGGCTACACCGGCGCAGTGGTGGCGATGGAGCCGAAGACGGGCCGCATCCTCGCGATGGTGTCCACGCCGTCGTACGACCCGAACACGCTGGCCACGCACGGCAAGGACCAGAACACCGCCTGGACGAACTACTCCAAGGACCCGAAGAACCCGATGCTGAACCGGGCGATCTCGGAGACCTACCCGCCCGGGTCGACGTTCAAGATCGTCACCGGGTCCACCGCGCTGCAGGCCGGCATCGGACCCGACACGGTCGTGAGCACCGCGCCGAACGTGAAGCTGCCGGGCACCAACACCACGCTCGAGAACTACGCCGGCGAGACCTGCCCCGGCAACACCTTCAAGGACGCGCTGGCCCACTCGTGCAACGTGCCGTTCGCGACGTTCGCCGGGCAGCTCGGGGCCGACAAGATCAAGGAAACGGCCGCGAACTTCGGCATCGGCCAGAGCGACCTCACCGTGCCGATGAAGGTGGCGCCCTCCACGGTCGGCGCGCTCGACTCGCAGGCCGCGCTCTACCAGAGCGGCATCGGCCAGCGCGACGTGCGGCTCACGCCGCTGCAGGACTGCCTGCTCGCCGCAACCGTCGCCAACGGCGGCATGGCGATGAAACCGCAGCTCGTGCAGTCGATCCTGGCGCCGGACCTCTCGACGATCGAGGACGTCGACCCGGAGCAGGTCACCGGCACGCCGGCGCTCTCGCCCGAGAACGACCAGATCATGACCGACATGATGATCGCGTCGGAGAGCTTCACGGCGGGCAAGGGCAAGAACCCCGCGCTCAAGATCGCGTCGAAGACCGGGACCGCCGAGCACGGCACCGACTCGAAGAACACCCCGCCGCACGCGTGGTACACCGCGTTCGCGCCGTCGGACAACCCGCAGATCGCGGTGTCCGTGATCGTCGAGAACGGCGGCAACCGCGGCCTCGCCGCGACCGGTGGCTCCGTCGCCGCGGAGATCGGCCGCGCCGCCATCGCCGCGCACCTCGGGGGTGGATAGCCGATGCTGTCCTCGGGTCAGCTGCTGGCCGAGCGCTACAAGCTGACGAACCGGATCGCCGTCGGCGGGATGGGCGAGGTCTGGCAGGCCAGTGACACCCGGCTCGACCGGGTCGTCGCGGTGAAGGTGCTGAAGGCCGAACTCTCCGGCGACGCGGAGTTCCTCCACCGGTTCCGCACCGAGGCGCGGATGACGGCGTCGCTCAACCACGCCGGGATCGCGGCCGTTCACGACTACGGCGAGACGTTCGCCGGCGCCGAGGGCGGCAGCGAAGAAGACGCGCTGCCCATCGCGTACCTGGTGATGGAGTTCGTGGAGGGCGACCCGCTCGCGGGCATCCTCGCCAAGCACGGGCGCCTGTCGCCGGACTACACGCTCGACATCCTCGAGCAGGCCGGCAACGCGCTGCAGGCCGCGCACGAGCAGGGTCTGGTGCACCGCGACGTCAAGCCCGGCAACATCCTCGTCACCCCGGCCGGGCAGGTGAAGATCACCGATTTCGGCGTGGCCAAGGCCGCCCACGCGGCACCGGTCACGCGTTCGGGCATGGTCATGGGCACGGCCCACTACATCGCGCCCGAGCAAGCACTGGGTCACGACGCCGAGCCGGCCAGCGACGTGTACTCGCTGGCCGTGTGCGGTTACGAATGCCTCGCCGGCCACCGCCCGTTCCTGTCGGAGAACTCGGTGAGCGTCGCCATGATGCACATCCGCGACCTCCCGCCGCCGCTGCCTCCGGACGTGCCGCCGGGTGCGCGCGCGGTGATCGAGGCGACCCTGGTCAAGGACCCACGGCAGCGCTACGCGAGCGGCGGCGAGTTCGCGGGGGCCGTCGCCGCCGTCCGCGCCGGCCGCCCCCTGCCGACACCGCTCGGCCTGGTCAACGCCGCCTACGCGGCCGGCCAGGTCGCGCCGTCGCCACCCCCCGGGATGCCGCAGGCCGGCAGCCCCCACGTGCCCATCGGTCCTGGTTCGAACCCCGCCTTCCCGCCGCTGACGCCGGGCGCAGTGCACCCGCCCGCGTCGCGGCGGAGGAGTCAGTGGGGCTGGTGGGTGCTGCTCGCGGTGATCGTGGTCGCGGTCATCGTCGTGGCGGCGTTCGTCATCGCCAGAGCGGTGGGGTCCGGCAACGGACAGGTGCCGAGAAGCGTGGACACAGGCAGACCGGGTCCGGTCGAGCCGACCGGCCGGCCCACGGGACCGACCGCAGGCGGACCCGACGGGCCGGCAACGAGCGAGAAGCAGGGCCTGCAAGGCATCATGACCACACCTTGGACGGAATGGAACGGCACACAGAGATGAGCACACCCAGACTGCTCTCCAATCGGTACGAGCTGGGCGAAACGCTCGGCTACGGAGGTATGTCCGAGGTCCATCACGGGCACGACGTGCGTCTGGGCCGGGAAGTGGCGATCAAGGTCCTGCGCGCAGACCTGGCCCGCGACCCCCAGTTCCAGGAACGCTTCCGTCGTGAGGCGCAGAACGCGGCCGCGCTGAACCACCCGGCGATCGTCGCGGTCTACGACACCGGTGAGGCCAACACCGAATTCGGCAACCTGCCCTACATCGTCATGGAGTACGTCGAGGGCCGGACGCTGCGGGACATCGTGAAGACCGAGGGCCCGATGTCGCAGAAGCGGGCCATGGAAGTCATGGCCGACGTCTGCGCCGCGCTGGACTTCTCGCACCGCCACGGCATCGTGCACCGCGACGTGAAGCCCGCGAACGTGATGATCACGAAGAACGGCGCCGTCAAGGTCATGGACTTCGGCATCGCCCGCGCGATGCACGACGGCCAGTCGGCGATGACGCAGACGGCCGCCGTCATCGGCACCGCCCAGTACCTCTCCCCGGAGCAGGCGCGCGGCGAGTCGGTCGACGCGCGTTCTGATGTCTACGCCGCCGGTTGCGTGCTGTACGAGCTCATCACCGGGGAACCGCCGTTCACGGGCGACTCGCCGGTGGCGGTGGCGTACCAGCACGTGCGGGAGGACCCGAACCCGCCGTCGTCGGTCAACCCGGCGGTGACGCCGGAGCTCGACGCCGTGGTGCTCAAGGCTTTGGCGAAGGGTCCGGCCAACCGCTACCAGTCGGCCGCCGAAATGCGGTCCGACCTCGTGCGCACGCTCTCGGGGCAGCGCCCGTCCGCTCCGATGGTCATGTCGGAGGACGAGCGCACCCAGGTCATGAACGCCGACCGCCGGCAGCCGCAGCGCTACGAGGAGTACGCCGACGAGCCGGACGAGGACCCGCGCGCCAAGCGCCGGCGCCGCCTGATCCTGGCGCTCGTCGCCGCGCTGCTCGTCGCCGGCGTGATCCTGCTGATCATGTGGCTCAACGGCGCGTTCCGCGCAGGCCAGAAGACGGCGGCGGTCCCGAACGTGGTGAACCACCCGGTGATCACCGCGAAGTCGGAGCTGCAGGCGGCGGGCTTCTCGTCGTTCGCACCGAACTCCAACGTCGTGTGCGGCATCGCGGATCCCAGCAAGAACCCCGGTGGTCAGCAGTGCACCGAGGACCAGATCGACAAGGTCATCGCGATCAACCCGAACGCCGGCGCGAACGTCTCGACCGACACGCAGATCCAGCTGACCGTGGGCGTCAAGCCCAACACGGTCCCGGTGCCCGACCTGACCGGCAAGACCCCGGACCAAGCCAGCCAGATCCTGCAGCAGGCCAATCTGAGGCTGGGCAACACCAATTCCCAGCCGGCGGACAAGCAGGAAGACGTCGGCAAGATCCTCTCGCAGGACCCGACGCCGAACTCCTCGGCCACCGAGGGCACCTCCGTGAACATCACCGTCGGTGGTGATCTGGCGCTGAAGCAGGTGCCCGACACCACGGGGCAGAACTTCGACGATGCGAAGAAGACGCTGACGGGCCTCGGCTTCCAGGTCAAGCGCAGCAATGTCGCCTCACAGCAGCCGAAGGATCAGGTCGTCAACCAGCAACCGAACGGCGGGCAAGTCGCCCCGGGTTCGACGATCACGCTGCAGGTCTCGAACGGCCCGCAGGACATCACGATGCCGGACCTCACCGGGCAAACCGAAGACCAGGCCACCCAGACGCTGCAGAGCAAGGGCTGGTCGGGGAACATCACCGTCAAGTCCCAGAAATTCGGCGCCGGTCAGCCGGGCACCGTCGTCCGCACCGACCCGGCCGCCGGCGAGACGCTCTCGCCGACTGATCCGGTCACGCTGACGATCCTCGAGGACAACAGCGGCGGTGGTTCGTCGACCACACCGATCATCCCGCCGCCTGGTGGGGGCAGCAACAGCCCGCCGGGCTTCAGCGGCCTCCCACCCGCGAGGCAGTGAGCTGCTGAACCAGGGCCCGCACGGTTCGCCGTGCGGGCCCTGCGTCGTTTCCGGATGTCGTTTCCGGGGTTTCTCAGTCCTGGTCGAGGAAGCCGCGAACGCTTTCGAGGACTTCGTCGACGTCGCTTCCCGAACCGCAGTCGACGTCGAGCTCCTCGACCGCGCCGGACCGTTTGACCTTGAGTGACACCGCCTCGTCGCCGCGGCGCTTGCGCAGCCAGCCGAAGAGGGAGCGGCACAGCGTGCCGGCCGAGCGGCTGCTCACCATCACGACCACGGCGTCGCCCGCCACGGATCTCTCCGCCACCCGCACGCGGTCTCTGAGCTCGTCCTCGGTGCGCAGCCACGAGGCGAGCTGGTGCAGCTCGCCACCCGACCCGGCCACGGTGATCGCGGCGATCCCAGCCGTCACGACTCTCCCCTCACGGGTGAACAGACGGCGAGAGGGTAACCGACGCACCGCCGCCGAGGAAGAGCAGCACCGTGGATTGCTGTTCGCAATTTGCACATCACTCGGAGCCACGGCGCGGAGCAGTGTGCTCCGGGCACCGGCATCCGCCGTCGGCACGGGCGCGTCATGCCGCCGACGAATGCCGGTGGACCGGTGAACCACCCGCGGCGCCGGATTGTTTCCCGACGCCGCGGGCTCTCTCCGCAGCATTGATTGCTGCCGGCCGGCACGCCTGCGCAGGCGAAGGCCAAACGTTAGCGTGCCGGCTGTGTCGCCGGAAGATCCTGACTGTAAATTGCTGTGTGCAATTTGCAATTTTGCTCCTCGCGCACCCGAATCGCTCCGAGTTCAGGCCCGCCGGGCGGCCAGCCAGCCGGTGCCGGCGGCGCTGACGCCCAGCGCGAGCACCGACGTGATCACGGCGAGCACGAGCGGGCCGTCGTGCGGTTCGTCGCTGGTGAGCGCCCGCAGCAGCGGGTGCACCAGCGGCACCCACTGCGCCAGCAGCACCACACCGAGCACCAGCACGGCGGCGAGCACCGTCCAGCCGATGCGGCCGACGAGCAGCCGCGAGCACGGCAAGCCGATCGCGATGCCGAGCAACGCGCACGCCAGGTGCGCCGGCAGCCCGACACCGATCTTGCCCCAGTCCAGGTGGCCGGTCCGGATCGCCGACCAGGTCAGGGTGAGCACGGTGAGCACCACTGTGATGCCGAAGACCGCCACGATCGCACCACCGATGGTGCGGCCCCGGCTGCGCGCGTGGCTGAGCGTGACGAGCCGCTGCACCGGGTCTTCGATGTCGAGCAGCGCGATCGTGAGCCAGCAGCCGACGACCACGAGCGCGCCACCGCTCACGCCGTACAGCGGCAGCACCGGCGACGTCGGGTCGGAGTAGAGGATCACGCACAGCGCGAGGTAGGCGAGCAGCGCCGGCAGGTACCGCTGCGAATGCCCCAGCAGCGCGAGGTAGTAGCGGCTCACGGCGAGCACGGCGCCACCTCCCGCACGGACCAACCGCCGGAAAGCGCCCGCAGCAGCACCGCGTCGGCGCTCGTCGCGTCGACGGTGAGCACCACGTGCGAGCCGTCGGCGACCGCGCGGCGGACCCCGGGTTGACCTGCCCAGTCGGCGCCCGAACCGGCGAGCACGATGCGCGTGGCCGGCTCGGTTTCGGCGGGAGTCCCGGCCGGGGCGACGACGGCTGTGAGCCGGCCGCCTTCGATGCGGTGGACGGCGTCGGCGTGCTCGCGCACGACCGCGGGCCGGTGATCGGTGAACACCACGCTCGCGCCGCGCGCCCGGGTCTCGGCCACCAGTTCGCCGAGCACCGCGTGGGTGCCGGCGTCGAGGCCCGACCACGGTTCATCGAGGATCAGCAGGTCGGGCCGCGGTAGCACGGCCTGGGCGAGGCCGACCTTCTGCGCGTTGCCCTTGGACAGCGTGCGCAGTTGCGCGTCGGGCCCGCCGACGAGCGCGAGCCGCTCCAGCAGCGGATCGATGGCCGACAAGTCGACTCCGCCGCGGATGCGCGCCAGGTGCTGCAGGTACGCCCGCGCGCTCAGCCGCTGGCCGCCGGGAAACCGGTCGGGCAGGTAGCCGATCGGCGGCGTCCCAAGGACGGTGCCGAAGCTCGCGCGCGAAACACCCGCCATGATCCGCAGCAGCGTGGACTTCCCCGAGCCGTTCGCGCCGAGGATCCCGAGCACGCGCCCGGCGGGCACGGTCAGGTCGACGCCGTCGAGCACGAGCTCGCCGCCGCCGTACCGCTTACCGACCCCCTCGAGCCGGATCGGCGGGGTCACGCAGCGGCGGCCTTCTGCAGCGCCTTCGTGGCGCTCTCCAGCTGGTCGACCAGCGCCGGGTCGACCGGGTACCCGGCCGAGGCCAGCCAGGTCGCGAGCATCCGGTGCCCGCCCTCGGTGAGCACCGACTCGGGGTGGAACTGCACGCCCTCCAGCGGCAGCTCGCGGTGGCGCATGCCCATCACGACGCCGGTGTCGGTCCGGCCGGTGACCTCGAAGACGTCGTCGGCGATCGTCTCCGGCAGCACGGTCAGCGAGTGGTAACGCGTGGCCGTGAACCCGTCGGGCAGGTCCGCGAGCACGCCTTTACCGTCGTGGCGGACCTGGCTGGTCTTGCCGTGCAGCAGCTCCGGCGCGCGGTCGACGGTGGCACCGAAGTGCACGCCCAGTGCCTGGTGACCGAGGCAGACGCCCAACATCGGGGTGCGCGTCTCGGCGCACTTCGCGATGACCTCGATGCTCTGGCCCGCGCGCTCGGGCGTGCCCGGGCCGGGCGACACGAGCACGGCGTCGAACTCGGGGACGCGGTCGAGGTCGACGACGTCGTTGCGCCACACCGTGCAGTCGGCGCCGAGCTGCGCAAGGTACTGCACGAGGTTGTAGACGAAGCTGTCGTAGTTGTCGACGACGAGTACGCGCATGCGGCCAGCTTAGCGGCTCCCACCTGCTGGACCGTACGCCAGATCACAGTGAAAGTTAGGTAGCCCTAACTTACCGTGGAGTCCTGTGAGCCGAGTTCTTCGCGTAGCGGTTGTGGGCGCCGGTCCCGCCGGCATCTACGCCGCCGACATCCTGGACAAGTCCGACGCCGATGTGCAGATTGACCTGTTCGAGCGCATGCCCGCGCCGTTCGGCCTCATCCGCTACGGAGTGGCCCCCGACCACCCGCGCATCAAGGGCATCGTCACCGCCCTGCACAAGGTGCTGGACCGCCCGAACATCCGCCTGCTCGGCAACGTCGACTACGGCACCGACATCAAGCTCGACGAGCTGCGCGAGTTCTACGACGCCGTGATCTTCTCGACCGGCGCGAGGGCCGACCGCCCGCTCGACATCCCCGGCATCGACCTCGACGGCAGCCACGGCGCCGCCGACTTCGTCTCCTGGTACGACGGCCACCCCGACGTGCCGCGCACCTGGCCGCTCACCGCCACTTCGGTTGCCGTGCTGGGTGTCGGCAACGTGGCGCTCGACGTCGCGCGCGTGCTCGCCAAAACGGCCGATGAGCTGCTGACCACCGACATCCCGGCGAACGTTCACGAAGGCCTCGAGGCCAGCCCGGTCACCGACGTGCACGTGTTCGGGCGCCGCGGCCCGGCGCAGGCGAAGTTCACGCCGCTGGAGCTGCGCGAACTGGACCACTCGCCGAACGTCGAGGTCGTCGTCTACCCCGAGGACATGGAGTTCGACGAGGCCAGCGTCGCGGCGCTGCGCTCGTCGAAGCAGGTCGACATGGTCGTGAAGACCCTGCAGGAGTGGGCGATCCGCGACGAGGGGTCCCGGCCGAAACGGCTGCACCTGCACTTCTTCCATTCGCCGGCCGAAGTGCTCGGCGAAGACGGCCGCGTGATCGGGCTGCGCACCGAGCGCACCGAGTACGACGGGGAAGGTGGCGTGCGCGGCACCGGCGAGTTCCACGACTGGGACGTGCAGGCGGTGTACCGCGCGGTGGGCTACCTGTCGTCGCACCTGCCGGAGGTGCCGTTCGACCACGTCGCGGGCGTCGTGCCGAACCACGCCGGCCGCGTGCTGGACCTCGACGAGAACCACATGCCCGGCGTCTACGTCACCGGCTGGATCAAGCGCGGACCGATCGGCCTGATCGGCCACACGAAGGGTGACGCGGCGGAGACCGTCGCGAGTCTGCTTGCCGACGCCGACAGGCTGACGCGGCCCCAGCACGACTCGCCCGAAGCGATCCTCGACTTCCTCACCGGCCGCGGCATCCCGTTCACCACGTGGGAGGGCTGGGGCAAGCTCGACGCGCACGAGAAGGCGCTGGGCGAACCCCACGGCCGCGAGCGCATCAAGGTCGTGGAGCGCGACGAGATGGTGCGCGTTTCGCGCAGCTGAGCCGATCTGGACTGCCGATTCAGGAGTGCCGATTCGGGAGTTCAGCCGGCCCCGAGGTAGGCGAGCACGGCCAGCACGCGGCGGTTGGTGTCGTCGGACGCGGCGATGCCGAGCTTCGCGAAGATGCCGGCTGTGTGCTTGCCGACGGCGCCCTCGCTGAAGTGCAGGCGCGCGGCGATGGCGGCGTTGGAACAGCCTTCGGCCATGAGTTCGAGCACCTCGCGTTCGCGCGGGGTGAGGGCTGCGAGAGGGTCGGCGGCGTTGCCCGCCACCAGTTTCGCGATCACCTCCGGGTCCATGGCCGTGCCGCCGGTGGCGACGCGGCGCACGGCGTCGACGAACTGCTCGGCGTTGAACACGCGGTCCTTGAGCAGGTAGCCGACGGCGCCGGTGCCATCGGCGAGGAGCTCGCGCGCGTAGAGCTGTTCGACGTGCTGCGACAGCACGAGGATCGGCAGGCCGGGCACTTCCCGCCGCGCGGCCAACGCCACCTGCAGGCCTTCGTCGGTGTTGGTCGGTGGCATGCGAACGTCCACAACGGACACATCGGGCCGGTGCTCGCGCAGCGCCGCGGCGAGCTCGGGACCGGAGCCGACGGCCGCGACGACGTCGAAGCCGTGGGCGGTGAGCAGGTGCGTCAGGCCGTCCCGGAGGAGGTACTGGTCCTCGGCGACGACGGTGGTGAGGCGGCTGCGGGGCTGAGCTGGCACGGCACCTCCACGATCGCCTCGGTCGGTCCGCCGGGTGGGCTGGTGAGCGTCAACCTACCGTCGAAACCGCCCAGTCTCCGCTCGATTCCGCGAAGTCCCGAGCCGCGTGCGGCTTCGGCGCCGCCGGTGCCGTCGTCGGTCACGACCACGCGCAGCTCGCCGTCGGCGTGCGCGAGGGAGAGCGAAACCCGGCGCGCCCCACCGTGTTTCGCCGCGTTGCCCAGCAGTTCGCACACGGCGAAGTACACGCACGCCTCCACCGGCTGTTCGACGCGCCCGGGCACGTCGGCCGTCACGTCGACCTTGAGCGGGCTGTCGAGCGCGACCGCGCGCACGGCGTCGACGAGCCCGCGTTCGGACAGCACCGGCGGGTGGATGCCGCGCACGAGCAGCCGCAGCTCCGTCAGCGCGTCCGACGACGCGTTCCGCAGCTCGGCCGCGAGGCATTTCGCCGCTTCGGGGTCGCTGCCGATGAGCGCCTCGATCGCACCGAGCTTCAGGCCCATGGCCACGAGCCGGGACTGGATGCCGTCGTGCAGGTCGCGTTCGATGCGGCGCAGCTCGGCGGCTTGGGCGACCGTGACGTCGGTGCGCGACTGGTCCAGTCGCGCCGCCCGTTGTGCGAGCCGCATCGCTTCCGTCGGTCCGAGCCACAGCCGCGCGAAGCGCGCCTGTTGGCGGGCCAGCCACGTTGTCGGCGCGAGGCCGCCGACGATGAGCGCGAGCGCGACCGGCGTTTGAGCGAGTGCGCCGAGGTGCGTCGCCACCTCGGGCAGCGGGAACCACTGGACCGGTGAGGACGCGAACGGCCGCCAGGCCCAGAGCATGACCAGCCCGGTCAGGCCCCAACCGAGCAGGGCGACCGTGGGCGCGGTCAGCAGCAGCGAGAACACCGGGATCAGCGCGCCGCCGGCGAGGTCGCGCCAGGTCGCGCGGTCGTGCAGGATCCACCGCGTGCGGGCGCGCTGCACCGGCCACCACGGTTCGTCGTACAGCTGCTTGCCGACCTGGTAGAGCCCGTCCGGCCGCGGCACCGGCAGCCCGGGCGGCGGCAGGTACGGCCGCGCGATGCGCACGCCCGTCCAGTTGCCGGCCTCGCGGCGCAGCGTGTCGGGGATCGTCCGGCACGACACCACGAGCGGCGCCGCGACCGGGGCGGCGCCGGTGATCACCACGAACTGCCACACCGAGAACCCCAGGTGCACCAGCGACAGGGCGAGGAGCCCGATCTGGTGCCCGAACGATTCGGCGTGCCGGTGCAACCACCGCTTGCGCGCGGCCCCGGCGGGTGGGCGCGGGCCGAGCCAGAAGCTCGTCCAGCGGCCGTACCAGCGCAGCGCGCGAGTTCCCGTGGCGAGCGAAAGCACGGCCGTGACCAGCGCGAACGGTGGATTGACGAGCTGCCAGCCGAGCTCACGGCCGGTAGCCGGATCCTCCATCATCCACGTGAAACGTCGGTTCCAGCGGATCCACCACGCGCGTTTGTAGAGCTGGTTGCCGTCGCGGTACCAGCCGTCGCGCTCGCGTTCCGGATCCGGTGGCTCCGGCCGGTACGGGCTGGTCACCTCGACGCCACACCACCGGCCGGCCAGCTCGCGGGTGCGGGCCGCGCGCCCGCGGGCCCGGTCGAGGACGGGACCGAGGAAGAAGACGAGCCCGACGCAGAGCAGCAGGAAGGCGAGCAGCTCGACGAGCGCGTCGAGCCAGCTCAGCAGCGCGAGGCCAGCGAGGGCGAACGCACGCCGTCGGGGCACGTGGCCACCCCCTTTCCCCTCCCGGCGAGTGTGACCGATCCGGCCGCCTCGACGCACGGGCCGCAGCACCCGGGCCGGGGTGGGCCCAGCCCCACCCCCTCGTCAGCGAAACCCCACCTGGACTGGGATTTCAGCATCATTCTGCCGGAACCCGGGCCTGCCTAGCGTTTTTCGCATGCCACTCATCGAAGTCACCGAGCTCCGCAAGACCTACGGCAAGCGGGTCGCGGTCGACGGCGTTTCGTTCGCCGTCGAGCGCGGCGAGATCTTCGGCGTCCTCGGCACCAACGGCGCCGGGAAGACCACCACCGTCGAGTGCCTGCAGGGCCTGCGCCGGCCCGATTCCGGCTCGATCTCCGTGCTGGGGCTTGATCCGGCGAAGGACGCCGTGCGGCTGCGCCGGCTCGTCGGTGTGCAGCTGCAGGACGCACGGCTGCCCGAGAAGCTGCGCGTGCAGGAGGCGCTGGAGCTGTTCGCCGCCTGCTACCCGCAACCCGCGGACCTCGCGGGGCTCCTGCGCCGGCTCGGTCTCGAAGACCATCGGACGGCGGCGTTCGGCAAGCTCTCCGGCGGCCTGCGGCAACGGCTGTCGATCGCGCTCGCGCTGGTGGGCGACCCGCAGGTCGCGATCCTCGACGAGCTCACCACCGGCCTCGACCCGCATTCGCGCCGCGAGACGTGGCAGGTGGTCAGGGACGTGCGCGACGCGGGCGTGACGGTCGTGCTCGTCACCCACTTCATGGACGAGGCCGAACGCCTCTGCGACCGCGTGGCCGTGTTCGACACCGGCCGGATTGTCGCCACCGGCACCCCGGCCGAACTCCGCGCCATCACGGGGAAATCCACTTTGGACGACGCGTTCGTCACCCTCACCGGACGGGAGTGAGCACCGTGCACACCTTCACCAAGCTCGTCGCCACCGAGGCGAAGCTCTTCCTGCGCACGCCGCTGTGGGCGCTGTTCGGCGTCGCGCTGCCGACCGCGCTGCTGCTCGGCATCGGTTCGATCCCCAGTATGTCTCGACCGAGCGCGGTGACCGGCGGTTACCGCTTCATCGACCTGTGGGTCCCTTCGCTCGTGGTGGTTTCGCTCGCGATGCTCGGGCTGCAGGCGATCCCGGCGGCCGTGGCCACCTACCGCGAGCAAGGCGTGCTGCGCCGCCTCGCGACGACCCCGGTGCCACCGGCGCACCTGTTGCTCGCGCAGCTCGTGATCCACGCGGGGGTGGCACTCGCCGGGGTGGTCCTGATGCTCGTGACCGCCCGGATCGCGTTCGACGTGCCGCTGCCGCGCCACCCGCTCACGTATGCGGTGACACTGCTGCTCGGCCTGGTGTCGGTGTTCGCGCCGGGTCTGGTCGCGGCGTCGGTCGCGCGCACGGCGAAAGGCGCTTCGGCGCTGGCGATGATCGCGTTCTTCCCGATCATGTTCCTCGGCGGCGTGTACCTGCCGCGGCCGCTGCTGCCGCAGGCGATCCAGCGGATCGGCGCGTACGTGCCACCGGGCACTCAGCCGCTGCAGGACGCGTGGGTGGGCGCCGGCGTTCAGCCGTTGCAGTTCGTCGCCTTGGCCGCGTTCGCGCTGGGCGGGACGGCGCTGGCCGTGCGGCTGTTCCGGTGGGAGTGATCCACCGAAGTGGTGATGAATACCGTTTTCTCTTGTGGCGCGTGCGGCGGGGCGAGTAGCCAGGAAGAGACCCACTCAATCCTGGAGGTTGTCTTGTCCCTGGACGTATCGCCCGCGCTGCTGGAGAAGGCCGAGCGCGGGGAGGTCTCCGACGCCGAGTTCGTCGCCTGCGTGCGGGAATCGCTGCCCTACGCGTGGGAAGTGATCACGGGTGTGATCGCCGAGGCCGACGGCGCGCCGGACGGCTTCGCCGACAACGAGACGCCGCCGCCGAGCGAGGCCGCGCGCGGGCAGTTGCTGCGCGCGCTGGCCTCCGACGCCATCCGCGGCGGTCTCGAACGCCACTTCGGTGTGAAGCTCGCGTTCCAGAACTGCCACCGGGTCTCGGTGTTCCGGGAGTCCGAAGTGGACGGTGATCGCTACCGCGCGTTCGTCTCGCCGCGCGGGCAGCTGCTGAACCAGAGCCCGGAGCTGCGCGACTGCTAATCCCGCCGGTTCCTGAGCGCGGGCAGCACTTCGGTGCCGATCCGCGTGATGTTCTCGACCGTGCCCTCCGGCGTACCGGAAGCTTCCACGAACATGATCACGTGGGCGACCCCGGTGCGCCGGAGGCTCGTTTCCAGGGTCGCCACGCAGTACGCCGGATCGCCGACGGGATGGATCGCGCACAGGTGCTCGGTGTACTCGTGCGGATCGCGTGCCGGGCCGGGCCGGTCGTCCACCGGCACGTGCGCCGCGAGCCCGGTGGAAAGCCAGCCGGGCAAGGACTTCCGCACGGTGGCGACAGCGTCGTCGCGGCTGGCGCCGACCTGGCAGACCACCGTGGAGACGTGGTCCGCACGCTGGCCGTACGCCTTGACCGTCGCGGCTTTCTCCTCGTCCCCGGCGTGCAGGCCGAGCAACAGCGGCAGGTCGCGTTTGGCCGCCACCCGGATGGCGCCGGACTTCGGGCCGCCGCAGGCGACCACCACGTCCGGCTTCCGGCGCGGGGCCGGCACCAGCGGCACCTCCCGGAACGCGAAATGATCGCCGTTCGCGCCGGCTTTCCCGGTGGCCGCTGCGAGCAACAGGTCGAGCGATTCTTCGAACCCGGTTTCGTAGCGGTCGAGCCCGGTCCCGAACACCTCGAGGTCCTGCCACGGCCCGCCGCGGCCGACGCCGAGCCGCAGCCGCCCACCGGACACGGCGTCGAGCAGCGACCACTGCTCAGCCAGCGCCACCGGGTGCGACGTGGACAGCACGCTCACGGCCGTCCCCAGCTTGATCCGCCGCGTGCGACCGAGAACGTGGCCGGCGAGCGTGATCGCCGACGGGCACACGCCGTAGGGCATGAAGTGGTGCTCGGCGAGCCAGACGTCGTCGAACCCCGCCGACTCGGCGGCCTCGGCCGCGCGGACGGTCCGCTGGAGCACTTCGGCGTCCTCCTGGCCCGGGAACCGCCCGGAAACGAGGAAGACGCCGAAGCGGGTGTGCCTCAGTTGTCCACCGACACTTCGTTGAACGGCAGCAGCGGGTCGAGCCACGGGAACACCACGAACATCAGCAGCGCGATGATGCCGAGCACCAGCGCGACCGCGATGGCCAGCTTCGCCGCGAACGGCCCGGGCAGGTGCCGCCAGATCCAGCCGTACATCAGGACGCGCCCCCGATCTCGGTCAGCAGCTTGCCGTAGTCCGCGGCCTGCGACTTCGGCACCTGCTGCGTGAGCACCGACGTGATGATCAGCCGCTGCTTCGCGGAGAACTGGGGGTGGCACGTGGTGAGCGTGAGCAGCGCTGCCATCTGCGCCTTCGGCAGGACGTCCGCCGGCTTGTACGGCACCGGGTTCACGGCGTCGCCCTGGCTCGGGAGCACGACCTTCCGGCCGAACGTCTGGTCGTACGGGCCGCCGCCCGGGATGCTCGGGTTGCGCAGCGTCGACACACCCTTGCACTCCGGCTGCGCGCCCTTGCCGCTGCTCCAGCCGGAGATCTCGTCGTCGTAGGGCAGGACCTTGTAGATGTAGAAGTCGGTCTGGGTCTCGATCACGATCTGGTCGCACGAGCTCAGGTTGTCCAGGTCGTTGAACGGCGCGCCCTTGCCCACGCGGTGGCCGGCGACGCCGAAATTACCGGGCTCGCCCGGCAGCGCCGTGCCCTTGTAGTGACCGGGGCCGATGGCCAGCGAGTCCTCGCCGGTGCCCTCCTGGATCGTGAAGTCGAAGTCCGCCCCGAACGACGGGATGTGGATGCGCGCGAACGCCTTGCCGTCCACCAGACCGGGGTGCAGCGTGCGGTCCTTCGCCCAGTCGCCCTCGAGCTGGTCGCTCGCCACCGACTGCTTCTCGGCCGAGAACAGGTCTGTCACCCAGACCTCGTAGACCATGAACAGCAGCACGATCAGGCCGAGCGTGATCAGCACCTCGCCGGCCGTCCGGATCGCCACCCCGCCCTTCCCCAGCGGCGGCGCGGGCTTGTCCGCCACGGCCGTGGCCGTGCCCCCGACCGCCGCGAACACCTCCGTCGGCTGGTCCGCCACGCCGGGCACCGGCGGCCGCCCGGGCCGGTTCGGGCCCACCGGACCGCGCCGACCGGCACCACGGCGATCGCCAAGCCGCTGCTCGTCGTCGAGGCCGTCGGTGCCGAACTCGGCGTCCCGCCGCGCGGCCGCGCTCTGCCGGCCGTCTCGCGGACCCGCACCACGGCGATCGCTGCCGGCACCTGACTCGAAGCCGCGCCGCGGGGCCCGGTACTCCTCTGTGCGGCCTCGCTCGGCCCGCGCCTGCTCCGTGCCGTACTGCTGAGTGGGACGGGGCTGCCGCTGTTCGGGTGGTCTGCGCTGATCAGCCTGCCGGCGCGGGGGTTCGCCCGCGGAGCCGCGAGGCGGCTCGGGTGCTCTGCGGGCGGGGTCCCCCGGGGGCTGTCTGCGTGGTCTGCCGGCGCCGGGCGGCGGCTGCCGTCGCCGCTGGCCGTCGGGGCCGGGGGCGGGTCGGCGGCGGTCGTCTTCGCCCGGCCAATCCTGCGTGGTCACGCGAGCTCCTCTCGCGCCCCAGCGGAACTGCCGGTGGCGCCATCATCACAGTCCGGAAATCCGACCGCTCCCGCCCGATGCTCTGGAGCCGTCGATTACGTTAACGTGTTCACGTGGCGCTGGTTGCGCAACCCGAGCTGCGGGACGCCCGCGTACAGGCACCGCCACCAGGTACAGCACGCACAGCACGCGAGGAACACGATGCCGAAGTCCAAGGTCCGCAAGAAGACCGCGTACACCCCACCCGTCGACCGCCGGACGCCGGTGAAGGTCGCCGGTCCGTCGAACCTGTTCTACAAGATCGTCATGTTCGGCCTCATGCTCCTCGGGCTGCTGTGGCTCATCGTGAACTACATCGCCGGGGACAAGATTTCGTTCCTGTCCGATCTCGGGAACTGGAACTTCGGCATCGGGTTCGCGGCGATGATCGTCGGTCTTCTGATGACGATGCGCTGGCGTTGATCATTACGCCGAATGGCCGCTTGACGCCGAATTACACCGGTGTGACTCATCCCCAGTGTGGATAACGTCTGTGGATAACTACCCCACCTCGTGGGCGCCCCGTCAGGGGCTTGTGGTAGCGGCCTGGCTCGTCACGGTGCTCCTGCTGGCGGGCGCGGTGCTCGACGGCTTCTTCGGCGACGGCAAGGGCGCGGTCCTCATGGGCCTCGCCACCGTCGCGATCGGCGCGTTCGCGGTGCATTGGACTTTCGTGCGGCCGCGGCTGGCCGTCGACGAGCACGGCCTCGTGGCCCGCACCCTCGGCGGTACGCACCACCTGCCCTGGGCGCACACGCGCACGCAGCTGCGCACCACCCGCCGCCTCGGCCGCGACGGCGTGACCCTCGAACTCGAACACGACGACCAGCTGTACATCTTCGGTCGCACCGACCTCGGCGAAGACCCGCGCGACGTCCTGGACGTGCTGACCGTCCTGCGCAGCCGGCTCTAGCCCGCCAGCGACGAAAGCACCGCGCCGCGGTAGACGACCAGGCCCAGCAGCGCCACCACGATGATCGCCACGCCGATCGCCTGCCAACGCGCCTTGTCGCGCTCCGGCGCGTACAGGATCGCCACGGCCACGAGCGCGCCGGTGATGAGCCCGCCGACGTGCGCGAGGATCGAGATGCCGGGGATCGAAAACGTGATGTAGGCGTTGATCGCCAGGGTGACCAGCAAACCAGTCGGGTTGAGCTTGAGCTTCACGACGATGACCGCGTAGCAGCCCAGCAGCCCGAATATCGCACCCGAGGCACCGCCAGAGATCTGCCCTGGGTTGTCGAAAAGCAGCACGGCCGTGGACGCGCCGAACACGGACACGAAGTACAGCGCGAGGAACCGGGTCTTGCCGAAGACCTGCTCCAGCGCGCGGCCGATCATCCACAGCGAGAACATGTTGGCCGCGATGTGGATGATCCCGAAGTGCACGAACCCCGAAGTGAAGATGCGCCACCACTCGCCACCGCCCAGAGTGGCGTAGGGCTGCAGCCAGCCGAGCTGTTCGAGGGGTGCGTTGCCGTTGTCCCAGATGCTCTTCGTCTGGAGCACGGTGATCAGGAAGAAGACAACGTTGATCGTGAGCAGAGTGCTCGTGACCACGAAGGATTTGGACAGCCGCGCCCCGGCGATCGTGCGCTGGCCGAGTCCCGAGTTCTGGTACTGCCGGTGCTGCTGACGCTGCTGCTGCGTCCCGGAGTGCACGCAGTCAGTGCACTGGAAGCCGACGGGCGCTTCACGCAGGCATTCGGGGCACGCCGGACGCCCGCAGCGCGCACAGCTGAGGCCGGTCGGGCGGTTGGGGTGCCACCAGCAACCGGGGAGCGCGGCCTGCGGCTGAACAGGGGGATTCGGCGGTTGGTTCACGATGCCACCAACCTACCGAAATCCCCCCGGTGCGGCCTCAGGCCTCGATGGTGACCTTCTCGATGACGACGTCGGCCAGCGGACGGTCCGCCGGGCCGGTCGCCGCGTGCGCGATGGCATCGACGACGTTGCGGGAGTCCTGGTCCGCGACCTCGCCGAAGATCGTGTGGCGGAAGTTCAGGTGCGTCGTGGGCGCGACGGTGATGAAGAACTGCGAGCCGTTGGTGCCCGGCCCGGCGTTGGCCATGGCCAGCAGGTACGGCTTGTTGAACTGCAGCTCGGGGTGGAACTCGTCGCCGAACTTGTACCCGGGCCCACCGCGGCCGGTGCCGGTTGGGTCGCCGCCCTGGATCATGAAGCCGTCGATGACGCGGTGGAAGATCGAACCGTCGTAGAACGGGCCGGAGTTCGTCCCCTGCGCGTTCGGCTGCGTGTACTCCTTCGAGCCGGTGGCGAGCCCGACGAAGTTCGCGACCGTCTTCGGCGCGTGGTCGGGGAGCAGGTTCACGTGGATGTCACCCTGATTGGTGTGCAGGGTGGCCTTGCGGGCGCTTTCAGTCACGCCGCCATCGTGCCATCCCTTCGCACATTTGGGGGGTTCAGGGGCGGCGCCGCGGGCGAAGCGACTGGTCTGACCGCAGGAAGAAGCCCCTTTCCTGAAGTTTCACCGGTTCCCGTTGGGGGAAGACACAGCGTTACGCCGGGAAAAAGGGCACGATAGGTTACAGGCAACGGAGCGATATCAAAACGATTGATGAGGTGAAGGCCATGACCCGGGCCGCAGATTCGGTGAGCGAGTCGGTGAAGTCCGGCGCGCTCGGCCTGCGCAAGCGAGCTACCGACGCGGGCAAGGCGGGTGCCGAAGCCGCCGCCAAGGCCGCCGAAGCCAGTGCCGAAGAGTTCGCGAAGCAGAGCCGCCGGGCCCGCAAGAAGCTCGCGAAGAAGACCGAGCTGACCCGCAAGGAGCTCAAGAAGAGCTCGGCCGCGGCCCGCAAGGAGGCCCTGGCCCGCATCGCGGAGCTGAAGAAGCCAGGCCGCAAGGCGAAGAAGGCCGCCATCAAGGCCGCGAAGTCGGCCGGCGAGTCGAAGCGCCGCGGCAAGAAGGACTTCAAGGCAGCGAAGAAGGACTTCCGGGCCGCTCTCGTCGAGGCGAAGGCGGCGGCCAAGGGCACGCGCAAGCGTCGCCGCTGGCCGTGGCTGCTCGGCCTGGGTGCCGTGGCCGTCGGCACCGCCGTGGCGCTGAAGTCGCGCCAGCAGGAGCCGCCGGTCGCCCCGGCGCCGCCGAAGGCCACCCCGCCGGCTCCCCCGGCCCAGCCCGCGTCGGAGACCACGCCGTCGCCCGCGAGCAACGGCAAGGCGCCGAGCACGCCGGCCGCCGAGAAGAAGAACTGAGGACGAGAAGAGGGCCCCGGGACTGCACCCCGGGGCCCTCTTCCGTTGTCGCCTAGGCGGTTCAGGCCATCGCGGCGTGCTTGTCGATCAGCTGGCCGAGGCGGGGCAGCGCCTCCTCGACGTTCTTCTTGCCGTTCGGGCGCAGCTTGGAGTAGACCTTCTTGATGCTGTCGCGGCTGCTGCGCTCAGCGCGCGAGTCGGTGACGCTCAGCAGCGCGTCGGCGGCCGCGTCGGAGCGGCTGGTCAGGTAGGCGCCGAAGTCGTTGCCGCCCTGGGCCCGGTAGTCGCCGTAGAACGGCTCGAGCGCACCGGCGAAGTCGTCCAGCAGGCTGTCGACCGCCGAGGGGATGATGCCCGGCTTGATCTTCTTGACGGCAGCGAAGCCCGTCTTCACGACGGCGCCGGAAACCCCGCCCTTGTCGGAGACCTCGGCGTCGACCAGACCCTCGAGGTCGGTCACGACCGACGGGCGCCGGCTGGAGTCGAGCAGGATTTCCTTGAGGGTGTCAGCCACGAATCTTGTCCTTGTCGTCGAGATGGCGAAGTGCTGGTGGTGCCGGACGGGCACCCGCCCGCGCGAGTGCTCCTGGCCTGCGCGTGCCGCATAGGGTAATACAAGATCAACTTCACTCACCCATGCGGAGGTCACTACTCAGAGTTCGAGGGCCGCGATAGCCTTCTTCGCCACTGTGCGTGCCTTGATGCTCTGCTTCTGGTTACTGGTCACGATGACCGCGTCGCCCCCCTTCGCGACGGCGTACACCACTCCGTCACCGGTCGGCTGGTAGCCGCCCTTCCAGCCCGCGGGGTCCGACGCGGGGTTCGACGTGTCGACGGGAGCGGCCCGGTTGACCAGCTTCGTCGCGACGTCCTGGCTGCCCACGTAGACCTGGACGGTCACCTGCAGGCCACCGTCGGGCCGGTAGAAGAAGCACGCGGGGTGCGGCTCGTCGGCGGACACGCGCACGGTCGTCACGTGCTGGCCGTTCGCGTCCTGCACCGTCTCGGCCGAGAGGTATGGGCACTTCGCTTCGCGCGCGGGCTGGGGGTCAGGCGGGAGACCGGGGGCCGGGGCCTTGGACGTCGCCGCGGACGGGGGTTCGGGCTGGGGCGTCCCGGTGATCGGGGTCGGCGCGCCGCAGCCGGCGAGCAGCACCACGGCGGGCGCGAGAGCGAGGATTCGTCGCATAGCGCGCACAGTCAATCATGTCCAGTCACACGAGAGTGAAGTGTGAAAGGGTCGAGTTTCAGTGAGTAAGGGAGACATCACCCATTGTGGTTAAAGTTCGAGTGTTGGTCTACCTACCCTGACGGTCGCGTATTTCCGACTGCCAGGGAGATGACAGCCGTGAAACTCTTCGACCGGGGGCGTGACCACGTCCTCACACTCTTCCGCATCGTGCTCGGGTTCCTGTTCTTCTGCCACGGCGCTTCGATGGTCTTCGGGCTGTGGGGCCACCACGCCGCACCGACCGGCCAGTGGCCCGGGTGGTGGGCAGCGCTGATCCAGCTCGTCGGCGGCGCGCTCGTCGCGCTGGGGATCGGCACGCGCGCCGCCGCCGTGATCTGCTCCGGTTCCAGGGCTTTCGCGTACTTCGCCGTGCACGCCGGCTCGGCCGTGCTGCCCATCGAGAACGGCGGCGAGCAGGCCGCGATCTTCGCGTGGGCGTTCCTGCTGCTCGCCTTCACCGGCGGCGGCACCTGGTCGCTCGCCGACGCCTTCCGCCGCGCGCCGCTGCCCGCGAGCTGAGTCCCCACCGCCTGGCGTGCGACGATGGACACCGGGCGGTTTTCTCGGTTTTGGGGAGTTCGGCTTGTTCACTCCGGAGCAGTACCTGCAGGTGGTCGCCGAACGCGTGCAGCGCAGCGGCGGGCAGCTCAACACCGTCCAGATCGGACCGGTGACCGCCGCCGTGGGCCTGTTCGCGGAGTCGATCATGTTGTCCACCATGA
Organism: Amycolatopsis sp. FDAARGOS 1241; assembly: GCF_016889705.1. Classification (NCBI taxonomy): domain Bacteria; kingdom Bacillati; phylum Actinomycetota; class Actinomycetes; order Pseudonocardiales; family Pseudonocardiaceae; genus Amycolatopsis; species Amycolatopsis sp. FDAARGOS 1241. The sequence continues at coordinate 9,124,633 of NZ_CP069526.1, forward strand.
ACTTCTGCGTCGTCGCGGCCGCGTACCCGGAGATCGACGCGCAGACGTTGGTCCAGTTCACCGGGCTCGCCACGCAGCACGCCCGGGCCAACGTGCAGGGCACCATCGGCTGGACCGCCGCGTCGGTCGTCATCGCGGGCCTCGTGGGCCGCGTCCACCCCGACGCCGCCGCGGCCGCCTCGGCCAAGTCCGCCAACCAGTTCGGCGGCGAAACCCGCATGGTCGCCGTCGACCCGTACGCCGGCCTGACCTACGCCTGGGCGGGCGGGAAGTTCTGGGGCGCGGCCGTGCAGGGGTCGGTGAACGCGAAGCTGCTGTTCTGCTTTCCGCAACCGGCGGAGGCTTACCAGCAGGTGCTGTGGCAGGCGCAGTGGCAAGCCAGGCAAGCGGGCGATGCTGCTCCTCAAGGCGGCTACGGCCAGGCGCCCGCGCCTGGCGCCCCCGGTCCAGGCGGCTTCCCCGGCCGGCAGATCCCGCCCGGCTGGCAAGCTCAGACGCCGCCGCCTCCGGCCGCCGGCCCACCCGGGCCCCAGCCGCCGCACTACCCGCCACCGGGCCATCCGCCGTACGGTCAGTGACATGATCTCCCTGCGCGGCTGGCAATCCTTCCCGGAAGACCTCCCGTCCTTCGACCCGGACACGGCCCCGGACACCCCGGAAGACTTGTTCCTCGAGTGGCTGACCGAGGCCGGCGAACACGTCCTCGCGCCCCACGCCGTCACCCTGTCCACAGTGGATGAGGACGGCTTCCCGGACGCCCGCGTGGTGATCCTCAAGGACGTGGAACCCGACGGCTGGGCGGTCGCCACCAGCTCCGAAAGCCCAAAGGGCCGGCAGCTCGCGGGCGACCCGCGCGCCGCCCTCACCTTCTTCTGGCCCGGCCGCGGCCGCCAGGTCCGCGTGCGGGGCACCTTCCGGCAGGCCACCCCCGAAGTCTCCGCGGCCGATTTCCTGGCCCGCCCGCCGGCCTCCCGCGTCGAGGCGTTCATCGGCCACCAGTCGGAAGTCCTCCCGGACCCCGCCAAACTCACCGAAGCCGCCGAGGCCGCGGAGCTCTGGGTCGCCGAAAATCCCGACACCGCCCCGGAAACCTGGACGCGCTACCTCCTGACGCCCACGACGGTCGAATTCTGGCAAGCCTCCCACGACCGCCGCCACCTGCGCGTGCGCTACCACCGCGACGGCGGCACCTGGACCCACGACCGCCTCTGGCCCTGACCCGCAACCGCCCACCAGCTTGCGGGCGCCGAAGCCTTCTGCGCCCGCAACCCGATCGAGCCCGAACCCGGCCGACCCACGCACTCCGGGCCGGCGTCTGACACCGCCGACCCCGGCCGGACCCACCCGGGCGCGGCCCCGGTTGTACCGCACACTCCAGCGCCCCCTCCGGCGCGGACCTCAGCCCGCCGCCACTTCCCGAACGCGCACTCGCCCCTCACCGCGCACTCCCCCTTCGGCCCGGCAGAACAGGCCCCCGCCCGCCTCAGGGGGGCGTCCCCGACTCCATTTTACCGAGGTGAGGCCCCAAAAACCGGCACCGGCTGAACCTGTGGAGAACCGTCGTGACAGAAGGTCGGGTGTGGACAAGTCGGAGGGTTCGGTGGCAAGAGCCAAAGAGATTTGCTAACGGCGGCCGCCAGCACGAGCGTCCGGTGCCGCCGGCGCCGAAAAGTAGTGCGGAGTGCGGGCCGGGTGAAAGCCGCAGGAAGACGTTGAGGAGCGCCAGCACGCCGTCCGCGCGCAACCGCACGCGGAAGTGCTCGGGCAGGTGCGGGCGGACCGGCTCGGGGATCAGCCACGGGGTCAGGTCGGCGTGCTCGGTGAAGGCCGGCGACGGCAGGCCGAGCTCCAGCGCCCGCTCGCACGAGCGGACCATCGATCCGGTGACCGTGTCCCACGACCACTCGGTGTGGACGTGACTGTCCTGGGGCAGCACGCCACCGACACTACGAGTTGGCCCGCAGCACCGAAACCGCGCCAACGGTGGCGTAGCCGCGCCATTCGAGCGACGCCTGGGGCGAGTAACTCGCGAAGTCGACGCTCCAGCCGCCGTCGTCGTGCTGCTGGGACTCGAGACGGGTGAGCTCGGCAGTGATCGCGGCGGGGTCGAACAGCTTGCGCGCGGGGCCCGGGAGCGGCGAGAAGTTGAGCGGGCGCAGCACCTCGCCGGCGCGGCCGCCGGCGACGGAGACGATCCCGTCGGGCGGTAGGAACCGGCCGAGGTGGTCGAGAAGTTCGCCCGCCTCCGGCCGCGTCGCGTGCGCGGCGTCGAGGAACCGGATCGCGAACGACAGCTCGATCGCGTGCGGCTGCGTCTCCACGCGGCGGACGGCTTCCAGGCACGTCTCCGTCGCGGCCCGCACCCACGGGTGTTCCGCCACCGCCTTGTCGTGCCGCGCGACGCGCAACGCCGTGGAAGCGACGAAGGCCGTGCTCTGCAGGGAGAACTTCGCCGGGTCGGCGTCCGTCCAAAATGGAGCGCTGCCCGCGCGGTCCGCCACGGGGAACGCGAACGGCAACCCGCCGCCCGCGAGCGAAACGGACTCCAGCCAGTCGCACAGCTCCACCGCCAGCGGCGTCGTCGCCGGCGCGATGTCCTCGAACACCTCGAACGCGTGCAGCGCCCCGCCGGGCTGGCTCTCCGGCGCGCGCAGGTCGGGTTCGAGGCCCCAGCCGTACCCGCCGTCGGCGTTGCGGTACGCCGCGACGGCCGCGAGCACGGCGTCCGCATCACCGTCGCCGAAGAGCAGCTCGAAGCGGCGGCGGTCGAGCAACCGCCCGTGCGTGGCGAGGAAGGACGCGGCAGCGGCGAGGTTCACAGTCATACGATCACCGTCGCACGCCGCGACGGGCTCGTCTTGAACAGTTCGGACACCGGGGGACCGCTCATGACCGAAGACCTCATCCGCGCACTTCTGCGCGAGCAGCACCCCGACCTCGCCGACCGGCCGCTGCAACGCGCCGCCACCGGCTGGGACAACCAGCTCTGGCGCCTCGGCGACGACCTGGCCGTCCGCCTCCCCTTCGCGACCGAACGCGCGTCCGGCCTGCTCGCCAAGGAACGCCGCTGGCTGCCGTCGCTGGCCCCACACCTCCCCTTGCCGGTTCCGACGCCCGTTCGCCTCGGCCGGCCGGCCGAACGGTTCCCGAAACACTGGACCGTCGTCACCTGGGTGCCCGGCGAGCCCGCCGACGGCGTCCCGATCACCCGCGCCGACGCCGCCGGCGCCCTCGCCGCGTTCCTCACCGCGCTCCACCGCGAAGCACCCGCCGACGCCCCGACCCACTCCGACCGCGGCGGCCCACTCGCGCTCTTCACCGCCACCCTCGACAGCCCGCCCCACCGCGAGATCTGGGCCGACGCCGTCGCCGCCCCCTGCCTGGCAGGGCCCACCGGTCTGGCTCCACGCCGACCTCCACCCGGCGAACGTCGTCGTGCGCGACGGCACCCTCACCGGCATCCTCGACTTCGGCGAACTCTGCGCCGGCGACCCCGCGACCGACCTCGCCGCCGCCTGGGTCCTCCTCCCCGACCCGACGCGGTTCTTCACCGCGTACGCCACCGACGACGCGACCTTCCGGCGCGCCCGCGGCTGGGCCCTGCTGACCGCATCCCGCCTCATCGCCATCGGCGAAGCCGGCCCCCCGGGCGGCAAGCCGAGCTGGGCTCCGGCCGGCCGCGCGGCTTTGGCGCGGATTCGCGCCTGACGCGGCGGGTGGCGGCGGGTGGCGTCGGTGGCGTCGGATGACGGCGGATCGAAGCGCTCGATGCCGCCGGAGAAACGCCGGCGGCAGGTCTGCAGGCGTCCGTCAGGCCTGTGGCAGCACGGGCGCCAAGCCGTGCGACAGCAGGTCGAAGGCCTGTTCGGCCGCGGCGACAGCGCCGGGGTAGGCAGTGGTGGCGGGGACGCCGGTGGCCACGCGGTCGTGGTTCTCCATGGAGAGCCGCCACTGGACGGAGGCGATCTGGGCGGCGGCGAGGCGCGCGGTGAGAGGTGCGACGCCCGGCAGATCGCCCAGTTCGGCGGCGAGCGCGTGTTCGGCGCTCTCTCGGAAGCGCAGCATGCCGGCGACCAGGCTGGGGGTGCTCGTGATCAGGCGGTAAAGCGCCAGGACCTCCGGCAGGTCGCAGAGCCCGGCGATCGGGTCGTGGCGGGCGAGGCCGTCGAGGAAGTGGGCGCGGAGGGCGGTGAGCGGGGCGGCCGGGTAGGCGCGCACGACCCGCGCGCTCTCCGTCCCGTGGTCGGCGACGCGGTGCAGGACCAGGTCCTCCTTCGCCGGGAAGTAGGCGAAGAGGGTGCGCCGCGAGACTTCGGCGGCTTCGGCGACCTGTGAGATCGAGACCGCGTCGAAGCCGTGCTCGAGGAAGAGGTCGATGGCCGCGTTGGAGATGGCGTCGTGGGTGCGCTGCTTCTTGCGTTCCCGCAGGCCGGGCTGGTCGTCCACGAACCAATCCTACCGCTCTGCTGCACCCAGGGCTAAATTGCACTCAGTATATTTGTGCACCGAGGGAGAGTTCTGGGGACGTGATCGTGGTGGGAGCGGGCCCGACCGGCCTGATGCTGGCGCACGAGCTGGCCCTGGGCGGCGCTGAGGTCTGGTGGTGGAGAAGCTGGCCGAGCGCATCGAGCAGACAAAGGGCGGCACCATCCAGCCGCGCACTGCCGAGCTGTTCGACGCACGCGGGTTGCTCGACGCGATCCTGGAGCACCAGGTCGATCGAGCCGCCGTCGGCGGGCACTTCGCGGGGCTGCCGGTGCCGCTCGACAACAGCCCCTGGCAAACCAGGTATCCGCATCCGATCGGCATTCCACAGTGGAAGGTCGAGGAAATCCTGGAATCCGCCGCCACCGCCCGCGGCGCGCGCGTGTTGCGCGGCCACGACGCCACGGCGATCGAGCCGGACGACACCGGCGTCACCGTGACCACGACCAGACCGACCTCCGGGCCCAGTACGTCGTCGCGTGCGACGGCGCGCACAGCACCGTGCGGAAGCTCCTGGACCTGCCGTTCCCCGGCCGCCCCGGCACGTACCGCGCGGTGCTCGCCGACGTGCGGCTCTCCGCCGTCTCCGACCTCGTGCCCGCGTGGGCCGGGCACCTGAGCACGCTGACCCGGGCCACCGAGCACCACTGGGGCATGGTCGTGCCGATCGGCGGCGACCGGTACCGCTTCACGTTCGGCAAGCTCGGCGAGCACGAAACGCCGATGTCCGCACAAGCCGTGCGGCAGGCGTTCACCGAGCTCTACGGCGAACCCACCACCCTCGCCGAAATCCTCACCATCTCCCGGTTCAGCGACGCCACCCGCCAGCTCGAGAACTACCGCCACGGCCGCGTCTTCTTCGCCGGCGACGCCGCCCACATCCACCCGCCGCTCGGCGGCCAGGGGCTCAACCTCGGCGTGCAGGACGCCCTCAACCTCGGCTGGAAGCTCGCGGCGACGCTCGCGGGCTGGGCACCGGAACGGTTGCTCGACACGTACCAGACCGAACGCCACCCGAAGGCCGCGCGCGTGCTGCACCACACTGCGGCGCAACGGGTTCTGGCAGCGCCACACCCGGATCCGGACGTGCTCGCCCTGCGTGACATCTTCACCGACCTCATGCGCCTGCCCGACACCAACCGCCACCTCGCGGGAATGATGTCCGGTTTGGACGACCCGACCCGGTTGCCCGACCTCGACCTCGTGACCGCCACCGGTCCCACCCGCGTGGCCGAACTCCTCCGCGCCGGCCACGCTGTGCTCCTGGACCTCACCGGCGACGTCCAACTCCCGCCCGGCTGGGCTGACCACGTGGATCTGGTGCGGGCCAAGGCCGACGCGGACTTCGCGGCCGCGCTGATCCGGCCGGACGCGGCTGTCAGCTGGCGCGGCGAGACCCCGCTGGATCTTCAGACGTCCTTGGGCGCGTAGCGGATCAGCACGACGTCGCCGACCGCGCGCGCTTCCGGCAGCTGCATCCGCCGCGTCGACCCGCCGGGGTAGTGCGCGGGCAGCAGGAACTTCGGCGCGGCGGCGTCCCCGACGACGAGCGGCGCGACGGCGAGGTGGATCTCGTCGGCCAGGCCCTGCGACAGGAACGCCGTGTGGATCTGTCCGCCGCCCTCGACCATCAGCCGGCGAACCCCGCGGTGGCCGAGGTCGTCGAGCAGTGCGCCGAAGTCCACAGTGGTCCCGAGCGGGACGACGCCGGCCAGGTCCCCCAAGCGTTGCCGAACGAGCCGCGCACCGGATTCCGTGGTGTACACGAGCTTTTCGCCGCCGTGGTGCCAGAACTTCCAGTCCGGATCGACGTCACCGGACACCGTCACAGTCACCTTCAAGGGATACGCGGGCTTTCCTTCGCGGACGCGCTCGGCGCGGCGGTCTTCGCTGTTGACGAGGAGCCGCGGGTTGTCAGCGCGGATCGTGCCGGCGCCGATGAGGATCGCGTCGGATTCCGCGCGCTCTTGGTCGACGCGGTCGAAATCCTCGGCGTTGGAGAGCAGTAGCCGGTTCGGTGTCGTGTCGTCGATCGCCCCGTCGACGCTGGTCGCGACGCTGAGCAGGACGTACGGACGCATCGGCGCTCCTGGGAATTCGTGGGATTTCGGTTGACCGGCCGGGCAGAGTGGATCTTCGTGGGACGCACCGACGACGATACGAGCTCGCTCCTGCGCATGGCCGGGCTGGCGACACCGATGGCGCTGCGGGTCGCCGTGACCCTGGACCTGCCGAAACGACTACGCGACGCCGCGTCCGCCGCCATCCTGGCCGACGAACTCCACGTGAACGCCGTCGCGCTCGGGCTGCTGCTCGAGCACCTCGCGACGCTGGACATCCTCGAACGCACGGGCGACGGCTTCCGCACCACCGCGTACGGCAGCAACCTCTGCGACGACAACCTGATCACGACGCTGCTGCGCCTGGACACCGCCGGCGGCCGCGCCGAACTGGCGTTCGTCGAGCTCGCGCACAGCGTCGCCACGGGCGAGGCGGCGTATCCGCGCCGCTACGGCGCCGGCTTCTGGGCCGACCTCGCCGAACACCCACACCTGCGCGAGTCCTTCGACCGGCAGATGACGCTCCGGATCCGCGCGCAACTGCCCCACCTCGTCGCTGCCTTCGAGTGGTCGCGCTTCGACTCCCTCGTCGACGTCGGCGGCGGCAACGGCGAAGTACTGGCGGCGATCCTCGCGGCCCACCCGCGGATGCGCGGCCACCTCGTCGACCTCGACTCGACCGCGGCGCTCGCCACCTTCCGCGCGCACGATCTCGCCGAACGCACACAAGCCACGGCCAGCAGCTTCTTCGACCCGCTCCCACTCGGCGCCGACGCCTACCTGCTCGTCGACATCCTCCACAACTGGGAAGACGCGCACGCCGGGCGCATCCTGGCCCGCTGCGCCGAAGCCGCGGGCCCGACCGGCTGCATCCTGGTCGTCGAGCACGTCGCCGACCGCGGCACCAACACCGAGCTCAACCTGTCCATGCTCACGATGTTCGGCGGCCGCGACCGTCACGTCGCTGAGCTCGAGTCGCTAGCCGCGCCCCAGGGTCTGACCCTGGACGACGCGATCGACCTGACGAGCGAGCGCAGTCTCCTCGAATTCCGCCGGACAGCCGGCTGACCGCCACCGTCTCGGACGCCCGCGGCGGTCGAGCCGGCCAAGCGCATGTCTGCCTCAGTCGGTCCGGCCGCGTCGCGGATCCGGCCCGTTACCGGTCCCGCGGCGCATCCGTCAATGTGATGCGGAACAAGAAGACGGTCAGCTCACGAAATCCTGCTTATCGTGGCGTATCCCCGCTGCGTTTTTCAAGGAGAACCATGATCTGCATCGACTGCGCGACACAAGGCATGAGCGAACCGGCCGTCGGGGTCTGTGTGCACTGCGGCGCCGCGACCTGCCTCGTGCACGTGGCCATCCAGGCGTTCCCGGCCTCGACGCCGGGTGTCGTGGCACCGCGCCGGGCCCGGCGCATGATCGCCTGCGCGCACTGCGGCGAGCCGCGGCCCACTCCGACCCGCGCCCGCTACAAGGAGGCCAGTGCGGTCCGCGAGTGAGCCTCGTCGCAGCAGGCCCCGTAGGAGCCGCCGGACACCGGCGGCTCCTGGTGCTTCTGAGGGCCCTGGGATACGAGAAACGCTGGTGAGCTGATGTGGAGCTGAGGGGAATCGAACCCCTGACCCCCGCCTTGCAAAAGCGCTGGTCAACACCATCTCCGGCGTCCGCGGCAGGTCACACTGATCCTGCTGTTGTCTCCCGTGGCTTACATGGATGGCGCAGACATCATTTCGCACCCACCGCGGCTCCCATTGATCAACTAGCCCGCCCCAGCACCGCTGGCGTCTAGATCGCCGTAGCAAACCCCTCGGCGCGAGCGATTAGAACTCATGTCGTCGTCGCGCATGTCCGATCCGAATGGTGCGAGGACAGGGGCCGGCTGCAGATCGCGGCAGGCGAATACCGGAATCTGCTACGCGTCTCCAGCACGCTGCGCTCCACCCCGGGCGCCCCCGGTGCAACGGGATCTATTCCCCGGGGGCGCCGCAGAACGGGCCGGATATCTCAGCTGCCCATTCCGAGCCGGGCACCACCGGCGACGTCGAGGCTCAACCCGGTGAGGTAACGGTTTTCCGGGTCGGTGAGGAAGGCGATGGTCGCCGCGACTTCCTCCGGTTCGGCGAACCGGCCCATCGGGATCTGCGCGGCCCGAGCTTGGCGGGCGCGCCGGTCGCCGTCGGGGTCGCCGCCAGCGGCGCGGGTGGCGAGCTGGTCCCACATGGCGGTGTTGACCGGGCCGGGGCAGACGCAGTTGACCGACACGTTGTCCGGGCCGAGCACCAAAGCCAGCGACCAGCACACATTCAGTACGGCCGCCTTGCTGGCGTTATAGGGCACATACGCGCGCCGGGCCTCTTTCGCGGCGACGGAGGCCACCGCCACCATCGCGCCGGAGCGCTGGGCCTGCATGACCAGCCCGACCTCGCGCAGCACAGAGAATGCGCCTGTCGCGTTGATGCCCATCACACGCGCGAATTCGGCGCTCGGCGTGGCGAGCAGATCGGGTACGGCGCCGAGAATTCCCGCGGCGTGCACGAGAACGTCGATCGCTCCGAACTCCTGCCGAATCCCAGCCACGACGGCCTGCACGGCCTGTTCGTCGGTGATGTCGAGCTCGCGGAAGTCCGCGAGCCACCCTGGGCGGCTGTCTGGTGCGGTGCGGTCGCAGCCGATGACCACGGCGCCCGTTGCGTGCAGACGTCGTGCGGTGGCGGCACCGATGCCTCCGCTGGACCCAGTGACCAGCGCGACGCGGGAGGGGCCGGTCATCGGACGTCCTCCGTCGCCGTCGGCGCGGCGGTCGCGGTGGCGCGCTTGCCGGAGGCGCCGGTCTCCGGCAGCGTCAGGTACACGACGAGGCAGAGCGCGACGATGATCGTCATGTACACCGCGACACCCATCGGGTGCCCGGCGTCGAGGAAGGCGCTGGCGATGAGCGGAGCTGTCCCGCCGAGGGCAGCGATCACGAGCTGGTGGGCCACGCCAATGCCGGACACGCGCACGGCCGCCGGGAACAGGTCGGCCTGGATCGTCGGGTAGACCGCCTGCCAGATCGCCAGAACCACCCAGCCCGACGCGGTCACGATCACGTACACGCCGAATCCGGGCTGCCGCAACAGCAACAGCAACGGATAGAAAGCCACGACCATGCCGATTGCCCCAATGATCGGGAAGGGCTTGCGCCGGCCGAGGCGGTCGGACAGCGCACCGCATAGCGGCACGATGACCACCAGCAGGCCCAGCCCAATGGCGTTTCCGGTCAGGGTGGAGGCCAGGGCGCGTCCCGTGGTGACATGCGCGTAGGTCGGGAGGAAGGTCGCCCACGTGTAATAGGCGACGGTCGGGGCCGATAGCGCCGCGGTCTGCAGCAGAGCTTTGGGGTGGTTGCGCAGCAGTTCCCGCAGCCTCGAGCGGGCCGGCTGCCGGACAACGGAGGTGTTTTCCACCTCCGCCTCGAATTCCGGGGATTCGTCGGCGCGCGAGCGCACGAGCAAGCCCACGACACCAAGAACGCCGCCGATCGCGAACGGGATGCGCCATCCCCACGCCGCGAGGTCGTGGCTGTCGAGGGTCGAGGTCATGATCGCCGCGATGCCGGTGGCGGCCAGCGTCGCCAGACCGCTGGCCATGTTCGACAGGGAGCCGAACAGCCCGCGCCGGTTGGTCGAGCCGTTTTCGACCATGTAGGCGATGGCGCTCTGCATCTCGCTGCCGGACGAGATGCCCTGCAGGACGCGCGCAAGGACGAACAGCAGTGGCGCCCCGTAGCCGATGACGGAGAACGGCGGCGTGAGCGCGATGATCAGGCTGCCGCCTGCCATGCCGCCGATGGTGGCGGCCAGAATGACGCGACGGCCGTAGCGGTCAGCCAGAGGTGAGATGACGAAGCCGCTCAACGGCCGCACCACGAACCCGATCGCATAGGTGACCAAGGCTGAGACCAGCGGCGTGAACGCGGTGCTCGGGAAGATCTGATCGGCGAAGACGGCGGCCAGGACGCCGTAGACGTACCAGTCGTACCACTCGACGAAATGGCCGATGGTGCCCGCCAGCATGTTGGTCGCCGTGCGGCGGGGCGCGACGGCCGGGTGGCCGGTGGGCTCGACGGCCCTGGGCGGGCTGTTCTTTCGTGCGGTCGCCATTGAACGCTCCTCGGTCGGTGAGGGGTGGGTCGGCGCCAGGCCGCCGCTTGCGGCGAGGCTGGGTTTCTAACGGGTCAGCGGGTCGCGTGGCTGGACCAGGCCCGGCCCTCTTGCTCTTGCACCGGAAGCCCGGCTGCTTGCAGGATCTGGTCGAGAAGTGCTTGTGTGCGTGCGGCTTCCCGCCCGGACGTCAGCGGTGCGCCACGGTCGCGGACGCGGTCGAGGAAGTGGTGGACGGCCGCGGCGAAGCCGAAGGTGTTCGTCGCGGTGGCCCAGCCGAACGCCTCGGGACTCATGGAGCGCACGGTGCTCACGCCGTCCCGGGTCAGGGTCACGGTGTCCGGTGCGACCACCTCGGCCGAGCGCTGTGCTCCGTAGGCGTCGAGTTTCTCCGCCCACGAGCCCGCGTTCCGCGCGGCTGTCAGGACGCCGGTGCCGCCGCCGGCGAATCGCACCAGGGCGGACACTCCGTCTTCCTGCCAGGGGTCGTCGCCGGCGGCGTGCGCGGACACGTCGACCGGTTCACCCGGGCAGAACCAGCGCAGCAGATCGACCATGTGGATGGCGTTCTCGAACGTCGCGCGGTACTCGCTGCCGCGCCGGTTCTTCTGCGCGACGCAGAATCCCGCGCCCGCATCGCCGAACTGCTCGCGGGCGGCGACGTAGGTCGGGGCGAACCGACGGTTGAACCCGACCATCAGCACCCGGCCGCGCTCGTCGGCGATGTCCGCAAGCCGCTCCGCGTCGGACGTCGCGGTCGCGAGGGGTTTCTCGCAGAAGACGTCGACGTTCGCCTCCAGTGCACAGCGCACGCCTGCGACATGCTCTGATCTGGGCGTCAGGACGAACATCGCATCCAGGTCGCGCTCGAGCGCGTGCTCAACCGTCGGCACCGCCGCGGCGAATCCCCAGCGACGCACGAGGTCGGATGGATCCTCGCGCCGGGACACCAGGACCTCGAGCACGACGTCGTCCCGCTCCGCCAGGGTGGGCAGCTGCGCGATGTGCGCGATGTTCCCGGCACCGACGACCCCGACCCGCAGCCGGCTCATCAGGACTCCCCCGCCGGTGCGAGCCCGGCTTCGGCGACGAGCGAACGCAGCGCGCGGGCGGATCGGGCGAACCCCTCCGCCGGAGGCGGCAAGTCCTGTGGGTGCCAGCGGTACTCGTACTCGAGGCTGAGGACCTCGTCATAGCCCTGGTGCCGGATCGCGCGCAGGATCTCGGCCCAGGGCAGGATTCCCTCGCCCACGACGCGGGAGCGCACGGCGCGTTCCTCCGGTTTCACCCGGGCCGTCTCGGACGCGACGAACGGCGCGTCCGGATCGGTGAAGACGAGGTCTTTGACGTGGACGTGCCCGATCAGGTCGCCCTGCTCCTGCAGCGCCTCCGGCCACGCCTCGTCGTGGGTGAAGGCGAGGTTCGCCTGGTCGTAGAGGACGCGCACAGCCGGCGAGCCGACCTCGCGCACCAGCCGCGCGGTCCCTGCGGCCGATTGCGTCATAGTTCCGAAGTGGTTTTCCACGCACAACCGCACTCCCGCGGCGGCGGCGCGAGGCGCGAGTTCCAACAGCCCGGAGCGGAGGCGCTCCCAATGTCCGGCGTGGTCGGTCCGGTCCGGGGCCCAGGACCCCGCGTACACCCGGATCCTGGTCGCGCCCACGCGGTGAGCGCAGTCCACGGCCGCGCGCAGCTCGTCGAGCGCGGCCCGCCGCTGCGCCGGATCCGCATGGTTGATCCCCGTGGTGTAGGGAGCCAGCCCCACCACCGGCACACCGAGACCGTCCGCGACACGGGCCGCTTCGTCCGCGGCGGCCTCATCCCCGACCGCAAGCCCGCTGCGGTACCCGTTCTGGTAGATGACTTCTGCGCCGTCGAGACCCGCGGAGGCGAACAGCTCCAGCGCCTCGGGAACGGTCTGTTCCGGAGTGCCGAGGGTGTGGCCGGCGATGCGCATTACAGGTCCTTTCCGGTTCGGGAGGGGCCGGCCCAGTCGGCGGGCTCGACAAGCGGGGGCGGGTTGTGGACGCGGGATCTGTCGACCAGCTCCAGCATCAAGCCCCACGGGGCCCTCAGGTAGGTCCACCGGTTCCCGGCGACGAGCGGGCTGTCCGGTCCGACTTCCTTGGTCCCGCCGAGCACGCGGGCGCCATGCGACTGAAGGTGCTCGACGGCCGCGTCGACGTCCTCCACGGCGAAGCACAGGTGGTGGCCACCGGCATCTGAGTGCCGCGGATGGTCCGACTGGCGGTCTGCGCTCCACCACTGGAACAGCTCGACGTTCAGGTTGGGCGGCATGCGCAACATCGCCAGTTCCAGCCGCGCGTCGGCCGGTACCTCGAAATGCTCGGGCATGAACTCGGGGTCTGGCCCGCGCGCTGACCGGTACAGTTCCTCCGCGCCCAGTGCCTCGACGAAGAACGCGACCGCTTCGGCGAGGTCGGGCACGGTGAAACCGACGTGGTCGACGTAACGGAACCCGGCAGGCAGGCTCATCGCGGCGCCTCCGCGGTCGACGCCCGGACCAGCAGGTCCGGGGAAAGTACGACGTGCCGCGCCTCCCCGTCTGCCAGGAGCTTCTCGGCGAGGTCGATGGCGATCGCGCCCATGTCGGCGATGGGCTGGCGCACCGTGGTCAGCCGCGGGTTGAACCGCGCGCCTAGCTCCAGACCGTCGAAGCCCATGACGGACACCTCGTGCGGGACCGACACGCCTCGTGCGCCGAGCGCGGAGACGAACGCGAACGCGACCATGTCGTTGGCCGCGATCACTGCGGTCGGGCGCTGCCCGCGGGTCAGGCCAGCGAACCGCTCGGCGGCGCGCTCGCCCGCTTCCGGCCCGCTACCGGTGTCCAGGACTGTCGCCGGCATCTCCAGCTCCGCTGCGAGCGCCTCGTAGGCCGCCAACCGGTCCCGGGAGGTGTACGTCCCGGAAATCCCCGACACGTAGGCGATGCGCCGGTGCCCCAGTTCGCGCAGGTGCTCCACCGCTAGCGCGATCCCTGCCGCGCTGTCCACCGTCACCGTCGGCACGCTCGCCTGCTCGACCCGGTCGACGACGACGACCCTGCTGCCGAGCGCGACGTTCTGCAGCTCGTCGAGATCCACGCTGGTCGACGGCGCGACTATCCCGAATGGCGCGTACATCCCTTCCAGCGCCGTCAGATACGCGTTGGTCTGGGCCGACTCGCCGCCGGACACGCACAAGACCAGCTGGTATCCCCGCTCGGCCGCGGCCGACGCCATGGTCTTGGCCAGCTCCCCATAAAACGGGTTGGTGATGTCCGGGACAATCAGCGGGATCAGGTTGCTCGTCTTGCGCCGCAACGCCTGCGCCAGCGGGCTCATGCGGTAGCCCAGGCTCTCGGCCACTTCCAGGACGTGCTGCCGGGTTTTCGCATTCACGGCTTCCGGCCGGGAGAACGCGCGCGACACCGTCGAACGGTGCACCCCCGCCCGCGCCGCGACGTCGTCGATGCTCACCTCAGCCAAGGCTGACCTCCTGAAACCGCAACGGAGGACTGCTCGTAGGCAGCCCAGATCAGGCGCATTGTCTCGCTGAGCTCGCTCAGCGTGGGCAGCCCGGCGAATCCCTCGGTCCACGTCTGCGACACCCGCCGGACGAACACGTCGTACAGCGGGTCGCTGTCCACCTCGACGAAGCTCGACTCCGCGGCGCCATCCGCCGCCCGCGTGAACGAGACCTGGCCGGTGGTGCCGATGTCGACGTAGCCCTCGCCGCCGGCGCTGGTGTAGGAGCAGTACCGCTTGGCCGCACTCGCCGGGAAGGCGTAGCCCACCTCGATGATCGCCTCGCTGCCGTCATCGCCGGCCAGCACGAGCGTCGCGTGATCCTCGACGTCCCCGCGGTGCAGGCTCGCGGACAGACGAGCCGCCGCGAGTTCGACACGCCGGGCGCCGCTGCGCCGCAGAAAGAGGTCCACGAAGTGCGGCCCGAGGTTGACCAGGCATCCCCCGCCGGAGCGGGCGGGATCGAGCATCCATGGGCAACCCGCGTCCAGGTAGCGCTCCGGCGGACCGGCCACGAAACTCGCCCGTTGGTAGGTCGGCGCGCCAGCCAGGGAAAGAGCCTGGTCCACCGGCCCCCCGCGCTGGACGAACGGAACGGTCGCCGCGACACCTGCCGACGCGGCCGCGTCCCGGATCCGCTCGACGTCGTCGGGCCCCAACCCGCCCGGCTTCTCGACCACGAACGGGACGTCGCGGTCGACCAAAGCCAGGCAGATCTCGGACATGCGATCGTGCGACCCGAACACATAGGCCAGATCCCACGGCCCGGCGTCCAGCGCCGCGGCGACCTCCCCGGTGACCGAAGCGCCGAGGCGCCGGGCAATTCCCGCGACCTGATCGGGTGCGTCGTCCTGGACCAGCACGACGTCGTGCGTCTCTGCCCAGGCGTCCACGTACAACGGCACATGCCAATGCCGAGCGCCTAGAACGACTGTTCGCGGACGTCTCACCGCGCGCCTCCCGCCTCGATCCGGATCGCCTTCCGCGGCTTCCACCGCTCCCGTCCGACCTCGGCACCAACTTATGAGATCGGTTGCTGAGATCGGTTGCAATACCGAAGCAGAGGGTCCTAAGCTTTGTCAACACCAACCCCCCGCCCCGACCCCGTGAGGTGACTTGATGCGCAAGCTGCGCACCCTGACGACCGTGTACGACACAGGCACCGTGCTGATCGTGCGCCTGCCCACCGCCGAAGCGTCGTACGAGGTGGCGCGCGAGGCCGTCGCCGGCGGGATACGTGCGGTCGAGGTCACGCTCACGACGCCGGGCGCCCTCGACGTGATCCGCCGGTTGAACGCCGAATGCCCCGAAGCCGAGGTGGGCGCCGGCAGCGTGCTGGACGCCGAGTCCGCCTACGCCAGCATCCAGGCCGGCGCCCGATTCCTCGTCAGCCCTCACGTCGACCGCGGCATGCTCGAAACCGCTGGGCGCTACCAGGTCGTCAGCATCTGCGGAGCGGCGACACCGACGGAAATCGTCCAAGCGGCCAGCGCCGGAGCCGACATGGTCAAGCTGTTCCCCTCCTCGTTCCTCAACCGCGACTACGCCCGGGCGGTCCTCGAACCGCTCGCCCACATCCCCCTCGTCCCGGCAGGCGGCGTCTCCCCCGGCAACCTGTCCGACTGGTTTGACGCCGGGGTAACAGCGGTCGGAGTCGGCAGCTTCATCACCAAAGCGGCACGACGAGAAACCACCGAGCAGTACCCGGTGCGCGCAGCGGCCCGCACATTTCTCCAGGCGGTCGCCGATGCCCGAGCCTGACCCCCTGACCGCCGAGCCGCCGCCGGCTTTCGTCACGATCGGCCCTGCCGGCTCTGGAAAGTCTTACGTGGCAAAAAAGCTCGCGCAACGACTGCGCGCCGCCTACCTCGACAAGGACTCCATCGCTGGAGAACTCGTGGACGCGGCACTAGAACTGGCCGGCCGCCGAGCGGGCGGCCGCGAAGACGACGCCACCTATCTCGAGCGGCTCATGCCAGCCGAATACGCTGCCGTGTTCACGACAGCCGCCGACAACCTGCGGCTCGGCCTTCCCGTAGTCCTCGATGCACCATTCGCGGCTTACCTAGGCGACCCGGACTTCCTGACCACCTCCGCCAACCGAGCCCAATGGCCCGCAACAACACCAATCGTCGTGGTCGAAGTACGAGCTTCCGCCCAGACCGTCCACACGCGACTGACTCAGCGAGGCCTCACTCGCGACCGCGCCAAACTCGCCGACTGGCCCACGTTTTGGACACAACTGGGAACCCAGGACTGCGTCTGGTCCGGCACACGACACGTCGCCGTCGACAACGAGGGAGAACCGGACCTCGGCGTCGTCACGGAGATTGCCGGGCGTGCCGGGTTCGGTGGCAGCACCACCTAAGTCAGGCTCGCGGCGACGCGTCCTCTGCGCCCGCGGCACCGATTCCCACCACGGCGCCGCCGGGTGGTGTGCCGGTCGCAGGTCACGCATCGTCAGCAGGCCGGTACGCCATTCTGCGAACGACCACCTGCGCGCGCGTCAGGTCGGCGGCGACGCCGAGCGGGATTCTCCTCCTTCGGCGCACTCGTCTACTACGCCATCCCCAGCGCCAACGCCGCGGCTCTCGCCCAGCACGCCCCGAACCGCCGCTGACTGCACGTCCTCGGCGTAACCACCAAACCATGTTAGACAGTTAGCCCGGGAGCATGGCCCTAGTGTCGTGAGTCGTTAATTAGTTGGCAGTATGCGGAGAGGGTTTCCAGGATCTGGTCGGCTGGCTTGGTCCAGACGAACGGTTTCGGGTCGGCGTTCCATTCGTTGATCCAGCACCGGACGTCGCGTTCGAGTTCGGTGACGCTGCGATGGGCTGAGCGGCGCAGCTTGCGGTTGGTCAGTTCGGCGAACCATCGTTCGACCAGGTTCAGCCAGGAACTGCTGGTCGGTGTGAAGTGCAGGTGGAACCGCGGGTGCCGGATCAGCCATTCCTTGACCTTGGGTGTCTTGTGGGTGGCGTAGTTGTCCAGCACCAGATGCAGGTCCAGGTCTTTCGGGACCGCGGCATCGATCAGCTTCAGGAACCGCAGGAACTCCTGATGGCGATGTCGACGGTAGTGCTGTGCGATCACCGAGCCGCTGGAGATGTCGAAGGCGGCGAACAGGCTGGTGGTGCCGTGCCGGACGTAGTCGTGGGTCATCCGTGCCGGGGTGGTGGGCATGATCGGCAGAATCGGTGCGGTGCGATCGATCGCCTGCATCTGGGATTTCTCGTCGACCGCGAGGACCAGCGCGTTCTCGGGTGGGCTCATGTAGAGGCCGACGACATCGCGGACCTTGTCCACGAATTGCGGGTCCGTGGACAGTTTCCAGGTCTCGATCGCGTGCGGTTTGAGCCCGAATGCCCGCCAGATCCGCGAGATCGCTGACTGCGACATCCCCGTGGCCGAGGCCATCGAGCGAGTCGACCAGTGCGTGTCCTGGCCCGGCGTTTCCTCCAGCGTCTTGGTGATCACCGCGTCCACCCGCTCGTCAGTGATCAGGCGCGGCCGGCCAGGGCGAGGCTCATCCGACAAACCCTCCAGCCGGTCTTCGGCAAACCGCGACCGCCATTTCGACACCGTGTTCCGTGAGACACCCACATCCCCGGCGACCTCGCCGATCGACCCGCCCTCGGCGCAGCGCAACACAATCCGGGCTCGCAACGCCAGCGCCTGCGCGGTCTTGCGGCGACGCGCCCACCCGGTCAACACCGACCGTTCCTCATCAGAGAGCACCACGGGGTCAAGCTTCGGGCTCGGCATCACCACACCCTACAGCTGCCCACGAACTACCGACTCAGGACACTAGTTGCCTCTCCGTCCATGTGTGATCACGGCTGGAGATCGCAATCGAGGTGGACGGGTGTAACAGGATCGTGGTGCCCGTGATGCAACGGTTACCACGATCGTTTTGAGGTTCCACCTACAAGTGAGTGGCCTCTTCGCCATCTCGTCGACCTGGCGTAGCCCGATCACGTCGTGTCAAGGGGGCGCCTTCACGGGGTCCGCAGCGTGCCGGCTGAACTGCCCCCTTGACGCGGCGTGATAGCCCTCGGGGAGGTCGGCGAGATGGCGACAGGTCACTCACGGACGCAACGTGCCTGCGCTTCTCGACCATCTCGGAGACCTGCCCGTCCGGCGAGGACATGTTCTTTTTTCTTGTCGTCGGCCCCCGGTGCAGCCGCCGGCCGGTCGCGTGGGTGCCGGAGGCGGGCCCCGCGCGTGCCGGCCGAAAGCGGCGCGGCCCCGCAGGGGCCGCCTTGAACAGGTATGGAAACTCTGAACACAGAGGGCTGCTCCACGCAGAGATCGGCCCATTGCCGGCCAAGCTTCCGTAGCCGCAGCGCGGGCGCAATTTCGAACACCACCTTGCAAAAGCGCTGGTCAACGCCATCTCCGGCGCCCGCTGCTGGTCAGCCTGACCCTGCTGTTGTCTCCGCTGCCTCGCGTGGATGGTGCAGACATGGTTTCGCAGTCATCATGACCGTCATTGATCAACTTTGTGGAGCCGGAACTACTGATCCGGCTTCGCGCGCACGACGGACACTCGATGCCGGTAGCGGCCCAGCTCAAAGGCACGGTCCGCGCGTGCTTCGACCACCACGCCGGGCTCGACCGGCCAGTACGTGAAGTCCTCGGCACCAAGAAGGCCGGCGAGAATCCCGGACCTCGCTGGGGGCCGCCCTCGGCGATGCGGCACGTTCCGCTCCTTCGCCGACGGATCATCCCCGCGTCCACGGGGAACACTCACCTCACGAAGTGGCTGATTCCGAACTCACGGGATCATCCCCGCGTCCGCGGGGAGCACGTCGGCGAGGACTTCGGGAGCGACCGGCTTCACGGATCATCCCCGCGTCCGCGGGGAGCATCAGTGCCGCGGCGCGGACGGCGCCACGCCGGACGGATCATCCCCGCGTCCGCGGGGAGCACGCCGAGCGGGTCGGCTTCGGCGGAATCGTCGCCGGATCATCCCCGCGTCCGCGGGGAGCACCGCCGTCGTCCCACCGTTCGTTGACCCACTGCGGATCATCCCCGCGTCCGCGGGGAGCACACGAGGTCGCGGTACTCGGCGGCGGACAGCTGCGGATCATCCCCGCGTTCGCGGGGAGCACCGCTCACAGCACGACAAGCGGCGCTCCAGCGCCGGATCATCCCCGCGTCCGCGGGGAGCATGACATCGGCAGCAACGCCCAGGCGATAGGCGGCGGATCATCCCCGCGTCCGCGGGGAGCACGGGCTGCTCGTGTCCGGCCGCGCGTGGCTCGACGGATCATCCCCGCGTCCGCGGGGAGCACATCACCACCGCGGCCGCGGTGTGCGGCATGGACGGATCATCCCCGCGTCCGCGGGGAACACAAACCCGCAAACTAGGCTTGACCAGCCGAAACCGGATCATCCCCGCGTCCGCGGGGAGCACCTCGGGCCACTTCCGCTTGAGCAGGGCAAGGCCGGATCATCCCCGCGTCCGCGGGGAGCACATCTTCGGGATGCCTAGGTCTCCACCCTTGTGCGGATCATCCCCGCGTCCGCGGGGAGCACTCCAGCTTCCACGCCACGATCACATCCCACGGCGGATCATCCCCGCGTCCGCGGGGAGCACGTCGTCGGGCACCTACGGATCATCCCCGCGTCCGCGGGGAGCACGTCGTCGGGCACCCGTTCCCCAATCAGACCTACGGATCATCCCCGCGTCCGCGGGGAGCACTTCGTGTCCGACCCCGCCCGGCGCGCCGACGCCGGATCATCCCCGCGTCCGCGGGGAGCACGCAGACGGGCAGGATGCCCCGCGCGGCGTACTCGGATCATCCCCGCGTCCGCGGGGAGCACCCGGGCGGGTTCGCCGACGGCTCAACCGACAACGGATCATCCCCGCGTCCGCGGGGAGCACCAGTCCTTCACCACGTCCGGTGTGGACGAGACCGGATCATCCCCGCGTCCGCGGGGAGCACATCCGTGATCGCGGCAACCCCGAGAGCACCGACGGATCATCCCCGCGTCCGCGGGGAGCACAGATCGCAGCGCGCCGTCTCGCGCAGGACTCGCGGATCATCCCCGCGTCCGCGGGGAGCACAGGACGGGGGTGATTCGGCCTTCTCTGGACACCGGATCATCCCCGCGTCCGCGGGGAGCACGAGTACGAGTTCGACGTCGTCGCTGATCTCGACGGATCATCCCCGCGTCCGCGGGGAGCACGGCAACCAGGACCGCGTGCAGGGCGACGCCGACGGATCATCCCCGCGTCCGCGGGGAGCACCTGGGAACGGCTGGTTTCGTCATTCGAGGTCCCGGATCATCCCCGCGTCCGCGGGGAGCACGAAGGGAATTACGGTGATCCAGGGTCGGGTGACGGATCATCCCCGCGTCCGCGGGGAGCACGCGGTGGGGGCGGCGTGGTCATCGTGGTGCTCCGGATCATCCCCGCGTCCGCGGGGAGCACTCCGAGTCGATGCGTAGAACCTGCTGGAGATCCGGATCATCCCCGCGTCCGCGGGGAGCACCCAGCGGAAGGTCACCGAGGCAGCGCCGAGGCCGGATCATCCCCGCGTCCGCGGGGAGCACTCCCACTCTGCCTCCACCACCCGGTCTGAGGTCGGATCATCCCCGCGTTCGCGGGGAGCACAACACGGGAGCCGTGTCGAGCACGCCGGTCGGCGGATCATCCCCGCGTCCGCGGGGAGCACGCGCGCCTCGTCTCTGCCGCGAAGTCATCGACCGGATCATCCCCGCGTCCGCGGGGAGCACCAGCGGCACCGTGAAATCGGGCTGTTCGGACGCGGATCATCCCCGCGTCCGCGGGGAGCACCTGTCGCTACCGATCCGGCGGTGTGCGCAGAACGGATCATCCCCGCGTCCGCGGGGAGCACGATCGCGGCGGGCTGCCCGTTCGGCGTGCGTACGGATCATCCCCGCGTCCGCGGGGAGCACTCGGTCTTCTCCTGTGCATCCGGGACGCGGCGCGGATCATCCCCGCGTCCGCGGGGAGCACCGAATCCCAGGTAGACCCGGCCACGGGTACTCCGGATCATCCCCGCGTCCGCGGGGAGCACGTCGGGACCTCGCCGATGCCGGGCACGTCCACGGATCATCCCCGCGTCCGCGGGGAGCACAACGCGGGCGCGAATTTCGTGTCAGGTGCCAACGGATCATCCCCGCGTCCGCGGGGAGCACATCCCGATGGGCACCGCTGGGTGTCACCTGACTGGATCATCCCCGCGTCCGCGGGGAGCACGGCAGCGACGACGCGTTCGGCCTGCCGGACGGCGGATCATCCCCGCGTCCGCGGGGAGCACACTTGGTGAGCTGCGGTTATGCGTCGTGTGGGGGTTGTTTTGCTTCAGTTTCGCCGCGTGGGGCTGGTCCGTCTCGGTCCTTTCTACGGAACTTGCGGCGCGCATTGCGCCGTTTCCAGACTTCCTCGTCTCGGGTCAACGCCCCCTCGGCAGGTGTTCCTCGTTTCGACATTTGGTTGCGTTTGCCTGTGTTGGCTGGCACGTAGCTGGGTGCAGTTTGTCGGCGCATCAGAGTGATACCGTCGTAGTCGACAGGTGTCCAGTCGTGTCCGTGCACCTGGAACTCGAGACGCTGCTCGCCTTGTGTCGCGTGCACCATGAGTGCACGTCCTTCGGCCACGTGTTCGACGATCCTGTCCCACATCAGCTCTCGCACTCGGGCTGACACGAAGCCGACGTAGACGCCCGGACTGATCTCGAGAAGCCACCGGGTGAGGTGCCCGCGGAGCCCTGGCGGCACGGCCGTGAGAACGATGACAGTCACTGCGCATCTCCGTACGAGATCCCGCCGGCCACGAAGTCCTGTCGGTCGTCCCAGAGCGACGCGATGGTATCGATTTCGAAGTATTCGTAGGTCTTTGTGACGTCCGAGTCGTCGCCCAGGAGCAGTCGTTGGATATCGCGGGCGCATCGCTGCAGCAGCTTGCCGTCATGTAGTGCGTCGCGTACACGCCGCCTGGTCTCGCCTGTGACATCGAGCGTCGGACTGGCGGCAATATCGAAGGCTGCCGGGATAGTGAGGTCGGCCTTGTAGAGGTCTGCTATGTCGTAGACAAATGATCGATGATGTCCTGTGTGGACGAATCCGAGTGCTGGTGAGCAGCCCAGTGCCACGATCACGGAGTGGACGACTCCGTACAGTGCGGCGTTCGCCGCGGACAGCGCTTGGTTGATCGGATCACTGGCTTCCCATTCTTGTCTGTCGTAGGTTCGGCCGGTCCATTCCGCCCCGGTCCGCTCCGCGTGTTCGCGGTAGATCCGGCGAACGCGAGTGCCTTCGCGACCTCGGAGCTGCTGCATGGTGAGGCCCGACACGTCTTCGTCCTCGGGAAACCGCATCTCATACATCGTCCGGGCTACCCGCAGCCGTGACCGTGAGTTGGTCACAGCCTCCGCTTGCGCCAGCACCAGCCGCGAGGTACGGGCTAGCGAAGCGCCGTGGGCGTAGTACCGCACGCCTCGCTCGCCCACCCACACCACGGTCGATCCGCTATCGGACATCAGCGCGATTGCCTGATGGGTCACGGTCGTGCCAGGCCCCAGCAGCAAGACGCCCACTGCTGCGGCTGGAAGGTGTACCGTGCCGCGTTCGTCGGTCGCGGTGATGGCGTTGCTGTCCCGGTTGACCACACAGCGATCCAGGTACACGAACGAAATGCGGTCTGCGGCGCGTATCAGTTCCTTCGGAGTGGCGGTCCGTCGCCCGATGGTGTTCACGGCGTGCTGGCGGCTGGGCGTGCCAAGGTCATGAGGCCGCAGCCGTAGGACTTTGCTCGCCCGATACCGAATGTCAGCGCCCGCTGTATCGAAAGGGCGTCGAGGATTTCGAGGTGCCCTTCGAACGTCGCGGTCGAGATGGTGACCCGTGAACTACCCCGACGGAAGCGGCGCACGGTGCGGTCGATCACGGCAAGGTCCGGCTCGCTCGGGTTGCCGTGGCTGCGGCAGAAGCGGAACCCGAGTCGTTCCGTGCGGTCGAGCAGCCACTGCTGTTGCTGGGCGACGGTGACATGGCCAAGTGGTTTGGTGTCGTCCCAGCCGTCGCGGCGTCCGGCTCGGACCGGGTTGGCCGTGAGCCGGAACTGCCAGCGTTGCCCGGTTCGCAGGCTGGCGAGCATTCCGTCGTAGGACGCAGTCTGCCAGGCCTGTGTGGTGGGCCAGCCGGCTTGCTCCACCAGGTGTTGCAGGTCCGGTTTGTCCGGACTGGCGATGAACAGCAACACTCGATGGTGGGCATAGGTGTCGAGCCGCCAGAGCACGCGGCCGTCCTCGGTTGGGCGAGCGTCGGGGAACCCGGCGAGTACTGCGGCGTGCATTGCCTGCGGTGAGGACAGCAGCTGCTGCGCGCCGCGTCGCTGCGGGTTGATCGGCATCTTTGTCAGGAACACGTCTCGCCTCCCAGCAGCGCCATCGGGTCGTGCTCCGGGAGCGGCTCGGACGTGCCGTGGGGATTGGTGACCTGCACGGTGTCTCGCACGATCGAGCGCCATGCGTATTGGCGCCGGTTCGGGTCGAAGCTCACCGGGGTATCCCGGAAGGACTCCTGAGCAGGTTCGTCGGGGGCAGCATCACGCACGACGGCAAGGTGGACAACTCGGTCGCGGTGCTTTTTCTGCACACGCTCGCTTGCTTGCCACGGCAGGGTTTCGAGAGCGATGTCCAGGGTGTCGTCCGACACTCCGAGTGTGATCGGGCCGACGGGTGGGCAGGAGCGGCGCCCGAGATAAAGCTGGAACTCCGGTGCTCGGATCGCCGCGTCGATGCCCTCGACGAGCTCGCGGTCCCCTTCCAAGATGGCCAGGAAGACCGCGTCGGCGATGTAGTAGCGCGTCGACAGGGGTAGCGACTGCCACGTGAGGTTTCCGCTGCGGTCGTGGCGGGGACGTTGCGCGGTCTGAAAGTCACGCATGAGCTCGCCTGGCTGATCGATCCGCACACCGAATCGCAGCTGCAGTAGGTCCTCCAGCGGGTCGGTGCGGCGGACGCCCAATGCCGCGGCGACCAGTCCGATGATCCCGCTCTTGGTTGGTGCGGTCTCGGTGGTACGGCGGACGAACCGGCTACCCGACCCCCACGCCTGCATCGGGCCGGCCAGTCGCAGCGCGAGAGCACTCACGGCTGCTCCGCAAACCGTGTCGCGACCAGCGTACCGAGCTCGGTGACCAGCTGCGGGAAAGGCACCTTGGTGCCCAGGTCGTCCAGCGCGGCGGTGTCCTCCCCGACCCGAGTGACCCAGGCCGCCACGGGGCGTTCGGCGTAATTGTTCTCGATCTCGTGGGCCTCGTCTCGCAGCGTTTCCGATGCGGCCTTGATCCGGCCGCCCCTCTGCAGTTCGCGGACCGGGTTCTCGAACCCGCCGACCAGGTTGATCGGCTGGCGATCCCGGACCTGCACGATCACCGCTTCAGGCAGGGTGCGGTGAGCGAAGGTGGTCTGCTTACCTGCGGGCATGGAGCGCACGAATGCCTCGACGAACGCCTCCACGGCACGCCGGGTTGCGGCGACGTCGCCGAGGTTGTCAGCCAGCCGGTTCGCATCGACGGTCGCGTACCGGTAGAGGGTGGAGGAGTTGAACTCGATGGTGCCGATCATGCCCGCTCCGGTCTCTTCCTCGGTGTTGAGGTCGTCGACGGCGGTGAAGTAGTCGAACTCGGTTTCCACGGCATGCACGCTGAGGGCGTGCGCGACCTGCGCCGCGGCGTCGACGTTGATGTCAGCCTGGTCAGCGACCATGCGACCGAACAGCGCGACGTCGACGGAGTGCTCGCGGTCGGCGAGATCCTTCACCTTCGCTATCTTCAACGCCTTCGCCACATCGCTGCTGCCTGCGGCCTGGATCGCGGCGCCGGCCAGATTCTCGATCTGGCGCTTGCTGAGGAACACCAGATACCCAGCCTCCGCGACGGCGGTCTTGTCCGTCCCGTTCTTCTTGGGAGGCTTCACGTCAATCCCCACGGCGCGGAACGTTTCAGTGGCGAGCGTGCCGGCCTGTTCTGCCAGTTCGGGTGCCCGCGCTGCGATCTCGGTTGCAAGCAGTTCGACTACGCGTTTGGTGCGCACGCCGAGTTCGGACTTGTCCAAGGTGTCGCGGAACGCGACGCGCGTCGCGCGTTTCCATGCCTGGCTGGACACGCGAGCGCGCCGGACACCGCCGTAGGTTGCTGTCTTGGGGCTCCCGGTGTCGTCACGGTTGATGTTGCTCGGTGGCACGGTCTGCAGGACATGGATGTCGATCACGGTGCGGTTCATGGTTGCCTCATTCCTCGCCATGGGTTGTCGCGGTGGTCGGTTCGGTGTTCTGGGCGCCAGCACCATCGATGCCGGTGCGGTAGAAGGCGCGGCCCCAGGCCAGCCGCACGGCCGCCGCACCGCTGCCGGGTGCGACCAGCCGCGCCAGGTCGTCGGCGAGGGCGGCATAGTCGACCCCTCGTCGCTCAGTGCGCAGCAGGGTGATCAGGCCACGCAGATGCGTCAGCACTTCCGTGATCGAGCCGGCGGTCGCAACTGCCATGAAGCGACGGGTCACCGCGTCCGCACTGCGCTGCGCGCTGAACCGCAACCGTCCCACCGCGTAGCCGAGTTCGGTACCGGGCACATGGGCGGGTGTGGGTAAGGATTGCTGGTGCAGGGCATACAACGTGAGCGCGGCGTGCGCGGCCTGTTCGGACCAACTTGGCTCGTCACCGTGCCAGGACAGCTCCTCCGGCACCGCGCCGACCGTGAGCGACCAGATCTCCGGCACGCTGCCCGCGGGCTTGCCCAGCCCACGCCGCAGACGCGCGAGATCAGCCCGCGCGGCTGAAGAGCCACGCAGATAGTCGCGTTGCAGCCGGGTGATATGTCCGTCCAGGGCGCGGCCGAGCGGTCCCAATCGACGCGGCCGGCGGGGGCTCGTCGGTCGGGCGGCGCCGGTTGGTTCGGTCGGTGTCGTCGTCATTTCATTGCCTCCGCAGGGGTGTTCACGCTGGTGTAGACCAGGGGAAGGGCCGTGCGGAGTGCGTCGTTGAACCACACTTCGGCCAGTGGCACGTTGACCAGCCGCTGATTCACTTGTCGGCCCGTCCAGGCGGCCGTCGCCGCGCCCGTGATCAATGCATCCTTGATCGGCAGGCATGTGGTGCGAACGGTCCGCTGCCAGGCGGTACTGGCCTCGACGAGGTCCCGGCCGGGCCGCAACCCAGCCAGCCACGACCGGTACGGGTGCTCGAGTCTGGCGTAGAAACTCTCTTGCGCAGCAGCGCCTGCCCCGGATTGCGGCTCAGCCCCGGCCGCCTGAGCCAGATTCTCCGCCAGGCGCCACAAGCATCCTGCGGCGGCGTCGGCGTCTCCGACTGCGCGTGCTGCGGTGCGGCCCGCGGCAGGATGCTCGTGCCGTAGCAACACCACCGGCAACGGCAACAGGTCGTCGAGGATTTCCGCGTACGTCGCGTTCTGCGCGCCGTACTCGACGCCGTGCACCCGGAATCGGACCACGAAATCGCTTGGCAGATACTCCTCTTCGACCAGGTCGGACAGCCACTGCAGCACCCCGGGGGCAAGAAACCGGGCTGGATCACCGCCGCTGGATCGACGAGGTGAAATCGACGGCAGCATCGCTGCAAGTCCTCGCCACACGGATCGGCTCGGGTCGTGTCGGCGAGGCATGTAGACCGGGCGCCCGGCTTTCTTGCTCTGCGGCTCGCTGTAACGCCAGGCCGTGTGCGGCTCGACGAGCTGGCGATTCTGCGGCTGCATCCTGTCACCGTTGGCCAGCACCACTCCGGTCACACCGTCGCGGTCACCCTCCAGCCGGACGCGCCGGGTCTGCCAGGTATAGGCCTGAATCACCCCCGCCACCGGTCTGTCCTCGGCCCATGTGGCACCGTCCGAGTCGCGCTCCCACGGCGGAAGATCCTCCTGGCCGCCAACCTGCACATAGGTCTCCACGTCGCGAGTAATGAGGTTGAGCAGAAGGGTCTCCCGAACATCACGGCCCTGTGCCAGCACGCCCCCGACCTGACCGGACCAGCCCGGCCCGATCGGATAGCCCTTTCCGCTCTTCACCGTCGGATCTCCGACCGCGCCGGACTTGATCCCCGACGGATCAAATGCATGCACATGCACCAGCCAGCGGGCGGCCTCGGCCGCGGTGATCCGGGTGAGGCTGGCCGCGGACCGTGTCGTGAACAAGGGTTCCCCGTTCGGGACGTCCGCGACGATCTTATCCAGCCCAGACACCTCCCCCTTGGCCGTCCGCAAACCAGCGACCTGGAAGAACGGGACGCACTCGTCGAACAGGTCGAACCGGTGCCGCACCCGATCGGCATAAGCTCGCACCTGGTCCATGGGCAGCACCGGTAGCTTCCACAGTCGCGACCAGGACTCCTGATCCGCCGGACCGTCGAGCGCACGATGCAGAAACGCCAGCAGAAGCCTCGTGATCGCGTACCCCTGCGTGGGCACCTCACCGCCAATCACGACGAGCTCGGGTGCCTGCTCGAACAAGCCAAGGAGCGAGACGTCGCGCTCCTGCCCGTCGTGGGCAAGCACCGTGATCCACGGCTCGTCCAGCAGATTGAACCCACGCGGGATCGGCGCGTCATGCCTCACTGTCGACCACCTCCAGTCCTCGCTGCGGGGTGTAGCGGACACGACGATCCGTGATCTGTCCCCACCCATCCCGGTCCACCACCAGCGCCGGCTGGCGGTAGATGAGCGGCGACTCCTCCCACGCCGGCGGCGTGCCCCGCCACAGCTCCTCCTCGGCAGCGGCGTTGCTGAAGGTCAACGGCAGCCGCAGCACGCAGGACGCCATCACTTCTGCGACCCGGTCCGGCGGTGTCTCGTCCCGTGGGATCGACAATCCACTGCCTTCGCCGAGCCAAGGCGGGGTATGCCACAGACCGGATCCGTCGTCACACACCAGCAGGACTTCCAGGCTCGGTGCTCCGTCGCGCACCTGCCCGCGGCCCTCCCGGGAATCGTCCGCTTCACCTACTCCGGCCGAGACCCATCCACTGATCGCCTTGCCTGAGCGAGTCGGGTTTGCGATCTGAAAGGTCCCGGCCGTACGCACCCGTCGGGCCGCGCGTTCCTCTCGCGACCGTTGGGCGGCGGTCATCGCGTCCTGCCACGACTCAGGTCCCAAAGGGGCGTCCCCGTACGCACGCTGCACCAACGGCGCGATCTCGTCGGGAAGCTGGATACCTGCACCGAAACGTTCCCGCAGGACAGCGGCGGCGCGCAGCAGCGTATGCGCGTCGTAGACATAACGCTGGGCCGCCGGCTCCAGTTCGGGCGGATCCTGCTTGAAGTCGGCTCCCGTGACATAAACTCGAGGCACCCGCAACTGCTGAGGTCTGTCGGCCTGGTTCTCACCCCGCGTATGTCGATGCAGCCGCCCGATTCGTTGCAGGACCATATCGATCGGCGCTAGATCCGTGACCAGCATGTCGAAATCGACATCGAGGGACTGCTCCACCACCTGCGACGCGACGACGATCTGACGGTGCGGTCGATGCCTGGCCCGATCAGGTGGGCCGAAGCGCTCCAGCAGCGCCGTGTCGTTTCGCATCCGGTCCGCCGCGATGAACCGCGCATGCGTCACCGTCACGTCACCCGGAAACTCCGCCTGCAACTGGTCAGCAGTCTCCAACACGCGCCGGACCGTGTTGCGCACGACCAGCGCCGCCCCGCCGTCGACCAGCCTCTCCCGCAACAACGCCACGAGTTCGTCGAGATCGTCGAGCCCGTCACCGAACGTTTCGACTCTTACCTGCGCAGACCGGCCGGACGGTTTCGTGACACGTGTCGCCGTCGACCCACCTGTTGTCCAGGTCAGTACCGGATAACCGATGTCTCCGTCCAAGCAGCTCAGGTCCGCCGACACATCCGGGTCCCGGCCGCGTCGATACGCCTGCACCAATGTCGTCCGTTGAGCTGCAGGTAAGGTCGCAGACAACGCGACTACCGGCACCCGGTAAGCCCCGAGCCACGTGAGCACCTTCGCCAGATACGAGTTCATATACGCGTCGTAGGCGTGAATCTCGTCGATCACCACGACCTTGCCGGCCAACGCCAGGTGTCGCAGCATCAGATGCCGCGATTTCAACCCGGCGAACAGCACCTGGTCGATCGTCACCACGGCGAAGTTCGCCAGCAGAGCCTTCTTCCGCCCTGCCAGCCAGCCATGCACCGCAACCGCGTGCGCACCGTGAAGAGGCTGCTCGTCACTCCCGATTTCGGCTACGTGGCCCATCCGAACCAGTCCCTGGAACAACCGGTTGAACCTGGCCCGTCCATGACCAAGCATGATCGAGCCACCTACCTGCTGATCACCAGCACGCATCGCGTCCAGCCAGTCGACAACCCGGCCGAACATCGCGTCCGTGGTGGCCTGTGTCGGCAACGCCACCAGCACCCCGCCCGCACCCCACCTGGCGGCCAGGATCTCCGCCGCCGCCAGCGCAGCCTCCGTCTTGCCCTCACCCATCGCCGCCTCGACGATCAGCAGCCCCGGCTCCGGCATACTGCGGGCCACCTCGCAAGCCGCGGTTTGCACCGGCCGGGCGACCACACCCTGCGGTAGGCCAAACCGTGCCGCGAACGACGCCCCGACGTTCGTCGACTCCGGCCGCCACGGCGTCGGAAGCCTCAACATCTCCAACGCCTGCCGCACGCGCAGGGGCGACTCCACGAAATCCGGCAATCGTCCACGAAGAAACGGGAGCAGCTCGTCGTTGCTCGCGATCCAATCCGACACGATCACCACAGCTGTTGCCAGCACCTGGAACTGTGGCGACAGCTCAACCTCCTGCCACGCCACCAAGTACTGTTCAGCACCGCTGCGCTGTGCCACCCAGTTGGCGAGTTCGGTCTGAACCCTCTCCCATAGACCCTCGCCGTACAGCCACGGCACCTCCCGCGGATCTGCCGCATGCTCCACGGCGGCGTCCGGCGGGGCACCGTGATGCCCACCCAGCACAACACCCCACGCCCGTGCCGCCCGCCGGGACCAGCCTTGTCCCTCCAGCCAGCGAAGCAGCAAATGATGCCCCGCGACCGAATGGTGAGCCGCCGCCCGCTCAGGCAACGCAGCCTTGCTCAGAGGCAGGTACAACCCCTGGTCGCACATACGCTGTGCAAGCACCGTGCACTGCACCGCAAATGCCGGCGTCGCCTTACCCAAATCGTGCAAACCAGCCAGAAACCGCACCGCGACACGAGCCTGCTCGACATCTCCCCCGAAATCGGCGGCAAGCAACCGAACCACACTCGACGCGAGCCACGCATCGAACAAGCCGACCGCAACCCCGGCCGAGTCCTCCAGATGCTGCCACAGCGGCAACCAAGATCCAGTATCGTCCACCGACTTGGCCCACACCGACCGCCCGGCTTCACTCAACGAACCCGACAAACCGCCCTACCTTCCCCCACGTTGCACGACGGCACGCACTATCACACAGGCCACCGACAAGAATCGCCGAACACGCAACCCAACCGCGCCATCGCGCCACGACACCGCCGCTGCCAGTGTCATCCGATCGTCAGGACTTTTTCCCCGAACGGCAGATCTCAGGCTCCTCGGAGGCGAGTGCGGTGATGGCGTCGACCTCGACTGATGCGAGCAGCGGCGAGGTATCGTCAAGATGCTCGACACCTGGTCGTGCTCGGCATCGGGCCTGCTCGCTTCGGTGTACCTGCCGAGCTACCGCTGGTCCACGAACATCACCGCGAGCTCGTCGAGCAACCGCTGCAGGCTTCCGCCGTCCCTGACGCCTCGACCACCATGTGCACGGTTACGTATCGTCGCAGTGCCAGGCCGCTTCGAACAGACGAACACCCCCCGCATCCTTGGCTGCTAAGCCAGCTTCGCGCGCACGACGGACACCCGATGCCGGTACGGCCCAGTTCAAAGGCGCGGTCCGCGCGGGCCTCGACCACAACGCCGGGCTCGACCGGCCCCTAGTGAAGTCCTCGGCCCCAGGGAGGCCGGCGAGAATCCCGGACGCTCGCTGCAGTTCATCATCAACCCTCGCTGACCAGCAACGCAGAGCTAGACTCGCACGCCGTGATCACCTGGACCAAAGCATTGTCAGACGTGACCTAGCTTGAGTTTTAACGTCTGAGTGGTCGGTGGTGACCCCTGTCGATCATGAGTGAAGCCCTTGGTCGATCATTCCTTCTTGCGACAGACGGAAGATCGAGCCAAGGGCTTCAATTGATCAGTGTGCACCACGCTGGCGCCACCGGCGCGGGCAGGGAGCTGTCCGCGCTCCGGCAGGAGTTCTACCGATGCCTGCCCCGGCGAGCGGACGCGTTGTTCGAGCTGACCGACGCAGTGTTGTGCGCGGACGGTCCGGTCCGGTCGATCGCGGAGCTGTCCCTGGCCGGTGAGCACCGTCGCGGCCACGGCAGCAGCGGCTCGCCCGCGACCTCACAGCGGATCTGCGCCGCCCCTGGGAAAGACCCCGACCAGCCCTGCGGCTCTCCCCGGCACGGGTCCGCCGAGGGTTTCGGAACCTGCGTCCACAACTCGCCTGCCCGGCCGGTGTCCCGAAACCGTCGCGGCCCGGTCCTGGACGTCCCGCCGGAACAGTCAACCACCGGCCCGCATCACGCCACGACGTCTACGTCGTCACCAGCACGAACACCCGAAAATCCAAACACGGCAAGAACACCAGATCGAGCAACCCACGACCCCGCCGAACAGGTTAAAACCCAAGCTAGCTGACGAGGGTAACGACTGTGGAGTTTCCCTCGACCCCAAGGCATGAACCGCGACCTGTTCAATCCCATCGTCCCTGACGCATCGCTGCACCCGCTCTTCAAGCGGATCACGAGCGGGCGAGATCACCAGGCCGCACGCGAGATGATGAATCTGGTCTTCCAGGACTTCCACGACGTCGACAAGAGCTTCGTCAGAGAGTTCCAGACCGGCGGCTTCTCGGCCCGGACCTTCGAGCTCGCGCTTTTCGCTTACCTGCAGGAAGAGGGTCTCGAGCTTGATCGATCGGAGCCGGCGCCCGACTTCGTTGTCCGTGGTCAGCATCCAGTGGCGATCGAGGTCACGACCACCAACCCGCCCCAGGGCTCCGAGTCGTTCACCTCGGCTTCGGTCATGCCGGACGACCTTCCTCAGATGGACCGAGAGTTCGTCTTCCAGATTGGTAAAGCACTGCGCCGAAAGCTGACCCACCGCGACGCTCAGGGCCGCGCCTACTGGGAAAAACCCCATGTCCGCGACGTCCCGTTCGTCATCGCCGTGGGCGCGTTTCACCACGTGTATGCACAATGGCCCGCGATCGGTCCGATCGGGTCGTATCTGTTCGGGCAAGCCTCGAAGCCTGGATTGGACGAGGCCGGCGGACGAACGTTCTTCACCGAACCCATCGAACAGCACGAGCTGAACGGCAAGACAATCCCTAGCGGGTTGTTCCGTCAACCTGGCGCGGAAACCTGGCAGGGGTGTTGTTCAGCAACGCGCACACGGCCCCGATGTTCAACAGGATCGGCACCGAGCTCGAGCTGGGCGACCCCGTCGTCGCGTTGTGCCGGCTCGGCCAGTGCTACGACCCTGATCCCCAAGCAACTCAGGCACAGCCCTTCGCATACGTGGTCGGCGACCGTCAGCCGGGAGAACACGAGACATTCGCCGAAGGCCTTCACCTGTTCATCAACCCATGGGCCGAAACACCGGTTGAACGGGAGGCACTACCGGGCATCACCTATCACGAGCTGGAAGGCAACCTCATCGCCAGCAGCCACTGGGGAGGCCTCCAACCAATTTCGTCGAGAACCTTCATCTTCGACCAGGAACACGCCCACGACTTCGCACGCTACTTCCATCTCAGGTACTTAGGCCTGGTCCCACCACTTCCAGAGAAGGACAAGGATGGGAACGATTCGGCAGAAGGCGCTCCTTCAGCCTAACCGCACGAGTCCCCGCGGTGAGCGAGCGTCCGCATGAAACGGCCTTGGCCCAGCCGCCGGGCTGGGCCAAGGTGGAAAGGCGACGCCGGCTCTTATACACCCAGGGACTCACCGCTGAGGATTTCGACGAGGGCGGAGATGAGGACTTCGGCGGCGGGTGGGGTGACGGCGTTGCCGTAGCCGCGGACGCGGTCGCGGTCGGAGCCTTTGATCTTGTAGTCCCGGGCGAACCCCATGCCGGCGGCGATCTCGTGTGGGGCGAGCATGCGGAAGGTGCATTGCTCGACCGCGGCGCGACCGGCGGGCTGGCCGATGAGCGCGTTGTCTCGGGTGATGAGCGTTCCGACCGGCTCGCTGACCGGTCGTGCTGCCCCGTTGGAGTAGTACGCGAGCAGCCTCGCCGAGACCTTCGGATCCGGGCCGACGAGCCCGTGGTGGTTGCCCTGGGCCGACACGGTCGGCAGCGGCCCGTCGACCGGGTAGGCGGTGGTTTTGGAGCCGCCGCCGCGCAGCAGGGACACGAACGACGGGACCACCATGGCGGTCTCCCGGCGGCAGGTCTGGGTCCGCAACGGCTACTCGATGCTCGTGGCGGTGTCGACGCCGGTCCGCTTGGCCACCGGCACCACCAACGGCGGCACAACAAGGGCGTCGGTTTCACGGGTGGTTCGGGTCGGCATCGGCTCGTCCACGCTGGTCGCGGACTGCCGCCAGGTCCCTCCGGCCAGCGCGAGCACGAGGCGGGCGTGCTTGGCCAGACCGGCTTCGATGCGGGCGAGGGTGGCCTCGGCCAGCGGGTCCGGCCGGCCCTTGCTGTCGACGCGTTCCCCGATCCGCTGGCCGGGGTCGAGCGACCAGTCGATCACGGTCGACGCGGGCAGGACGCCGGGCTCGAGGATCGCGTGCCGGCACGTGCGGTTGGGGCAGCGGTAGACGTACTGGCCGGTGCGGATCCCGTAGCGGCCCATGTCGGCGCCGGGGCGCTTGAACACCTGCACCGCGGCGACCACGCGGTCGCAGCTCGGGCAGTGGGCGGCCGGGCGCAGCCACTTGTCCCAGTCGGGGTCGCGGCCCAGCTCGGCCAGCCAGAACGGCATGTAGAAGCGGTCGCGCGACTGAGCCCCCCGAGCGTCGCCGCCGCGCTGTGGAGCGGCTGCGGGCGATGTTCGGGGTGAGTGAGCGCCGGGCCTGTGGGTCGCGGGTCAGCACCGGTCCACCCAGCGCAAGCAGGTGCAGAACCAGGACGGTGTGGAACGCGCGTTGCGGGCCCGGTTGCGGGAGATCTCGCGGGCGCATCCGCGGTGGGGCTGGCGTAAGCGCATGCAATCCTGCGTCGGGATGGGTGGAGGGTCAACACCAAACGCATCCGCCGGTTGTGGGCCGACGAAGGATTGAAACGGCCGCCTCGGGTGCGTAAGAAGCGTCGTCTCGGTCCAGGGCGGGGACGCCGGGAGCCGGTGACCCGGCCGGATCAGGTGTGGGCGTTGGACTACCAAACCGACGTCACCGCCGACGGCCGGCAGATTCGGTTTCTCAACGTCATTGACGAGTTCACCCGGGAAGCACTCGTCACTCGGGCGGCCCGGTCGTGGACCGCGGACGCCACGGTCGCCCTGCTGGAGGAGGTGATCAGCATGCTCGGGCGACGGCCGGAGCACGTGCGGATGGACAACGGACCCGAGTTGACCGCGCACGCCCTGCGGGACTGGGCGCGGTTCTCCGGCACCGCCACCGCCTACATCGATCCGGGATCACCCTGGCAGAACGGGCATTGTGAGTCGTTCAACGGCCGGTTCCGGGACGAGTTCCTGGCCACCGAACAGTTCAATACCCTGCTGGAGGCCCAGGTACTGGCGGAAGACTGGCGCATCGAGTACAACACCTACCGACCCCATGGGTCCCTGGGCGGGCTGACCCCGGAAGCGTTCCGAGCCCACTGGCTCGGCCAACACCAACCAGCACTCACGTAGTTGGTGGACCACCAAATGGGACCCAGTCAGGTGGAGGAGGCAACCTCCGGGCGAACCACGATTCGCCCGGCGAGGGTCTCGGACTGTGCGACACGTGCAATGGCGTCCATGAAGCGGGTCGAGCCGCACAGGCACACCACGGGCGGGCAATCAGGGTGGGACATCAACGATCTCCTTGCGGTCAGTGGTGGCAGGGACGCGAGGGTGAGGGCTGCACCCAGCGAGGGCTGTGAGGGCTCAGTGGCCGCACTTGCAGCAGACCCAGCCCATGCCTTTGACGTAGTGCTTGTAGCAACCGTCGGCGCACACGTTGAGGAATGCGGCGGTCCGGACCATGGCGCGCAGTCGTTCACGCATCACTGGTCACCTCGTTGCTGGTCTGGTCGCTTGCCGCGTCCCCGCCCGCTTTGGTCTGGGCTTTGGCATGGCGCCACTGCTCGGCGGTCATGCCGTGCCGTTCGGTGAGCTGCTCGTCGGTGGGTTTGTTTCTTGCGTGCCATGGGTGATCTCCCATTCGTGGACTGGACCCCTGCGTGAGTGGGGTGGTTTCTTCGCTGCCCGTATGGCTGGGCGTCGGCAGTTGCCGTCGCCCTTATCGGCGCCCCGCGCGGCCCCAGAGGCTCGCGATCAAGGGATCAGGCCGAAAAGTTTTGGAGCCACGCGCTTTTTGTGGATTCAAAAGTTTTCGTGCCCCTTGATCGTGAGTGGGGGCCGTGCTAAGCCGGGCTGCGAAGCTCAAAAACACAGGCCGCGCTTGCGCGGCACGTTGTTCCGCCCGCAGAGGGCGGTGTCAGTGGAGGCGACGGGACGTGGGTGTGCCGGCCCCGTTCGGGCTGGTGTTTTTGTCGGTACCCCGTGTCACGCTGGTGGTATGGAGCTGACCGGACGCGATTTCGACAAGATCCCGCCGCGCAATCTGCACGTGCCGGTGATCGACTTCGCGCGCCTGTGGCTCGCGGCCGAGCAGCGCTACGAGCGTGAGCGCAGCTGGGCCGCACTCGGTGTGGTTGACGCCTGCCGTTGGCTGGCCTGCGCGACCGTGCGGCTGGAGACCGATCGCACCTTCCTCGCGTACGCGCCGGTGACCGGGCGCACCGGCTTGGCGCACGAGGAGACGATCCAGGCCGAATGCCTCGCGGCGGAGGTGCTGTTGTTCCGCCGGCCGGTGCCGACGTGGCTCGCCGAGCGCCCGGGCTGGCTGGAGTCGATCGTGGCCACCCTGGGGTGGGCGTGGCAGCGCAGCGGGAAACCGCCGATCGATGTCCCCGCCCACATCCCAGGCTGACCGTTCATCGCGCGTAGACCTCGCCGTCGTCCACGGCCGCGTCGGCAGCCGTGACGGCGGCGTCGTCGTTGTGGCGCCGGAACATCTCCGCGGCCTGTGCTTCCTCGTCCGCGTGGCGAGTCTCGATTGCTTGGCGGGCTTCGATCTCCCGCAGAGCCTGCTGGGCCTGGTCGATCGCGACGGCGGTCTCCTCGGCCGAGGGCACTCGCACCTCGTCCGAGTCCACGATCGGCTCTTCATTCGCGGCGGTGTCGCGGACGTCGTCGACCCCGGTCTCGACCACCGGCGCCTCCGTCTCGTGCTCGATCGCGGCGGTGTCGACGGTGCGCTGGTCGACGAGATCGGTGAGGTCCTGCTCGTCGGTGACCTCGCGGTGGACGTCCTCGACGGCCATGTGCTCGCGGTGGGCGGCGAGCCACTCGTCGGCCGTGACCTCCGGAGCCGGATCGGTGTCGACGTTGCGTCCCGAGAGCTCGATCCCGGCCCGCTCGGCCGCGGCGCGGGTTTCGGCGGTGTGGGCGTACCACGCCGCCCGCGCGTCGTCGGCGGCCTCCAGCTCAGCGGCGCGCCCAGTGAGCACGTCGGCGAGCGCGTCGGCCTCGCTGGCTTCCTGCATTAGACGTTCCCGCTGCTCGGCCATCTCGGCGGCGTCGGCTTCGGCGCGGCGCAGAGCGGCCTCGCGACGGCGGGTGTCGATGGCCTGGTGAGTGCCGGCGAGTTCGTTGGCCACGAACTCCGGCGCCCAGGCCTTTTCCCGTTCCCACGCGCGCATCCGTACAAGCAGCTGCCCGTCGGACATTTCCAGCTCGTCACGGCCGGATTCCGGCCGTCCCAGCGCCCGCCAGGCCGAGCGCCAGGCCGCGTAGGCCTCGACCTGTCCGGCCTTCGGCGCCGCGCCGAGCGCGGCCTCGGGGTCGTCGTGTCCGGTGAGCTCGCGGTACGCCGCGACCGAACCGGCCTGCTTGATCCACTCCTTCCTCAGGTTCGGGTCGTCTGGCACACACCCGAACGCCTCCAGTGCCCACTGCTGCGGTTCCTCGGCCAGGGCGCGGCCGAGATCGTGCTGGCGGGCGTCGGCGGCCTCGGCGAGCGTGTGCAGGTAGGCGGCCCACTGCGGGTCGTCGACCACGGGGATCCGGTCGGCGTAGGCGTCCCCGACCGGATCCAGGCTGACCGAGTCGGCGATGCGGTGGTGCAGCACGTTCGTCAGCTGCCGCGCCCCCGACAACGGGCGCGCGGTGACCGCGTCGGTGAGGACCTGGCGCGGGTCATGTCCGGCCAGCTCGGCACGGCGCAGCAACCGCGCCAGGGTCGGGCCTCCGTCCTCGGCGGCGATGCGGGCGCGCTGGTTCTCCGTGAGCGTGCCCTCGTCGACCAGGGCGTCGAGCCACCGTGCGGTGCGGCCCGCGGTGGCGAGTTCAGTGGCGTCGGCCAACAGTTCGGCCGGGGTGCGGATCGCTTCGTTTTCGGCGGCGGACTCGGTGGCCTCGGCCAGGGCCGATCGCTGCGGTCCAGACCCGGTGAAGGCGCCGGCGAGCACGGCGGACGGGTTGCGGTGCACGGCTTCCAGCGCCGCACCGTCGGGCGCGTCGACCGGCACCGTGGTGGTGGCCACGTGGGCGGTGTTGCCGAACCGCCCGCGGGTGAGCCCAACGTAGAGGGCTTCCTGCCCGGTCGACTCGGTCACCACCGAGTGCGCGGTGTCGACCGTGAGGCCTTGTGCACTGTGGACGGTGGACGCGTAGCCGAGGGTCATGTGCTCGCTCACGTAGCTGGCGGGCAGCGTGATCCGCTCCCCCAGGACTTCGCCGACGCCGTCGTCGCGGCCCAGCACGTGGGCGACGATCAGGCTGCCGTCCTCGCGGGTGTCGAGCACGCGGTACTGCTTCCGGTTGATCGGCACCTCCCGGTTGCCCTCCACCCCGGCGAGGTTCCAGCCGTTGAAGCGGGCCTGCACGAGATCACCGACGCCGGCGTAGGTGCCCTGTTTGTGCAGCGGCACCCCGGTTTCGGCGACCTTGCCGAGCCGGACGAGTTCGCGGCGCAGCTCGGCGCACAGGTGCGCGGCCTGCTCGTTGGTGTCCACGATCAGGATCGAGTGCTTCCCCCCAAGGGTGTCCCCGAGCCAGGCCTTCGCGGCGGCGGCCTCGGCCTGTTCGCGGGTTCCGCCGTCGAGGATCCGCCCGTGCTTGTGGTAATCGCCCAGCACGGTCTCGTCGCCGTCGCGCAGCCGCAACGACGCGGCGCGTTCCCACTCGGCGGCGAACCGGCGGACCTCGGTCAGCTCGTAGGCCGCGCCCGCGTCGGCCATCAGCTGCATGCCCCCGCCGGCGCCGACGGCGGCGAGCTGCCGGTGATCGCCGGTGAGCAGCAGCTTCGCGCCGGCCTCGCTGACGTGGTGGTGGATGCGGGCGAGGTCGGCGGTGTTGGCCATGGCCGACTCGTCGACCACGACCAGGTCGCCGGGGTTGAGCTGCCATTCCAGGTGGTCAGGGTGGGTGGAGCCCTCGGCGAGCTTGGCCTGCGCGGCCAGCCAGCGGGCGATGTTGCGGGCGGTCAGGCCCTCGCCGGCGAGCACGTCGGTCGCGACCTGGCTCGAGGCGAGCCCGACCACGCGCCGCTGCGCTCCGTCCCACAACGCGGGATCCTGCCAGGCTTTCGCGAGGGCGCCGACCACAAAGGACTTCCCTGTGCCGGCCGGGCCGACTAGTGACTCGACCGCCGCGCCGGAGGCGAGCACGCCCCGCACCGCCGCGGCCTGGTCCGCACCGAGCACCATTCCCGTGTCAGCCAGCGCCGTCACGAAGCCGTCGACCGCGGACACGTCCAGTGCTGGGGCGCCGCTGCGGGCGGTCGCGGCGGCCAGTGCCCGTTCGGTGTGGATGTGCTCCGGTGTGGCGTAGAGCTTGCGGCCCGGGGCCTCGTAGGCGGACTGGCCGTTGGCGAGCTTGAGCTCGTCGGGCAGCACCGCGACGCCGGGGCGGTCGGTGGCCAGCGGGGTCGCCAGCTTCAGGCCCTCGGCGGTGAGGGTGTCCAGCAGGCGGGTCACCTGCGCGCCGTCGAGGTCGCCGAGCTGATCGGGCAGGGCGTCGCTGATCGCGCGGGTCAGATCCGCCGCCGTCCACCCGGCCTTGGTCGACTGGACATCGGCCAGCGCGGTCTTGAGCACCTCCTCCGGCGACCATGACACCGCCTCGCGCGGCTCACGGGTCAGGGCGAGCACGTCGCGGGCGACCCCAACCAGGCCGTCTGCGACCTCGGCGCGCAGCTCACGGTCCCAGCGCTCCAGGCGCTCTTCGGTGGTTTCGCCGTCGTGGGACTTGGCCTTGCGGGTGGCGAAGGTGGCCTGGCGCTGCAGCCGGTCCAGCTCCAGCGAGTTCGGCTCCCGCCCGAACCGGGCTTCGAACTGCTCGACCAGGGCGGCGGTCTTCTTCGTGATCGCGCGTCGGCGCGAGGCGAACAGGTCCATCACCCGCTGGTCGATCCCGACCACCTCGCGGGCCTTGCCGTCCGGGCGGGCCGCGAACCGCACCCCCAGCGCCTTGGCGAGGTGTTCCTCGGTGGTGCGCTCCCCCACCGCCGCGGCCGCGCCCCGGTGGGCATAGAGGGCGCGGCCGTCGAGGGTGCGCCACTGCCCATCGGCGCCCTGCACCCGGTTGAGGATGGCGTTGTGGATGTGCAGCTGCGGGTCGTGGTTGCGCGAGTCGTGCTGAAAGAACGACGCCACGACAAGGTCGTGGGCGTCGATGAACCGGCCCGCGGCGCCGCCGTGATGCCCCACCCGGGAGTAGCCGGCGTGCTCGGACAGGTAGTCCAGCGCCGCCCGGTTCCCGGCCCAGATCGCGTCCTCCACCGCGTCGCGGTGCGCCCGCCACGACGCCGCCACCGCGGCCGCGTCATCGCGCTGGCGCGCCAGCTCCGCCACCTCGGCCGGATCCGTCCCCGAGCCGGCCGCCGCGGCCAGCGCGTCCGAGAGGCGTTCAGCCGTCCGTTCAGCCGCAACTTGCTGCGCCTCGAACGCGGTGTGCAGGACCGTCACCGACTTCTGAACGCTGAACGTGGCGTCCAAAAAGGCCACGTTCTTCCGCGCCGCCTTCCCCGCCTCCAGCCGAAGTTCAGTCCGGCGTTCAGCCGTCGCGTTCGGCTCGGCGTCCAACGCGGCGGCGTACAACTCGTCCTCCGTCGGATACTTCCGGCCCGTGTGCCCCAGAGTGGACGCCTCCCCCCAGCGGGCCGGAACCTTGAACAACTCGTCCCGCGGATCGACGAACTGCTCGTAAACCGCGCGCATGTCCTGCTCGTCAACCAGCCCCGTCAGGCCCAGCTTCTCCGCGCCGGCGCCGTACCAACGGCCCGGCGGCTCGCCGGCCGCCACAGCGTCGGTGTAGTAGTTCTCGCGGCCCTTCGCGACCTCGTCGGTGAGGTACTTGACCGAATAACCGTTCGACACCGTCAGCATGCCGCCCCCTGAAACAAGATCAACTCACCGGATTGAAGATCAACAACGCGAGTCGCGTTCCCGGGCGCCCGCCAGGGCGCACCGGCCCGACAGATCGTGATGCATAGGTGTGCATCGTTCTTTGGCTTTGTCCTTGAGCTGGGAATCGTGGTGAGTGGCTGAGTCTTGGTCTTCCTGAGTGGCTTCCTGGTGACTGAGTTGGTGGTCTGGGTTGCTGGGTTCATGAGTTGGCCTGCTGGGTGGTGAGTTCGGTGATCACGTGCAGGGGTGCGGGCTGTTGCCGGAGTTCCTGCAGGGCGGTTCCGGCGGTTCCTCGCGAGACCTCGGCCAGTTCCATCAGTTCGTCGACCGTCGGGAGGCTGCCGGTGCGGGCCTGGTGCTTGCGCGCCTCGGCGCGCGCCCGGTCCTTCTTCGGCGAGGACGCCACCGCGGCCGGACGCTCCGGCTTCGCGGGCGACTCGCCGGCCTCACGCTCGCCCTCGGACTGGACGCCTGGGGACGGCTCGGCTGTACGTCCACCCGGGACGGTCGACGCGGACGCGTTCAAGGCGCCCGGCTGTACGGCGCCCGATTGGACGACCGGGGACTGAACGGCCGGACGCTGAACGCGATCCGGCTCAACGAGCGGAGCGGACGACGCGGCCGGATCGGCGACCGCGACAGCGGCGCCCGCCGCCGGCACGGCGGCCTCGTCCACTGCCGCGTCGGCGTCCGTACGGCGTTCCGTGGCGAGCATGAACAACAGGTGCGCCACGATCGCCGCCGCCAGTGCGGGCCATGCCCCCACCCCGAACCGCAACAGGCCCGAGGTCGGCGGCAGCGCCTCCGCCCCGACCGGGGCGGCCGAGGTACCGACTCCGCCGGCGAGGTAGCTCGCCTGCGCCAGCCCCGACAGCCCGGCCGCGAGGATGACCACCGCCCACGCGTAGCCGCGTCCACGCTCCTGCAGCCGCGAGGTGGCCGCGTAGGCCACGATCGCCAGCCCGTCGGTGATCAGCGGGTAAATCCATGCGATCCCGCCCGGCACGCCCGACGCCACGGCGACCTCGAACAGGCCGTGCGCCGTCGCCGCCGCCGCGCCCAACGCCACCAGCAGTCCGGGCACGAACACCGCCAGCATCGCCCACCGCGACGTCTTGTTCGTCGTGCTGTGCGTGCTCATGCCCGCTCCCATCCGTCGTCGTCGTTGGTGCGTGCCAGGGCGTCCTCGACGTTCCAGCGGGCCAGCCGCCGTGCGCGCTCCATGTCGCCGCCGGCGACCCTGAGGTGGTGCTTCGCCCGCCTGGCCAGGCATCGCTCCCACGTGCCAGGAAACGAGTTGATGAC
Organism: Amycolatopsis sp. FDAARGOS 1241; assembly: GCF_016889705.1. Lineage (NCBI taxonomy): Bacteria > Bacillati > Actinomycetota > Actinomycetes > Pseudonocardiales > Pseudonocardiaceae > Amycolatopsis > Amycolatopsis sp. FDAARGOS 1241. Next base: position 9,166,816 of record NZ_CP069526.1, read on the forward strand.
CAGCCCGTCCTCGTCGGGGAACACGCTTTCCACGTCCGGGGTGGCCGCCACCGCGTGGGCACGCGCGTCCTGTGGGCTGCTGCCTGCAGCGAGGTACTCGGCGTAGAGCTCCAGCGCGATGTTCGCCGACGCCGTGTCGTCCGCTGCGCGGCGATGCGCGACCTCCTCGTTGGTCACGCCCGCAGCCAGTTCGTCGTCGAACCGGTCAAGCGCGGCGTGGATCCAGGCGGGCAGCTGATAGCGGTTGCTCATCGTGGTTCCCACCCTTCGCTGCGATCGTCGGTGCGCGGGGAGGCCTGGTCGTCGGCGTTCCAGCGGGACAGTCGGTCCGCCCGCTGGGCGTCCTCGCCGGTGACCTCGGCGCGGTGCAACGCGTCGCTGGCCTCGTCGACCGCCTGCCCGCACCGCTCGACCACGGCGGCCAACGGCGTCGGCTCCGGCGCGGCGAGCACGTCGTCAATCCGGTCCAGCAGCTCAGCGGTATCGGAGTTGGCGATGCCCGACTCGGCGGCCGTCGTGTCGGCGTCGAGCAGGAGTTGCACAGCCGGCACGTCGGTCTCCCGGAACTCGGCAACCGTCGGGTCGGTGCTGCGGAGCATCGGCCAGCTGACGTCGTCGTCTCCGTCGTCGACCATGCCCGTGATGTCGACCGCCTCGCTCTCGGAGGCCCAGTTGCGCAGGACGCCGGACTGGTTGACGACCATCGGCGCGGCCATCCCGGTGTAGGGGCTCGTGCCTTCCTCGCCGTTGTCGAATGCGAGCTGCTCCAGCTCGTCCTCCTCGGCGGTGAGGTAGTCGGGCTCGTACTCGTCGGGCACGACCAGGTCCGGTGTGGCCGGCAGGTTGCGCGCGATCCAGCCGTCCGGCTCGGGTTCGCGTTCGGGCACGAGCGAGGACGCCGGCGGGTTCCACCGCCAGTCCGCGTCGTCGACATCGCCTTCCCCGACCGCGGGTGCGGCGAACGCGGCCGCGACCTGCTCGGCCGACAGGCGCGGCGTCATCCGGTCCGCGACGTCGCGCGCGGCTTCGCTGCGGGCTTCCTCATCGCTCCTGCCGGCGATCCGCAGCTGCGCGTACAGCTCGATGGTGGCCTTGACTAACTCCAGTTCGTTGGGGTGCGCGCGGTCGACCTCGGCGCGGGCCCGGGCGACGTCGCCGGTCTCGGCCAGGACCCGCTCGAAGTCCTCGACCGCGGTCTCGGCCGTGATGTAGTTGCACAGCGCGACGTCGGCGGGCATCACGTTGGCCGGATCGATGACAACGACCTCGATGTCCTCGTCGTGCTCGCCGGGCCCGTAGGCGTGCGTGTTCATCGCCGGGCACCCCCTCGGCGCTGGCGGGCTGCGGCCTGCGCGGCGGCCAGCTGCTCGGCGGTCGGTACCGGTGCGGGGTTGTCGCGTTCCTCGGCCCACCACAGCGCGATCGGGGCGAGGCCTTCGCCCATCGGCACGCGCGGCGCCGGCCGGTGCAACGGGCCGCCGTCCTCGTGGTTCTCCAGCGAGCACCCGCCCGCGCTGCCCTTGATCCGGCGCACCACACCCGGGCGGTAGCGATCGTGCCAATCCGCCGCGCGGGCGACGGTGGCGTCCTCGTCGCGGTAGGCGGTGTGCCACGCGGCGGCGAGCCAGAGGAGTTCCTCGACGATGTCGGGGTGCCACATCCAGCACTCCGGCAGCACCCCGGCCGCGTCGGGGTAGCGCAGGAAGATCCGGCGCAGCCACACCGTCAGGTCGGTGAGCATGGCCTGGGCGCGGTCGAGGTCGGCGGGCAGGTCCAGCCACGACCACGACGGCACCTCGCCCTCGGCGCCGGCGAGCTGGTCGGCGATCGCGCGGACCGTGCGGGCCAGCGTGGAGACCTTCTCCGGCATCGCCGTCAGCGGCTCCACCTTTGCGCGCAGCTCGCCGACCTGGTCCTCGAACTGTGTGCGCAGCCCCTCGACCTCGCGGGCCAGTCCCCACACCGCGCGGACCGTGTTGTCCGGGCCCGAACCGGTGGCGCCGTTGGGGTTTGCGGGCTGGGCGCCCGCGGGGGTCGGGGTGTTGTTGTCGGTGCTCATCGGGTCACCTCCACGAGGTTGTAGTGGGTGTGCAGCTCGGTCCAGTCGGCGTGGTGCCGGCCATCGGGGGTGTGCCAGCGCCCGTCCGAACCGGGGCACCACTGGCGCATCAGGTCATCGCGCACGGTCGGGCGGTCGGCCGGCGCCGGGCTCGCACCGAGCCCGCCCGCCAACCACACCCGCGCCCGCCGGGTGGTGGCGGTCGTCATCGCGGACCACCGCACTCGACCTCGCCGACGAGGTAGGCGTGCGCCATCCATGAGCGGGCCAGCTCGAGCAGCTCGGCGTGCTCGGCCTCGTAGACGCGGTGGCGGGTGGCCGCCACGGTGTAGGCCACCGTGTTGCGCACCGCGTAGCCGGGCACGACGCGTCGGGCCTGCTGCACCGCGCGGGTCAGTCCGAACACCACGGCCGCCGCGGCCAGGTGCTCCTTGGGCGCGGGCCCGTTGCACGCGTGGCGCAGGATCGAGGCGTGCAGCTCGATCAGGCCCTCCTGTGTGGTCGGAGCCTGGTCGAACACGGTGCTCACCGCCTTCAGGTAGGCGTCCAGCCCGCTGCGGAAGGTGGTGAATTCGTCGAGGTCGTCAAACTTGTTATTGATGGCCGTGAGCATCATCGGGTGGCCTGCTTTCGGGAAGAGTTGGTGCGGCCCGCGGCGAGGCGGGCCCGGTGCTGGTCTTGCGCGGCGGGGCTCGTGAGCGCCTCGTGCAGCGCCCACGCCGGTTCGCGCGGGGCCGGGTCCGCCCGGCCCCCGGCCGGGGCGGGGTTCACAGCGCCACCCCCGGGAACTCGGTCGTGTCCGACCAGTCCAGGTGCTGCCACTCGGTCCCGGGGGCCACGAGCTGGTGGGCGCGGGCGACGAGGGTGTCGACGTCGTCGCGGCGCAGCACGATCGCGCCAGTGCCGTTGGGGTTGGACAGGCCGAGCACGACCAGGTCCCCGCGGGCGGTGACCTTCACCTCGCCCACCCCGGCGGTGCCGTAGACCAGGGCATCGGCCAGCAGCTCCCGGCTGATGGCCCACTCCAGCCCTGGCTGCACAACGTCGAACCCGAACGTGATCGCATACGGTTCGCCGGCGTCGTAGCTGGCCGAGATCGTGGCGTGCCCGGTCTGGAGCAGCGCGGGCAGCTGCAGCGTGAACGCGCTCATCGCCCCTCCCCCTCGACCCCGTCGTCGGCGACGTCGCTGCCGGGGGTGGTGGAGAACTCGGCGTCCAGCCGCGCCAACGATTCCTCGTCATCCAGCCGGGTCGCCGTCGCGAGCACCGGGCGCCACGAACCGGTGTCGTTGCCGCCGGTCTCGGAGCCGCCTTCGGTGGCGCGGTCGAGCATCCGTGACACCCAGGGCTCGACCTTGTCGGCCAGCGCGTCGACGAACGCGGCGAACCGGATCACCCACACCTCGCGGCGGTTCTCCCACCGCTCGGCGAACGCTTCCCACCGCTCCTGACGCTCGGCGCCCTTCACGTCGCCGCGCTTCCACGCCATCTGCAGCTTCCCGATCGCCGCAGGCATCCCCCGGCGCACGACCACCGCGTGCCGCTCCGGCAGCTGCGAAATCTCCCCCGGCGTCAGCACCGGCACCCGCTGCGGGGTCCGCCCGGTGACGTTGCCGTCGGCGTCCTCGGTCTCGACCATCTCGTGCCGGTCGGCCGTCAGCGTCGAATAGGCCTGCAGGTCGTTGTCGTCACGGGCACCGGCGAGGATCAGCACCGTCGCCGAGTTCGTCATGATCGCCGCACACCCGGTGTCGCCCCACCGCTCCCGCAGCTGCGCCCGCGACTGCGCGCCGATGTGGATGGTGATGTTGCGCCCACCCATGTCCGCGGTCCACTTGTCCAACGGCACCGGCGACACCAACGCCGCCTCATCCAGCACCAGCGTCAACGCCGGGTCCAACCGGCCGCCCAGCGACTCCGACGCGATCCGCCGGGACTCCCGGGCGATGTGCGCGGTCAACGCCGCCACCAGCGGCGCCGTGTGCCCCTCCTCCGCGCCGAGCATGTAGACAGTGCCGCGCTCGGCCAACAGCTGCGCCACATCGAAGCCACCACCGGTCGCGGCCGCGGTCGCGGTCGGGTCGGTCAGCCACGCCAGCGCCGGCATGACCGTCGTGGTGATCGACGAGCGGGTGCGCTCGTTCGTGGTCAGGAACTGCTGCGCGGCCGTCTCGAACGCCGGCTCCGGCGACCGGCGCAACAGGCGCAGCACCTCGTCGGTGGCCTCCTCCGGGTCGGCGACCCAGCCCTGCACGTCCCGCATCGACAGCGCACCCAGCGCCGCGGCGTGCATCAACGCCGCCAACGCGCGGCGGGCCTGCGACACCCAGTGCTCCCGCTCCTCACTCCCCCCATCTCCCGGCAGCAGGTCACTGGCACGGTGGGTCGCGGTCACCGGGTTCTCGCACCCGGTCAGCGGGTCGAACGTGATCGTCGACGCCAACCGGCCCAGCCCACTCGGGTTGAACACGTACGTCGGACCACGCCGCGCACGCAGCTTGCCGGTCAGGTCGATCAGGTCCGTGCGGGTCGAGGTCGCAATCACCGCGCCCGGCGCGTCCAGGATCCGGCACGCCAGCTCCCCCGTCTTGCCCGAACGCGGGCCCCCGAAGCGCAGCGTCACGTCCTCCACCGGCGACCAAATCCACTGCCGACCCACCCGCGCGATCGGCGTCGCGTACTCCGTGACCGGCACCTGCCGGCGCGTCCACCACATCTCCTTGCGCAGCGACGGCTTCAACACCTTCGCCTTCCGGCGCATCGCCCGCTTCGAGGCGACTCGCCAGATCTGCCAGCGCGACGCCACCCCGCCGTTGCGGCGCGACCGGCGCGACCACCGGCCGATCAGCCCGCGCGAACCACCCCGGCCACGCAGGCCCAGGACCGCGGCCACCAGCAGAACCGGGGCACCGAGGATCAGGCCCCACGGCCACACGCCGTAGCCCGGCGTCTCCGCCGGCACCCACCCCACAAACCACAACGACAGCCCCACCAACCCGGCCGCCACCGTCACCGTCCGGGCCGCGTTGCCCCTCATCAACTCCGCCATACCCAACACCGCCGCGGCCACACCAATGGTCACCAGCCACGGCCAGATCGCTGCGACCTTGACGTGCCACTCGCTCGCGAGCACGCCGGAGGCGATCAGGACGGCCGACATCAGGAAGGCCTTGAAAGTCCGCATCAGGCCGCACCCCCAGCCGAAGTAGCACGCCAGGCGTCGACCCACTCAGCGACGTCAACGCAGTTGCCGGCGTTCGCGGCGAAGTCGAGCAGCTGCTCGACTGCTTTCGCGGGCACGACGTAGCGACCTTGCCCTGCGCCTCGACGAAGCTGGAGCGCCGGAAACGCGTCGGCGTGGATCAGGCGGTAGACGTACTCCTGCGAGAGGCTGAGCAGCGCCGCAGCCTCGGGCACCGTGTAGGTCGGCACCCCAGCCATGCGTTTACGCATCGCAGCCTGGAGCGCAATGTCGCGCAGTAGTTCACGAGTCTGACCGCGGGTGGCCTGCGCCTCGCGTGTCGTAGTTTGTTCCTGCATCTGGGTCTCCAAATGTCCGATGCGAGGCCCGGGCGGGGTGGCACCCCCGCCCGGGTCGCTCTGTCTCCGCTGTCTCAGCCGGCTGAACTTGTCTAGGCTGCCTGGACATGCTTGAAGGTACCCAGCATGGCTAGCCATGTCAACTGCTTGTCTAGGCTGCCTAGCGTGGATAGGTGCAGAGGCCGTACCCTGACCTCCATGCAACTCGACCCGGACGACCCTCGACCGCCGTATCAGCAGGTCGCGAACGCGCTGCGTGCGGCGATCTTGACGAAGACGTTCAAGCCAGGCGAGAAGCTGCCGTCCGGTCCGGAGCTATCGCAGCAGTTCGGGGTCGCCAGAATGACAGTGCAAACGGCCATTCGGCTGCTGCGCGACGAAGGCCTGGTCGTGTCCCGGCAGGGCAGCGGTGTCTACGTCCGCGAGCGCACGCAGCGCGCGGTCGACCTGCGATCTCACCTTGAGCGCGCCTTCGAGCAGCCCGAGGTGTCTGTCGACTTCGCCGGTTTCTCCGGTGAGACGCTGCACGGCGCCATCACTGAGCCACTGGACAAGATCCGTGACGGCCGTCTCCGGCCCGACTCGCTATCGATTCGGCTGCTCGTGCCGGATCCGCGCCAGCCGTGGTCTCTGCCGGTCCGGGTCGAAGACCTTGCCGACAGTCCCGCTTTCAGGGCGCGGGCCACCCGGATCATGGAGCGCCATACGCTCGCGATCGTGGACGCGGTGAACGAGCTCGCAGACCTTGGCCTCGTTCCGGACGCTAAAGCGCAGGTGCGCGTCAATCCAGCCGTGCCGCTGTTCAAGCTATACGTGATCAACGACAACGAGACGTTTTTCGGGTACTACCCCGTTCAGGAGCACCAAGTAACGCTCGACGGTGAGCGGACGGCGATCTGGGACCTGATGGGCAAGGATGCGATCTTGTTCCACTATTCAGCGGACGGTGATGAGGACAGCCTCGCGTCGCAATTCACTCGGCAGTCGCGGATGTGGTTTGAGTCCCTGTGGACCACGGTGGGCCGGGACTACCAGGCATGACCATCGATCAGCTCGCTGCTGCTCTGAAGCGAACGTCGAGCGTTCTGCTCGACTTCGACGGACCCGTCTGCTCGGTCTTCAGCGCCTTCACCCCGGCTGCCGTCGCTCATGAGCTACGGACTCGCCTCAGTCTCGATGCTGCACCAGAGACGCAAGAACCATTCGATCTCCTCAGTTACGTCGCTCGTCACGAACCGGCGAAGCTCGTTAGAGCAGAGGCGGAACTGGCGCAGCTTGAGAAGAAGGCAGTGCTTCGTGCTGCGCCGACTCTCGACGCGGACGCGGTACTCCGACGCTTCCATGAGACCAGCCGGCCGGTGGTAATCGTGAGCAACAACTCCGCGTCGGCGGTGCGTGCATACCTGGCCCAGCACGATCTTGGCTCCCTTGTGACCGCCGTGTCTTCGAGGGTTGAACCGGACCCCAGCCTGCTCAAGCCTCATCCATACTTGCTCCACCGCGCAGCAGCGGCACTGGGTTGCCCGGTTGCCGATTGCCTCATGATTGGCGATTCCGCTACTGACATCGAAGCTGCCCGGGCTGCAGGAGCAGTCGCGGTCGGCTACGCAAACAAGGCTGGCAAGCGCGAGCGATTTGAGCGTCTCGGAGCTGACGCGATCATCGGGGCCATGAACGACTTGTTGGAAGCTCGCGTGCCTCTGTAAACCGTGCACCGATGACTAATTCAGACACGAGCTGCAACGGCGACCGCTCCCCACGCCTCGGCTCGAGAAACGTCAATCTTGAGGCGGCGTGCCAACTCGCCGACCGGTCGGCCAGCCTTGAGAGCAAGAACGGCGGCGTCGTACTCACGGTCTCCAGAAACTGCACGGGGATCAATCAACAGCAACCCGTGTTCGCCACGGAGCACGTTCCCGGACGAAAGGTCTCCGTGGCACAAGGAACGCGACTCGTCGACGACGAGCTGATCGAGGATCGACAGGGCTCGCTCGCGTTCCCTGTCGCTCGCCGCCTCGAAGCCCCGCGGTAGGTCGAACGCATCACCACCGAGGAGGCGCTCGCGCAGCCAGATGGAGATCGGTGGGAACTCCCGAGTCTGCAAGGCCCCGGCGAGTGGGCGAAGAACGTCGGCGAGTTCGTCGATCGATGCAGACTGAATGTCTCTCGTCCCCGGCTGCACCTGGTCCATGACCGTCCACGTGCTGACTGCAGACTCAACGACTTGGTGGACAGCCGGCGCCACACCGAGCATTGCGAGCCGTCGCGCTGCGCTTGCCTGGAGTGCACCGGCAGGATCAGGCGTCGACTTCATGATCAGTCGTCCGTTGGGTGTTTCGACCGACACGACGAGTCCGTAGCGGGCGGCCAAGACCTTCCGTGGTTGAGCTTCGTGGCTGCGGCACAGCTCGGCGAACTCGCCTTCCGCGGCAGAAGCCCAAGATTCCCCGCGAGCTGGCCAACGCGAACATACGGCGCGCATGACGTCGTGCGGCACCGCTACGCGCTCGCCACCTGGCAGGACTTCCGGGCGGGCTTGGCTTCGGCTCGGACGCTTCATTCGACCGCCGATGACGTCAGCCGCTCGCTTGTCGGCTTCGGCAACCCAAGCGGCGTATACCCGCAGAGTGGTGTTGCCCCCGTCGGCGTGGCCGAGACGGCCGGCGACCGTTCGGATGTCGACTCCAGCCAGAATGAGCTCGGTGGCCGCGTAGTGCCGGAGGGCATGCAGATGGCTGTCAATCCCGAGCGACGAACACATCCGCGAATAGCGGCGGCTGAGCCAAGATCGATTGTATGGCCGGTCGAACGTCGGCGACGGCGAGAACAGGTACGCATCTTCGGTCGGCTCGGCATCGAGGGCGCGCATCCGGCTTTCGTAGTGCAGGCGAAGGTCTCGGAGGACGTCCACCGTCGCGGCGTCGAGTGCAATTCGTCGGGGCTGGTCGGTCTTGGTCTCGTGCACGGCAAGGAGCGCCTTGTCGAAGTCGACGTCGCGCCAACGAATGCGGGCAAGCTCACCGCGGCGCATGCCCGTGACCATGACTAGCCACACGAGCGAGCCGTACGCGTCGTCCTTTTCCCACGCGGCCTGAATGATCCTCGCAGCCTGCTCTGACGTCGGCGGCTGAGGGTCAGGCTTCGGCGCTCGCGGCTTCCTGGCGTGCTCGGCCGGATTGCTCTTAACCCACTCCCACCGGATCGCTGCCGCGAACGTGCCGTGGATCATGAAATGCAACTTGAGCACGGTCGCCTTGGCCAGCGGCTTACACGTGTGCGGTTCGCACCGTGTCACGACGCAGCCGGCCTCGTCGCAGTCGTGCGGCGGGTATCCTGCCGCCGGCGGTCGGCCCGGACGACGTTTGTGCTGCACCGTTCGACACTCATGCGGACCGTCCACCCGGTGCTCGATGCGCGGTTTCCCATCGCAGCGTGTGCGGCAGCGTTGGATGTCGGCGTAGAACTCCTCGAGCATCCGCACTCGGATCTTGGCGAGAGGAACATCGCCGAACACGGGGTAGAGGTAGTTGCGGGCGTACCCCTCGTAGGTGTCGCGGGTGTCGTCGCTCAGGTCGGCGAGGCCGAGCCAGTCCTTCATCGCGACGCGGAAGAGGCCGTTGCTGCGAGCGTGGCGTTCTTCGTTGACCTCCGCGAGGAACCGGGTCCTGATCTTTTCGGCCTCGCGCTCGTCGGTCGTCGACTCCTCAAGGTAGAGGCGCTTGCCGGTTACGGGATCGACGCCGGCGTAGACCCTAACGCGCAGAGAGTTGCCACGACGCTCGATCTGGCCGCGTTGCCGCGCCCTGTTGGTCGCCTCGTTGACCATGAGTTGATCGTACCTGCACCCACCATAGCTCCCATTGATCAACTATGGACGCAGGCAATCTAAGATAACTGCTGGTCATACTATGTGGAGCTGAGGGGAATCGAACCCCTGACCCCCGCCTTGCAAAGGCGGTGCTCTACCAATTGAGCTACAGCCCCGGACGCGGGTGGCGCGAGGCCACCCGCGGTGAGTCAGTTGCGGGAAGCGTCCGCGGCCTTGGCCGGCGTGCTGCCGTTCGCGGAGACCGGGCCCGAGGGGGCGGTGGCCTGGCGCCAGAGGTCGGCCTCGGCTTTGGCAGCCTTGTTGCGCTTGACGACGAATAGGACGCCGCCCGCGACGACTGCGAGTGCCAACAGCTTCTTCACCTGAAGCCCCCTTTTCCAGCTTGCTTCCGTACGCCACGATGCTACTGCACCGGCTACGCACCGCTCCCGGCCCCTGGTTCCACGTGGAACCACCCGCGGCGCGGCACACTCGGCACCGTGTGGCCCGGCGAAGGCCGGGACAGCCTGGCGACGCTCGTTGACCACTTGAGTCCACCGCCGCCCCGCACTCCGCGAGCTGCCGCTACGCGAGACGCAGTGGCGCGGCGAGTCGACGGCTGGGACGAACCACCTGGAGTCCGCCGCGGTGGCTCTGCCGCGACAAGGCGACCCGCGTGGGCCAGCGCTGCTTCAGCAGGTTCGCGACTTCCCGCCCGGCCTCGCCTCGGGCCGCACGAATATCCGCAAGCAGCTGCGCGGAAACAAATCAGCCCTGCCGGGAAGAGAAGACCGGCAGGGTTGAAGTATCTGCGATCGGCACGCCCACGGTCGCCTCTCGGCGAAAGGCACGACGCGGCTCCAGCCGAACGGTATTCCGCGAAGGCAAGTGTGTGAGCCCGGGGGACACGTTGGGCGCACCGACCACCACTTACAACCGAACCCCCACCGCACCTATTCCCCGCCCCGCACTCCCCCGTGGGCCAGCTCCACCTGGCCATTCACCGCACCCGAACGGAACTCACCAGGGCGAACACCTCACCACGAGAACTCACCAACACAACCACCTCACCGGCGAACCTCACCCGTGCTGGAATGGCCACCGATCACACCGTGGGGGTCTTGGGGGGTCGCCCCCAGATACAAAAACACCCGATCACGTTCGCGCTTTCCACGAACATGACCGGGCGAATCGGGTGGGCCCACCAGGACTTGAACCTGGGACCTCTTCGTTATCAGCGAAGCGCTCTAACCGCCTGAGCTATGGGCCCGTCGAACGAGGAGAACTCTACAGGACCCCCGAAGGGGCCCTGCAACCGGGTTACTCCCTTTCCGACAGGGTGACTTCGAGGCCTCCGGCCAGGTCGGCGGACACGTTGTAGATGAACGCGCTCACCGTGGCCAGTGCGGACACCAGGACGATGTTGATCGCGCCGAGGATGGCCGCGACGCCGAACACACGCCCTGCGCTGATCAGCGGTTCGGTGGACGCGTTGGCGCCCTCGCCGCCGACCAGGGACGAGTACGTGCCGTTCAGCTTGTCCCACACGCCCATGCCGTCGAGCACCGTGTAGAGCACGCCGACGGCGACGAGCCACACGAAGAACATCGCAACGCCCAGGACCAGCGACAGCTTCAGCACCGACCACGGGTCGAAGCGCTTGATCTGCAGGCTCGCGCGGCGCGGGCCGCGGCCGGGGCGGCGCAGAGCGCTCGGCGTGGGACGGGGGCGACCGGCCGGCGGCACGTCGTCCGCCGGCGCGGGCGGCGGGGCGCCTTCGGTTCCGAAGAGCCGGGGCGCGGCCGTGCCGCTCACCGCGGGGTAGTCGGTCTCGCTCACGCGTGCGTCCTGCTCATGATCCGAGTAGACCACATCCTCGGTCGCAACCCGGGTCGAGACCGTGGCCTCGGAGTCGCCGCCGCCGTCCTTGGCGGTGCGCTGCCAGGGTGGGCTCGGCGGCGTGCCGTCTGCCTTCTCGGATGGTGTCACGAAGAGTCAGTCCTTACCCGTGCGTGGGGCGCCGCTCACTGCTCCGGCGCCGTGCCGTCTTCTGCTGTGGTCTCCTCGGGCGCGGCCGCCGCTTCGCCCTGGGGCGCTTCGACCGCTTCCGCCGCGTCTTCGGAGTCCTCACCACCATTGGCGACGTCCGACCCCTCGTCCGCGTTGCGTGCGACCGCGAGAAGAGTTGTGCCGTCCGCCAGGTTCATCAGCCGGACGCCCTTGGTCTGGCGGCCGGCCTTCCGGACGTCGCGCGCCGGCGTGCGGATCACGCCGCCGCTCGAGGTGATGGCGAACAGCTCGTCGTCCTCGTCGACGATGAGCGCACCCACCAGCCTCCCACGTTTCGTGTCGTGCTGAATGGTCAGCACACCCTTGCCGCCGCGGCCCTGCACCGGGTAGTCCTCGATCGGCGTGCGCTTGGCGTACGCGCCGTCGGTGGCGACCAGCAGGAACTTCTCCGGTTTGACGACGCTGATGCCCAGCAGCTCGTCGCCGTCGTTGAACCGCATGCCGAGCACGCCGGACGTCGCGCGGCCCATGGGGCGCAGCGCTTCGTCTGTCGCGTGGAAGCGGATCGACTGGCCGCCCGCGGAGACCAGCAGCAGGTCGTCCTCCGCCGCCGCGAGCACCGCGCCGACCAGCTCGTCGCCCTCCCGCAGGTTGATGGCGATGAGGCCACCCGCGCGGTTGGAGTCGAAGTCGGTGAGCTTCGTCTTTTTCACGAGGCCCTTCTGCGTGGCGAGCACCAGGTACGGCGCCACCTCGTAGTTCGGGATCTCGATGACCTGGGCGATCTGCTCGTCGGGCTGGAACGCCATCAGGTTGGCCACGTGCTGGCCGCGCGCGTTGCGGTTGGCCTCGGGCAGGTCGTACGCCTTCGTGCGGTAGACGCGGCCCTTGTTCGTGAAGAACAGGATCCAGTCGTGCGTGGAGCACACGAAGAAGTGCTGGACGATGTCGTCCTGCTTCAACGTGGCGCCCTGCACGCCCTTGCCGCCGCGCTTCTGCGAGCGGTACAGGTCGGTCTTGGTCCGCTTCGCGTAGCCGGTGCGCGTGATCGTGACCACGACGTCTTCCTGCGCGATCAGGTCCTCGACCGACACCTCGCCGTCGAACGGGATGATCTGCGTGCGGCGGTCGTCACCGTACTTGCCGACGATCTCCATGAGCTCGTCGCGGATGATCGCGCGCTGGCGCTCCGGCTTCTCGAGGATGTCCTTGAGGTCCGCGATCTCCAGCTCGATCTCGGCCAGGGTGTCGATGATGCGCTGCCGCTCGAGGGCGGCGAGCCGGCGCAGCTGCATGTCGAGGATCGCGGTGGCCTGGATCTCGTCGATGTCGAGGAGCTCCATCAGGCCGGGACGGGCCTCGTCGGCCGAGGGCGAGCGCCGGATCAGGGCGATGACCTCGTCGAGCATGTCCAGCGCCTTGACCAGACCACGCAAGATGTGCGCGCGCTCCTCGGCCTTCTGCAGCCGGAACTTGGTGCGCCGGACGATGACCTCGACCTGGTGCTTCACGTAGTGCCGGATCATCTGGTCGAGGCGCAGCGTGCGCGGCACGCCGTCGACCAGGGCCAGCATGTTCACGCCGAAGTTCTGCTGCAGCTGGGTGTGCTTGTAGAGGTTGTTCAGCACCACCTTCGCCACGGCGTCGCGCTTGAGCGTGATCACGATCCGCATGCCGGAGCGGCTGTTGGTCTCGTCGGCGATGTCGGCGATGCCCGTGAGCTTGCCGTCGCGCACCAGGTGCGCGATGTTTTCGACCAGGTTGTCCGGGTTGACCTGGTACGGCAGCTCGGACACGACGAGCGTGGTGCGCCCCTTCGTGTCTTCCTCCACCTCGACGACCGCCCGCATGCGCACCGAGCCGCGGCCGGTGCGGTACGCATCCTCGATGCCCGAGGTGCCGAGGATCATCGCCTTGGTCGGGAAGTCCGGGCCCTTGACGCGCGTGAGCAGCGCGGCCAGCAGCTCTTCGTCGGTCGCCTCGTAGTTCTCGAGCGCCCACACGACGCCCTCGGCGACCTCGCGCAGGTTGTGCGGCGGGATGTTGGTCGCCATGCCGACCGCGATCCCGGAACCGCCGTTGACCAGCAGGTTCGGGAACCGCGACGGCAGCACGTCGGGCTCCTGCGTGCGGCCGTCGTAGTTGTCGGAGAAGTCGACGGTGTCCTCTTCGATGTCCGCCAGCATCTGCATCGCGAGCGGCGCGAGACGCGACTCCGTGTACCGCATGGCGGCGGCGGGGTCGTTGCCCGGCGAACCGAAGTTGCCCTGCCCGTCGATCAGCGGGTAGCGCATCGACCACGGCTGGGCCAAGCGCACCAGCGCGTCGTAGATCGCCGAGTCGCCGTGCGGGTGGTAGTTGCCCATCACGTCGCCGACGACGCGGGAGCACTTGTTGTACCCGCGGTCCGGCCGGAAGCCGGAGTCGAACATCGAGTAGAGCACCCGGCGGTGCACCGGCTTGAGGCCGTCGCGCACGTCCGGCAGCGCCCGCGACACGATCACGCTCATGGCGTAGTCGATGTAGGAACGCTGCATCTCCTGCTGGATGTCGACCGGCTCGATGCGGTCGTGTTCCGGCGGCAAGGTTTCCGTCATGGGTCCTTCTCGGGGGAAAGGTCGGGGCTGGGGCGGGGCGGACGGCTACACGTCCAGGAAGCGCACGTCCTTGGCGTTGCGCGTGATGAACGAGCGCCGGGCCTCCACGTCCTCGCCCATGAGGACGGAGAACAGTTCGTCGGCCTGCGCGGCGTCGTCGAGGGTCACCTGGCCGAGCAGCCGGTTGGCCGGGTCCATCGTGGTCTCCCACAGCTCCTCGGCGTTCATCTCGCCGAGACCCTTGTAGCGCTGGATCGCGTCGTCCTTGGGCAGCCGGCGGCCGGCCTCGACACCGGCCTGGATCACAGCGTCGCGCTCCTTGTCGGAATACGCGTACTCCGGCTCGGACCGCGGCCACTTGATCTTGTACAGCGGCGGGCGCGACAGGAACACGTGCCCGTGTTCGATGAGCGGGGTCATGAAGCGGAACAGCAGGGTGAGCAGCAGCGTGGTGATGTGCTGGCCGTCGACGTCGGCGTCGGCCATCAGCACGATCTTGTGGTAGCGCAGCTTCGAGATGTCGAAGTCGTCGTGGATGCCGGTGCCCAGTGCCGTGATCAGCGACTGGACCTCGGTGTTCTTGAGGACGCGGTCGATGCGGGCCTTCTCGACGTTGATGATCTTGCCCCGGATGGGCAAGATCGCCTGGTACATCGAGTCGCGGCCCTCCTTGGCCGAGCCGCCGGCCGAGTCGCCCTCCACGATGTAGAGCTCGCACTCGCCCGGGTCGTTGGAGCGGCAGTCCTTGAGCTTGCCCGGCAGGCCGCCGATCTCCAGCGCGCCCTTGCGGCGGACCAGGTCCCGCGCCTTGCGCGCGGCCATGCGCGCCTGCGCCGAGGAGATCGACTTGTTGATGATCGTCTTCGCCTCGGTGGGGTTGCGCTCGAACCAGTCGGCCAGCCACTCGTTCGACTGCTGCTGCACGAACGTCTTGGCCTCGCTGTTGCCCAGCTTCGTCTTCGTCTGGCCTTCGAACTGCGGTTCGGAGAGCTTGATCGAGACGATGGCGGCGAGCCCCTCGCGCACATCGTCACCCGTGAGGTTGGCGTCCTTCTCCTTGAGCAGCTTCTTCTCGCGCGCGTACGCGTTGACCACGCGGGTGAGCGCCGCGCGGAAGCCCTCCTCGTGGGTGCCGCCCTCGTGCGTGTTGATCGTGTTCGCGAAGGTGTAGACCGACGGCGTGAACCCGTTGTTCCACTGCATCGCGACCTCGACCTCGAGGCCGGTCCCCTTCGCGTCGAAGGAGATCACGCTCTCGTGGATCGGGTCCTTGCTGCCGTTGATGTGCCGGACGAAATCCTCGAGCCCGCCGGGGTAGCAGTAGACCTTCTCCTTGACGCGGGCCTGCTTGCCCTCCGCGTCTTCCTCGGTCTCCTCGTCGGCCACGCGCTCGTCGCGCAGCGACAGGGTGAGGCCCTTGTTGAGGAACGCCATCTCCTGGAGCCGGCGCGAGATCGTCTCGAAGTTGTACGTGGTGGACTCGAAGATGTTCGGATCGGCCCAGAAGGTGATCGTGGTGCCGGTCTCCTCGGCGGGGCCCAGGTCCTCCAGCGGGCCGGGGATCTGGTTGGTGTACTCCTGGCGCCAGCTGCGGCCGCCGTACTTGACCTCGGCGAGGAGCTTCGTCGACAGCGCGTTCACCACGGAGACGCCGACGCCGTGCAGGCCGCCGGACACCGCGTAGGAGTCGCTGTCGAACTTGCCGCCCGCGTGCAGCACGGTGAGCACGACCTCGAGAGTCGGCTTCTGCTCCTTGGGGTGGATGTCCACGGGGATGCCGCGGCCGTCGTCCACGACGCGCACACCACCGTCGGCGAGGAGGGTAACCTCGACCTTGGTGGCGAACCCGGCCATCGCCTCGTCCACGGAGTTGTCCACCACTTCCTGGACCAGGTGGTGGAGACCGCGCTCACCGGTCGAACCGATGTACATACCGGGGCGCTTGCGGACCGCTTCGAGGCCTTCGAGCACGGTGATGGACGACGCGTTGTACTCGCTCTTGTTCTCGGTCACCGGCGTTGTTTCTCCTCGTCTCGCCCGAGCGGACGCTCGCTACTCCTCCAGTGTACTTGCCCGCGCGCGCTCACATGCGGCAAGGACACCCCTCACTGCGTCACAGAGGCGCGAAAAAGCTCGAAGGCGAGTCATCTCGTGGCTCGCCCGCTGTCAAGCGGTTCTCGGGGAACTCACCCGCCACGCGCAACCCGAGTCAGCCGTACGTGTCACGCGGTCCGCGACCCCGCACGTGGAGCGGACCTTTCCGCCAGCTCGGCGCCGTCGGACCCTGGATCCGCATGCGCTTCACGACGCCGTGGCCGACCCCCGCGGCGATCTTCGCGAGCAGCTTCCCCTGCAGCAGCCGCAGCTGTGTGGCCCACGCCGTCGAGCTCGCGCGGACGGTGAGCTCGCCGTCCTTGAGGCTCACCGGCTGGGCGTGCTCGGCCACGTCCTCACCCACGAGCCGGGCCCACTGGCCGAACACGCGCGCGTTGGTCATGGTGTCCTGCCAGCCGCTGTCGGCGACCAGCCGCGAGACGAGCCGACCCAGCGGCTGCGGGTCCCGCGCGTCGGCACCCGCCCCCGACCAGCGGCGCCGGCGCGGGTTCTGGCCCCCACTGCCCGTGATCCGGCCGCGGCGCAGATTGGGTGGTGCGCCGCGTTCCTTGGCCTTCGCCTTGGCGGCTTCGAGCGCGGCGTGCGCGAGGTCCCGCCCAGAGGTCTGCTCGTTCGGCCCAGTGGACACGTCACCCTCGGTGCCGGAATGGGCCGCACCACCTGGGTGATTGCCCGCGCGAGTGATGTCAAGGCCCTCATCAGGCCGTTTCATCACCCGCGGCGATAACTCGTTCCCGGGTTTATCCACACTGTCCACAGGTTTGTCCCCAGATCGGTGGGTAACTTCTGTGACCGCGGTCACCCGCAGTGGTCGGGTTGATCTTGGTGGTGGGGACTCAGGCACGGGTGACCTCGCCGTTCGCCACCACGAACCGGGTTCCGGCCAGCTCGGACGGCACGTCCTCCTCCACCGCCGCCGTGATGAGCACCTGTTCGGCGCCCGCGGCGACCTCCGCGAGCCGGGCCCGGCGCTTGCGGTCGAGCTCGGCGAACACATCATCCAACAGCAGGACCGGTTCGCCCGCTTCGCCACGCAGGAGCTCGTAACTCCCGAGCCGCAGCGCCAGCGCGAACGACCACGACTCGCCGTGGCTCGCGTAGCCCTTGGCCGGCGCCTCGCCGAGGATCAGCTCCAGCTCGTCCCGGTGCGGTCCGACCAGGCTGATGCCGCGTTCGAGCTCGTTGCGCCGGACGTCGGCCAGCGCCTTGAGCAGCAGCTCGCGCAACGCCTCCGGATCCGCGCGCTCTCCTCCGGCCACCCCGTAACCCGGCGGCAGCGCTTCGCCGAGCGACGACCGGTACGCGATCTTCGCCGGCCGCGAGTCCGGGGCGACACCCAGGTACGCCTCCGCCGTGTGCGGGCCGAGGTCCGCGATCAGGTTCAGCCGCGCCGCGAGCAGCTGGGCCCCCGCCACGGACAGGTGGTCGTCCCAGACGTCGAGTGTGGACAGCGCGTACGGATCCTCCCGGCCGGTCCGGCGCTTGCCGGCGGTCTTGAGCAGAGCGTTGCGCTGCTTCAGCACCTTCTCGTAGTCGGCGCGGACGCCGGCGTACCGCGGGGCCCGCAGCACGAGCAGTTCGTCCATGAACCGGCGGCGCTCGCTCGGGTCCCCGCGCACGAGCGCCAGGTCCTCCGGGGAGAACAGCACCGTGCGCAGGATCCCGAGCACGTCACGCGGCTTGCCGACCGCGCCGCGGTTCACGCGGGCGCGGTTGGCCCGGCCGGCGGTGATCTCGAGCTCGACCGTCAGCTCGCGGTCGTCGTTGACCACCGCGACGCGGACGAGCGCGCGCTCACAGCCGTGCCGGATCAGCGGGGCGTCCGTCGCGACCCGGTGGGAACCCAGGGTCGCGACGTAGCCGATCGCTTCGAGCAGGTTCGTCTTCCCCCGACCGTTCTGGCCGACGAGCACGGTCGCGCCCGGTTCGAGGGCCAGGTCGGCTTGTGGCCAGGACCGGAAGTCGGTGACCTGGAGATGTCGCAGGTACACGAGCGGGGGAGGCTAGCTCCCGGCCTTCTTCACGGCGTGGCCACCGAACTGGTTGCGCAGCGCGGCGACAGCGCGCATCGCGGCCGAGTCCTTCTGCCGCGAGGAGAACCGCGCGAACAGCGCCGCCGACAGCACCGGCGCCGGCACCGCGTTGTTCACCGCTTCCTCCAGCGTCCACCGGCCCTCGCCGGAGTCCTCGACGTAACCCTCGAGGTCGTCGAGGTCCGGGTCCTCCTCGAGCGCGCGCACCAGCAGGTCGAGCAGCCACGAGCGGACGACGGTGCCGCGCTGCCAGCCCTTGATCACCTCGGGCACGTTCTTCACGACGTGCGCTGCCTCGAGCAGCTCGAAGCCCTCGGCGTAGGCCTGCATGATGCCGTACTCGATGCCGTTGTGGATCATCTTCGCGTAGTGGCCCGCGCCGACCTCGCCGGCGTGCGAGAAGCCTTCCTCGCGCGGGCCCTCCGGACGCAGGGCGTCGAAGATCGGCATCGCGCGGGCGACGTCGGACTCCGCGCCACCCACCATGAGGCCGTAACCGTTGTCCTTGCCCCAGATCCCGCCGGACACACCGCAGTCGAGGTAGCCGACGCCCTTGGCCGCGAGCAGGTCGGCGTTGAGCTTGTCGTCGGTGAACTTCGAGTTGCCACCGTCGATCACCAGGTCGCCCTCGGACAGCGACTGGCTGAGCTCCACCACGGTCTTGCGCGTCGGGTCACCCGCGGGGACCATGATCCACACGATGCGCGGCGCGTCCAGTTTGGACACGAGGTCGGCGAGCGACTCGGAGTCGCTGACGTCCGGGTTGCGGTCGTACCCCACCACGTCGTGCCCGGCGGCGCGGAGCCGTTCACGCATGTTGAAGCCCATCTTGCCCAGGCCGACGAGACCGAGCTGAACCATGAGATCCCCTTAGGTAGTAACGAAAATCCGCGGTTGTGACGGGCCGGTCAGCCCGGGAGGCGGACCGGCATCAGCAGGTAGAGATAACCGGGGACGACGTTGCCCTCGGCGTCGGCGGGCTTGATCAGCGCCGGCCGGTTCGGCGTGGTGAACGTGAGCTCCGCGCGGTCGCTGTGCAGCGCGCCGAGCCCGTCGACGAGGTAACCGGGGTTGAAGGCGATCGTCACCGGCTCGCCCTCGTACTCGACCTGCAGCTCTTCTTCGGCGCTGCCCTCGTCGTCGCCGCCGGCCGAAAGCCGCAGCGAACCGTCGGCGAACTCCAGCCGCACCTGCGTACCCCGCTCGGCGACCAGGGAAACGCGCTTGATCGACTCGGCGAGCGCCGACACTTCGATCACGGCGCGCGACGTGTGGCTCGCCGGCAGCAGCTGGCGGTACGGCGGAAACTCGGCGTCGAGCAGCCGCGTGGTGGTGTAGCGGCCGTTGCCGGACAGGCCCAGCAGACCTTCGCCGCTGGCGAGGGCGAGCTGCACGGTGGAGCCGGCGCCGCCGAGCGTCTTCGCGGCTTCGGCGAGGGTGCGCGCGGGCACGAGCACCGCGGCGTCGGCCAGGCCCTCGGCGGGCTTCCAGGTGAACTCGCGCATGGCGAGGCGGAAGCGGTCGGTGGCCACGAGCGTGAGGGTGTCGCCCGAGATCTCCAGCCGCATGCCGGTGAGCATCGGGAGCGTGTCGTCCTTGCCGGCGGCGGTGACGACCTGGGTCACGGCCTGGCCGAAGACGTCGCCGGTGAGCTCACCCGCGAACGCGGGCTGGCTCGGCAGCTGCGGGTAGTCCTCGACGGGCATGGTCGGCAGGGAGAAGCGCGCACTGCCGCAGGTGATGGTGGCGCGCGCGCCGTCGACCGAGATCTCGACCGGCTGAGCGGGCAGCGCCTTGGTGATGTCGGCGAGGAGCCGGCCGGAGACCAGCAGGCGCCCGCCGTCGGCGATCGTCGCGGGGACGCCCACCGTGGCCGACACCTCGTAGTCGAACCCGGACACCGTGAGCGCATCGGACTCACCGTCCGCGCCCGCGTCGAGCAGCACGCCGCCCAGCACCGGCACGGGCGGCCGGGACGGGAGGCTCCTGGCCACCCAGGCGACGGCGTCGGCGAGCCCGTCGCGCTCGACGCGGATCTTCATGCGCGCATCCTTTCGACAGCCGAGCCCCTCGGCTCGTGAAGGGTCGACGGAAGAGCCGGTACCCGGGTGCTGCCCCGTCCACCACGTCCCCCGCCGGTCTGGCTCGTGCTCGCACGCCGGAGTCGGCGCACGGAACGGACCAGGTGCAGGCATCCACGTTAGGCCGTCGCCGGGGGTCCCGTCACCTCGGCCTCCACTTGACTTTGTCGATATGACGACTGGCCCGCCGGCTTGTCCCCAACTTCGTCCATCGCCTGTTTTTGTTCTGTTCTCTCTTTCAAAAGATCTAAGGGCAGTAGCAGTAATAGGGGCTGTGGGTTGTGTGGACAGAGCTCGTTCGCGCAGGTTGGCGGTCGTGTGACCGTGTGGAGAGCCCTGGTGGTGGATCGGTGGATGGATCGGGCGGCCCGTGGATGAATTCGAGCCGTTCCCGATCCATCCACAGCTGGGCCCACTTGTCCCCATGGTTGTCCCCAGCTGTGGGGCGAGTTGTACCCAGGCTCTGTGGGCGTCGGCGAGCGTCCGAATCGCTCTGGCGAGTGACGGGATCCCGATGTGGATCAAGTGTGGGCAACTTGTGGATTCACCGTGGACAGAGCTGGGGAAAACCTGTGGATTCCGTGTGGGCAAGATGTGGACTGCTTCGGGATCGCTGCAGGTCGGAGATTCGTTGGCACTGTGGGCAAACTGCGCACACGGTGGGGAAAACCCCTTGTGTATCAATAGGTTTTGGGTTCGTCGCGTACGCGTGCGTACGTGGGCGACGGCACACGCCTGTCGCGTCGCTGCGTCGCTTGTGTACGCGTGCTTCGTCCACCCGGGACCCGTCGAGAGGGAGAAGATGTTGTGTGGTAAAGGAAAAGCGGGGTCGCCGGGTGACGGATCGACCGCACCCGGAGACCGCCGGACGCGATCGGGCGGCCCTCGACGTCGGCCGTGCGACGCGGTGGAGGGCCGGCTGCCGAGTGGCTGTGGACCCGCGGCCGCTCCGGGTGCTGCCGGACCGGTGTCGTCGTCAGGTCGGCTCCGGCAGCGCCGAGCCGCTCCGGACGAGTGGCGCCGGCTGCGGCGCGACCGGATGCGGGCGTCCGCCCTCGCTGCTGTGAGCGGCCCCCTCGTGCGCGTAGGCGGCGCTGCGCGATCTCCGGGCCGCCGGTTCCCGGCTCTCGACCGTTCTCAGCGAAGCCGGCGCCGGCCAGTCCCCCATATAGAAGGAGGGCGCCGCCCACCGGCGACGCCCTCCTCGTGCAGTACTCGTTACTGCCGAGCCCGCTGCTTGATCCGCGACGTGAGCTCCTGAACCTGGTCGTAGATGCGCCGGCGCTCGGCCATCTCCTTGCGGATCTTCTTGTCCGCGTGCATCACCGTCGTGTGGTCGCGGCCGCCGAACGTCTGGCCGATCTTCGGCAGCGACATGTCCGTCAGCTCGCGGCACAGGTACATCGCGATCTGCCGCGCGGTCGCCAGCGCCTTCGTCTTGCCGGGCCCGCACAGGTCGTCGAGCGTGACGTCGAAGAACTCGGCCGTGACACCCATGATCGTCGGCGCGGTGATCTCCGGGGCGTGCGAGTCGGGGATCAGGTCGCGCAGCACGATCTCGGCGAGCCCGACGTCCACGGCCTGCTGGTTCAGCGACGCGAACGCGGTCACGCGGATCAACGCACCCTCGAGCTCGCGGATGTTCGCCTCCACGCGCGAGGCGATGAACTCCAGCACTTCACCCGGCACCGCGAGCCGGTCCTGCGCGGCCTTCTTGCGCAGGATGGCGATGCGCGTTTCGAGCTCCGGGGGCTGGATGTCGGTGATCAGGCCCCATTCGAACCGCGTCCGCAGCCGGTCCTCCAGCGTTTCGAGGCGCTTGGGCGGCCGGTCGGAGCTGACGACGATCTGCTTGTTCGCGTTGTGGAGGGTGTTGAAGGTGTGGAAGAACTCCTCCTGCGTCCCTTCCTTGCCCTCCAGGAACTGGATGTCGTCGACGAGCAGGATGTCGATGTCGCGGTAGCGCCGCTGGAAGGCGACCTTGCGGTCGTCGCGCAGCGAGTTGATGAAGTCGTTCGTGAACTCTTCGGTCGAGACGTACCGCACGCGCATCCCGGGGAACAGCCGCTGCGCGTAGTGGCCGACGGCGTGGAGTAGGTGCGTCTTGCCGAGCCCGGACTCACCCCAGATGAACAGCGGGTTGTACGCGCGGGCCGGCGCTTCGGCCACGGCGACGGCGGCCGCGTGCGCGAACCGGTTCGACGCACCGATCACGAAGGTGTCGAACGTGTACTTCTCGTTCAGCTTCGTCTTCGACGTCTGCGGCTGCGCGGGCGCCGTGTACGGCTGGCCGGCGATCGGCTGGCCCGAGAACGTGGGCCAGATCTCGTGGACCGCGGCGAGGGCTTCGCCCTCTTCGTCGACCTCTTCGTCCGTGTCGTCGGATTCCTCGAGCACCGGCGACTGAGGCACCGGCAACGTCTGCTGCGGCGGCTCGGGCCGCGCGACGCGGGCGGCCGGCATCTGGGCCCCGTCGTTCGCGGGCCGTAGCGGCACCGGCGGGAGAGCGCCGTTCTCGGGCCGGCCGTTCTCCGGGCGCGGCGCGTGGCCGTTTTCACTGTGCCCGTTCTCGGGCCTGCCGTGGTCCACCCGAGGGGGTGAGGGCACGTACCGGGGCGCGGGCGCGACGGCCTCGGCGCTGTCGACCTTCACGGCCAGCGAGACGGCGCGGCCGAGGCGGCGCGAGAGGGCGTCGGTGATCGCGCCGCGCAGCGCGCGTTCGATCGCTTCCTTCGCGAAATCACTGGGAGCGGCGAGAAGAGCGGTGCCGTCGAGCAGGCCGATGGGCCGGGTGACGCGCATCCAGGCTCGTTGCTGCGGGGAGAGCGTGCCATCGGACAGCTCCCGCACCACCTGCTCCCAGATGACGCCCAAGTTGTGCTGGTGCTCGGACACCTGTCTTGCTCCCCTCCCCTCGTCGGCGTGAACTGCGGAATCACTCCAAGCACGCCCGTGAAGCTCTCCCCTGGACGTCATCTTGGACCGACCTGCGCGCGGGCACAGCGAATATCCACATAGTTGTCCACAGCTGTGCACTAATGTACGGCTGCCCGCAGCCACGCCACCTGCGGGCTCGGCGTTCGCCTTGGGCGCCTCCACACCCCCGGTGGCGATCCCGCCGCTCACCTCGCGACCGGTGACCCGAGAGAGGCACGCTAACAAGCCTCGCTCGCTGCCACAAGGCACCGTTGTGCGCAAGCATTTCACGGTGTACGGCGTGTTGCCATTCGGTGCCACGGCGTGGGGATGCCGAGGTCGCGGGATGGTCGCCCAGCGTGGCGGAGGGGCCCGTGCACAGGTCCCGACAGGGGGCGCGTACCCTCGTAAGGTCTCCCGCAAGCGACGGGTGCGTTTCGCGTGCCCACGTATGTCGTCGCTCGTCGTGACGAGGCCACACGTTGGTAGGAGACACCAGAGACTGCCGTGCGACCGCACGACATGCCGGAAGACGGCCGAAAACCGTCGCCCGACGGCCGAGACACAGGAGAAGCAGTGAGCAAGGGTAAGCGCACCTTCCAGCCGAACAACCGCCGCCGCGCGCGGACCCACGGTTTCCGCCTGCGCATGCGGACCCGTGCGGGCCGGGCCATCTTGGCGGCCCGTCGTCGCAAGGGCCGCGCCGCGCTGTCCGCCTGATCCGGCTCGTCGAGGCGCGCCGTGCTGCCCGCAGCCGCACGTCTACGGCGGAGTGAGGACTTTCGTGTCGTGCTCCGCCGGGGCTCCCGGGCAGGCAGGCGCCGCCTCGTCGTCCACGCGTTGACCACGGACCCGTCCGCGGCCGCACCCGATGCGGTCAGGGCGGGTTTTGTGGTGAGCAAGGCCGTCGGCAATTCGGTGGTGCGCCACCGCGTCACCCGGCGGTTGCGTCATCTCGTTTCGGACAGGCTCGGAACACTGCCCCCGGGCAGCTCGTTGGTCGTACGGGCATTACCTCCGGCGGCGTCCGCTTCGAGTGCGGAGCTCGGCGCCGATCTCGACGCGGCGTTGCGCCGGCTCGGACTCACCTCGTCCCGCCGCACCGCCGGGGAGGGTGCTCCCCGGCCTCCGCGTCAGCAGGACGCGGCCCTCGACCACGGATCAGCGGTGTAACGGCAATGTCAGCCACTCCCGAGCACACCCACGGCGCCACCGAAGTCACCGAGGAGCCGGCCCCACGCCGCCCCGGCCCGGTGGCCTGGGTCCTGCTGCTCCCCATCAAGTTCTACCGCAAGGCGATCTCGCCCTTCTTGCCGCCGGCTTGCCGCTTCTACCCGAGCTGCAGCGCGTACGCAGTCGAAGCCCTGACCCGGCACGGTGCCGGCCGCGGCTCCTACCTCGCGCTGCGCCGGCTGCTGCGCTGCGGCCCGTGGACTCCGCCGGGCCGCGATCCGGTACCCGAGAAGTTCTCGTGGCGCCACCAGATGCCTGAAACACCGATCGAGGAGTAGCTCAGTGCTCGATTTCATCTACTACCCCGTGTCCTTCATCTTGTGGTGTTGGCACAAGGTCTTCGGGTTCGCTTTCGGGGAAGCTTCCGCGATCTCCTGGGTCCTCGCGATCATCTTCCTGACGTTCACGATCCGCGGCATCATGTTCAAGCCGTTCGTGAACCAGGTCCGGTCGATGAAGAAGATGCAGGACTTCGCGCCGGAGATGAAGAAGCTCCAGAAGAAGTATGCGAACGACCGGCAGCGCCAGGCGCAGGAGATGCAGAAGCTCCAGCGCGAACACGGCGTGAACCCGCTCGGCAGCTGCCTTCCGATGGTGCTCCAGATCCCGGTGTTCATCGGCCTGAACCACGTGCTGCGAGCGTTCACCATCCCGCCGGCCGGCGGTGGCCCGAAGACCGAGAACTACTTCTTCAACCAGCACGACGTCCAGTCGTACGTCAGCGCGAAGCTCTTCGGTGTCAACCTCGGTGAGGCGGTCTACAACGGCGTCGGTGTGGTCAGCGGCAACATTGCGACCCCGGGATTCCACTGGAACGTGCTGCCCGTCGCCCTGCCGTTGATGATCATCGCGTCGATCGCCACGCACCTCACGGCGCGGCACTCGGTGGCCCGGCAGAACGCCGCGTCGGCCACCCCGCAGACCGCGATCATGAACAAGCTGACGATGTACATCTTCCCGCTCGGTGTGCTCGTGTTCGGTGCCCTGTTCCCGCTCGGCCTCCTCTTCTACTGGCTGGCGAACAACGGCTGGACGCTCATGCAGCAGCGGCTCGTGTACACGCGGATCGACAAGGAAGAGGCGGCGCGCAAGGCAGAGGCCGCCGAGAAGCGCGCCTCGCTCGGGCCGAAGCCGGGGCAGAAGCCGACCGCCCCGAAGGTCGGCCAGAAACCTGTGCAGCAGAAAAAGAACAACCCGTCCGGCAACGGCCAGCAGCAGGGCAAGGTGACGAAGGCGGGTTCGGCGCACGGGTTCGCGCAGACGTCTTCCTCCTCCGGCGGCGTGCAGGGCAAGAAGTCGTCCGACGCCGGCGCGTCGGACGCCAAGGCGACCCCGTCGAAGCCGGCCGAGGAGCCGGCGCAGAACGGATCGAAGAAGGAGAACGGGACCGGGGTTCCCGGCCTCCTCAAGGACTCGACCAGGAAGTCGGGCCGGAAGCGTCGCTGACGCCGGACCGGTTCGGAGAGGAGACGAATGATGTCGGAGACGGTCGACACGATCGAAGCCGATCAGGAAGACGCGGACACGGCCACGGCCACACCCGCTGAAGAGAAGCAGGGCGACGACGACCTCCTGGTGCGCGAAGGCGACATCGCCGGCGACTACCTCGAGCGTCTGCTCGACCTTCTCGACTACGACGGCGACATCGACCTCGATGTCGAAGCGGGCCGCGCCATCGTCAGCATCGACGGCGGCGAGGACCTCGAGAAGCTCGTCGGCCCGCGCGGCACGGTGCTCGAAGCCCTGCAGGAACTGACGCGCCTGGCGGTCCAGCAGGAGACCGGCTCGCGCAGCCGCCTGATGCTCGACATCGCCGGCTGGCGCGCCGACCGCCGCGAGGAGCTCCGCGAGCTCGGCCGCTCGACCGCCGAGGCCGTCCTGGCCAACGGCGAGCGCGTCCGCTTGCAGCCGATGAGCCCCTTCGAACGCAAGGTCGTGCACGACGCGGTCGCCACCGTGTCGGGCGTCACGAGCGAGAGCGAGGGCGAAGACCCGAAGCGCCGCGTGGTGATCTTCCCCGAGGGGTGAGCACCCTCGGATCTGCGGATCCACGACGCTACATCGCACTGAGCTGAAGCGGCCCACCGGAGAGTCTCCGGTGGGCCGCTTCTTTTTGTGTCCGGGTTCTACGGGGCTGCCTTGGTGCTGTGATCGGGTTCGGGTGGTGCCGTTCGTTCGGCGTGTGCCGGCGTTCCACCTTCGCCCCGACATGCTTCAGCGGTCGACCTTCATCCACGACATGCTTCAGCGGTCGACCTTCATCCACGACATCTCACCTCCCTCCGGGGCGTCACCGCTCTCCCGAACCGCGCGGCGCCTCTTGGGACGTACCGCTCGCGACGAATCCGTCGCTGCTGCCGTGTTGGACCGCGGGCGCCGGACCGCTTCGCACAGCGTCCACAGGAACGCCGGCCGGCTTCTCCTCCGTTATCACGCCGTCGTCTCGACCCAGATGGTCAGCGGCTGCACGACGGGCCGATGCCCAACACCGAACCCGAGCTGCGGGTCTTGTGCGACAAACCGGCCCAGCACGGTCCGCTGCTGGTCGTGGTGGACCAGCCGGCCACGATCGGGGCGTTGCCGGCCGCGGTCGCCCGCGCGAGCGGGCACCAGGTGGCGTATCTGCTCGGACTGACGATGTGCCGCATCGCCGGTTTTTGCCCCGGTCCCGCGAAGACCGATACCCGGGACGCGCTCACCCGTCGCCGCCGCCCGTTCGCTCCCTCCCCACACGCTGCGCCCCTTTGACGTCGGCGACGAGGCCCCGGCCGAGCTGGCGGTGCTGGTCGGGTTCGAGGACGACTTGGCCGGTGAGGCCACCCGGCTCAGCAACCGCAAACTCACCGCAATCGCCAAGGACGCCGGGCTCCGCATGGCCGGCCGACCGTGGCGATGTCGGCGGGGCCGCCGCGGCGCGAGCGGGTTTCCAGTAACCTGACGCGGGCCGACGGCCCGTTCAAGGGTGGGGTTGCTGCCGGTGAGTAGGCCGCGAATCCGCCCGGCCACCGCGACCCTGAGCCAGCTCCCGCCGCCGGAGCGGGTCGACAACCACATGGGGACGCTTCTCCGGCCACACCGAGCACCGCCGCCAAGACGTACCTCGCCGAGTCGACGAGCCGGACCACTGCACGAGCCCGTTGCGTCGACGGCTGCCCGTCGGCGCGGTAAAGACTCTCGGTGCGATCGACGGCACGGCGCGAATTACACGCGTGGCGTTTCACGTGAAACTCGCGCGCCGCCCGGCGTCGGTCTGCTTCCGGTCGGCGCGGTCCCGGTTCCACGTGAAACCATCCCGAGTCGTTCGGCTCCCCGAGTGGAGTTGTCCACAGTTGCGGTCTGTCGCCTCGATTTGCGCGCGGCATCGGGGACAATCAGACGAGCGCGTTTCACGTGAAACGGCCGGACCGAGGAGTGGATGCAGTGGGCTTGGACGGCGCCACCGGCACGGTGCGGACCGCGGCGGTGGAAGTGTTCGGGGACCGCGTCGACCGGGCTGCTGGGTACGTCGATCTGTTGGCGACGCACGGGGTCGAGCGTGGGTTGATCGGGCCGCGAGAGGTGGAGCGGCTGTGGGAGCGGCACGTGCTGAACTCGGCCGTGATCGGGGAACAGATTCCGGATGGGGCGCGTGTCGTCGACGTCGGCTCGGGGGCCGGACTTCCTGGAGTACCGCTGGCGATCGCCCGGCCGGACCTCGCTATCGTTCTCCTCGAACCTATGGCCCGCCGGGTCGACTGGCTGGCTGAGGTCGCTGAGAAGCTGGAACTCCCGATCACCATCGTCCGTGGACGCGCGGAGGAGCGGTCTGTGCGCGAACAGCTAGGTGGCGCAGACGTCGTCACCGCTCGCGCGGTCGCCCCTCTCGCTCGGCTCGCGGGCTGGTGCCTTCCGTTGGTTCGTCCCGAGGGGCGCTTGGTAGCGCTCAAAGGGGCCAGCGCGGGAGAGGAAATCGAGCGGGACCGCGAAGCCGTGCGGAAGGCCGGCGGTGCCGATCCAGAACTCGCCGAGTGCGGGAAAGCGGTGCTCGAGGTCCCCAGCACGGTCGTGATGATCCGCCGCCTGTCACCGAAGCCGTCCCGGCCTCGCGGCAGGCGGAGTTAAGCGCACGAGTACAGCCGCGACGTTCCACGTGAAACAGTGCGGTTCGAACGCCAACGAGTCGTCTAAGAAGAGGAGGTGTCGAGACCGGTGAATCCCCCGCCGTCCGACCCTGTGAGCACCGGCCACGACTTGGGCTGGACGCCGATCGCCGAAGAAGCCGTCCGAGCCGCGAGCGTCCTGCATCCAAAGGAAGGGACGCTCCCCCGCCCCACCCACCGACGCGTGCTGACGGTCGCCAACCAGAAGGGCGGCGTCGGCAAGACGACGAGCGCCGTCAACCTCGCAGCGGCGCTCGCCGTGCACGGGCTGAAGACTCTGGTGATCGACCTCGACCCCCAGGGCAACGCCAGCACCGCGCTCGACATCGACCACCGCTCCGGTACTCCGTCGATCTATGAGGTGCTCATCGGCGAGGTGTCACTCGCCGAGGCGGCCGCCGTCAGCGAGCAGTCCCCGAACCTCTACTGCGTGCCCGCGACGATCGACCTCGCCGGCGCCGAGATCGAACTCGTCTCCATGGCGAACCGCGAGACGCGGCTGAAGGAGGCGCTCTCGTCGGAGATCCTCGACCAGATCGGGGTCGACTACGTCTTCATCGACTGCCCGCCGTCGCTCGGTCTTCTGACCGTCAACGCGATGGTGGCCGCGCAGGAAGTGCTCATCCCGATCCAGTGCGAGTACTACGCGCTGGAAGGTCTGGGGCAGCTGCTGAGCAACATCGAGCTCGTGCAGCAGCACCTCAACCGCGAGCTCCGCGTGTCCACGATCCTGCTCACGATGTACGACGGTCGCACCAAGCTCGCCGACCAGGTCACCCACGAGGTCCGGAACCACTTCGGCGACACTGTCCTGAAGACCGTGATCCCGCGGAGTGTGAAGGTCTCGGAGGCACCCGGCTACGGCCAGACCGTGCTCTCCTACGACCCGGGTTCACGCGGTGCCATGAGCTATCTCGACGCGGCGAAGGAGATCGCGGAACGTGGTGCGAACGATGGAAGGAGCAACACCGCATGACTGAGCGCAGAGGAGGGCTGGGCCGGGGGCTCGCGGCCCTGATCCCCACCGGGCCGGCCACCACGGCCGGCCCGGCGCCCTCCGCCGTCGAAGGCAGCACGCCCGCGGACAACTCGGTGCGTGAAGAGAAGGGCTGGTTCGCGGCCAACGGCGCGGCGACGCCGTCGGGTGGCGAGGTCGCCGGCGCGGTCTACCGGGAGATCCCGGTCAGCGCCGTCAAGCCGAACCCGAAGCAGCCCCGTCAGGTCTTCGACGAAGAAGCGCTCGCCGAACTCGAGCACTCGATCCGCGAGTTCGGGCTCATGCAGCCGATCGTCGTCCGCGAGCTCAGCGAAGGCGAGTACGAGCTCGTCATGGGCGAGCGGCGCCTGCGCGCGACGCAGCAGGCGGAGCTCGAAGCCATCCCGGCGATCGTCCGGCAGACCGCCGACGAGTCCATGCTGCGCGACGCACTGCTCGAGAACATTCACCGCGTTCAGCTGAACCCCCTCGAAGAGGCGGCCGCGTACCAGCAGCTGCTCGACGAGTTCGCGGTGACGCATGAAGAGCTCGCCACCCGCATCGGCCGCAGCCGCCCGGTCATCACCAACACGATCCGACTTCTCAAGCTCCCCTTGCCCGTGCAGCGCCGCGTCGCCGCCGGCGTGCTGTCGGCCGGCCACGCGCGAGCGCTGCTGTCCCTCGAGGATCCAGAGAGCCAGGAAGAGCTGGCGGCTCGGATCG
This sequence comes from Amycolatopsis sp. FDAARGOS 1241, assembly GCF_016889705.1. Taxonomy (NCBI): domain Bacteria; kingdom Bacillati; phylum Actinomycetota; class Actinomycetes; order Pseudonocardiales; family Pseudonocardiaceae; genus Amycolatopsis; species Amycolatopsis sp. FDAARGOS 1241. The sequence goes on from NZ_CP069526.1 coordinate 9,197,046, forward strand.
TCGCGGAAGGCATGTCGGTGCGCGCCACCGAAGAAGCCGTCACGCTGAAGAAGAGCGAAAAGCCGGCGAAGCCGAAGGCCGCTCCCCGAAAGCCGATCCAGGCGCCGGGTCTGCAGGAGCTCGCCAACCGCCTGTCCGACCGCTTCGACACCCGCGTGAAGGTGGACCTCGGCCGCCGCAAGGGGCGCATCGTCCTCGAGTTCGGCTCGGTCGACGACCTTGAACGCATCGTCTCGATCATCGACGCGAACTCGGACGGAAAACCGACGAATCCGACAGCGGAAACCGAATAGGGATCACCCAGGGCTGTTTCGTCACGGTGATGATTGCTCACCGCTGCCGCATACGACACTCTGGGTGGTCACCGCGGCCGCCCCGAAAACTGGTGGCGGGATCTGGGAGGGTGACGGAATTCGATCCGTTACCTGGGAGCGTTCCGTGATCCCACCGCGCCTGGCTCCGCTGCTTCGCCAATTCGACTTCGCGTGCGGTCGCCTCGCCGACCGCCTCCGCGGCCCGACGGTCGACTCCGGCGACGGCACTCCGATCGCCGTCCGTCCCATGACCGACGACGAGCTCCGTTGGGAACCGGCACCGGGATCTTGGTCAGTGCGACGCCGCGCGGACGGCCCGGGACCGCGAGCGACGGCACTCGCCGGCCGCGGCGACTGGGGACGCGACGCCGCGTCGTACCCGCACCCCTGGCCGCCGCCCGTCACGACGATCGCCTGGCGCCTGTCGCACCTGAGCGAAATGCTCGCTCTGAGAGCCGACCACACAGCCGGCAGCCACACGTTGACCCGCGACGACTACGTGGTGCTCGGCGACGCCGCGAGTGCGATCACCGACTTCGAATCGAACGCAGCCGCGTGGCGGAAGGTCCTCGTGACAGTCGACGACGCAGCCCTCGACACCATCGGGCTGTGCACCTATCCCCACGGCAGCGATCCGGAGGAGCCGTTCCTCGAGATCGTCTGGTGGGTCAACCAGGAAGTGCTGCACCACGGAGCCGAGATCGCAGTCCTGCGCGACCTCTACCGTGCGCGGTGATCAGCTGGCGCGCGCGACAGCCCGCGAAACGAGATCCGCGAACACCGACCCGAGCGACTTCCCCGCCGCCTCGACGGCCATCGGCACGGTGGACGTCTCGGTGAGGCCCGGCGAAAGGTTCACCTCGAGGAAGTGCACGGTGCCGTCGGGGGTGACCACGGCGTCAGTGCGCGAGATGTCCCGCAGGCCGAGCCAGCGATGCGCCGCGACAGCCAGCTCGCCGACCGCTTTCGCGGCTTCTTCAGTGATCCGCGCAGGCGTGAAGAAGTCCGTGAGACCTGCGGTGTAGCGCGCGGTGTAGTCGTACACGCCGCTCTCCGGCACGATTTCGACGGCGGGCAGTGCCTCCGCTCCGTGCTCACCTTCGACGACGGTGACGGCCACCTCGACGCCGTCGACGAACCGCTCCGCGAGCACGGTGTCGCCGTACGCGAAGCAGCCGACCATCGCGGCGGGCAGCTCCGACGCCTCACGCACGACCTGCGTGCCGAGCGCCGAGCCACCCTGGTCGGGCTTGAGGATCAGCGGCAGGCCGAGCCGCTCGACCATCGCGTCGAGCACCGACTGCGCGCCCAGCTCGCGGAAAGTGCTGTGCGGCAAGACGATCCAGTCGGGCGTCGAGAAGCCGGCCTGCTGCACGAACGCCTTCGCGGTCGGCTTGTCCCACGCGCGGCGGCAGCCCTGGGAGCTCGTGCCGACGAACGGCACGTCCAGCATCTCCAGCACCGTCTGCACCGAGCCGTTCTCACCCTCGCCGCCGTGCAGCGCGACGACGACCGCGTCGGGCCGCTGCGTGCGCAGGCGCTCGATCAGGCCCGCGTCGGTGTCCCACTCCTCCACTGTCAGCCCCTCGGCGCGCAACGCGGCCGAAAGCCGGCGGCCCGAACGGAGGGAGACGTCGCGTTCGTGGGAAAGCCCGCCTGCGAGCACGGCAACGGTACGGTCGACCACCGAGGGAACTCCTTAGTTCTGCTGTTGGACCGGTCAGACCGTGTCCGGCGACGGGGTTTCCGGCCCCGAGATGGTGCGCGCCTTCACGCTACCGAAGGTCCGGCTGAGGTCCATTTCGGACTCCAGCACCGCCGCCAGCCGGCGCACGCCCTCGCGGATGCGCTCGGGCGTCGGGTAGCAGTAGGAGAGGCGCATCTGGCGCGATCCGTAGCCGTCGGCGTAGAAGCCGGTGCCTGACGCGTACGCCACGCGAGCGGTGACCGCGCGCGGCAACATCGCTTTGGTGTCAACACCTTCCGGCACGGTGACCCACACGTAGAAGCCGCCGTCGGGCGTCGTCCACGAGCAGCCCGGCGGCAGGTACTGGTTGAGCGCCGAGAGCATCGCGTCGCGGCGCTCCCGGTAGTTCTCGCGGAACTTCTTGATCTGGCCCTTCCAATCGTGCGTCTCGAGGTAGCGCGAGACGATCATCTGGTTGAACGTGGGCGGGCACAGCGTCGCAGATTCCGCTGCCAGCACGAGCTTTTCGCGCACGGCGTGCGGCGCCAGGACCCAGCCGACGCGTAGGCCGGAGGCGAACGTCTTGGAGAACGAGCCGAGGTACACCACATTGTCGGGGTCGATCGAGCGCAGCGCCGGGTACGTCTGGCCGTCGAAGCCGAGCAGTCCGTACGGGTTGTCCTCGACGATCAGCACGTCGTGCTCGCGGCAGATCTCCACGACCTCCGCACGGCGCTCCACGGCGAGCGTGACGCCGGCGGGATTGTGGAAATTCGGGATGGTGTAAAGGAGTTTGACGCGCCGGCCCGTTTTCTCGGCCTGCCGCAGCGCCTCGCGCAGCCCTTCGGGCACGAGCCCTTGGTCGTCCATGGCCACGTGCACGACCTGCGCCTGGTACGCCGCGAACGAGCCGAGTGCCCCGACGTACGACGGTCCTTCGGCGATCACGATGTCGCCCGGGTCGCAGAAGAGCCGCGTGACCATGTCAAGACCCATCTGGGAGCCGACGGTCACGACGACGTCATCGGGGTGCGCCTTGATGCCCTCGAGCGCCATGATCTCGCAGATCTGGTCGCGCAGCACCGGAATGCCGTGTGCGGAACCGTACTGCAGCGCCACGAGACCCTCGTCGGCGATGATCTCCGCCACCTGCGCCGACAGCGTGTCGAGCGGCAGCGCGGCGAGGTTTGGCATCCCACCCGCGAGCGAGACGACCTCGGGCCGGCTGGCCACCGCGAACAGCGCCCGGATCTCCGAAGCGGTCATCCCGGCGGTGCGCGCGGCGTACCGGTCGAGGTGCGGGTCGAGATTGTGGCGGCCGGCTTGCGGCTTGACGGGGCGGTTCTCGGTCATCGACACACCTGAGGGCTCGGTGGTACCTGCGGGGTAGATCCAACGAGTGTAACCGCGGCCTCTTCGCGCTCCCCGCTCTTCCGGCGCTCATCACATCGGCCTATTCTGCGGATGGCTCTTCCGGTCCTTCCTGCGCTCTTGCGGGTGGCTGGGCCGGTGGTGAGTGTTGAGCGCGGGGTTTCAGGGAGGTCTCAGGTGTCACGTCGCGTGGTGGGCGTCACACTCGACAACCTCGAGGACCTGCCCAAGGGGTGCCGCCGCTGCGTGTACTGGGAGCTCGCGCCGCACCTCAAGGCCCAAGCCGAGGAGTTCGGTTCCACCGAGGTCGAGAAGGAAGCCTGGGTGTCCAGTGTCCTGCTCGAGTGGGGATCCTGCGGCCGCATCGTCTACAGCGACACGCTGCCGGTCGGTTTCGTGCTGTACGCGCCGCCGAACGCCGTGCCGCGCGCCCTGGCTTTCCCGACGTCGCCGCCCAGCGCCGACGCTGTGCTGCTGACCGCGTTCCAGGTGCTGCCGGAGTTCCGCGGCGGCGGGTTGGGCCGGATGCTCGTGCAGGCCGCGGCGAAGGACCTGACCAAGCGAGGCGTCCGCGCCATCGAAGCTTTCGGCGATGCGCAGCCCGACGAGGCCGACCCGCTGGGCCAGCACACGTGCGTGCTGCCGGCCGGGTTCCTGCAGAGCGTCGGCTTCAAGACGGTGCGCCACCACTCGAAGTGGCCACGGCTGCGGCTGGAGCTGCGCTCGGCGATCACGTGGAAGGAAGATGTCGAGGCGGCTCTCGAACGTCTGCTCGGCCAGGTGACGATCACGACGGCGGAGCCGAGTCTCGGGCGGGCTTGATCAGCTCTCCAGCAGCTTCTTGAGCTGGGCGAGGCGGTCTTTCCAGTACGCCTTTACCTCGGTGGCGGTCTGCTCGTCGACGATCCGCTCGTGCGCCAGCGCGACCTGCGCGCGTGTCCCTTTGTCGACGAAGCCGACGTTCACCCGCATCGAGCCATCACCCCAGTCGAAGCGTGCCGAACGGTTGGCCTGCGTCGTTCGTGGCGTCAGCTGGTCGTCGCCCAGCCACTTCTGCCTGACCTCCGCGTCGACGACGGCGCGGTACAACTCCTCGATGGGCACCTTCACCGTCCGGCTCGCATTCACCGTGAACAGCCCGTCGCGGCCGCCGTTACGCGGCCGCATGCCGCGGGACCGCTCGTACTCGACCGTCACCGTCTGTGCCCACCAGCTGCCGACGCCGTGCTCGTCGACCAGCCAGCCGGCGATCTCCCCGTGGCTGCGCCTGCGCGCTCCCCACGCGTCGAGCACCCCACCCCACTCGTCCCAGCCGCGCCCGGTCGCCGTGCGCACCGCGTCGTCCGAGCTCAACTTCCTGGCGCCCATGGCCCCCTCCCGTCGTCTCACCCCGAACGTCGCCGCCGCCCCGCCCTGTTCGACATGCCTGCCGAAACATCTTCGCCAGGCCCTCGTACCACGGTTTTACCCAGCCCGAAATACCCGATTTCGCCACCTGTGCACAACTGTGGAAGAAACCCCGAGTTATCCACAGATCCCTGATAGGCGCCGTGGAAAACCTGTGGATGGGTAGACTGGTATTGGGGACGCCCCCCGTGGAGGGTGGGGGCTGCCCCCAGGTGTGGTGTGCCGCGGGCGGCAAGGGCGCAACGGGTTGTGGCCGCCACCGGTGGGGTCAGAAGCGGTGGCGTGACTCCGTTTTCCGCTTGACGGTGGACTAGTCCACTGGGGTGGATGATGGGCGCTTGAGTTGCGGGGCCCCGGGCGGAGTTGTGCACAGGCGGCGGGTTGGTGAACGGTGTTTTGTCCCCAGTCGATGGCCTTGCCCGCAGAGCGACGATTTGTGACGGAGAGTGCTGCCTCCACCAGTGGTGAAGTGCGGGTGCCTCGCCGTCGCCGGCGGACCTGGGCCGGTGCTGATCTCGGTGGGACCGTGATCGGTGGCGGTGGCTGGAAGAGCGCGACGCCTCCGACGTCCCGCGGGATGCTGCTGCGCTGATTCCGAAGCGACCGGGTTGGAGAGGTTCAGCCGGCGTTGACGAGTCACGACAGGAGTCTGCGAGAAACGCGGAGGGCCGATCATGGCAATTGGGACCGATTTGCCGGGGTACGGTCTGCACCAGATTCGTGGCCATCGCCGGTCAGCCTCCCGGCGTGGTCCAGTTCGACTCATGGGGAAACATCGGCCGGACTGGTGATGGCAATGTCAGTCCGAGATGGCCGACCGCCAGCTCGACTCGCCACGGCCACCGAGTCCGACTCGCGTCGGCCAGGGCCGGCTAACGCCGGTCCGACTTGCGTCAGTCAACCTCAGCAGAGCTAGCCGGCACCGACAGTCCCATCGTTGGCGGCCAACTGCGGTCCAACGCTTGGCCGGGAACACCGGCGCGACGCGGGGTGGACGACAGCCGGCCTTGGGGTGGTTGGCCGCACCGCCTCGCGGCAAGCCCACCCGGCGGCGGTCAACTCCAGCGCGAGTCGCGTCGACCGGCCCAGGGCGAGGTTGCGGCGAGCCGGGTTCGAACCAGCTCGACACCCATTACCAGCTCCGACGGTAGCCGGGACTCGCGGTGGTCGGCGCCGCACCCCCCGCGGCAAGCCAGTCGAGGTCACCGGGCGACGGTGGACTCCAGCGCGAGTCGCGCCGACCCGTCGAGGGCGGCGTTGCGGCGAGCCGAGATCCGAGCCAGCTTGCACCACATCACCAGGTCGGCCGACAGCCGGGCTTGGTCGGGGTCGTCGGTAACGGTGCGGCTTGCGGCGTGGCACGTCCGGTTCACCGGGCGGCGGCGAACTCCAGCCTGACTCGCGCCGACCCGTCGAGGGCGGCGTTGCAGCGAGCCGAGATCCGAGCCAGCTTGCACCACATCACCAAGTCGGCCGACAGCCGGACTTGGTGGCGCCGGTGCGGCTTGCGGCGGGCCAGTCCGGTTTATCGGGCGGCGGTCGACTCCGGCGCGTCGCGTCGACTCGTGGAGTGCGAGCTTGCTCCGAGCCGATTCGAGCCAGCTTGCTCCACATCGCTGGGTCGGACGGCAACCGGACGTCGGGTGGTTGGCCCGCCGCGGCCTGCGGCGGGCCAACCCGGTTCATCGGGCGGCGATCGCCTTCAGTGCGAGTTGCGTTGACCCGACCAGTGCGGCCGTGCGTCGAGCCGGGATCGAGGCAGCTCGATCCCGGCTCGACGGCTCACAGCCAGGCCGCGGCAGACAGCCCACAACCGCCCGCCGAACGGCCGGGTCACGCCCTGATGTCCGGACAACCCGGCACGGTGAACAAACCCGGCCAAATCGATACTGCCCGGTAGAAGCCCACCTGGAGGCCGCAACGACCCCAACCCGACCGGGTCGAACGGGGAAAGCCCTACTCGGCCTTCGCCAGTTCGTGGGCCAGGACGTCGGCGAAGGTGAAGGTGCCCGTGGGCTGGTCGCCTTCGCCGAGGAGGTACAGGCGCTTCACGGCGATGAGGATGCCCTCGGCGACGATGTCGCGGAAGGCGGGGTCGCCGAGTTTGCGGCTGTCGTCCGGATTGGTGAGGTAGCCGATCTCCACGCGGACCGCGGGGCAGCGCGTGCGGGTGAAGATCTCCCACGTCTTGTAGTGGGTGCGGCAGTCCAACAGCCCCGTGCGGGCGACGACCTCGCGCTGGATGTAGCCGGCCAGGAGTTCGCCGACGGTGGAGGTGGTGCCGTTGCCGGTGCCGAAGTGGAAGCTGGCGACGCCCTGGGCGCGCGGGGAGCGGTTGCCGTCGCTGTGCAGGCTCAGGAACAGGTCCGCGCCGGCGTCGTTGGCGAAGCGGGCGCGTTCGAAGTCCGTGGGGCTGTGGTTGGGGCCCCGCGAGATCAACGCTTCCATGCCGGTCGCCTGCATGCGGCCCTCGAGCCGCCGGGCGAGGTCCCAGGCGATATCGGCCTCGCGGAGGCCACCGGCGACCACGCCGAGGTCCTCGCCGCCGTGGCCGGGGTCGATCACGATGCGCTTGCCGCGCAGGCGCGGGCCCGCCTGGCGGACCTGCTCCTGCTCGCGCAGGAACACCGGGCGACCGCCGCGGGCGCGCGGCGACGAGAGGCGGTGCAGCTCGCGGATCGTGGCCGGACCGCAGATGCCGTCGGGCGACAGGCGCATGTCGCGCTGGAACGTCTTCAGCGCGCGCTCCGTCTGGGGGCCGAAATAACCGTCGGGGCGGCCGGCGTCGAAGCCGAGCTCCGTGAGGCGCTCCTGCAACGCGAAGACGTCGTCGCCCTGCACGGGCGACGACAACATGTACTGCAGCGGACGGCTCCCCAAGTGGAAGCTCGCGCCCTTCAGCGCCTGGAACGTCGCCGGGCCGACCACACCGTCGGTGATCAGCCCGCGGCGCTGCTGGAACGCACGCACCGCGTGCTCGACGGCGGCGTCGAAGGTGCCGTACGTCTCGGTCCCCGCCACCGGCGGGAGCAGGTCCATCCCGGCAAGGATCGACCTGATCTCGGCGACGTCCGGACCGGCGTCACCGCGGCGGAGTACCCGCATGCACTCCTCGCTCTTCCTAGGGCACCGAAACCAGCTCGGCGCGAAACGCGAAACAAGAACCCTGTGTGGGTGGCAAGCCCAGGCACCCATTGTGCCCTGTGAACTCTCGGTGAGCGCGCAGGCCCGGTTGGTATGACCCGGGCGGGCGCAAGCCCCCACCGGCCGGACACGCCCGTGCACCTGCGTGATCGTGGCCACGGACACTTCGCCCGGACGTGCGAGAACCCGGGTCGGCGGGGCGATTCCCGCAGGCCCGGGTTCTCAGCGGCCGGACGGCGCGTGCTCGGTCAGAGCACGTCGGCCAGGTCGGACAGCAGCGCGGCCTTGGGCTTGGCACCGACGATCTGCTTCACCGGCTTGCCGCCCTGGAACAGGATCAGCGTCGGGATCGACATCACCTGGTAGTCACGCGCCGTGTTCGGGTTCTCGTCGATGTCGAGCTTCGCGACGGTCAGCTTCTCGCCGTTCTCGGCCGCGATCTCCTCGAGCACCGGCGCGACCATCTTGCACGGCCCGCACCAGGTCGCCCAGAAATCGACCAGAACCGGCTTCTCACTGGTGAGCACGTCATCCACGAAACTCTTGTCGGTCACCTTCACGGTGTTGGCCATCGGTTTCTCCTTCAGGTGGTCGGAAACTCGGGAAGACTCGGAAAGATCAACGGGCGCCGGCGCCGTAGCCGCCGCCGACCAGCTCGGCCGCCTCGTGGGCATCCGGGTCGCCGTGCTCGGCCAGCCATCGTTCCGCGTCGATGGCCGCGCTGCACCCCGAACCCGCCGCCGTGATCGCCTGCCGATAGGTGCGATCCACCAGATCACCGGCCGCGAACACCCCCGGCACGTTCGTGTACGACGTACGACCCCGCGTCACCACGTAACCGTCCTCGTCCAGCTCGACCTGGCCCCGCACCAGCTCGCTGCGCGGGTCGTGCCCGATCGCGACGAAGAACCCGGTCACGTCCAGCTGCTTCTCCTCGCCGGTCCGGGTGTCCTTCACCGTCAGGCCCGAAACCTTGCCGTCCCCCTCGACACCCGTGATCTGCGAGTTCAGCTGCCACTTGATCTTGTCGTTCGCCCGCGCCCGCTCCAGCATGATCTTCGAGGCGCGGAACTCGTCGCGCCGGTGCACGATCGTCACCGACTTCGCGAACTTCGTCAGGAACGTCGCCTCCTCCATCGCCGAATCACCACCCCCGGCCACGGCGATGTCGTGATCGCGGAAGAAGAACCCGTCACAGGTCGCACAGGCCGACACCCCACGCCCCAGCAGGTCCTGCTCACCCGGCACGTTCAGATACCGGGCCGCCGCCCCCATCGCCAGCACCACGGCGCGCGCGGCGTAGCGCGTGCCGTTCGCGACGACGTACTTGACGTCGCCGGTCAGCTCCAGCGATTCGACGTCCTCCGCGCGCAGCTCCGCCCCGAAACGCTCGGCCTGCTTGCGCATCTCCTCCATCAGGTCCGGGCCCTGGATGCCGTCGCGGAAGCCCGGGAAGTTCTCGACCTCCGTGGTCGTCATCAACGCACCACCGAACTGCGTGCCCTCGAACACCAGCGGTTCCAGCTGCGCCCGGGCCGCGTACACCGCAGCCGTGTAACCGGCCGGACCCGACCCCACGATGATCAGGTTCCTGATTTCCTCGGCAGCCACCCGTGAACCTCCGCTCGTAGTGACCTGTGCAGTGATGTCAACACGATGGTAGGTGGCGGTGTTCCCGACGGTGACGGCCGCTACTCAGCCGTCCCGACCAGCGGTTACTTCTTGCCGACGACCTTGTCGAACAGCGTGTCGGGGTGCGCTGGGCCGCAGTCGGCGCCGAAGGCCACGAGGCGGAACTGGGCGAGCTGCCCCGTGGTGTAGATGACGAGCACGCCGGCCTTGCCCTCGACGTTCACCGGACGGATGCCCTCGGGGCGGACGTCCGGGTCCAGCCCGGCGGCCGCGACGCACGCGTCGAGCCGTTGTTCGTTCTGCAGCGGGCCGAAATCGCGCACGCCCATGGCTCCACCCAGCAGCGTCTCCGCGCCGCTGCCGTCGCTGCCCACGGACGGGCCGGAGGGCGCCGGCGCGGCGACCCCCGCGGTGCCGGCGCGCTGCGACGTGCCGGGCACGGTCAGCACCACGGCCGCGATCGCCGCCGCGGCCGCCGTCAGGATCCCGGCGCTCCAGCCGACCCGCTTGTTCCGTCGCCGCCGTGCGGCCGCGAGGTCCACCACGGGTGCGGAGCCGGGCTCCTGCGGTGGCGCAGCGGGCTCGACCGGAACGTGTGCCGCCGGAAACGACGCGGCCTGCCGGGACGCGGCCTCGGCGGCCAGCGCCTGGTCCAGCCGCGCGACGTACTCGGCGGGCATCGGCGGCGCGGGCTCGTGCGCGAGCGACGCCAGGTCGGCCGTGGTGGCTTCGAGTCCCTCGATGATCGCGCGCGCCTCGGGGTCCGCGTTCACGCGCGGCCAGAGTTCGGCCGCTTCGCGTTCGTCCAGCACGCCGGCGTGGAGATCGGCGAGCACGTCGACAGACCAAGGCGGACCGACGGTTCCGCCGACCCCCCGGGTTTCGTCCGTCATCGTGCCTCCCCGTTTCCCGGCGAGCGGTGGGCTCGCCCGGCACTCCGGGACCCCTCCGAAGTGGTGCTCTTGCGCTTGCTTTCGTCAGGTGGGACGTTCGCATTCGCATCAGGGTTCCGCAGGTGCCCCAGAACCTTCGCGAGTTTGCCCCGTCCGCGCGCGCACCGGCTCTTCACGGTGCCCTCGGCGATCCCGAGCATCCTGGCCGTTTCCGCCACCGAGTAGCCCTCGACGTCGACGAGCACGATCGGCGCGCGCTGCTCCTCCGGCAGCTGGTCGAGTGCCTCCCGGACGAGCAGGCTGGTCTCCTTCTCGGACATCGAGTCGCGCGGCGACGCCGGCTCGTTGAAACCGGTTTCGGGCAACGGGACCGTCGGCCGCGCCTGTTTGCGGCGGATGCGGTCGAGGCAGGCGTTGACGACGATGCGGTGCAGCCACGTGGTCACCTGCGACTCCGCGCGGAAGTTGCCCGCCGCGCGAAAGGCCGAGATGAACGCCTCCTGCAGCGCGTCCGCGGCCTCTTCCGGATCGCGCATCGTCCGCAGAGCGACCGCCCACAGACGATCTCGGTGCCGCCGGACCAGTTCACTGAACGCGTGCGGATCTCCGGCGGCGTGCGCCGCTATGAGGTCCGCGTCCGTGGGAGCTGCAGCCGTCACCCGGCAGAGCCTACTGAGTGGATGAGGTGGGTCACCCCGCAGGCAGGAAGCTCACGTCTCCGATTTCGCTGAGGTAGTTGCCCTTGTTGTCCTTGCCCAGCTGGGTGATCCAGACGACGAAGTACTGGCTCTCCGTCGGCTGCTGCAGGTCGATCGTGGTGTCGGTGCCGTTCAGGTCGCCCGTGCCGACGACCTTGGTGTCGTCCAGCTGCGGGTTCTTGCTGTCGGCCGACCGGATCTCGACCTTCGTGCCGGGGCTGTCTGCCGCGATCTTCACCTGCGCCAGGTTCACCGGGTCGTCGAACTGGACCACGAACCCGACGCCGGGCTTCAGCACCGGCAACTGCTGCTGGTACTGGTCGGTGCGCCAGACCGTGCCCGGATCGCCGTCGATCACGTTCTTCACCCGGCTCGAGTTGTCACCTGAGCCCTTCGGGTTGTAGATCGTGACGGACTTCGGGTCCACAGGCCGGCCGATCTTCGGTGCCGCCGGCGACGACGGCGGAGGTGCCGCGGAGTTCGACGGCGGTGCCGCGCTGGACGAGGGAGCCGCGACGTTGATCGTCGGGCCGCTGGCCTTCGAATCGCCCTGGAACAGGTTGATCAGCATCAGCCCGCCCCACGCGAGGATCACGACGGTGGCGACCACGAGCACGGTCACGCCGAACGCCAGCTTCCGCCGCCGCGCGACGTCCTTGACCGGCTTCTTCGTGGTCCAGATCGTGCCGTCGGCTTCGGTGGTGCCCTCTTCACCCACGGCCTTGATCAGCTGTGTCCGCTCCTCGGCCTCGGCCACCTGGTCGAGCACGCGCAGGATGGCCGAGCTCGTGCGGATGCCGCCGTTGCCGCCGTCCTCGATCGTGCGCACGGCCAACGATGAGAGCTCGGGCGGCACGGCCGGCACCAGCGTCCGCGGCGGCACGATGTGACCTTGCGGGGTCAACGGTGCCGCGGGGATCGCGGGCGGTCCGCCCGGCAGCGCCCAGCGACCGGTGAGCAGCAGGTAGAGGACCGCGCCGAGCGCCTTGACGTCGTCGCGCAGCGTCGCGTCCGGCAACGGGCCGGGGAACGCGAGCTTCAACGCGCCGCTCGGGGTCAGCCGCAGCCGCTGCGGGTGGTCCAGACCGAGGACCAGACCGTTCTGGTGTGCGTGGTCCACGGCTTCGGCGAGGGCCTGGACCATCCGGGCGGCCGCGGCGGGCGCCACCGGCCGCTGCGCGACGAGGTCCACCAGGTCACTGCCCTTGGTCCACTCCGCGACGACGACGCCGAGCAGACCTTCGCTCGAGGTGACGCCGCTGCCGAGGCTCAGCACGTCGAGCACCCGCGCGACGCCGCCGTGCCCGAACTTCGACGCGTGCGCCGCCCGTTCGAGCGTGCGGCGCGCCTGCCGGGCTGCCTCCGGATCGGCCGGATCACCGACCAGCAGAGTCAGCGCGACATCGCGCTTCAGCTGACCGTCCCGCGCCCGCCACAGGTGCGCGGCGGCTCGTTCGTCCACCCCGAACTGCGCGAGCAGGCGGTACCGGCCGTCGCCGACGACCCGCCCCGGGGCGAGCGACCCACCCTGGGCACGAATGCCCGCGCGGGTGGCCTCCCCCGCCTGTTCGCTCCGTCTCGTGTCCACCGCTTCTCTCCCGCGTCGCGCTCCCGCACCGAGGGTACCCGGATCAGGTCTGGAGGAAGCGTCGTCAGTCGTGAATCAATCGTTACCCGCGCTTGATCAATCGGGTGATCCTCGACGTGGCGGGCCTCAGCTCCTCGACCTTCAGGGCCATGAGCACGCCGAACGACACCCCGATGCCGACGATGCCCTGCAGGAAGAGCTTGATCCAGGCGTGCGCCTTGAGCCCCAGCGAGTCGGGCACGATCTGGCCCACGAGCCACGCGGCGGCCACCCCGAGGACGCTCGCGACGACCGTGAAGAGGATCACCCCGATCACGCGCTTGCTGCGCAGGTTGCCGAGCGTGACCCACAGCCAGACCTGGCCGAGGACCGCGCCGACCACGTACGTGAGCGCGTTGACCATCATCACGCCGAGCACCACGTTGGTGGGCGAGAGCAGCGCCGGGCACAAGTACAGCAGCGGCACCTTGACGAGCGTCATCACGATCATGATCAAGGTGGGCGTGCGCGCGTCCTTCATCGCGTAGAACACGCGCATCTGAAGCTGGACGAGCGCGAACGGCAGCAGCGCAAACGCCGAGATGGCGAGCGCTCCGCCGAGCCGTTCGGCGCTTTCGGGCGAGCCCTTGCCGATGGTGAACAGCGCGATGCCGATCGACGAGCCGACGATCGTCATCACCGCCGAGATCGGGATGAGCGTGACCGTCGAGATCCGCGACGCGTAGGACAGGTCGCCGATGAGCTTCTTGTTGTCGCCGTCGGCCGCCGCGCGGCTCATCCGCGGCATGATCGCCGTGAGCAGCGAGACGCCGATGACGCCGTAGGGCAGTTGGAACAGCAGCCACGCGTTGGCGTAGGCAGTGACACCGCCGGGTGCGCCGTCGGTGAGCACTCGGGTGGTGATCGTGTAGCCGACCTGGCTCACCGCGACGTAGCCGACGATCCACAGCGCGAGGCCGCCGAACTCCTTCATCCGCTTGTCGACGCCCCAGCGCCACTTGGGCCGGAAGCCGGATTTCAGCAGTGGCGGGACGAGCATGATCGCCTGCGCGACGATGCCGCCGGTCACGCCGAGACCCAGGGTGAGCACCTTCGGGTCGGTGATCGACACGTTCCTGATGTCGATCTCGCCCGGCATGAACCACACGACGAGGATCGTGAAGATCACGACCATGTTGTTGACCACCGGCGCCCACGCCGTGGGGCCGAAGATGTGCTTGGCGTTGAGGATCGCCGACAGCAGCGCGAACACGCCGTAGAAGAAGATCTCCGGCAGCAGCAGGTACGCGAACGCCGTGGTGAGCCCAGGGCTCGCTTGACCGGACCCGTCCACGTACAGCGAGGTGAACGCGGGCGCGCACAGCACCGCGATCACCGTGCCGAACAGCAGTAGCGTGAACGCCACCGTGATCAGCCGCTGGGTGTAGGCCTCGCCGCCGTCCTCGTCGTCCTGCGAACGCACGAGCAGCGGCACCACCACGCTGGCGAGCACACCACCCATGAGCAGCTCGAAGATGATGTTCGGCATCGTGTTGGCGACGTTGAACGAGTCGTTGGCCACGCCCGCGCCAATGGCCGCCACCAGCAGCAGCTTCCACAGGAAGCCGGTGATGCGGCTGATCAGCGACGCGATCGCCATGCGCCCGCTCGATTTCGCGAGCGAAGGCGCCTTCGCCGGGGCAACGGGCTGCTCGCCGGTCGTGCCCGGTTCGGTCGGCCGGACGAGCGGCGCGCCGCCGATCCGCGGCATGACCTGCGTGGCCAGCGCGTCGTAGGGGCGCATCGAGTCGGGATCGGCCAGCGGCCAGCGCGACGCGGGCATCGGGACGCCGGCGGTGCGCGGGATGAACCGCGTGGCTTCCGGGTCGCGCAGCGCCTCTTCCTGCCACGGCCGGATCGGCGTGCCCGGACGCGGGCCGCGGCCGCGGTGCGGCGCGGCGGCCGGCGGCAGTGGCTGCGGGCCCGAAGGCGGCCCCGGCGTCGGCGGCGCCGACGGCTGGGGCAGGGGCTGGGGACCGGAGGGCGGGCCCGACCTCGGAGCCTGCGGTTGCGGCAGCGGCTGGCGTCCCGACTGGGGAGGCGGCGCGGGCTGTTGCCGAGTCCGCTGCGGCCGTGGCTGCCCGTTCTGCGGAGGCGGAGGGGGGACGCGGCGCTGCGGCCGCTCGGCCCGCTCTTCGGGCAGCGGCATGCGGCGCGTGCCGTTGGGGGCTGGCTGCTGGCGGTGTTCCGGCGGCACCTGGCCCTGCTGCGGCGGGGGCTGGCGCCTGCCTTCGCGCACGGCGCGGCGCGGCTGGTCAGCCCGGTCGCCGCGCCGAGGTGGCGCCCCGTCGCGTCGAGGACGACTCGCACGCTCGGGTGGTAAGCCCGGCTCTCTGTCCAACGCGCGCCCAATCCTCGGTGCCAGGGTCCCTGCCATTGTGGCAGCGGTCGACCCAGGGTAATCGGGAACGGGCGCGGACACCCGGTCCCCTGAAGAGTCAGCGCGTTTCGGTCCGCGCTGCGCGGCTCTCCTTCACCCGCCGGTAGATCCGCCGGGAGGCCAGCAGCAGCAGGGCGCAACCAGCGACGACGGTGATGATGATCGTGATCGGGCCGTACTCGGTCGAGGTCAGCTCGAACCGGGCGGTAGTACCGAGTTCGGTCCCCGCCGGGGTGGTCAAGGACACATCGACGCTCAGGCGTCCCGCGCGCAGGGCTTCGATCTGGATCAGCTCGTTCTTGCCGCCCTTGGCCGGGAAGAACCAGTTCTGCGCCTGCTCGGGCCGGATGCCGACGTTGTTCTTCAACGCGATCTGCGCGGTGATGCCCACCGGTAATTCGTTGCTCACGAACACGGGCAGCGGGGACGAACCGGATGCAAGCGCGATCGTCTGCTTCGGCTGCTCGACGGTCACCTGGTCGCGGATCGCGGCGAGCTCGGCGTGGGCGTTCGAGCCCGCCGCGCTGCCCGAGGGCGTGCCGAACGCGGTGGACGCGCCGCGCACGAGCGCGTCGCGGACCGGCGCGACGATGTCCTCCGGTTGCACGCGACGGGTCGCGTCCATCCGCATGGCCGACAGCAGGCCGGCGGCCTGGCCGTCGAGGTTCGACAGCGTCTCGGTGACGTCACCGCCCGGCGACGCCGGCTGGTCGTGCGTGCCGGCGGCGAGCGAGGCCGAGCCCGACGCGTCCGAGTCCAGCAGCTGAGTCAGCGGTGCGCCGGTGCCGAGACCGCCGGCGAGCAGCTGCCCGAGGTGGTCGAGGAACGCGGAGAGCTCGCCCTGCGGGACGTCCCAGCGCCGCGGCGGCGCGACGAGCAGCTGCGAGCCCGCGCCTTCGGAGCCGCGTCCGAGGCCGGCCTCGAAGGCGATGGCGGCGAGACCGTTCTGGCTCGCGATCGCCGGCTGGGTGGCGGCGCTCACCGTGGTCGGGGTCTGCGGGTTCGGCTCCGAGCCGACCATGGCGCTGGCGATGAGACCGTCGATCGGCTGGGCGCGCAGCCCGCCCGGCAGCGTCGTGGCGCCGGTGACGGGCGAGTCGCTCTGCAGCTTCGAGCCGTCGGTCAGCACGGTGTGGACCCCGGCCGCCGACATCGCGGTGAGCGCCTGGTCGTCGGGCGTGCCGCCGGGCCAGAGCACCCCCTTGCGCGGATCGGTGCCCAGCAGCCGGTGGATCGTCGCCTCGCCGCTGAGCGCCGTGCTCAGCAGGCCGGAGTCGGGCGTGCCGCTCGCGGACCGGACCTTGCCGAGCGTGGTGAGGTCGGCGTCGGCGAAGGGCAGCGCGATCACGCAGTGGCCGTTCACGAGCTGCTGCAGGGCGATCATCCAGTCCTTCGCGGCCTGCGTGCCCTTGCCCGGCGCCCCGGCGACGACGTAGCCGCGGGTCATGGCGTCGACGGTGCGCAGCAGGTCGGGGTCGACGGCGAAGCACAGCGAGTCGGCCACGCGCTGGTTGGACTGCTCGGCCGCGCGCGCGGCCGCCACGAGCGAGTACAGGCGCCCGTTCACGTCCAGCTCGGTGGCGAGCGTGTCGTCCGTGAGGGTCAGCGGCCCACCGTAGGGCGCCGACAGCACGTGGGGCGCACTGTCGGTGATCGGCCACAGCACGGACACGTCGGCGCGCTTGCCCGACGGCGTCTCCGACCTCGCGGGGCCGGACAGCACCGGCATCAGCAGGCTCACGGCCGCCAGGCGCGCCGGGCCGCCGAACTCCGGCGTGCCGTTCACGTTCACGAGCATCGGGTAGACACCCGTCCGGCTCAGCTGGCCCGCGCGCTGGCCGGTGAGCGGCACGGTCACGTCGAGGCGGGCGCTCTGGCCCGGCTCGAGCGACTCGGTGAGCGTGGTGAAGTCGGTGAGCGGGTTGTCCTGGATCGGCTCGCCCGCCAGCACGCCCTTCAGTTCGCGGTCGCTGGTCAGCCGCTCGCCGACCTGCAGCCGCACCTGCGGGCGCGCGATCCGGCGGTCGCCGATGTTCGTCACGGTGCCGGACACGGTCAGGGTCTTGGCGGAACCCGTGATCACGCGGGGGTTGAGCTGGTCGAGCTCGAGCCGCAGCCGCGGCGGCTCGGGGCTCGGCTCGTCCTGGGCCCGCGCGGGCGCGCCGAAGAGGGCAGCCGCTGCGAAGACCAGCAGGGACAGGAAGAAGGCGGCGGGCCGCTTCACTCGGGTGCTCCCTCTCAGGCGCGCTCGTCGTGCGCGAAAAGTTCTTTGGCCCGGCGGACCAGCTTGCGCTCGTCCGCGTAGGCCAGCGTCGTCTCCAGCTCGGCCAGCGGCACCCACGCGACTTCGGTGACTTCGACGTCCTCGTCGGAGAGCTCGCCACCCGTCGACTCGAGCAGGAAGTGGTGCACGGTCTTGTGCACCCGGCGTCGTTCGGCCACGAACCAGTAGTCGATGGTGCCCAACGGGCGCAGGACCTGCGCGGAGATGCCGGTCTCCTCCTTCACCTCGCGCACCGCGGTCTGCTCCACCGTCTCACCGTCCTCGATGTGGCCCTTCGGCAACGACCACAGCAGTCTGCCGTGCCGGTCGAGGCGGCCGATCAGCACCGCGTGCTCCCGCCCGGCGTCGACGACCAGTCCGCCGGCCGACGTCTCGTCGACCGTGGTCAGGCGCCTGCCCCGCTGCCGCCGGCGCCGGCGGCGCGGCTTCGGCGCTCCGGCGCGGCCGGCAGATCCAGGCATGCTGCGATGCTAGAGCAAACGGTTGCCCAGGTACGCTGGCTCTCCGTGTCCGTGTCCGACGGCGTCCGTAGTAACGGCGCCCCTTCCCGTTGGTATTAGTGGTGGGATCGAAGTGAACAACCTGGTCGCCCAGCAGAACGCGGTGACGGAGCTGATGCGAGTCTCCCCCTTGGCCGACGAGCTGGCGGAGCGGTTCGCCCGCGCGGGCCACAGCCTGTACCTGGTCGGTGGCAGCGTCCGAGACGCACTGCTCGGCCGGCTCTCGAGCGACCTCGACTTCACCACCGACGCGCGGCCGGACCGCGTGCTGCAGATCGTGAGCGAGTGGGGCGACGCCGTGTGGGACGTCGGCATCGCGTTCGGCACGGTCGGCGTCACCAAGAAGGGCATGACGCTCGAGATCACCACGTTCCGCGCCGACAGCTACGACCGCGTCGGCCGCAACCCAGAGGTCACCTTCGGCGACACCATCGAGGGCGACCTGCTGCGCCGCGACTTCACGGTCAACGCGATGGCGATCGACCTGGTCACCAAAACCTTCATCGATCCCCACGACGGCATGGACGCGCTGCGTCTCAAAGTGCTCGACACCCCGGCGACGCCGCAGGAGTCGTTCGCAGACGACCCGCTGCGCATGCTGCGCGCCGCCCGCTTCTCCGCGCAGCTCGGCTTCACCGCCGCGCCGCGCGTGGTCGAGGCGATGACGGCGATGGCGAGCGAGATCGAGCGGATCACCGCCGAGCGAGTGCAGGCGGAGCTCACGAAGCTGCTGCTCGCCGATGACCCGCGGCCCGGCCTGGAGCTGCTCGTGGACACCGGCCTGGCCGAGTTCGTGCTGCCCGAGCTGCCCGGCATGCGCCTGGCGATCGACGAGCACCACCAGCACAAGGACGTCTACCAGCACTCGCTGACCGTGCTGGCGCAGGCGATCGCGCTGGAGTCCTCGCACGAGCCGACCTCGGAGCCCGACCTGGTGCTGCGGCTGGCCGCGCTGCTGCACGACATCGGCAAGCCGGACACGCGCGAGTACCAGCCCGGCGGCGGCGTGAGCTTCCACCACCACGAGGTGGTGGGCGCGCGGATGGCCCGCAAGCGTTTGCGGGCGCTCAAGTACTCGAAGGAGATCGTCGAGCAGGTTTCCCAGCTCGTGTTCCTCCACCTGCGGTTCCACGGGTACGCCAACGGCGAGTGGACGGATTCGGCCGTGCGCCGCTACGTCACCGACGCCGGCGACCTGCTGACGCGGCTGCACAAACTCGTGCGCGCCGACTCGACCACGCGCAACCGCAAGAAGGCGGCCGCGCTGCAAGCGACCTACGACGACCTCGAGGCCCGCATCGCGCGGCTCAAGGAGCAGGAGGACCTCGACCGCGTCCGCCCCGACCTCGACGGCAACGAGATCATGCGGCTGCTCGGGCTCAAGCCGGGCCCGCAGGTCGGCCAGGCGTGGAAGTTCCTCAAGGAGCTGCGGTTGGACCGCGGTCCGCTGGACCACGACGAGGCGGTCGCCGAGCTGAAGAAGTGGGCCGCGGCGGAGGGCATCTCGCCGGCGGAGTGAGCTCGCGGTCCCCACGCGGGTGATCACCGTGCGGTGGCAGGCCCCCGTCGGTCGGGCGAACACGAGTCGAATTCGTGATCGCGAAACCGCCAAGATCCCCCTTTGGCCCCTGGAACGCGACCCGGCGAGCGGGAATACTCGCTGCCCCGGGCGGCCGGTGGGGGCGCGCCCCGACCAGGGGAGATCGATGACGGCGCAGGCAGTGCAAGAGCAGGACGATCGGCCGTCGCGCACCTCGAGCTTCCTCGTCACGCTGTTGCGCCGCGGCACGCCCGCGCTCGCGACGGCGACGACCGGGCTCACCGACGAGATCGCCGATCCGACACCGCTGCGCGCTTTCAAGCGGATCTCGCGCATGGCGGGGCCCGTCGACGCCAGGTACAACGACGGCCTGCTGCTGAGAGCCGCGCGCTACGTGGTGCTCGTGCCGCTCGCCTACCGCATCGTCGCGGTGCCGGGAGCTTTCGGCGCGTTCGTGTCGGCGCACGGCTCGACCGGCGTCGTTCCGGTGGCCGTGGTCGCCCTGCTCTCGATGGTGATGAGCGGCTTCGGCATCTTCTGGATGCTGCGCTCCGCACCGTTCCGCACGGATCTCGCGGCGCGGCTGCTGATCGCCGACCTGGTCGTCACCGTCGCGTTCCAGCTGTTCATCGGCCTGACCGTGCCGACGGCGGTGTTTCACGACGCGCTCGGCGTGGCCGACAAGCACCTGCTCGGCGACATCGCGCTGCTCACGCTGGCCATCGGCATCCCCTCGGGCCTGGCGCTCGCGGCGCTGAGCCTGCCCGTGCGGCTGCTGTCGGACTTCCTCAACGGCGGCACGGCCGACTTCGCGCAGGCCTGGTCCCTCTACCCGACGATGTTCGGAGTGCTGTTCACCGGCATCGGTGCGCTGATCCTGCTCGGCCTCGGCACGCGGCTGGCGCTGGCGTACGGCATCCGCAACGGCCGGCTGGCCGAGCGCGCGCAGCAGCACCGGATGCTGCACGACACCGTCCTGCAGACGTTGGAGGCGATCTCGCTCGGGGGCACGGGCGATTCGGGAGATCGGCTCGTCGAGGTGCAGCGGCTGGCTCGCGCGCAAGCGATGGAGCTGCGGCAGGCCATCGAAACCGCGGCCGTGCAACGCGCCGCCGAGGCTTCGCGGCCGCTGGGCGAGAAGCTCGCGGCTCTGGCGGCGGAGATGGCGCGTGATGGCCTGCGCGCGCAGTTGGTGATGGCGGAGCTCGACGAGGACACGTTGTCGGAGGTCCGGCAGATCGCGTTGCGCGACGCCGTACGGGAATCGCTGCGCAACACGATGAAGCACTCGGGCACGGACAAGGTCGTGGTGCGCGTGGAGGAGCGCGACGGCGGCATCGCCGTGATCACGCGCGACCACGGCCAGGGCTTCAACGCCGACGCGCGCCCGGCGGGCTTCGGCATCAGCCAGTCGATCACCGCGCGGCTCTCGGAGGTCGGCGGCACGTCGCTGGTGGAGTCGACGCCGGGCAGCGGCACGCGCGTCACGTTGTGGGTGCCGTTCTGACGGAGCTGATAAACACGTGCGGGTGACCGATTTCCTGACCGACGCGCTCGTCGCGTACCGCGCCGGCGACCCGGCCGGCGCCGCCGCGTTGGCCGCCCGCGCCGGAACGCCCTTGGGCGAGCAGCTTTCGATCTACCTCGCCACCGACGGGTCCGGCCCGGTGTACGACCAACCGGCGGCCTTCACGGCGTTCATCCGCGGCGGCGGCAACGTCGGGCTGTACGAGCGGCTGAGCGCGGCGCTCGCTGCCGAGTACGAGCGGCGGAAGCCGGAGTCGTTGCTGGACTTGGGTTGTGGCGACGGGCTGGCCGTGGCGCAGGCCCTCGCGCAGTCGTCGTTCCGGCCGGCGCGGATCGACCTGGTGGAACCGTCGGCGGCACTGCTCGCGGACGTCGGCGTGCCCGAGGCCAACCGCTTCGAGGCGACCGCGCAGAGCTTCCTCGCGGTGAACGGTTCCACGTGGAACCTTGGGCAATCGACCTTCGCGCTCCAGTCGATCTCACCCGCCGAACGAGTCGCGGTGCTGCGGGAACTTCGGTCGCGCACGGAAAAGCTCGTGCTGGCGGAGTTCGACATTCCCGTGCTCGACGAGGGCTCCCGCGAGTTCCTGGGCTCGCTCGTGACCCGCTGCGAGCGCGGCGTCGCCGAATACGGCCGACAGGCTCCCCTTGTCGCGCAAGGCTTCCTGGTGCCGGTGCTGCTCGGCGTCGCCGCCGGTGCCGAGCGCACGAACTGGGAACAGCCGGCCGCCGCGTGGGTCACCCAGCTCGAGCTCGCCGGGTTCACCGACGTGACCGTCGAACCCCTCGCCGACTACTGGTGGTCTCCCGCCGTGCTGATCACCGCGCGTGGTTCAGACGAGGGCTAACCACCCGGCTTCCACGTGCTGCGCGATCGGCCGCGGCAGCAGGTACGCCGTCGCGCCGCCGGGCTGCGGGCCCCACGGCGCGGTCACGCCGGTGAGCACTCGCAGCGTGCGCTGCACGCGGTACTCGTGGCGGTCGCGTTCGCGTTCGGCGGACAGCGACGTCTCCACGAACCGCGTGCCGATCGCGTGGACCAGGTTGCCGGCGTCGCCGCCGAAGCGGAGCACCGTCGTGCCCGCGGGCAACGCGACCACGCGCTTGCCCCGGTAGAAGCTGAGCGGCGGCTCGCCGCGCATCGGCAGGATCGGCCAGTCGGCGGGCTGGTCGGATTCGTCGCCGCCGCGTGGCGGCAGCATCAGCAACGTGCCGAGCAGGAACCGCGCGGCCTCGGCGATGCGCGCGAACGCGACGGGCTCGGCGTCCGGCGGGCACGAGACCTCCCAGCCGTTCTCGGCTCGGCGCAGCGTCCACACGCCGTCGGCCGGCACCTCGTTCGCGCCGATCCGGTACGCGCTTGCGGGCACGCCCTGCTCGTCGAGACGCTGCTGCAGCAGCTTCAGCGTTTCGGCGGCGTGCAGGCCCCGGCCGAGGTCGCCGTCGCGGATCGCGCGGGCCAGGCGGCTCTCGTCGGGGAGCTCGCCCTCCGAGCGCGGCGGGCGCGGGGTTCCGAGCACCTCGGCCTCCGCCGTCGCACGCACGAGCTCCCGCACGAACGGCGGCCGGAACCCCGCCGCGCGGATGTGGTCCACGAGCTCCGGCTCCGGCGGCACGCCGTACTTGCGCAGGTAGTGCGGCACGGCGGCGGGCCAGATCCAGGCGCCGTCGGTGTGGAAGGCCTGCGGTACGTCGGGCGGCGCGCCGGGCGTGAAGATGTCGTGCTGTGGTTGCGGCCGGTGCAGCACGACGGGCGCGCGGAACAGGTAGTCGAGCACGCCGCGCACCTGGTCCGGCGGCACCGGCGGCCGGTTGACCACGGGCCGTTCGTTCTCGTTGTGGGCGTCGACCACGCGGGCGTGGCGGAACGCGAGCTCGAGCGGCCGGCCTGCCTTCGCGGCGAGCCAGTCGGGCACCTGCTTCGGCGGGCGCGGGTGGTTCGCTAGCTCCACGGCGTACGACTGCGCCGGGCGCCCGCCGTCGTTCGGGGCCACCCGCCAGGTGGGTTCTCGCTCGGCGTCGAAGTCGAAGTCGAACTGCGATTCGGTGTCGAGTGTGAACGTCCCCTGGAACCACGTGCCGGTGTCCGGCTCGTACATCGCCGCGCGCAGCTGCGCGAACAGCGCGCTCAGCTTCGGCGGCGCGGGCAGCGCGACGGACACGGGCCCGTTCTCGTCGCCGACCGCGCGGACCTCCAGCTCCGCGTAGTCCCCGACCTGCCGGAACTGCGCGGCGACGCGCGTCCAGCCACCGGGCACCGCACGCAGCGTGCGGCCGATCGCGCGCAGCAGGGTACCGGGGTCGGCGTCGAAGTCCGGCCGCGGCTCGCCCTGGTCGCGGCGGACCTGCCACAGGCCCGTCACGCGCTTGGCGTCGACAGTTGTGGAAAACTCGGCGAGGCCGAGTTGCTGCGCGCGCACGCGGTCGTGCTGCGTCCAGCGCAGCGTCAGCTCCTTCTGCTCGCCGGGCGCGACCTCGAAGAGCTCGTCGTCGAACTCGCAGTACGTGCTGAGCGTGAAGGTGGCGGGGACCTCGGTCGCCGGCACCACCCGGGCCGGGCGGCCCTCGTGCTCGCGGTCGAACCCGTCGGGGGTCTCTTCGTCGGGCAGCACCGACAGCAGCAGCGTGCCGTCCGTCGTCGACCGTTGGGCCGCGAAGGTGCGGTCGTCCAATGTTGCGTACAAACCGTCCGGGCGGTCTCCCGCCTCTACCCGGTAACGCACGTCAGATTCCTCCCCAAAATCCCCTGCGGACCCGGAAAGAACTTAGTCGACCGGATAACGCGCGAACCAACGGTCATCACTCGGTGAGTCCGGACCGAATTCGGCGAGCGCGTCGTCAGCCAGACCGGTGATCACGTCGCGCAGTTCGAGCCGGTCGAGCCAGCTCTCGCGCAGCGCCGCTTCTCCGTACATCGCGCCGACGAGGTTGCCGCACACCGAACCCGTGGAGTCGCTGTCGCCGCTGTGGTTCACGGCCGCGAGCAGCGCGGAGCAGGGATCTTCGGTGGTCAGGGCCACGTACACGGACATCGACAGGGCGGTCTCGCCGACGTTGCCCTCGCCCAGTTCGGCGAGCCGCTCCGGTGTCGGCGGCCCGGACAGTGCGAGCGCCTGCGCCAGCGCGGCTTCCTGTTCCTCGTGGCCCGGGTGGCGCACGAGTTCGGCGCGCGCGGTCGCGACGGCGGCCGGGAGACCTTCACCCGCCAGCAGCCGCTGCACGATCACCGCGAACGCGCCCGCCGACAAATACCCGCTCGGGTGACCGTGGGTCAGGGCCGCGCACTCCGCGGCGAGCGCGAAGACCTCGGCCGGGTCGGGCGACCACAGCGCCACGGGCGCCACGCGCATCACACCGCCGCAGCCCTTCGAGTTGTTCACCGGTCGCGTGATGCTGCCGCGGACACCCGAGCGGCCGTACGCCTCCAGCTCGCCGAAGCACGTGAGCCCCGGAGCACGGCGGCTGAACAGCTCGTGGTGCGTCACGAGCTCGCCGTCGGGCGCTGCGAGCGCGGAATGCGGGCCACGCGCCCGATCCCACGGCACACCCTGCGTGTGCAGCCAGCGCTGGTAGGCCAGCTGCACGGAGTGGACGACGTCGGCGCTGCCGGTGCGCCGCTGCTGCGCGTGGGCGCGGATGAGCGCTTCGAGCGTGAAGAGCGTCATCTGCGTGTCGTCGGTGAAGCGGCCTTCGCCGCCGTACGCGGGCAGGTAGTCGGTGATCCCCGCGGGCCCGGTGAGCTCCCGGATCCGGTCGATCGTGTCGAACTCCGTCTTCGCCCCGAGCGCGTCGCCGATCGCGCCGGCGAGCAGGCAGCCCCTCAGCCGCTGTGCCTCCATGGCGCCATTTTCTTCACGTGCCGCCGGCTTCAGCGCCGCGGGTACCGCTGCACCCACTCCTCGCCCAGCATGCTCAGCGCCGAGCGGCGGTCGAAGTGCCACAACGCGTCCGTGGCGAGCTGCTCGATGAGGTGGCGCAGCTCCAGCTGTTCCACCCACTTCTGCGGCAGCCCCGGCACACCCACGCGGGCGCCGAGCAACGCGCCGGTGATCGCTCCCGTCAGCGCGCTGCGGCCCGAGTGGTTCACCGCGCGCAGCAGCGCCTGTTCGGGGTAGTTCTCGAAGCCCGAGAGCGCGGCGAAGGCGCGGCCGACCACGGACAGTGTGCTCTGGCCGTCGCCGATCAGCTCGGGCATGCGCAGGTCGGGCAACCCGTGCTCGCCGAAGAACGGCACGGCCTCGGCGACCATCGCCTTGACCGCCGCCCACTCCGGACCGGTCACGAACGTCGTGTTGTGGTCGGTGAGGATCTCGCGCGAGAGGTTCCACACGGGGTAGCTGAACGCGTCCTTGGTCAGCACCGGCTCGAACAGCCACGCCAGGTAGGTCGCCGCGGACACGTCTTCCTCGTGCGGATGGGTCACGCCCACCAGGTCGCGCACGGCCTGGCGCACGCCGCCGCTGAAACCCGTGCCAGGGCCGGCCGCGGTGAGCACGGCGGGCAGCGCGCCGATGAGCGCGGTCGGGCCCGCCAGCGCCACGGCCTGCGGGTTCCCGGTCACGAGAGCGTGGTAGGTGTTGAGCTCGGTGTCGTCGGCGGTGCGGCGGACGTGCAGGTCGGGCACCTTCACGAGCCAGCCGTCGGCGTCGTCGTACGGCGCGCCCTGCGTGTGCAGCCAGCGCATCAGCGCGCCGCGCACCACGGCGGGGAACTGCTGCTCGACGTCGCGCGACTCCGGCTGCTCGCGGTGCGGGCTGCGGATCACGGCCTCGGTGTAGAAGAGCAGCCGCTGCGTCAGCGAACCGATGCGGCCCGGCTGGTCGAATGCCATCGGCAGGTCGGTCACGCCCTCGGGGCCGAACTGCGTGACGATCTCGTCGAGCCGCATCCGGTCCACGGCCAGGCCCAGCGCCTCGCCGAGCGCGAAGCCGACGTACGCGCCGATCACGCGCTGCCAGCCGTAGCGGAAGTTCTCGAGGTCGTGTTCGGGGTACTTGCCGAACGTGTCGAGCCGCGGCACCACGCGGCCCTGGTTGTCCCAGCCGGGGACGAGCCCGTTGGCGCGCCAGTCATTGGGCTTGCTGCGCGGCGGCTCCGCCATGGCGAGGCGCTTGAGCCACGACTGGCCGAGTACGGTCCGCTGGCACTCCTCGGCGGTCAGCTCGAAGCCGTGGCGCCGGGCCTTCTCGGCGGCGACCAGCGGTGCCTGGACGGGGTCGTCGAGCCCCATCCGCGTGGCGGTGTCGGCCGTGAGCCGCTCGAGCTCGTCCTCGGCTTCGGGGCAGCGCCCGTGCCGGTCGATGCGCGGCTCGTGGCGCGGGAACCGGCGCGCGATGGCCGTGAGTTCCTCGCCGGTGACGTCCTCGAACGTCGCCGGGCCGCCGTTGATCACGAGGTTCGGCGGGTGCTCGAACTCGGCGAGCGTCGCCAGGTCCACGCGCCACCAGGCGTGCTCGCGCGGCGGGAAGTGGCGAGTGTCGCTGAAGACGCGCAGCTCGTTGCGCTCTTCGCTGAAGTAGAAGCGGTCGGTGGCACCGGTCTTGAGGTCGAGCGGCACGTAGACGTCGCAGCGCAGCAGGCCGATCAGCAGCTGCTCACGCGAAAGCCAGCCGACGCTGGCGAACGCGAGCAGCGTCTCGAGCGTGTTCTGCGGCTTGGGGTAGCCGCGGCGGATCGGGCCGGCCTTGTACTCGGGGTTCTCGCGCTCGTCGCCGGTCTGCTGGCCGTCGTTGTCGACCTTCACCCAGCCGGCCACGGCGTGCAGCGGCACTCCCAGCTCGCCGAAGCCGGCCTTCACGTACTCCGGGTCCACGACTTCGCGCCAGCTCTCCTGGCCGGGGAACGCCACGGGGATGCTCAGCCCTCCTGGGCTCGGGGGCGCTTGGCGCAGCTCGCCGTCCGGCTCGCGCACGACCACCGACGGGGTCGGGAAGAGCTCCTTGTCCGGCCGGCCGTCGTCGAGGAACGCGACGGTGTTGTACGGGATCGACCAGCCTTCGGGAATGCGCAGCACCCGGTCCTGGTCCACCCGCAGCCCGCCGGGGCCGGAGACGTCGGGGCCGTGCACGGCGCGCAGCCAGTGCCCGACCTTCTCCATCGCTTCCGCCGCTTCCACCTACTCGATCCTCTCCAGGCTTCCGTCGGACTCGTGCTCCGCGATCGGCTTGGGCAGCACGTACGCCACCGCGCCGCCCGGCAGGTTGGCCCAGGGCACCGTGACACCGGTGACCACGTGGAGTGACCGTCTCAGCCGGTAGGTGTGTGCCACCCGTTCCCGTTCGAGTGGTAGTGACGTCGTGGCGAACCGTACCTCGCCGTGGTGGACGAGGTTGCCCGGTTCCTCCCCGAAGCGCAGGACGACCGTACCTTCGGGCAGTCGCGTCAGCCTCTTGTTGCGCAGCAGTGTCAGCGGTGGATCACCCGCGGCAGGCTGGATCGGCCAGTCGTCCACCTCTTTCGCGGTCTCCAGCGGGGTCTCGCGTCCGCCGGTCAGCCGGGCCGGGTGCAGCAGCAGTGCGCCGAGGAGCTGCTGCGCCGCGTCCGGCAAGTGCGTGAAGGTCTGCTCGGCGCCGGTGGCCGAAGTGACCGTCCAGCCGGCTTCACCGCGGCTCAGGCACCACTTGCCGGCTTCGACGGCGCCGATCCGGTACGCCTGCGGCCAGACGCCGAACGACCCGAGCCGCTGCACCAGGACCACGAGCAGCTGTTCGTCGCTCAGCTCGGGATCGGCGCTGGTCTCGAGCTCGGCGGCGACGTCGCCTTCGGTCCGCTGCCCGTCCTCGGCGCCCGGTCGTGGCCGCGGTTGACCCAGCAGGTCGGCCTCGGCGGTGCGGCGGACGAGGTGTTCGACGTAGGGCGGCTGGAAGCCCAGTTCACGGATGTGCGCGACGAGTTCCGGCTCGGGCGCGATGCCGTGCCGGCGCAGCTGGTGCGGCACGGTCTCGGGCCACAGCCACGTGCCGTCGGTCCGGTGCGTGTCGCCGACCAGCGCTTCGCGCTCGAGGTACTGCAGCACGAGCGGCAGTTCCCCGTCGGGCAGCGGCTCGCGCTCCTCCCCCACCTCGGCGGGACGCGCGCGGCGGAACCGGACGCCGAGCGGCAGGCCGACCCGCAGGCGCCACCAGTCGGGGATGTGCTCGTCCTCGCGGGGGAACGTCTCGAGCTCGTCGCGGTAGGCGTCCGGTTCGGCCGGGGCGCTCCACTGCGGGTCGCCGTCGACGTAGAAGTCGAAGTCGAACGTGCCGTCGGGCGCCAGCACGAACCGGGCCTGCAGCCACGTGCCGCGGCCCTGCCGGTACATCCCGGCGCGCAGCGCCTCGAACTTGCCGGTGACGTCCTGGTTCGCCTCGGTGTTGCGCGGCTGGACTTCGGTGTGGCCGCCGACCTGTGCGAAGCCGATCCCGGCGGGTGCGGCGGGATCGGGTGAGTGGGCGCGGATCAGCCGGCCGATCTCGACGAGCAGTCCGTGCTGCTCGGATTCGGAGAGTGGTTCCACGGGGTTCAGCACATCCGGGCGCGGCCTCAGGAGCCGCGGCGGCGGTTCTGCGGCAGGGCGCTGCGCGGCGGCACGCTACGCGGGCGGACGCGGCGGGGCGTCGGCCGCGGTGCCGGCATCTGCTGCGGCTGGCCGTCGGCGAGCGGGGCCTCGGCGAGCTGCTGCACCAAAGCCTGGACGGTGTACGCGAGCTGCGCGGGCGTCGTGCGCTCGAACGCGTCGGGAGCGAACTCGAGCCGGCCGAGCGCGCCGTTGGCGCCGACCGTCACCCGGACCAGACCGTCCGGCGAGGTCAGGACGGCAGGAGCGACGTCCAGACGGGCGCGGTCGTCCCCTGCGGTACTCACGGTTGCCCCCCGCGTCTTTCGAACTCACCGGGGTTCACCCGGCCGGGTCATGCATCACCCTAATGCCAATGTGGTGATCACAGTCCCCGTTCGGTCCAACGGTTTGCGGCAGCGAATCAGTTCGGCGTGGCGCGCCGGCGCGCCACGAGGTAGCCGGCGCCCCCGAGGACGTAACACACCGTGGCGGCGATCATCAGCCCCGGCGCGTACCCGGTGTTCGGCACGAACACCGCGCCGACCGCGACGGCGGCGACCTGCGTGACGTTGAACAGCGTGTCGTACAGAGCGAACACCCGGCCGCGCGCCTCGTCGGCGACGTCGAGCTGGATCGACGAGTCCACGCACAGCTTGAGCACCTGGCCCGCGCCCGTGATCAGGAACGACGCCACCAGCGCCAGCGGCAGCACCATGGGCAGGCCGAGCGCCGACTGCGCGACGGCGGCCACGGCCAGTGCGCCGACAATCGAGCGCAGCCGGCCGAACCCCCGGATCAGCCGCGCCGTGAGCAGTCCCGCCACGAGGATGCCGGCGCCGGCGAGCGCCGCCATCTGCCCGAGCCCGGGCAGGCCGGCGCGGAAGACCCCGTCGTCGGGGAAGTAGTTCCGCATCAGCAGCACGGTGACCAGCAACGAGATGCCGTAGGCCGCCCGGTGGGCGAACAGCGCGATGAACCCGGCCGTCACGCTCGGCGCGCGCCAGGCGTGGCGGGCGCCGTCGGCGAGCCCGTGGGCGACGGCGAGGAACGGGTTCGGCGGTTCGTCCACCACCGTCGGGCCGAGGGCTCCGCGGGTGAACCTGTGCGCGATGAGCGCCGAGACCACCGCGCCCAGAGCGGCGAACGCCGTCGTCTCGGCCGAGCCGAGGTTGCCGGCGCCGAACACCGCACGCAGCAGAATCGCGCAGCCGCCGCCGACCACGGCCATGGCCGAGCCGAGCGTGGTCGCGAAGGCGTTGGCGGACACGACGCTTGCGGCGGGCACCACGTGCGGCAGCGAGGCCGACAGTCCCGAGCCGATGAAGCGCGACAGGCCTTCGGCCAGCAGCGCGAGGGAGAACAGGCCCGGCCCGCCCAGCCCCGTGCCCACGGCGGCGGCCGACGCGAGGACGGCGAACACGCGCAGGAGGTTCGCGAACACGAGCACGCGCCGGCGGTCCCACCGGTCCAGCAGGGCGCCCGCGAACGGTCCCACGAGGGAGTAGGGCAGCAACAGCGCGGCGAAGCCTTCGGCGATGGCCATCGGATCGGCAGCGCGTTCGGGGTTGAACAGCACGGCACCCGCGAGGCCCGCCCGGTAGACCCCGTCGCCCCACTGCGCGGCGAACCGGGTGTAGAGCAACCGCCGGAACTCGCGATCGCGGACCAGGAGCTTCGGTCCCATCCGCTCCGTCGTCGCGCTGATCGTCACGGGAAAAAGCCTAGCCATCGGGCGAACACCCCAGAAGGTCCTTACGAGCGCATTGCGCCGGGGGTCCTTCTGAACGTTCACCGAGGTTTTAATGCCGATGGGGGACTGCGGTGGGACGCCGCAAGTGTTGACGTGGTGGAGGGGACATCCGGACTCCTCGCTTCGGAAAGGGTGTGGACATGGCTGACGCCGCGTCGCGGCTGGTGAGTGTTGCCGAACGGTTGCTGGGAGCGCCGTGGCCGGTGCGGATCAAGGCCTGGGACGGCTCCCAGGCCGGCCCGCCGAATGCGCCCGCGCTCGTCCTGCGCAACCGTCGCGCCCTGCGCCGCGTGCTGTTCAAACCCGGCGAAGTGGGCCTGGCACGGGCCTGGGTGGCGGGTGACCTGGAGCTGGAGGGCGACCTCTACGTCGCCCTCGAGGCGGTGGCCGAGCTGATCGGGGACCGCGGTCACGACGCCGGGGGCGTGCTCAGCGCGCTCCGCGATCCGGCGGTGCGCCGTGCGGTCCGCGAACTGGTCCGCCTCGCCGGGCCGCCGCTGCCGCCCGCGCCGCCCCCGGAGGAGGTGCGCCGAAGCCGCCACCTGCACACCCGCCGCAGTGACAAGCAGGCCATCAGTCACCACTACGACGTCGGCAACGACTTCTACGAACTCGTGCTCGGCCCGTCGATGGTGTATTCGTGCGCCTACTGGCAGGAGGGCGGCACCCTGGAGTCCGCCCAGCGCGACAAGCTCGAACTCGTTTGCGCCAAGCTCGGCTTGCGCGAGGGCCGGCGCCTGCTCGACGTCGGGTGCGGCTGGGGCTCGATGGCGCTGCACGCGGCCCGCGAGCACGGGGTGCACGTCGTCGGCGTCACGATCTCCGAGGAGCAGGCTGCCTACGCCCGTGAGCGCGTCGCGGCCGAGGGGCTGACCGATCGCGTCGAGATCCGCGTGCAGGACTACCGGGACGTCGCCGACGGCCCCTACGACGCGATCTCCTCCATCGGCATGGCCGAGCACGTCGGTGCCGAGAACTACCTCGAGTACGCCCGCGACCTCTACGCTCTTTTGTGCCCGGGCGGCCGGTTGCTCAACCACCAGATCGGCCGCCGTCCGCTGCAGGACGAGTCGTCGTACCAGCTCAACGGGTTCATCGACGCCTACGTCTTCCCGGACGGTGAGCTCGCGCCCATCGGCACGACGGTGACGCAGCTGGAGCGCGCCGGCTTCGAGGTGCGGGACGTGGAGGCGCTACGCGAGCACTACGCGCTCACGCTGCGCCAGTGGGTCGCCAACCTCGAAGCGCAGTGGGACCGGGCGGTCCGGCTCGTGGGACCCGGCCGTGCCCGCGTCTGGCGGCTGTACATGGCCGCGTCGGCACTCGCGTTCGAACGCAACGACATCGGCGTCAACCAGGTCCTCGCGGTGCGCACCCCGGAAGCGGGCACCTCGGGACTGCCGCTGCGCCCGCGCACCTGGCACGGAGGGAAGTAGGGGGCCGGCGCACTTGGTCGCCTCTCGGCGGCTTGGCGCAGTGTGGCTCCAGCCGAACGGTATTCCACAAAGGCTGTTCTTCAGTGAGCCCGGGGGACACGGAGTGCGCCGGCCCATTGTTCCCAACGGGGCACGTGGGGTTGGTGTTCCCGTGCCACCGGAAATTCTCGCGACGGGAAGTGGGATCATTGTCGGCGTGCCAGCGGACGCCGAGGTTGAACCGGGAACGCTCCTGGTCGCCGCCCCCACGATGTTCGACCCGAACTTCAAGCGGACCGTGGTGTTCGTGATCGATCACCGCGACGAGGGCACGCTCGGCGTGGTCCTCAACCGCCCGAGCGACGTCCCCGTGCACGACGTCCTGCCCAATTGGGGCGGGCACGTCGCCGAGCCGCAGTCGGTGTTCGTCGGCGGTCCCGTCGAGAAGAAGACGGCGCTGTGCCTTGCCGCGCTGCGCACCGGCGAGACCGCGGCGAGCGTGCCCGGGGTGATCGCCGTGCGCGGTCCGGTGGCGCTCGTCGACCTCGACACCGATCCCGAGGTGCTGGTGCCGAAGGTGCGCGGCGTGCGTGTCTTCGCCGGGTACGCGGGCTGGGACTCCGGTCAGCTGGCGGGCGAGATCGAGCGCGAGGACTGGGTCATCGTGCCCGCGCTGCCGAGCGACATCCTGGCCTCGCCCAGCCGTGACCTGTGGGGCCAGGTACTGCGCCGCCAGGGCGTGCCGCTCGCCTTGCTGGCCACCCACCCGGGCGACCTGCAGCGGAATTAGGCCTCGTCGGCCTTCTGGAACACGCCGCAGCCACCGGCGCCGCACGCGCACCCGGCGCAGCCCGCGGGCGTGGCCGGAGCCGGCGCGGGCACGGTCAGCGCCGCACGGGCGCCGAGCACGCCACCGCCCACGACCAGCGCAAGCATGCCCAGCACGCCGACGAACGCGGCGGCGATCAGCCCGGCGGTGGTGCCCGTCGCGAGGCCGGCGAGCCCGGCGACCAGGCCCACCGCGCCGCCGGCGAGCGTCGGCACGCTCGCGACGCGGTTCGCGAGCTTGAAGGCTTCTTCGCTGCGCAGGGACGCTTCGGTGCGGACACCGGC
Source organism: Amycolatopsis sp. FDAARGOS 1241 (assembly GCF_016889705.1). Classification (NCBI taxonomy): domain Bacteria; kingdom Bacillati; phylum Actinomycetota; class Actinomycetes; order Pseudonocardiales; family Pseudonocardiaceae; genus Amycolatopsis; species Amycolatopsis sp. FDAARGOS 1241. The sequence continues at coordinate 9,229,865 of NZ_CP069526.1, forward strand.
ACCGCCGGCCCGGGTCAGCCGTTCGCGGAAACCGAGAAGGCCACCCCAGCCGACGACGAGACCCAGCACGATCGGGACGAGCGCGATAGCGAACACCCCACGAGGATAAGCGTGATCTCCCGGCAACGTGGCGGATACCCTCGTCCGTTGTGCTGCAGGCCATGTCTTCGTCCACGCGACGCCGTGCGTTCACCGCTGCCCTGATCGGGGCACTGCCGCTCACGCTCCTCGCCGCGCCCGCCGCCAATGCTGCTCGGAGCCACGACCGGCCCGTCCGGTTGATCGGCGAGCAGATTGTGCCCAACGCCCTGCAGTTCGAAGGCACGACCATCGGCGGTCTGTCCTCCATCGACTTCGACCCGCGCACCCGCGGCTACGCGTTCATCTGCGACGACCGGTCCGCGATCAACCCCGCCCGCTTCTACTCGGCGAAGTTCACCCTCGACGCCCACCACCTCGGCCCGGTGACCTTCACCGGCACCGAGCCGCTGCTACGGCCCGACGGCACGCCGTACCCGCCGCTCGCGCAGAACGACACGTGGGCGCCCCAGAACGAGCAGACGATCGACCCCGAAGAGCTGCGCGTGGACCCGTGGACCGGCCACTACGTCTGGTCGCAGGAAGGCGACCGGCTCGCGGACTCGGTGATCCAGCCGTCGATCCGCGAAGCGACCCGCGACGGGCACTACGTGCGCGACCTGCCGCTGCCCGCCGACGAGAACATGACCGCGGACGCCGGTCCGCGGCGCAACTACGTGCTCGAAGGCCTGAGCTTCACCGGCTTCGGCTCGCTGCTGGCCAGCGAGGTCGAAGCGCCGCTGCTGCAGGACGGCCCGCCGCCAACCCCGACGTCGGGCGGGCTGTCGCGGATCACGCTGCAGGCCCGCACCGGCCCGGTGCGGGCGCAGTACGCGTACCCGCAGGAGAAGCTGTTCGCGACGCCGGTGCCCGCCGGCGCGTTCGCCGACACCGGGGTGTCGTCGATGCTCGCGGTGAGCCAGGCCGACCCGACGAAGTTCCTGATGATGGAGCGCTCGTTCGTCACGGGGGTGGGCAACAAGGTGCGGGTGTACGAGATCGACACGTCCGGGGCGACCAACGTGCTGAACGTCAAGTCGCTGGCCGAGGCGAAGCACGTGAAGCCGGTGAAGAAGAAGCTCATCGCGGACCTGTCGGACTTCGGGTTGCCCACCGTGGACAACGTCGAGGGCATGACGTGGGGCCCGGCGCTGCCCGGCGGCGAGCGCAGCCTCGTGTTCGTGAGCGACAACAACTTCTCCCCGAGCCAGGTGACGCAGGTCATCGCTTTGGCGGTCCCGTCGGAACGGCTTTGACCCCCACGTTAAAATGAGACCCGTGAACACGGCTCGGCTGCTCCTTGGCCTGCCGCGCTGACCCGGCCAGACACTGGCCCGACCGGCGCGGCGACCCCTCATGCCTTCGGGCTTGAGGGGTCGAGTTGTTTCTGGAGTGGTCCGACACGGAGGAAAGACGGCGATGACTGAGCCCACGGTGTCCACCTCGCCCACGGGTGAAGGCGCGCCCGGCGCCGAGAACACCCCGCCGCACCGCTACACCGCGGAGCTGGCGGGGCAGATCGAGCGGCGCTGGCAGGACTACTGGTCCGACCACGGCACGTACCACGCCCCGAACCCGACCGGTGAGCTCGCGGTCGAGGGTGAGCAGGTGCCGTCCGACAAGCTGTTCGTGCAGGACATGTTCCCGTACCCGTCCGGTTCCGGCCTGCACGTCGGCCACCCGCTGGGCTACATCGGCACCGACGTCTACGCCCGGTACCACCGGATGATCGGGCGCAACGTGCTGCACACGCTGGGCTACGACGCCTTCGGCCTCCCGGCGGAGCAGTACGCGGTGCAGACGGGCACGCACCCGCGCACCACCACCGAGGCGAACATCGCCACCATGCGCAGCCAGCTGAAGCGGCTGGGCCTGGGCCACGACGAGCGCCGCTCGATCGAGACGATCGACCCGGACTACTACAAGTGGACCCAGTGGATCTTCCTGCAGATCTTCAACTCCTACTACGACGAGCAGGCCGGCAAGGCGCGCCCGATCGAGGAGCTGGAGAAGGCGTTCGCCGCCGGTGACCGCCCGACGCCCGACGGCCGGGCGTGGAGCGAGCTGAGTGACGTCGAGCGCCGCAAGGTCATCGACGACCACCGCCTGGTCTACATCTCCGAGGCGCCGGTGAACTGGGCGCCGGGTCTGGGCACGGTCGTCGCGAACGAAGAGGTGACCGCCGACGGGCGCAGCGACCGCGGCAACTTCCCCGTGTTCCGCAAGAACCTGCGCCAGTGGATGATGCGGATCACCGCGTACGCCGATCGCCTGGTCGACGACCTTGACCTGCTGGACTGGCCCGAGAAGGTCAAGTCCATGCAGCGCAACTGGGTCGGCCGCTCGCAGGGCGCGCGCGTGTCGTTCGCGGCCGGTGCTTCCGGGGACGAGAAGATCGAGGTCTTCACGACCCGGCCCGACACGCTGTTCGGCGCCACCTACATGGTGCTGGCGCCCGAGCACCCGCTGGTCGACAAGCTGACCGCGGCCGAGTGGCCGGGCGAGCACCCCGAGGCGTGGACCGGCGGCGCGAAGACCCCGGCCGACGCGATCGCCCAGTACCGCGCCGCGACGGCGCGCAAGTCCGATCTGGACCGTCAGGAGAACAAGGAGAAGACGGGCGTCTTCACCGGGTCGTACGCCGTGAACCCGGTGAACGGCAAGGAGATCCCGGTCTTCATCGGCGACTACGTGCTGATGGGCTACGGCACCGGCGCGATCATGGCCGTGCCCGCACAGGACCAACGCGACTGGGACTTCGCGAAGAAGTTCGAGCTGGAGATCATCCGCACCGTCGACCCGGGCGAGGGCTTCGACGGCGAGGCGTTCACCGGCGAGGGCCCGGCGATCAACTCGGCCAACGACACCGTCTCGCTGGACGGCATGGGCGTTGCCGATGCGAAGAAGACGATCATCGCGTGGCTGGAGGAGCGCGGCGCCGGCGAGGGCACGGTGCAGTACAAGCTGCGCGACTGGCTGTTCGCCCGCCAGCGCTACTGGGGCGAGCCGTTCCCGATCGTCTACGACGAGAACAACCTGCCGATCGCGCTGCCCGAGGACCAGCTGCCCGTGGTCCTGCCGGAGGTCGACGACTACTCGCCGAAGACCTTCGACCCCGAGGACGCCGACTCCGAGCCGTCGCCGCCGCTGTCGCGCGCGACCGACTGGGTCAACGTCACCCTGGACCTGGGCGACGGCCCGAAGAAGTACCGCCGCGACACCAACGTGATGCCGCAGTGGGCGGGTTCGTGCTGGTACCAGCTGCGCTACGTCGACCCGGACAGCCCCGACGTGTTCTGCGCGCCGGAGAACGAGGCCTACTGGATGGGCCCGCGCCCGGCCGAGCACGGTGTCGACGACCCGGGCGGAGTGGACCTGTACGTCGGCGGCGTCGAGCACGCCGTGCTGCACCTGCTGTACTCGCGCTTCTGGCACAAGGTCCTGTACGACCTGGGTCACGTGTCGTCGAAGGAGCCGTACCGCCGCCTGTTCAACCAGGGCTACATCGAGGCCTTCGCCTACACCGACAAGCGGGGCATCTACGTGCCCGCCGAGGAGGTCGTGGAACGCGACGGCAAGTTCTTCCTGGGTGACGAGGAGGTCAACCAGGAGTACGGCAAGATGGGCAAGAGCCTGAAGAACGCCGTCACGCCGGACGAAATGTCGGACACCTACGGCGCGGACACCTTCCGCGTGTACGAGATGTCCATGGGCCCGCTGGACATGTCGCGCCCCTGGGCGACCAAGGACGTCGTCGGCGCGCACCGCTTCCTGCAGCGCCTGTGGCGCCTGCTGGTCGACGAGCAGACCGGCGAGCTGCGCGTGTCCGGCGACGACCCGACGGAAGCCGACCGCAAGCTGCTGCACCGCACCATCGCCGGCGTCCGCGAGGACTACGCGGAGATGCGCTTCAACACGGCGGGCGCGAAGCTGATCGAACTGAACAACCACCTGACCAAGGTGTACGGCTCGGCTGCCGGCACGCCGCGCGAGGTGGCGGAACCGCTGGTGCTGCTACTGGCACCGCTGGCCCCGCACGTCGCCGAGGAGCTGTGGCACCGCATGGGCCACGCCGACTCCCTGGTCCACGGCCCGTTCCCCGTCGTCGACGAGCAGTACCTGGTCGAGGACTCCATCGAGTACCCGATCCAGGTCAACGGCAAGGTCCGCGCCCGCGTCACCGTCCCGGCCGACGCGTCTTCCGACGCCGTGCAGGCGGCGGCGTTGGCGGAGGAGAAGGTCGCCGCGCTGGTCGGTGACAAGACGCCGCGCAAGGTCATCGTCGTCCCCGGCCGGTTGGTCAACATCGTCCTGTGAATCGGTGCGTTCCGGCCCGGGCTCAGCGTCCGGGCCGGTAACGTGCTCGCCGTGCGTAATCGATCGCTCACCGTCCTGCCGGCGCTCGCCGCCGCCCTCGCTCTGACCGGCTGCACCGCGGCTCCGGCACCGAGCCCGAGCCACCCCGCCCCTGCGTTGCCGGCCGATTCGGTCGCGTACGACACGCTGCCAGTGATCACCACCCGCGCCCCGCTGTTTCCGAACAGCTGCGCCCAGTTCGACCAGAACCCGCAGCTGAGGAGCGCGTTCGAGGTCTCTTCGACCCTGTTCGATCCCTACGGGAGCGTGTGCGTGGTGCGCCGGCAGGACGGTCGGCAAGTCGAAGTCGGTGCCCTCAACCCGAGCGATCGCCTGCCGGACCCGTGGACTGGCACCTGGGGTGCGTACTCCTACACGCTGCAGCACTTCCGCCGCTCTCTGGTGCAGGACAACCGCTACTACGCCGTCTCCACAGTGGAGAGCAACGGCTGCACGTTCTCGGTCAACACCGGCTCGTCGCAAGTGCTCCAAGTGTCGGTGAAGCCGGGCGGCGATCCCGGGGAGTTCAGCCCCGAGCACGATCGCGAGATCGGCGACAAGACCTGCCCGGGAGTCCAGCAGCTCGTGGAGACCTACCTCAAGATCGTCGACCCGGGCGGTGGTTCGCTCGCTCGTTAGGCGGCTTCGCGGTTGCCCGCCCGGAAGATGGCGACCGCGGCCAGCCCGAGCCAGAGGATCAGCGAGGTGACCAGCGCGACCACCCCGTGTGCCGATACACCGCTGAGCTGCCGGGCGGGCTCGATCGGATCGACCCAGCCGGCGAAGTCGCTGTTGCCCTGCAGGATCGTGAACAGCAGCGACACCAGCACGTAGGTGGTGATCGCGCCGGCGGTGTTCGGGATGAGCCAGCCGATCGTCACCGCGAGCAGCATCATGCAGAAGGCGCCGAGGAAACACGCCGCGACCACCATGCCGGGGCGGAAGGTGAGCAGGTTCTGCGCGTCGCGTGCGTCGAGGCGGCTGGAGAAGAAGGTGAAGGTCATCAGCACGTGGACGCCGCCCACCAGCAGCCACGCGCCGACCGCGATGGTCGCCTGTGCGAACACGTACCGCATGCGTGACGGCTGCACCAGCAACGTCGGCTGAGAGCTGCGGTAGTGCCACTCCGCGGCGATCAGCTTGACCAGCGTGAGGTCGACCAGCACCGCGGCGAGCCGGACCGTGAGAAACACCGAACCCATCTGCTTTTCGAGCGTGTACGGGTGCGACGAGTCGACCATGAACATGATCGACAGCACGACCAGGCCGATCGGCGCGGCGATGAGCAGGATCTTGTCCGCCACCGTCGCACTCATCTTCCGGAGCTCGACCCCGACGACCGTGCCGAACGACGCGCGTTTCGAAGCGCCAACCGCCCACGCGGGCTGCTGCTGAACGGGCGTCTGCATGGGGATCATCGCGGGCCTCCCGTGAGGCGGAAGAAGAGCTCTTCCAGGTTCTGCTGTTCTTCGGCCAGCCCGAGCACGCGCACCTGCGCCGCGAAGGCGATCTCCGACACGCGGTCCGTCGGTGCGGCGACCGAGAGCGCGTCCGGGCCCGTCTGGCGGACGTCGAGGCCCGCGCGTTGCAGGGCGGTGCCGAGTTTGGCGACGTCGGTGGTGCGCACGACCGTGCGCGCCGGCCCGGCGAAGCTCGCGAGCGGTCCGTCCGCGACGACGCGGCCGTGGCCGATCATCACGATGCGGTCGGCCGTCTGGTCCACTTCGGACAGCACGTGGCTGGACAGCAGCACGGTGCCGCCGCGCTGGGCGTAGGCGCGCAGCAGCTGGCGCGTGGAGCGGATGCCTTCGGGGTCGAGGCCATTGATGGGCTCGTCGAGGATGAGCACCGGTGGGTCGGCCAGCAGCGCGTGTGCGAGCCCGAGCCGTTGCCGCATGCCGAGGCTGTACTTCCCGATGCGCCGGTTCGCAGCATCGCTCAGCCCGACCTGCGCGAGCACCTGGTCGGCCCGCGCGGCGGGCAGCCGCATGAGCTTGGCGCCGTTCACGAGGTGGTGGCGCCCGGTGCGTCCGGGGTGCACCGCCGACGCGTCCAGCAGCACCCCCGCCACGTGGCCCGGGTTCGGCCACTCCGCGAACCGCCGCCCGGCGATCGTCGCCGAGCCCGCAGTCGGCCGCGTGAGGCCGCAGATCATGCGCAACGTGGTCGATTTCCCGGCGCCGTTCGGCCCCAGGAACGCGGTCACCGTGCCGGGCTGCAACGTGAACGACACGTTCTCCACCACGCGGCGGCCGTCATAGACCTTCACCAGCCCCTGGACGTGCAGCACCCTGGCCCTCCCCGTTCAAGATCCCCGAGTGATCTTGTCACAACCCGTGTCCGGAGGAATGCGGAACAGAGCCATCGAGTGCCGCGGCCGAAACGCGCCAGCACCACCGCACCCGGGCCGATTCGATGGAACCGGCACGAAACACGGCTTCCACGAAGGAGATCTGGGGATGAAGCTCGACGGCAAGGTGGCGCTGGTGACTGGGGGCAGCCGGGGGATCGGGGCGGCGACGGCACTGAGACTGGCGGTGGAAGGCGCCGACGTCGCGATCACGTACGTCGCCAATGCGGCACTCGCGGCGGAGGTCGTGGAGAAGATCAAGGCGACCGGGCGGCGGGCCCTGGCGATCGCGGCGGACAGCGCGGACGCCGAAGCCGTGCGGGCGGCCGTGCAGACGGCAGTCGCGGAGTTCGGGCGGCTGGACGTGCTGGTCAACAACGCGGGTGTCGGGTTCGTGGCGCCCGTTTCGGAGACCGGGCTGGCGGACCTCGACCGGCTGCTCGCCGTGAACGTGTGGGGCGTGTTCCTCGCACCGCAGGCCGCGGCCTAGCACCTCGGAGACGGCGGGCGGGTGATCACCATCGGCGGCTGCGTCACCGACCGCGTGCCGGGGCCAGGGATGGTGCTCTACGCCATGACCAAGTCCGCGATGGTCGGCCTCACCAAGGCGCTCGCGCGGGAGCTCGCGCCGCGCGGGGTGACCGTCAACCTCGTGCACCCCGGGCCGACCGACACGGACATGAACCCGGCCGACGGGCCGTACGCGCAGGATCAGAAGTCGCTCACCGCGCTCGGGCGCTACGGGCAGCCCGGTGAAGTGGCCGACGCCGTCGCGTACCTGGCTGACCCGGCGGGCGCGTACGTCACCGCTGTGACCTTGTCCGTCGACGGCGGGCGCGCGGCCTAGCCGGAGTAGAGGCCCACGTCGCGGGCCAGGTCCGTGAGGATGGCCTCGAAGAGCACGTCCGGTTTCGACACGGGGATCGGGTAGTTGCCGAACACCTCGAGGGTCACGTGGCCGTACAGGCGGGCCCAGAACTGGATCATCAGGTACGTCAGGCCCAGGTCCAGCTTGTCGGGGGCGATGGCGCGGCCCGATTCGGCCAGCACCGTCAGCAGTTCGCGCTGGAAGGCCGTCAGGTCGTCGCGCAGTTCGGGCGGGACGACGTCGTTGGGCGGCATCACGAGGTCGTGCGTGGCGAGGACCCGCCCGGCCGCGGAGAGGAAGATGCGGCCGAACGGTTCGTCGAGGCGGTGCAGCGCGCTGCCGGCCGTCGTACCGACGCCGCCGGTCGGCGAGGCGAAGACCAGTGTGAACTCCTTGGTGTGGGTCAGCGCCCAGCGCCGGAAGCCCTTGCAAATCGCGAACAGCTGCAGCATGCCGTCGTCCGGGAGCACGGCGATGTCTTCGGCGAGCTCGGCCGCCAGGTCCGCGCAGACGTCCAGGCGCAGGTTCTCGACGAGGTCGTCGCGGGACTCGTAGTAGCGGTACAGGGCCGGCGCGGTGATGCCCAGCTCCCGGGCGATCGCCCGGAGCGTCACGGCGTCCGGACCCTGTTCGACCAGCAGTTTCCGGGCGGTCCGGCGGATGTCCTGCTCGGTAGCCGCTCGCGCGCGGCCCCTTCGCGTGGGGCTGCTCATCCGGACATTCTAGGTGGTCGGCACGCCCGTTCCCGCACCAGCGCGGCCGGAGAGCAGCCGGGACTGCAGGTCGGTGAGCGGGCGCAGCAGCCACATCGCCACCACGGTCATGCCCAGCGCGCAGAAGAAGTGCACGAACCAGGCCCCCGCGAGCGACGGCCCACCCCACGATTCACCGGCCGTCGTGGGGTCCCAGAACAGGCCGTACGTGGCGATCCGCCACACGAGGAACCACACCAGCAGCGACAGCGGGATCGCCGCCACGCTCACGCCGGCCGCCGCCAGGTAGCGAGGGGTCCCCTCGCGCGGCGGCCGGCCCAGCAGCCGCGCCGCGAGCCGCTCGTGCGCGCCGGCGAGGCCGAAGGGCAGGGCCAGCAGGGCGTAGAGGGTGCGCTTCCAGTCCAGAACCGTCATGACCCGCACGCTACGGGCGGTTGACCAGCGAAAACACCCGGCATTCCGCCGAACGAGGTGGGGAGATCCCCCGCCACGCTGGGCGGATCTGGCCACCGCGGCGCACGGGACGTTCACCGTGGCCGGGCATGGCGAGGGCACGAGCGGGACCGTGGCGCGATCGCCCGCGTGGTCCGGCGCAAGGGTGGTGACTTAGTGCTCGCGAACGGAGTTCCGATGACCGCGGCGCGAACGGCGGCCGGGGCGCCGCCGACGCCGATCACTCGGGGGGCTACGTGATCGGCGCCGGCGACCCGATGCCCTCTCCGGTGCGCTTCCGGTCGGGGCAACGCCACTGGCTCTAGGACAGTGACGCTCCACAAGAGCGGAACCCGTGTCAGAAGTGACGCGTGGGGGACATGGTTCCCCCGATCGAGTGACGGGCCGCCGCTACTCGCCTGATTGTCGCACTGGGCGCCGGATAAGTTACAAAAACCTTCACTTTCACGCTCGCTCGTGGGTGACCTGCGCTCGTGGCACAGTGACGGCCATGTGCGCAGCCGTGCTGGTGGTCGGATCCGCCAACGCCGATCTCGTCGTCCCCGTCGACCGCCGTCCCGCGGGCGGCGAGACTGTGCTGGGCGGTGACACGGTGCTGTCGCCGGGTGGGAAGGGTGCGAACACGGCCGTCGCGGCCGGTCGGCTGGGCGCGGACGTCGCGCTGCTGGGCGCTGTCGGCAACGACCCGTACGGCCGGCTGCTGCGCGACTCCCTCTCCGGCGCGGGCGTCGCGACGGACCACCTGCGCACCGTCGAGCGGCCGACCGGCATCGCCTACATCACCGTGACCCCCGACGGCGAGAACTCGATTCTCGTCTCCCCCGGCGCCAACTCCGCGCTGACTCCCGCCGACGTCACCGACGACGTCCTCGACGGGGTCCAGGTCGTCGTTCTGTCGCTGGAGGTGCCGCTGCCGGCGGTCGAGGAAGCTGTCCGCAAAGCCGCCGCACGGGGCATCCGGGTCGTGCTCAACCTCTCGCCGGCCGCGAAGCTGTCGTCGGACACGCTGGGCGCGCTGGACGTCCTCCTGGTCAACGAGCACGAAGCCGCCTACCTCCTCGGCGCCGACGCGGACCCGCGCAAGCTCCTGGACCTCGGCCCGCGCGCGGCCGTCGTGACGCTCGGCGGCAAGGGTGCGCTGGTCATCACCCCGGACGGCTCGACGGACGTCCCGTCGCCCCACGTCACCGCCGTCGACACCACCGGCGCCGGCGACGCCTTCGCGGGCGCCCTGGCCACGGCCCTCGCTGCCGGCGCCGAGCTCGTGGCCGCCGCCACGCGCGCCACCCGCATCGCCGCCCTCTCGGTCACCCGCCCCGGCGCCCAGCCGTCCTACCCGACCGCCGCCGAACTGACCTGATCAGCGGACGGGACTGCTCGCCTGCTTGGGCTCTCGGTCTGAAGACCCGGCCCTCTTCACCGGCCCAGGACTCCCCGTCGTCGGCTCGGCTCCCGGTTCGGCTCTCAGTTCGGCGACGGAGTCTTCGGCGTTCTCTGCGCGGCGCCATACGGAGGCACGGGTCGGTTCGGGTGCCGTTGCTGCTTCCCTGTGTGGCATCGCCTCGCCGCTACCTGGCCGGTGGCGGGCCGAGCCCGCGGTGGAGTGCGCCGCTCTGGGCGCATCCGACGTCTGCGACCGGTCCTGTTCGCAACGAAGCAGGCTGCGTTGCGCTTGTCGAGGTCGGCGGTGTGGTTCCTGCTCGCCCGCTCTCGCCCAGCTCGTCCACCTGGCCCTGCCCGGCGATGGGGGTGGCGCGCGGGGTTGGCTCGCGATGGAGTGCGTTGTTGTGGGCATCCGATGTCTGAGACCAGGCCCGTCCGCGACAAGACAGACCGCTTTCGGCTTGTCGGAGCCTCCCCGGTGCGTTCGCTACTCGGCCGGCCTCGCCGGACGCACGCACCCGGCCAGCGACTGGGGTCGGCTCGTGATGGGGTGCGGCGTTGCGGGCGCTGCCGACGTCGGCGACCGGTGCTGTTCGCGGCAGAGCCGGCCGCTTTCCGCTTCTCGAACCCTCGACGGTGCGTTTGCCACTCGGCCGCTCTCGCCCAGCTCGTCCGCCTGGGCCTGCTCGGCGACGGGGGTGGCGAGCGGGTTCGTTCGCGATGGAGTGCGGCGTTGCGGGCGCATCCGACGTCTGCGACCGGGTCCGTTCGCGGCGGAGCGGGCCGCTTTCGGCTTGTCGAAGCCGCGACGGTGCGTTCGCCACTCGGCCGCTCTCGCCCCGGGCGCACCCACCTGGCCGGCGCATACTCCCGCGTGCGCTGTTGTGCCCGCTCCTGCCCTCCTCGGTGCCCGAGTTCCGCTGCTACCCGAGCCCTGTTGCCGCCCCCTACCCGAGTCGTGCTGCCCACGACCACTCGGCCGCTGCTCGGCCGTACACCCGCCCGTCAAACCTTCGTGCACTGAGCTGCCAAGTTTCCCGTCCCCCCACTCACCACTCCCGTCGGCTTGTCAAACTCCCCACCCCAGTTGTCCACATGCGCCTCACGGTCAGCGAGGTTGTCCACAGATTCCGCCGCCGCACGTTTTCGGCCCCTGACCTCGGTAGACTGGGATCGGGGACGCCCCCCTAGGGAGGGTGGGGGCCGTCTGCCGGCGGAGGGGGCAGAGCTGCGAAGGCGGAGGCGAGGAAGTGGTTCGCGTGCCCCGATCAACCCCGTCCGGGGTGAGGTGGCAGACACCTCGAGCCATCCGTCCCCGCCTGAGCTATGGTCTAGACCATGTCTGAGAGTGAGGCGACGGTGCTGAGCGGTGTTGCGGTGAGCCCCGGGCGTGCGAGCGGTCCCGTGGTGCGCGTGGCGGAGCCGTTCGGCGAGCCGGCGAGCACGCCCGCGCCCACGGATCCCGCGGCGGAGGCCGCGCGCATCGAGCCGGCCGCGCGGGCGGTGGCGGAGCGGCTGGAGGCCCTGGCGGAAGCGGCGACCGGCGAGGCCGCGACGATCCTCATCACGACTGCCGCGATGGCCGCCGATCCGGCACTGGCCACGCAGGCCCACCAGCTGGTGACGGCGCAGAACCTTCCCGCGGCTCGCGCCGTCTACCAGGCCGCCGAGGGGTTCGCCGAGGCCCTGGCCGCGGCCGGGGGTTACATGGCCGAGCGGGTTCGCGACGTCCGCGACGTGCGCGACCGCCTCGTGGCCGAACTCCTCGGCGTCGCCCCTCCCGGTGTGCCGGAGCTCGCGTCGCCGAGTGTGCTCGTCGCGCGGGACCTGGCGCCGGCCGACACGGCGGGCCTCGACCCGGCGAAGGTGCTCGCGCTGGTCACCGAGGAGGGCGGGCCGACGAGCCACACCGCGATCCTCGCCCGCGCGCTCGGCATTCCCGCCGTCGTCGCCGTGCGCGGGATCCTCGACCTGGACGCGAAAGCGCTGGCCGTCGACGGCGACACCGGCGTCGTGCAACTCGCCGACCCGGCCGCACCGATCGTCACGGCCGTCGTGTCCGGCCCGGCCGAATGGAACGGCACGGGCGCGACCGCCGACGGTCACATCGTCAAGGTCTACGGCAACGTCGGCTCCCCCGCCGACGCGCAGGCGGCCGCCGCGGCCGGCGCCGAGGGCGTCGGCCTGTTCCGCACGGAGTTCGGCTTCCTCGACGCGCCGGCCGAGCCCTCCGTCGAAGAGCAGCGCGCGGCGTATGCGGCGGTGCTGGCGCCCTTCCGTGGCAAGCCGGTGATCGTCCGGACGCTCGACGCGGGCGCGGACAAGCCGCTGGCCTTCCTCAACCCCGACGTCGAGCCGAACCCAGCGCTGGGCGTGCGCGGCCTGCGCGTCGCGTTCGACCGGCCCGAGGTCCTCGACCGCCAGCTGCAGGCCATCGCGGGCGCCGCTCAGGATTCCGGCGCGCTCGTCTCCGTGATGGCGCCGATGGTCGCGACGGCCGAGGAAGCCGCGTGGTTCGCCGAACGCGTCCGCGCCGCCGGCATCGAGCGTGCCGGCGTCATGATCGAGATCCCGGCCGCGGCGCTGTCCGCGCGGGAGATCCTCGACGTCGTCGACTTCGTGTCCGTCGGCACCAACGACCTGGCCCAGTACACGTTCGCGGCCGACCGCCAGCTCGGCGCCGTCGCGAAGCTCAACGACCCGTGGCAGCCCGCGTTGCTGCGCCTGCTCAAGCTGATCGGTGAAGCGGCGGAGGCCACCGGCAAACCCGCCGGTGTCTGCGGCGAGGCGGCGGCCGACCCGCGGCTCGCGGTGGTGCTCGCGGGCCTGGGCCTCACGAGTTTGTCGATGAACGCGGCAGCCGTGCGGGCTGTCGGCGCTTCACTGGCGTCGGTGACGCTGGCCGAAGCCCGCGAACGCGCGGCCGGCGCGGTCGCCGCCGCGGACGCGGTGGCGGCACGCCATGTTTAGTACGGAGCCGGACCCGGCCGACGGATGGAAAACCGGGTCCGGCACCGCGACGCCGGTCAGCCGAACAGGCCCCGCCGAGGGTTGCGGATGACCAGCGAGCCTCCGTGGATGCGGCCCGTGAAGACGTAGCGAGGGGTGCCGGCCCGGCCGTTGCTGCCCGTCTTGTCGTCGAGCGAGCCGAACTTGATCTCGGTGATGGCGTTGTAGTCCACGGCCGCGTGTGGCGGGATGATCACCTCGACCGAGCCCCACTTCGAGTCCAGCTCGATCTCAACCACCGGCGTCGACACCTGCGCCTCGGTGAAGTCGAGCTTCGTGCTGCCGTACTTGTTGCGCACGACCAGCGCCGGCAGCACCTGCCACGGACCGCTGCGGTGCAGCGACGAGTACTTGGCGTTGAGCTCGAGCCGCTGGCCCGGCGCGTACGTGGTGGCGCCGGTGAAGGCCGGTGCCTGGTAGGCCGGCATCGCCTCGGGGTGCACGAGCCCGGGCAGGTCGGTGAGCACGGCGTTGAGGTCACCGCGAGTGCGGGCCGCGAGCGCCTTGTCGGTGCGCTCCGTGAACTCGTCGAGGGTGAGCATCCCCAGCCCGATCGCCTTCTGCAGCACGCCGACGACGTGTTCGCGCTCGTCGTCCGACACCCGGATGTCGCGCGCGGTCAACGGCTTCGTCTCGGTCGCGGCCTCCGCGCCGGTGGTCTCTTCCTCGGCCATGTGAACGATGGTAGAACCGTAGTTCGCTCGTCAGATCGGGGAAAAACCCTGAACAGACCCGTATTCCGAGCCCTGACCGCCGTCGCCGCGGCGGGCTGCCTGCTGGCCGCTTGCACGGGCGGGACCCCGGATCCGGTGCCCACCTCGACGTCGGACACCCCGGCGCCCGCGCCGAGCGGACCGCCACCGAGCGGACTGGGGGGCTCGGTCACCACGGGCGGGATCGGGGTGGAGCTGCTGCTCGCGACGTCGCCACCCACCGTGTTCGACGCCGACACCGGCACCAAGGGCACGGTGCCCGGCGTCCCGGGCGGCGACCGGCTGGTGTCCGTCAGCCGCGTCGGGCGCACCCCGGTGTTCACGAGCGCGCCGCCGTGCCGGCAGGACTGCGGGCCGGGCGACGTCTACGCGTACACCGGTCCGGGTTCGCCGCCGGCTTCGCTGGGCCAGGCGCTCAGCGTCGCGCCCGGTGCCGACGCCCGGAGCGTGTGGCTCATCCGCCAGGATTCCGCGGACAACTGCCGCCTCGAGCACGTGTCGCTCACCGGCCGCTCGCTCGGCGGTGGCGGCGTCGCGAGTTGCTCGACGATCCTGCGCCAGGAGACGTCGCACGGCCTGCTCATCACCGTCAGCAACGGCTCCCCGGAAACCGTCGACGTCCTCATCGACCCCGAAACGGGCCGCAGCGTGCAGCAGGCCCCGAGCATCCTCGCCGCCGCTGGCGACCGGCTCATCCTGGGCGGCCTGACGGACCTGACGGTCCTCGACCTGCGCGACGGGAGCCGCAAGCGGATCCAGCCCCCGGTCGTCCAGACCAACCCGCTGATCCTCCCCAGCCGCGACGACGCCTGGGCGGCGGTGGACTTCGGCTCAGCCGCGTGGCACAGCTCGGACATCCAGACGCGCGACGTGTGGTTGCTCAACCTCTACGACTTGACCTGGCAGCAGGCGCCGTCGATGCCCTTCAGCACCGGCAACCTCAAACACTCCTCACTGGACTGGACCGACCACGGCGACCTCGTCCTCGACGACGGCGTCGTCGCGGCCTGGCACCCGGGCGAACCCGCCTGGCGGCTGGGCTCGGCGAAGCTGACCGGTCCGCTGCAGGAGGCCGCGGTCGCGACGTCGTAGCCGTCAGTCCTCGTAGAGGCCGTGTTCGATGGCGTAGCGGGCCAGTTCGACCCGGTTGTGCAACTGGAGCTTGCGCAACGTCGACTGCACGTGGTTCTCCACCGTCCGGTGTGACAACACGAGCCGTTCCGCGATCTGGCGGGCGGTGAGTCCTTTCGCGACGAGGCGCAGCACGTCGGTCTCGCGTTCCGTCAGCCGCGGCGGCGACGGCTCGTCGGACGACGGCGTGTCGGCCATGCGCCGGTATTCGCCGAGCACGAGGCCAGCCAGGCCGGCCGTGAACACGGGGTCGCCTTCGGCGGTGCGGTGGACGGCGTCCACGAGCTCCGCGACGGAGGCCGACTTGACCAAGTAGCCCGAAGCGCCCGCCTTCACCGCTTCCAGCACGTCCGAGTGCTCGCCGGACGCCGACAGCACCAGCACCCGCGTGTCCGGCAGCTCCGTGGTGATCTCGCGCGTCGCCTCGACGCCGGAGGTGCCGTCGAGGTTGAGGTCCATCAGCACCACGTCCGGGCGGACCGTGCGCGCGATGCGGACGGCCGCGGGCGCGTCGGGTGCGGTGGCGCGCACGTCGAAGCCGTTCTCGCCCAGGTCGCGGGCCACGCCGTCGCGCCAGATGGGGTGGTCGTCGACCACCATCACGGAAATCGTCATCGCCCGTCCCTCGTCGTGCTCGGCACCCGCACCTCCCACTCCGTGCCGCGGCCCGGAGCGCTGTCCAGGGTCGCGGTCCCGCCGAGATCGCGCACCCGGCCCTTGATCGACTCCACCACACCCAGGTGGCCCTCCGCCGCCGCGCGTTCGAGGCGGCCTTCGGGGATCCCGGGGCCGTCGTCGCGGACGCTCACCACGATCTGTTCACCCAGGTCCTCCAGCAGCACCCACGCGTGGGCATCGGGGCCGGCGTGCTTCTCCACATTGGACAGTGCTTCGCGCGTCACCGCCACCAGTTCCGCCGTCACGTGCGCCGGCAGGTCCACGGTGCCCGCGGGCGTCGCGACCTGAACCGACGACGTGGCCAGCAGCTGGAGCGCCGACCGCAAGTCCGTCGTGCCGGCGGTGCCGGCCCACGTCGGTTCGGTCGTCACCAAGGCTCGCAACGCGATTTCCTGCTCACCGGCCAGCTTCGCGAGTTCGGCCGCTTCCCCGCCGACCTCGATGCCGCGCCGGCGCACGCGCGCGAGCACCTGCAGCACGCTGTCGTGGATCGAGCGCGCGAGCCGTTCCCGTTCCGCCGTCGCGGCTTCCGTGCGCAACGCCTTCGCAAGCGCTTCCGCCGAGCGCCGCGCGGTCGTGGCCGCCATGCCGATCAGCAGGCTGCTGGCGCAGAGCAGCACGCCGTCGCGGAACACGTCGAGGTCCAGCCGTTCGCGCGCGACGCCGGTGCCGATCGCGACGACCAGCCCTGCCACCACTCCGGCGCCCGCGCCGAAGCGCGTCGCGGCCGCGAGCGGTCCCACCGCGGCCCACACGGTGGTGATGAGCGGCGCCGCTTCGGCGTACTGGACATCGGACAGGATGAACGGCGACGTCAGCATCAACCCGGTCGTCACCACGACGTCGAGCACCACGAGCCAGCGCCAGCGGCAGCCTTCGCGCGCGTACGCGATTCCCGTGACGAGCGTCCACCCGCCCATCACCCCCACGACCGTCCACGCGAGCCACTCCCGCTGGAACTCACCGCGGTGCGCGATCACCACACCGAGCGCGAACAGCCAGGTGACCACACGCAGCAGCACGACGCCGCGCCACAGCGGCGTCGCCGGGTCACTTGGTGTCGTTGTCGTCGTCGTCCTCATCGCCCCGCGTCGCCACTTCGGCTTCGTCCGAGCCCGGTTCGGCGTCGTTCGGTTGCGCCGCTTGGTCGTGGAGCACGTCCACGGACTCGGGATCGGGGTCGTGCTCGTGCAGCAGCGACCGGATGCCCGCGTTGAGCACGGCCAGCAGCGGCACGGACAGCAGCGCGCCGGCGATGCCCGCCGCGACCAGGCCGGTGGCGATCGCGAGCACCACGGCCAGCGGGTGCAGCCGCACCGCGCGGCCGAGCAGGAGCGGCTGCAGCACGTGGCTCTCCAGCTGCATCACGCCGATCACGATCGCCAGCACGATCACCGCAGCGATGAACCCCTTGGTCACCAAGGCGATCAGCACCGCGACGCCGCCGGCGATCACCGCACCGATGATCGGGATGAACGCGCCGAGGAACACCAGCGTCGCCAGAGGGATCACCAGCGGCACCCCGACGATCCACAACCCGATGCCGATGCCGACCGCGTCGACGACGGCGACCGCGGCCGTCGCTCGGATGTAGCTGACGAGCGACGCGAAACCGCGGCGGCCGGCGACGTCCACGC
This sequence comes from Amycolatopsis sp. FDAARGOS 1241, assembly GCF_016889705.1. Taxonomy (NCBI): domain Bacteria; kingdom Bacillati; phylum Actinomycetota; class Actinomycetes; order Pseudonocardiales; family Pseudonocardiaceae; genus Amycolatopsis; species Amycolatopsis sp. FDAARGOS 1241. The sequence continues at coordinate 9,247,234 of NZ_CP069526.1, forward strand.
GCTTGCGCACGCGCGTCGGGATACCGCGCACCAGGAACGACCAGATCTGGTTGCCCCCGGCCAGGAAGAAGATCGTGACGAACAGCGTCAGCACGAACCCGGTGAGGATCTCGCCGACGGTGCTCGCCGTCGTCAGCGCCGTGTTGGTCAGCGACGCCTGGTTGTTCTGGATGAAGCCGATCGCCTGGTCCAGGAAGGCCTGGATCTGTTCCTGGCGCAGGTGGATCGGGCCGTTGATGAGCCAGTTGCGGATCTGGTTGAGGCTGTTGTTCAGCTGTTGCTGCAGTTGCGGCAGGCCGCTCGAGAACTGCGTGATGACGAAGGTGAGCAACCCGCCGAGCACGGCCAGCCCGGCGATCAGCACCAGCGCCGTCGCGAGCCCGCGGGGGAAGCGGATCTGCACCAGCTTTTCCACGGCGGGCGCGAGCAGCGCCGAGAGCAGCAGGGCGATGGACACCGGGATGACGACCGCGGACAGGTAGCCGAGCAGCCACAGCACGGCGTACAGCGCGGCGATCACCACGATGAAGCGCCAGGCCAGGGCCGCGGAAACCCGCAGTCCGCGGGGGATCAGGTTCGTGACGTCGGTGTTTTCGGCGAGGAACGGTGGCTCGCGCCGTCCACGTGCTGGCTGGCTCACTCCGCCACCGTATCGGTCCGCCCCGTCTTTCCGGGCGAATCGCCGCGACGCGAGGGGTCGCACGTCCCCGTGGTTCGCCCGAAGTGGCGCTTGACAGCCGGTGGTGGAGCGACCGCGCGGTAACCCCGTGTTGCCAGTGGGGATCACGCTTCGTGAGCTCCGGGCACACACTGTGTTGTTCACACGATGGTGGCATCAAGGCGTGTCAAGGGTGCGTGACGGGTGTGGCTGCTGGTTTTCTCGGTTTCGCACCGGCGAGTCAGGACGCAATTTCCGCGTTCGAGAAAGCCGAAACCCGAAAGCATTTCGAGATCAGGAGAAGCGCGAGTGACGAACGCTGCGGCGCACGAAAGGCGGAACGCGAAACGCGTCGGCCGCCTCGCGTCGCGCGCGCTGTTCGTCTTCGGCGGCGCGGTCGCCGCGACCGCCGCCGCGTGGCTCGTCTCGTCCCCCACCGCTTCGGCGGACACGGTTCAGCACGGCTCGGTTCAGGCCGGTGGGGTCACCGCGAGCGTCACGCCGGTCACCGACGCGACGGTCGCGAACCTCGGTGACGTCACGCGCGGCGTCTCGCAGTTCGCCGGCAACGTGGCCGGTACCGCCGCGAGCGCCGGGCAGGACGTTTCCGCGTGCGAGCAGGACGCCACCATGTGGTCCGAGCCGGGACACGACCGGCCGATCTGCTCGCTCGACCCGCGCGACCACATCGGTGGCCCGCACCGCGACCAGGTGGGCACGACCGTCGACCACGAGGTGTCCGGGCGCGTCAGCGACGCCGTCACCGACCTCGGCGAGGACGCGATCCTGCACCCGGCGCAGCGGACCCTCGGCGCGGTCGAGCACCTCGCCCGCAAGCCCGAGGACACGCGCCGCGTGCTCGACGAGGCCACGGCTCCGTCGCCCGCGGCGCAGGACTTCGGCCGCAAGGTGTGGGACCTGCTCGACCCGAGCCACACCGGCGCACTCGTCGGCCTGCCGGAGCTCCCGGACTCGCCGCTCGAACCGGCCGCTCCGGTCTCCGCCGCCACCGGGGCCACCGGCAACGCGGAGCAGAACCTTGGCGCCGCAGCGGTTTCCACCTCCGACGCGCTGCGGGCGATCTTCGAGCGCTCCGCCCACGAGGACCTGAATTCGGCCGGCAGCACGGGTGCGCCGTCGCGCGACGACCACCGCAACCTGCCGGACCCGTTCTCCCCGGCGCAGCTCCCGAGCGCGCCGCCCTCCATCCCGAATGTCCCCGGCGGCGGCAGCACCGCCCCCGGTGGTCACCTCGACGGCCTCAACTTCGGTGTGCCCGCGTGGGTCACCGCTGCCGTCGACAACGCCGTGGCGGGTTCGACCCGTGCCGGTGTGCGGCACACGCCGCTGAACACGGGCGAGCAGCCCGGCGTCACTCCTGACTGATCCACCCCACCCGCGGGGTCGCTGACGCGACAGCGAAGCCGGGCACCTTCGTGCCGGCTCGGCGTCACCGACTGAAGCCCGCGGGTTTCTCGCGTCGCGCGCTGTCCGCGCACGCACTGCACCACCCTCTGGTGCGCCTTTCCCGCCTCGGAACAAGCGAAAAGCGCACCTCCACAAGCCCGCAAGGGAACCCGAAATGAAGGAGAAAAACCCCATGCAGACCTGGGCAAAGCGCGGACTCCAGACCGCGTTGGTCACGGGTGGGTTGTTGATGCTGGGCACCGGCATCGCTTCGGCCGACGAGAACGTCAACCCTGACACCCCGGCCTCCCCTCTCGACCTCAACGTCACCGTGCCGATTCAGGCGGACAACAACGCCATCGGCACCCCGCTCGGGCAGGTTGACGTCCCTGGTTACCAGGGCGAGGTCAGCACCAAGCCCGTCACCTCCGCTGTGAAGGACGCGCTCGCTTCGGCGAAGTCGCCCGGCGGTGCGGCGAGCAAACTGACGGGCAGCCTGCCGAAGGCCGACGCGCCGCGGCAGCTGACGCCGACCCACGACGCCCTCAAGGGCAACAAGGTCTCGGGTGACCTGGTCGTGCCGATCCAGATCGTCGACAACGCCGTGGGCGTGCTCGGCGACGCGAAGGTCGATGGCAAGTCGCACGACCAGACGTACTCGCACAACCAGGACATCGCGACCTCCGGTGAGAACTCCGGGCTCGCGGGCAACGTCGTCGCCCTCGACTGGGCGCTCCCCGTGCAGCTCGCCGGCAACGGCGTCGGCGTCGCCGGCGGCAGCGGCGCGGTGCACGGCGGCTCGGCCAGCCAGAGCGCCACCGAAACCGGCAACATCGACACCAACGGCAAGGGCTCCGGCCTGTCCGGCAACGTCGTCGCCGGCCAGTTCGCCACCCCGGTGCAGGTGACCGGCAACGCCGCCTCGTGGATCCTGGGCAACGCGTACAGCGAATACACCGCCGACTCCTCGGCCACCTCGGGCGGCTCCATGCTGACCGACGGCGAGGGCGGCGCGGGTACCGGCAACGTGGTGGGCGCGCCCATCGCCCTGCCGGTGAAGTTCAACGGCAACGCCGGTGGCGCGTGGGGCTCGGACGCGGACACGAAGTCCAACTCCTCGGCCGACGCCAAGGCGGGCGACGAGCGGCCGGGCAGCCTCGGCATCCCGACCTACGCCGAGACCAACGGCGACAAGTCGTTCCTGGGCGGCAACGCCGCGGCGGCTCAGCTGAGCCCGATCGCGAACGTCGCGAGCGTCGCGGCGTCCTGGATCGGCAACGCCTCCACAGGTGGCGCGCTCGACCGCGAGGCCGGCGGCTCGACCTCCAGCACGGTCGACTCGGGCGGCTTCATCAAGACCTCCGCCGAGAAGTCGGCCGGCGCCGGCAACGTGGTGGACCCGGCCGTGGCCCTGCCCGTCGACGTCTGCGGCGTGGGCGGCACGTACATCGGCAACTCGCACGCTGCGTGCGACAACACCGTCGACGCCAACGCCGGCGACGGCAGCTACACCCGCGGCAACGACGGGTTCCTGGGCGCCAACATCGTCAACACCCAGGTCGCGGGTGCGCCCGAGGTCTACGGCATCGGCGGCAGCCACATCGGCAACGCGTCCGGCACCGCGACCGAGGACAAGGTCGTCACCGCCGGCGGTTACGACGGCAGCCAGGGCACCAATTCGTCGGGCTCGGGCAACATCGTCCAGGTCCCGGTGGGCGTGCCCGCCGAGGTCTTCGGCGTCGGTGGCTCGTTCATCGGCCAGGGCTCGGCCCAGGCCGACGAGACCAAGGTCGTCCAGGGCGGCGGCGGCGGCAACACCGCAGACGACAACGGCTTCCTGAGCTCGAACCTCGGCACCGTCCCGGTGTCGACCCCGGTGCAGGTCTTCGGCATCGGCGGCGCGTTCGTGGGTCAGGGCCACGGCAACGCCAGCACCGACACCACGTCGGGCGCCGGCTGGGACGTCAACGCGACCGGCAAGAAGGGTGCGGGCGCGGGCAACATCGTCGAGGCCCCGGTCTCGCTGCCCGCGCAGGTCCACGGCATCGGCGGTGCGCTGGCCGGCATCGGCACCGGGCAGGCCGACAACCTGACCGACTCGACCGCGGGCGGCAACGCCAGCTCGGACGGCCAGGAAGGCGGGCTCGCCGGCAACATCATCAAGGCGCCGGTCGCCGGCTCCGTCAGCCCCTCGGGCAGCGGTGTCGCGGGTGCGGCGCTGGGTCACGGCGGCGGCTCCAACGACGTCGCGTCGACCGCGGGCGGCTCCGCGCTGACCAACGGCGACGCGGGTGCGATCGCCGGCAACATCGTCGGCGCCGACCCGCTCGCGACCGTCCCGGTCGTGGCGGACGCCGTGTCCGCGGCGGGCGTTGCTTCGGCCAAGGGCCCGAACTCGCAGGCCGTCACCAACGCCGGTGACGACACCACGTCGGGTGTCGAGGGCTCGGTCTCGGGCAACATCCTCGACCTGCCCGTCACCGCGGTGCCGTACGTCGTGAACAACGCGGTGGCCGTGGCCGGCGTCTCGCACGCCATGGGCGACAACACCATCACCGCCACCAACGGGGGCACCCCCACCACCGACGGTGACGGCAGCGCGCTTTCCGGCTACAACTTCTACCACCACCTCCCGGTGGTGGTGCCGATCTTCGGCGTCGAGCTCCCGCTGTTCGGCACCGCGACCACGGACGGCACGGACAACACCACCGTGTCCGAGCCGTCGATCGACACGCCGCTCGGCAGCGAGCTGGCTGCCGACCAGCTGCCGGCCCTGCCGAGCATGGCCGCGCTGCCGACCCCGGGTGCGCTCCCGGGTCTGCGGGACGCCGGTGCCCTGCCGGGTCTGCCCGCGATGGCGATGCTGCCCGGTACCCAGCGCGCCGACCTGCCGGTGAGCGGCCTGTCCGCCCTGAACGAGCTCAACCAGCTCAAGGGCGCCGCCGCGCTGCCGACCGTGTCGGGTCTGGGCAACGGCGTCCACCTGCCGGGTCTGCCCGGTGGCGAGCGCGCCGACGCTCCGGCTCTGCCGCAGCTGCCGGCCCAGCTCCCGGTGAAGGCGAACCTGCCGACGCTGCAGCAGCTCCCGGCCGTCACCGCTCTCCCGGCGCTGCCGGGCGTGCCGGCCACGCTGCCGACGTCGGGTGTCCCGGCGCTGCCGACCGCGGGTGTCCCGGCTCTGCCGCAGGCGCCCGCCGTCCCGGCGCTGCCGACGGCTCAGGTGCCGGCCCTGGCGGGCATGGACTCGTCGCCGCTGGGCGCGATCCAGAAGCTGGCCGCCAAGGTGACGGGCATGTTCAAGAAGTGAGCTGAACACAAGCACTGAGACGGGCCCGGAAGCAGCCAGCTTCCGGGCCCGTTTTCTTTGTGCCTCAGGAGAATTCGAGCGAACGCTTCGCGAGGCCGTGCCAGAACCCGTCGATCACGGTACGGCCGGCGGTCGCGTCGGAGCTCGCACCGAGCGTGACGAACAGCGGCGCGAAGTGCTCGGTGCGCGGGTGCGCCACGGCGGCGGCGGGCGCCTTGTGCTGGAAGTCGAGCAACGCGTCGACGTCGCCGGTACGCACCACTTCATCGCCCCAGTGGTCGAACTCGGTGGACCACTGCGGCGGAGTGCCGTTGGTGCCGTCGGTTTCGCGCATGGCGCTGAGGTTGTGGGTGAAGAAACCGCTGCCGATGATCAGCACGCCCTCGTCGCGCAGCGGCGCGAGCTTGCGGCCGAGGTCGAACAGCACCCGCGGGTCGAGCGAAGGCATCGATACCTGCAGCACGGGGACGTCGGCGGCGGGGTACATCTCGACCAGCGGCACGTACGCACCGTGGTCCAGACCGCGTTCGGGCGATTCGTGCACCGGCGTTTCGGTGGAGTGCAGGAGTTTGCGGACCCGCGTCGCCAGCTCCGGCGCACCGGGCGCGGCGTACTTCACGTCGTAGAAGCGGTCGGGGAAACCCCAGAAGTCGTAGACGAGCGGGACGGTTGTGGTCGCACCGAGCGTCAGCGGCGCCTCCTCCCAGTGCGCCGAGACGACGAGGATCGCCTGGGGCTTGGGGAGGTCCGCGGACCAGCCGGCGAGCTGCCGCGTCCACGTCGCGTCGTCGGCAAGCGGCGGCGCACCGTGGCTGAGGTAGAGAACCGGGGTGCCGGCCATGATTGTCTCCAAGTGTTTGAAACTTCAACTACTACACTAGCTGACGCGCCCGGGATCGGCGATATTTCGTCAGGAGAGGTTTTCAGCCATTCGTTCGAGTGTGCGGACGGTGGTCACGTAGTCCCGCTCGTCGATGCCGTCGAGAGCCTTGGGTGCGGGAACCCGATGGGCTTTGCGCCCTTCCTAGGTGAGCTGGTTCCGGCGGAGCCGGCCGCGTCTCGCGAACTCCTCGAGGTGCGGCGCCATCGTCCCCTCTCCGGCGACAAACGGCTTCATCGCTTCGTCGACTTCCTCTGCCGTGCCGGCCCCTCGCGCGACGGCGTTGAGCACTTGCCACTGCCGGCGCGACAGGTTCAGCTCGTGCAGCCGTTGCGTGAAGGCTTGTTCGACCAGCTCGTGGTTGTGCCGCGGCCAGTAGAGGGGTTTCATGGATACTCCGTATGTCGATGCGCAACTATATGTATCTTGACATGCATTTGGCCCACGAGGAGCAACCCCATGACCGATCCGGTGGCCGACGTCGAACGCGCGATGATCGCCATCCGCCGGAGCCAGCAGCGCCGCGCCCTCACCCGCATGGCCCGCGAACGCGGCCAGGGCGCCCCCGACCCGGTGATCGAACTCCTCGACGTCGTCGAAGAGCTCGCCGACCGCGGCGAACCCGCCACCGTGACTTCCCTGGCCAGCGCCCTCGGCGTGGACCAGCCACGCGCCAGCCGCCTCGTCGCCCGCGCCGTCGACCAGGGCGACCTCCACCGCTGCGCCGACCAGGCCGACGGCCGCCGCGCCGTCCTCGCCCTCACGGACTCCGGCCGCTCCCGTCTGGACACCCTGCACACCTTCCGCCGCACGGTGTTCGCCGAAGCGATGTCCCCGTGGCCCTCCGAGGACCGCGCCGCGTTCGCCCGCTTGCTCACGAGCTTCGTCTCCAACTACGACGCGCTGGGCCGCTAGCCAGCCGGCCTGATCGCCGCGTACAACATCAGGTCGACGCGCCGCCCGCCGATTTCACGACCCCTCGCGTTCGTACCCCCGGACCTCACGGTGCGCGCGGACGCGACGTTCCACGGCTCGATGTAGAGCTCGACCCGGTACTGGTTCGGGACGGACCAGGCGAACCGTGTCAGCGCGGTGAGCGCTTGATCCCCGAGTCCGCGGTTGCCGATGAGTGAGCCGATCGGCGGCACGCACTGATCTGACGACATGTCGATGACCAGTGACCAGCGGGTTCCTTCGCTGTCTCGAGCCGGCGGCACAGCCGCTCAGTCATCAGACCGTGGCAAGTCCTCACCTCAGAGATTGAGGAGCATGAGGACTTCGTGGCGATCGTCACCGGGCGCGAGCCGGAGGGCTCCTGGCCAGCGGCCGATTTTCTGCTACCCCAGCCGGCCGTAGAAGATTTTTTGCTACCCCAGCCGGCCGTAGAAGGTCTCCAGCCCCTCCCCGGCACGTAGTGCCAGATGCAGTTGCTCAAGACCCATGTCATCTCGGGCGATGGCGCGAGCTCCGCTCAACAAGGCGCTGCCGATGCCCTGACCGCGCCTGCTGGTGCGGGTTTGAACGTGGTGGAGCGTTTCCCAGTGAGCAACGAGCGGGACGGTGCTGTGGCGTATGGTGAGCCAGCCCACCAGCTCGTCCCCGTCCAGAGCCATCAGGAGGCGGCAGGTCCCAGGGGCAAGGCACTCGAGGAGGGCGTCGAGAACGGGGCCCGCGTCTCGTTCGTCGATGGGCAGATTCGGAAACCCGGCTGCGCCGCCGGTCTCGGTGACGTCTGCGCCGTGGTCGCCTGTGCGAAGCAGCGCGAGTCGGAAGGCATGCCACCGTCAGTCGTGGGCGAGGTCGGCGAAGCGGCTGTAGTGGAGCTGGTGCGCGACGACGATGGTGCTCGTCGGGCCGGCGCGGTGCTTCGCGAGGATCAGGTCGGCTTCGCCGGCGCGGGGGTCGTCGCGTTCCCAGGCGTCCGGGCGGTTGATGAGGATGACGATGTCGGCGTCCTGCTCCAGGGAGCCGGACTCACGGAGGTCCGAGAGCATCGGCTTCTTGTCCGTGCGCTGTTCGGGACCTCGGTTCAGCTGGGAGATCGCGATGACCGGCACTTCGATCTCCTTCGCCAGCAGCTTGAGCTGACGCGAGAACTCCGAAACCTCCTGCTGCCGCGACTCGACGCGCTTGCCGGACGTCATCAGCTGGAGGTAGTCGACGACCACGAGCTTCAGGTCGTGGCGCTGCTTGAGCCGGCGGGCCTTCGCGCGGATCTCCATCATCGTCATGTTCGGCGAGTCGTCGACGAACAGCGGAGCTTCCGATACTTCACTCATCCGGCGCGCGAGCCGGGTCCAGTCGTCGTCGGACATCTTGCCGCCGCGCATGTCGGCGAGGCGGATCTTGGCCTCGGCCGAGAGCATGCGCATCACGATCTCGGTGCGGCTCATCTCCAGCGAGAAGATGACGCTGGTCAGGCCGTGCTTGATGGACGCCGAGCGGACGAAGTCCAGGCCCAGCGTCGATTTGCCGACACCAGGGCGGGCGGCGACGATGATCATCTGGCCGGGGTGCAGGCCGTTGGTGAGCTCGTCGAAGTCGGCGAAGCCCGTCGGGATGCCCTGCGACTGGCCACCGCGTGACGCGATCGCGTCGATCTCGTCCATGGTCGGCTGCAGCAGGTCCTCGAGGGCGACGTAGTCCTCGCTCGTGCGCCGCTCCGTGACGTCATAGATGGCGGCCTGCGCGCGGTCGACGACCTCGTCGATGTTCGCGCCGTCGGCGGCCGCCGCTCCGTAGCCGTACTGCACGATGCGCGTGCCCGCCTCGACGAGCCGCCGCAGCACCGCCTTCTCCGACACGATCTCGGCGTAGTAGCCGGCATTGGCGGCGGTGGGGACGGTCGCGATGAGCGTGTGCAGGTAGGGCGCCCCGCCGACGCGGCCGAGCTCACCGCGCCGCTCGAGCTCGGCCGACACCGTGATGGGGTCGGCGGGCTCCCCGCGGCCGTAGAGGTCGAGGATGCAGTCGTAGACCGCCTGGTGCGCGGGCCGGTAGAAGTCGCCGGGGCCGAGCGCTTCGATGACGTCGGCGATCGCGTCCTTCGACAGCAACATGCCGCCCAGCACCGACTGCTCCGCCGCGAGGTCCTGCGGCGGCTGGCGGTCGAACCCGCCAGGACCCGGGTCGCTCGGCCCGGGGTCGGAGTCCGCGTCGTACATCGGACCCCGGTCGTCGGTCAGCGCCACCGCCCCGGACACCTCCTCGACCGGCAGGCGAACCCGCGGTCATCCCCTCGACTGTTCACGTGCTGTGCCCGCGCGACCCGCCTGGGCGAGCAATCGTGCGAACACCTGTTCGATTATGCCGTAACTGTTCCGACATTCCCAGCCCGCCGCCGGGCCCCTGTTGATGATGGACCGGCGCTCCCTCGCCGATGACTCGCCACGCCGCGCGCCACCGTGAGTGCTGGCCGAGACGGCACGCTAGATCCCCCGGACGGACGAGCGCAATTCCGGGTGTTGACCGTCCTGTGGATAACTTGTGGACGACTGGAGGCAACCAGTCACAGGTCGCGTCACTGCTGTGGACAAGTTGGGGACAGTACTGATCGGCTTTGCTGAATCAGCAGGTCAGACCCTGTGTAGAGACTGTGGAGAACTTTGTCGGAACTCGTTCGGCGTGTCGCGCGCGGTGCGCTGTTCGGCGTGTCGCGGCAGCGGTGGGCTCGGCGTGGACGCGTGCCTGTGGATGAGTGCTACTGAGCGTAGAGGAGGTACCCGGTGGGCTGAACGAGTGCTGTCGCCCGCCGCGAACCCCGGTTTCAGTGCGCTCTGTAACCGCTGAGTGAGAACACGCTGGTAGATCCCCCGCAACACAAAACCGGGTGGGGTTCACCTGACGGCAACCTGAACGTACCGCAGTCGAAACCCCACCCGGAGTAGCGTCCGGTCTTCTCAGCCCAATGCGCTCTGTGCAGTGCGTAGCCGATCGGCGATCGCCTTCGGCGTGCCCGGCGTGAACACGATGAGCGAGTCGCCGCGCCCAGGCCGCTCCTCCATCAGCCAGCGGCCCTCGCTGGTGTCGATGAAGTTGATCGGCTTCGGGATCCGCCGGCGCCGCCCGCCGTTCGGCCGCGACGCCACGTACAGCGCCCCGCCGCCGGTGCGCGGCGCCTTGAGGATCCGCTGGATCTCCTTGAGCGGGGCGAAGTCTTCGTTCCGCCCCGGCCCGCTCTGCATGATCGACCGCTGCGACACGTCCTCGGAGCCGGCCGCCCGCCCGCTCTCGAACTCGCTGCGGCTGGTCACCAGCGGCGCCCCGGAGGCGGCCCGGCCTTCGGGGATGATGTCGAGGAACGTCTGGAGCAGCAGGTCCGGGCGCTGCCGCGAGACTGTCACGGTGGGATCACCGATCACGCGCACCAGCGCGAACCCACCGCCGTTGCCGCTGCCGACGAGCGTCGCGAAGTTCGAGGGGCTGCCGTCGTCGAACGTGCCGTCGAACCACCCGTAGTACTCGATCTGCGGGTGACAGATCGATTCGACGAGCGCCAGGAGGTCGCGGTCCATGCCGCGCGGCCCCATCAACCCGAGCTCGGTGAGCACCGCGTTGACGTCCTGGTCGATCCGGCGCTCCGCGGCCGGGTCGTAGAACGTCGCCATGTCGGCGAACGTCTGGTGCGGCTCGCCGCCCCGGCGCTTGATCAGGTTGAACAGCGTCGGGGCGGTGAACTTGGTCGGTCGGTCGAGAATGATCACGTCGTCCGTCCTCATTCACCGATCACGGGCGGGGCGGTCATCTCGTCGGTGCCGAACAGCTCGTTGGCGTCCTCCTCGACGAGGTACTTCGTCTGGTGCTCCTCGTCTTCGGAGCCCTTCTGGCCCTTCGCGCCGGCGGCACCCATGCCGCCCATGCCCGACGTCCCGGGCTTGCCCGCCGCGCCGGCACCGCCGAACGCGCCACCTCGCAAGCCACCGGCACCGGCCGCACCGGAGCCCGCGCCACCGACGCCGGCCGCCGCGCCCGAAGCCGCACCACCCGCGCCGAAGCCGCCACCGAACCCGCCGGGGCCGAAGCCCGCGACGCCACCGCCGAACCCACCGCTGCCGGCACCGCCACCGCCGCCAGGCCCGAAGCCGGAGCCGCCGCCCGGCCCGAACCCGGAGCCGGGCCCGAACGTGCTCCCGTCAACCGACGACGGCGTGAAACCCTGCGCCGTCGTCGAGTCCGAACCCGGCGGGTTGAACGTGGAGTCGGTGGGGTACTGGGTGTTGAGGCCGTTGGGGTCGTTCACCCTGCCGCCGTTGATGTCCGTCGGCTTGGCGTCGAACTTGGGCATGTCACCCGGCTTGTAGCTGCCGCCTCCGCCACCACCGCCTCCGCCGCCGCCGCTGAAGCTCGGCGTGTTCGGACCACCGCCGGGCCCACCGGGGCCCTTGCCTCCGGGCGGGGTGTTGGACAGGTTGTTGCCCTGCCAAGCGCTGTACTGCGGCAGCGACTGGGCATTGGTGTTCGAGGCGTTGAAGTAGTTGGTGTACGCCTGGACGTTGGCCTTGGCGTTGTCGTTGTACTGGTTGATCTCGTCGTCTTTGTCGCTCATCGGGTTGATCCCGTCGAGGAACCCGGCGGACGGCGGATCCTTCGGCAGCGACTGCACCTTGCCCTTGACGGTGTGGAAGCATTCGACCTGGTTGCCCAGGTACATATCGCTCTTGCCGAGGTTCTGGGCCGAGTCCTGCAGCCAGATGCCGAGCGGGTGCGCCCCGGCCTGCGCGGCGGTCGCACCGCCACCCTGCCAGGCCTCGTCCATCTTCTTGTTCAGGTTGTCGATCTCGGTGACGCGGTTGCTGTGCACGTCCTTGAGCGATGCCGCAGCCTTCGCACCACCCTCGAGCGACGACGCATCGCCAGCGTGGATCTTCTGGTAGATCGTGTAGGCGTCGATCGATCGGCCACCCAGATCGGCCGATTGCTGCTGGGCCTCGGGCCCTCCGCTGAAGAGACCGACCAGGCTGCCGGCGATCGCACCTACACCAGCGCCGACCGCCGTGCCGACTCCGGGCACGACCGAGCCGATCGCGGCGCCGACGAGGGCACCGGCCGCGGCGTCCTTCATCTCCTTGCCCACAGTGTTGGCGTCATTCCCCATGATGAGCCACTCCTTCCGAGCAGAGGATCAGGCGTGCGGTGGTCACGCCGCCCCCTTGAGGTGTCCGACCATCGCGGTCGCGAACTTCTGTGCGAGCCCGCACGGGTTGTTCTTGTTGTCGCCCACGCCGATCTGCGGGATCACGGATACCGCGAGCTGATCGGTCACCCCGACCCAGAGCGTGCAGGTCCCGGACGGTCGGCCGTCCTGGATGTCGGCGAACACCCCCGGGTAGCCGTCGATCGTCACCGGCTCGAAGTACGCCGACTGGGCTTTCTGGTCGTAGATGTCGCTGATCCCGCCCTTGTTCTGCGGCAGCGGCCGGATCGCGATGGAGTTCTGGTCGCTGCGCGTCGACTTCCACGTGCACCCGGTGAGCTGGCCGGTGTCCTTCTTGCCGGGCGAAGCCAACCCGACCTGGGTGGCTTCACTCGCCGACAGCACGCTGCACGGGTCGTTCAGCAGCGCGTCGGTCGGCAGCGGCGACGGCACCTTGGGTCCCGACCCCGCGGCCTGGCTGCTCGACGGCGCGGAGGACGAGGGTGTGGTGCCGCTGCCGCTGCCGCTGTCGCAAGCCGTGAGGCAGGCCAAGGCGGCGACGGTTCCGGCGGCGACTCGAACGGTGCGGGAGATCATGCGGGGCTAGGCTCCAGACTTCAGGTTGTCACGGGCTTGCTGCTCCGTGACGGTGATCTTGTTCTTAGCCGCTTTCAGCGCAGTGACGAAGTTGTTCACGTAGTCGTGCATGCGTTGGTGCTGTTCCAGCAGAGTCTGCCCCGACGGGTTCGCGCCGCCCTTGACGAAGTCGCTGCTCGCGAACTCGTCGGCCGGTGGCTTCACGTATGCGATCGTCCTGGCGTTGTCGAGGTCGGTGTTCAGATTGTCGGCGAGGTCCTGCCACTGCTTGATGACGCCGTCGATCTCGTCTTCGCTGAACTTGTACCCGCCGCCCGAGCCGTAGCTGCCCACCATGATCGGCGGAGTCGGTGGAACTTCGGACATCGGCGTGACCCCCTTTGGCTACTTCTCGCTCCCCAAACGGCGAGATCAGCAGGTTGGATGGTAACGCACGGCGGTTGGTTCCCGCTGGGAATCGGATGACCTTGTGCGCAGGTCGGAGCCGATCTTGTCAGCCCCTCGAGCGGGTGGTTCGGGCCCGTCAGGATTCGGCTTCGAGGTGATCCACCGCGCCACGGCGGTACCTCACCCAATAGAGAAGCGCCCCCAGGGAAACCCGGGGGCGCTTCTCGTGCGAAAGAACCGTCAGTTCGAGGTCGCCTTGACTTCGAGGCGGACGTCGACCTTCACGTCGGGGTGGAGGCGGGCGTTGACGGAGTGCTTGCCGACCGTCTTGATGTGGTCGCGCAGGTCCAGGACGCGCTTGTCGAGCAGCGGGCCACCCTGGGCCTTGATCGCGTCGACGATCTCGGCGGCCGTGATGGAGCCGAAGAGCTTCTTCGAGCCCTCCGCGGCCTTGCCGGCGAGCTGGATCGGGCCGAGACCCTCGAGCGTCGCCTTGATCTCCTTGGCGTGGTCGAGGTCGCGGATGCGGCGGGACTCCTGCGCGCGCTGGATGGTGCGCACGTTCTTCTCCGCACCCTTGCTGGCCACGATCGCGTAGCCGCGGGGCAGCAGGTAGTTGCGGGCGTAGCCGTCCTTGACCTCGACGATGTCGCCGGGGCCGCCGAGGTTCGCCACGTCGGTGGTGAGAATGATCTTCGCCATGACGAGCCTCCTCAGCGCGCAGTCGACGTGTAGGGCAGCAGCGCCATCTCGCGCGAGTTCTTCACCGCGATGGCGATGTCGCGCTGGTGCTGGCTGCAGTTGCCGGTGACCCGACGGGCACGGATCTTGCCGCGGTCGGAGATGTACTTCCGCAGCAGGTTCGTGTCCTTGTAGTCGATCAGCTCGGGACGGCCCTTCTTCTCGGCCTTGCAGAAAACGCAGACCTTCTTCTTGGGCTTACGAATGGGTGGCTTCGCCACTGTGTACTCCTGGAATCAAATCTTGAGGAAAAACGAAAGATCAGAACGGGGGCTCGTCGGAGAAGCCGCCGCCACCGCCGCCGGCCGGCGGGGCCGAGCCCCACGGGTCGTCGGCCGGCATGCCGCCACCGCCGCCGCGGTTGCCACCGCCACCGCCACCGCCGAAGTCACCGCCGCCGCCACCGCGGCTGACCTTGTTGACCTTCGCCGTCGCGTAGCGCAGCGAGGGCCCGATCTCGTCGACCTCGAGCTCGACGACGGTGCGCTTCTCGCCTTCCTTGGTCTCGAAGGACCGCTGCTTGAGCCGGCCCTGCACGACCACCCGGGCACCGCGCGTGAGCGATTCGGCGACGTTCTCCGCCGCCTGGCGCCAGATGTTGCAGCGAAGGAAGAGCGCCTCGCCGTCCTTCCACTCGCCGGTCTGCCGGTCGAGCGTGCGCGGGGTGGACGCGACGGTGAAGTTCGCGACCGCCGCACCCGACGGGGTGAAGCGCAGTTCGGGGTCGGAAGTCAGGTTTCCGACCACCGTGATGACGGTGTCTCCGGCCACGGGGACGTCCCTTCGGCTCAGGCCTTGGCGGCGACGGGCTTGGCCGCGGCGCGCTTGACCTCACGCCGCATGACCTTGGTGCGCAGCACGGTCTCCTGCAGAGACAGCTGCCGGTCGAGCTCCTTGACGGCGTCCGCGTCGGAGTTCAGGTCGAGCACCGCGTAGATGCCCTCGCCGTGCTTCTTGATCTCGTACGACAGGCGACGGCGGCCCCAGACGTCGACCTTCTCCACGCTTCCGCCGGAGTTGCGGATCACGTTGAGGAAGTTGTCCAGCGTGGGGGCGACCGTGCGCTCGTCGAGCGTGGGGTCCAGGATGACCATTACCTCGTAATGGCGTGACACAACCACTCACCTCCTATGGGCTCTGCGGCCACGGCGGATCCGTGGCAGGAGGGTTTGTCCAGGTAAGGATACCCGGCGGGGCCGACAGCCCCGGCAAGCGGGTCAGGACGCGCGGCGCAGCACCCACGTGCGGACCAGGCCGGCGGTCACACCGGCGAGCACGATCACCGCGAGCAGCATCGGCAGCTGCACGCTCGACGCGCTGTCCGCCGAAGCGAGCGACTCGGCGTCGCCGGCGTTGCGGATGTCCGGCCCCTGGCCCTGCGGGTTCTCGCCACCGGTCACCGGTGCGGCGGAGCCGGGCAGCGTGCCCGCGCCGTAGCGGGCGCCGGGCGCGACGGCGATGCCGGGCGTCGCGGCCGGGATGCCGTTGTAGCCGCGCCGCGGTGCGGTGCCGCCGGTGGAGCCCGGGACGAGGTTGGCGAGCGGACCTTCGCCGGAGCCGGACGACGACGGCGCGTGGGAGGACGCCGAGCTGGGCGCCGAGGACGACGTCGGAGCCGAGTAGTTCGTGGCGAGCGTGGTCAGCCCGCAGTTCGACGCGACGGAGGTGGTGATCGCGCCGAGGACCTGCTTCTTCGTGTCGGCGCTCCAGCCGAGTGCGGCGTTGCCCTGCAGCGCCTGCCCGACGGCGTCGCCGATGGCCTTGCCCTCGATCGTGCCGCCCGCGGAGCTGGGCACCTGGCCGACGGTGAGCGTCTTGGCGGCGAGCGCGTTCGCGAGCCCGTCGGGATCCACGCCGTTGAGCGGGATGAGCCCGAGCAACGACGCTCGTTTCGATTCCGCCGCCTGCTTCGCGATGGTGCTGACGGAAGAGCCCGGCAACGCGACCGTGTCGCCCATGCCGCCGCTCACCGAACCCGAGCACTGGTCGGCCAGAGTCGTCGCCGCCGACGCGCTGCCCGAGCCGAGGAACGCGCCGCCGGTCACGAGCGCGGCGAGCGCGGTGACGCTGAGTACGTGCCGGGTTCTCAGCCAGTGGGGGTTCTTCGGCACGAGCGCTGTCCTCCAAGGTCCGTGGGCTGGTCCAGGGCAGGGACCATCGCGACAGGTAAAACGAAAGGGACCTCGAAAAGATACTGGTGAGTCGGCCTAAGCCGCAGCGGCCATTCGGCGGAGCACCCACGTCCGGACCAGTCCGGCGCTGACTCCGGAGAGTGCGAGAACTGCCACCAGCACAGGCCAGTCCAACCCGTTCGAGTGGTCGTCGCCGCTCGACGGTAACGCCTGCGCCTCGCCCGCGTTCTGCACGCTCGGGTTGCCGGCCGACGCCTGACCCGGGTTCGAGATGCCGTACTGCGGCGCGTAACCCGGGATCTGGCTGCCGTAGCGCAGCGCGGGCGAGGGCGAGAACAGCCCGGCCATCGCCATCGGGATGTCGCCGTAGTCGCGCATCGGCGCGTACCCCGTGCTGAACGGCAGGTTCGAGAAGCCCGGGAAGAGCGATGCGAACGGACCGCCGCCGCCCGCGCCGGGCAGCAGCGGGCTGTTGGAGTCGGGGATCGGCGTCTGCCCGGATGGCGTGCCGCCCTGCGGCGCACCCGTCCCGTCCGACGGCGGCTGCTGTGGGCTGCCCGGGTTCTGCCGCGCGGGCGAGCCGCCGGCCAGCGCGCGCTGCGTGGTGTCCACACCCTGCTGCAGCGTGCCCGTGGCACCCGAGACGGTGTTGTTCAAAGCCCCCGCGGCGGGCGCGCCCACGACCGGCACCGGGGCGACGGCGGTGTTGACCACGTTCACGGTGACCTTGCAGACCGTGCCGAGCAGCGCGTTGACGGTCCCCGTCAGCACGCCGGACGCCTGGCCGACCACCCCGAGGTCGAGCGGGAGCCCGAGCAGCGGAGTCGTGCCCTTGACCCGGTCCCCGGGCTTCGCGGTGATCGTCGAGCCGCACGGGGCCGTGAGCGTGTCGGCCGACGCGGTACCCGGCGCGGCGAGCACGGCCGACCCGGCCAGCACGAAGGCCGCTGCGCCCACGGCGGTGGCCCTGCGTGTGCGGTGCTGCATGGCCGTCTGCTCCTTCGCGTGTCCCGGCGGACCCAGTCTCCCCTGGACAACGACGGTAACGGGAACGGGTGACGCCCGCTCAGCCACCGATGTCAGGCATTCGGGTGCAAGTGCGGGTCACGGCTCGTGAGCGTCAGGCGGGCTTGCGGCGCAGCCACGCCCGCACGAGCGCGGCCGCGACGATGGCCAGCGCCAGCACGGCGAGCAGCATCGGCAGCTTCGCCGGCGGCGTCACGGCGGGCAGCGCCTGGGCGGTGCCGGACTTCTTCGCGTCGACCGTCGGCACCTGGTCCGCGGGCAGCTGGCCGGGGATGACCTGCGTGATCACCGGCGGCGCCTGCACGAGGCCGGACGGCAGCATCGCCGCGTTGGTGAAGATGCCCGCGATGGAGTCGAGGTCGCCCAGCTGGTCGCCGGGGCCCGTGACGACTGGGTCGAGGCTGCTGCCTGGCGGCGTCTGGCCCGGCGGAGTCTGCCCGGGCGGGTTGCCGCCTGGCGGGTTGTCCCCGGGCGGGGTCTGGCCCGGAGGGTTCCCGGTCGCGCCGCCCACCAGGTTCTGCGTGGTGTCGCCGACGGCGTTCACGGTGTCCTGCGCGGCCGGGCAGACGCCGTCCGTCGCCAGCTCACCCACCGCCGGCGCGTCGCCGACGCCGAGTGTGCGCACGACGTCGCCCACCGGGAGCGTGAACAGCGGCTGCTGCCCGTCGGCTTGCTGGGCCTTCGAGTCGAGGCCGACAGTGAGCCGGTCGGGGGCGTTGAGCGGGGCGCCGGCGTCGACGGACAGGCCCTTTCCGGACTTGCCGTTCTGCAGCGTGGCCGCGCAGTCGCCGTCGATCGTCGGGCTCGGATTCGCGGAAGCCGTGGCGGGGAGCGTGAGCGCGGCCGAGAGAACCGGCACCGCGACGGCGAGCCCCAGGGTGGTGATCCGGCCGGCGTTCTTCCCCATGCAAACCCTCCGAGGTGGTTCACGGAACGCGCTCACGGTACTCGACGAGCGTGACCAACTGGGGCGTCAGGTGCGGATTCACCCGGGGTAGCGTGCTGTCATGCAGATTGGCGCCCATGTCCGCGACGACGATCCGCTGGCCGCCGTCGCCGAGCGAGAAGCCGACGTCGTCCAGTTCTTCCTGTCCGACCCGCAGGGGTGGAAGGCTCCGAAGCCGCACCCGCACGCCGACGCGATCAAGGAGTCGCCCGTCGAGGTGTTCATCCACGCGCCGTACCTGATCAACGTCGCGTCGCTCAACAACCGCATCCGGATCCCGTCGCGCAAGAACGTCACGCAGCACGCCGATGGCGCCGCCGCGATCGGCGCGAAGGGCCTGATCGTGCACGGCGGCCACGTGGGCGCCGGCGACGACGTGGCCCTGGGCCTGGCCAACTGGCGCAAGCTCTTCGAGCGCGAGGCCGAAAAGGGTGGCTTCGCCGTGCCGATCCTCATCGAGAACACCGCGGGCGGCGAGAACGCCATGACCCGCGAGCTCGACGTGATCGCGCGCCTGTGGGACGAGGTCGGCGAGTTCGGTGCCGGGTTCTGCCTCGACACCTGCCACGCCTACGCCGCGGGCTGGGAGCTGGCCGACGCCGTGGAGAAGGTCAAGGCCATCACGGGCCGCATCGACCTCGTCCACCTCAACAACTCGCGCGACGAGTTCGGCTCCAACCGCGACCGCCACGCCAACGTCGTCGGCGGCGACGGCACGATCGACGCCGAGCTGCTCGCCGAGGTCGCCCGCAAGGCCGGCGCCCCCATCGTCGTCGAAACGCCGAGCGAGGGCCAGGCCGCGGACATCGCCTACGTGCGCAAACGCCTCGGCTAAGACGTCCCGGGCACCGCCGGCGCGGACCGGCGGTGCCGGAACCCGGCGAACTTCACCCGGTCGCGGGAGCGCTGGAGCACACCGCCGGCGGGATCGTCGTCGCCGGCGAGGCGGACGAGGTCGGTGCGCGGGCGGTAGATCTCGCGGATCACCAGCACGCACAGGCCGACCACCGCGAGGTCACGCACCACGACCGTGCCCAGGAACCAGCCCTCCGGCAGTCCCTTGTGGTCGATGCCGAGGTAGTAGAACATTCGCGGCGCCCAGACCAGCGCGTCGATCACCATCCAGCCCAGCAGCAGGCGCCAGCGCGGGATGGCGAGCACCGCCAGCGGCACGAGCCACAGCGAGTACTGCGGGCTCCACACCTTGTTCGTCAGCAGGAACGCGGCCACCACGAGGAACGCGAGCTGGCCGAAGCGCGGGCGCCGCGGCGCGGTCAGGGCGACGTACGCGATGCCGGCGCAGCAGGCCAGGAACAGCACGGCGATCACGGTGTTGAGCACCGTCGGTGTCTGTCCTTTGTGGAGCGCGCCGTCGAAGCCGGTCCAGCCCGTGGCGTACGAGATCACGTTGTAGAGCGAGTCCGGGTCCATCGGGCGCAGCGTGTTGAGCCGGAAGAACTCCCACCAGCCGCGCGTGGCGACGAGGATGAACGGCACGTTCACCACGAGCCAGGCCAGCACGGCGAAGCCCGCCGTCCGGCCCCACGCGCGCAGCTTCCCGGCGCGCAGGCACAGCACGAACAGCACTCCGAGCAGCAGCAACGGGTACAGCTTGGCGGCGGCTCCCAGCCCGAGCAGCACGCCGGCGATCTCCGGTCGTCTGCGCGACCACGCGAGGATCCCGGCGGCGGTGCACGCGGTGGCGATCGCGTCGAAGTTCGTGAACGCCTGGACCAGCACCAGCGGCGAGATCGCGACCAGCACGGCGTCCCAGGGCCGGCGTTTCATCGTCCGCCCGGTCGCCCACACCGTGACGAGCCAGGCGAGTGCGAGCCAGAACGCGGAGATGTTGAAGTAGATCGCCACGGGCAGTGCGCCGGGTAGCCAGCCGGAGTCCGCGATGGCGAGCCAGCCGGCCGCGAGCTTCGCGTTGACCCACTGGAACAGCCCCGTGAGCACGGGGTACTCCATGTACCGGGTCTGGTCTTGCGCCGTCTGCGTGTCCTCATTCCAGGACGAGATGTACGGGAACGTGTGCGGATCGTTGAGCCGTTCCGAGCTGTAGAGCGGCACGATGTCCGAGTAGCACATCGCGACGAACGGGCGGCCCGCGCGCCAGTCGAGCTGGTTGACGCCCGCCGAGTCCGTGTACTGCTGGATGCAGGAGGCCTTGCCGAACCAGCACAGCACCAGTGCCAGCACCGCGAGGCCGAGGCCCACGCGCTGCGGCGACCAGAACCAGTGCCGCCCCACGGCGGCGTGTTCGCCCAGCGGGCCGCCGATCGGTCTCGTCGCCGCGGCGGCCAGCGGGTCGTTCCAGCTGGGCACGATCCGCTCCGCTGGGGTCAGCGTGCGGGGAGCCGCGTCCGGCTCTTCGGCGGTGGCTTGGTGGGGCACGTCGCGGATGCTATCTGCCCGCAGGTCAGGCGCCTGTCATTTCGGGTCTTCGTAGAACCGGGCAAGTACCTCGAACGCCCCACCGAGGGCCACGGCTTCCTCGCCGAGCGCGCTCAGCTCCACCTCGGTGCGCTGCCATTGCGGCACCGGCAGGAGGTCACGCAGCTGCGCCGCCACCGTGTCGCGGTAGACATCCGGCGCCGCGCGGATCGTGCGGCCGAACAGCACGACGCGCTCCAGGTCGAGGACCTGCACGAGGTCGGCGAGCCCGATCCCGAGCAGCCGTGCGGCCTCGGCCGGCGTGGCCGCCGAGCGGTGCATGATCTCGACGCAGCCGCGGCGGCCGCAGGCGCAGCGCGGACCGTCGTAGGCGATCGTGGTGTGGCCGAACTCACCCGCGTTGGTGTGCGGCCCGCGGTAGACGGTGCCGTCGACCAGCAGCCCGACGCCGATGCCCGTGCCCACGAGGACCACGGCCGTGGCCGTGTCCGGTGTGTCCGGCCACGTGTGGGCGACGGCGGCGGAGTTGGTGTTCTTGTCGAGCGTCACGGGCAGTCCGGTGCGCTCGGCGAGGAGGTCGCGAAGGGGCACGTCGTGCCAGCCCGGCATGTTCGTGGCGTCGCGGACGCGGCCCTCGCGGCGGTCGAGCGGGCCCACCGCGCCGACGCCGAGGCCCAGCACGCGCTCAGGGGCCACGCCGGCGAGCAGCTCGCGCGTTGCGCCGGCCACGGCGGTCACGGCTTGCTCGGGCGTGAAGCCGTCGGGCAGCGCGCCCTCGGCCGACGCCTCGACCGCACCGGACAAGCCGGTGCGCAGCACGAGGAAACCATCGCGGTCCAGCTGCGCGCCGAGGGCGCACCGGGCGTCCGGCCGGATGCGCAGCAGCGTGCGCGGCTTGCCGACGCCGGCCGAGGCTTGGCGCTCGACGTCGAGCAGCTGCGTCTCGAGCAGCTCGGCGACGATCTTGGACACGGCCTGCTGCGTCAGGCCCGTGCGCTCGGCCAGCTCGACGCGGCTGAGCCCGCCCGCGCGCAGGATGTGCCCGAGCAGCAGCGCCCGGTTGTGGCGGCGCAGCCCGCGCAGGTTGACCCCGGTCTCTGCCATCCGGTGATCCTCCCCAAGAACTGGCCAATTACGCAACACTGTTGTTTAATATGGCCCATGGCTGATGACTTGCGGGTGGGCATCCTCGGGTACGGCATCGGTGGCCGCGTCTTCCACGCGCCGCTGGTCGCGGCGACGCCGGGGCTCACCCCGGCGGTGATCGTGACGAAGAACCCGGAGCGATCTTCGCAGGCGCGCGCGGAGTACCCGGGCGCCGAGATCGTCCCGGACGCCGACGCGCTCTTCGCCCACGCGGGCGATCTCGACCTGGTCGTGGTGAGCACCCCGAACCGCACCCACGTGCCGCTCGCGCTGCAGGCGATCGAGCGGGGCCTGCCGGTGGTCGTCGACAAGCCGTTCGCACCGACCGCGGCCGAGGCCGAAAAGGTCGTCGCGGCCGCGAAGGCCAAGGGCGTCGGCCTCACCGTCTTCCAGAACCGCCGCTGGGACTCCGACTTCCTCACCGTCCGCAAGGTCATCGACTCCGGCCGGCTCGGCGACGTCTTCCGCTTCGAGTCCCGCTACGACCGCTGGGTGCCGCGGATCAAGGACAACTGGCGCGAATTCGGCGACCCGGCCGAAGCCGGCGGCCTGCTCTACGACCTCGGCGCGCACATCGTCGACCAGGCGCTGCAGCTGTTCGGCCCGGTCACCCAGGTCTACGCGGAGGTCGACCGACGCCGCCCCGGCGTGCAGGTCGACGACGACGTGTTCGTCGCGTTGCGGCACGCGAACGGTGTCCGCTCGCACCTGTGGAGCTCTGCTCTGGCCGCCACGCGCAACCCGCGCTTCCGGGTGCTCGGCGACCGCGCCGCGTTCACCAAGTACGGCCTCGACGTCCAGGAACCCCAGATCAAGGACGGCCTGCGGCCCGGCGACGAAGGCTGGGGTGTCGAACCCGAGGCCGACGCGGGCATCCTGGGTGTCGACGACGGCACCGACCACACCGAGGTCGTGCCGACCGAGGTCGGCCGCTACCAGGACTTTTACGCCCAGGTCCGCGACGCGCTGCGCGGCGAAGGGACGTTCCCCGTCGACCCGGCGGGGTCGGTCGCCGCGCTGCGCGTGATCGAAGCCGCGCACCGCTCCGGCGCGCAAGGCCGCGTCATCACGCTCGACTGACCTCGCCACCAGACCCGGCCGCCAACTCGGCGGCGACCCACAGCGTCGACCTTGCGGCCTCACGCTCCACTGGCGGGCGCGAAAAGAGGCGCCCCCACCCGGTTTCCCGGATGGGAGCGCTTCTTTCTGGTGCCACTCCCGGTCATGAGGTGGGTGTGCCGCCCGTATCCGTTGGCGTCGGGTCACCCGTGGGTGTGTGCTTCGGCGGCTTCGGGATGTGGGAGGGGAACGACGGGAAGTTGCCGCCGCTCGGCCCGTTCGGGTCACCCGGGTTCACAGGGTTGTTGCCGTCGCCGTTTCCCGCGTTGGGATCCGGCGTGTCGGTCGGGGTGATGCCCGTGGGCGGGACGTTGGTGTCGGTGGATTGGTCGGACGGCGGTGCCTCGTTGCCGATGAGCGCGACCTGGTCGAACTTCTCGGCCGGCTTGCCCGTGAGGTAGGTGTTCATGAACTTCTGCCACAGCGGGCCGGCGATCGTGGACCCGAAGATCGGGGAGCTGCCCTTGCCGTGCAGCGCCTGGTCGCCGTCGGCGCCGACCCACACCGCCACGGAAACCGACGGTGTGTAGCCGACCATCCACGTCTGCGCGTTGGCGTTGGCCGCCGAAGCCGGCTCGTCCGGGCGCCGGGTGTGCTGCTGCGTCCCCGTTTTGCCGGCGCACTCGTGACCGCTCGGGCACTTGAGCTTCGAGAACCCGATCACGGGCTCGAGCGTGTCGGTCACGTTGCCCGCGATCTGCTTGCTCAGCTCCGGATCACCGTCGGCGAACGCCGACTTGCCCGGCTGCGCCTCCGTTTCGTAGGCGACTTCGTTCTGCGAGTTCGTCACCTTCAGCACGAAGTGCCGGTCGCGCTGAAGGCCGCCCGAAGCGAAGGTGGCGTACGCCGAAGCCTGGTCGGCCGGCGTGATCTTGGTGTCGCCACCGCCGAGCGAGATGTTGTTGTTCGAGATGTCGATCTGCGAGTTGCCGCCGCCGTTGTCCTTGGTCTTCACGCCCGCTTCCTCGGCGGCCTGCTTGACCGGGCCCTGCTTGGTCTGGTTGAGGACCATGTCGTAGAACACCGTGTTCGCCGAGATCTTCATGGCCTCGGCGACGGTGCACTGCTCCGAGCAGCTGTCGCTGTCACCGGCGTTGCGGACGATGCGCCCGTCGAACTCGCGGTTGTTGCGGCCGTCGAAGGTCGAGTTGATGCCCTTGCCCATCTTGAGGAACGCCGTGAGGTCGTACGGCTTCATCGACGAACCGGGGTTCTGCGGTGTGTCGGCCCAGTCGCGCGCGGCCTGCTTCTGACCGTTCACATCGACGATCGTCGGGCCGCCGTAGTACGCGAGCACGCCGCCGGTCTTCGGGTCGACGGCCACCAGCGCGTCGAGCAGCCGGTTGTCCGACTGGTCCTTCAACGCGTCAGTGCTCAGCTTCTCGGCCGCTTGCTGCGCCTTCGGGTCGATCGTGGTCTGGATCGTGTAGCCGCCGGAGTAGTACTGGTCGTCCGAGATGCCGTGGGCCGCGAGCTCGGCCTTCACCTGGTCGGTGATGAAGGCGTACGGCGCACCCGAGTCGTCCTTGCTCTCCGACAGCGGGATCGGCGTGGGGAACTGCGCGGCCTTGCGGTCGGCCGCGGTGATGTAGTGGTTCTCCACCATGCGGTCGAGCGCGGTGTTCCACCGGTCGTGCGCGACCTTCGAGTTCTCCGACCGGCCCGGCTGCTGGATGAGGCCGGCGAGCAGCGCCGCTTCGGAGAAGGTGAGGTCCTTGACGTCCTTGTGGAAGTAGGCCTGCGACGCCGCGCCGACGCCGTATGCCCCGCGCCCGAAGTAGATGATGTTCAGGTACGCGGTGATGATGTCCTGCTTCGAGTACGTCTGGTTCATCTTGAAGGACTTGGCCAGCTCGGTCCACTTGCGGGTCAGCGTGGGAGCGTCGTTGTCCGTGGCCTTCTTGATGTACTGCTGCGAGATGGTCGAACCACCACCGGTGCCGCCGGTGACCTGGTTGTAGACCGCGCGCAGGATGCCCGTGACGTCGAAGCCCGAGTTGGTCTCGAACGACGAGTCCTCGGTCGCGATCGCGGCGTGCTTCATGACGTCGGGGATCTGGTCGGCGGTGAGGATCTGCCGGTTGCCGCCCGACGGCACGTCCTTGCCCATCGGGGTGCCGTCGGCGTAGAGGTACGTCACGGCCTGGCTCTGCCCCTGCGCGACGCTCTGCGGCGACGGCACGTCGACGCTGAAGTACGTGATCACGAACGCGATCGCGGGGATCACGATGAAGACGCCGACGAACGCATACGCGCACCGCCGGATGATCTTCCAGCGGCGCTTCTTGCGCTGCGCCGCCGTGAGGACGGGTCTGCCCTTCGCGTCGAGCGCCGGCTCGGCGGGGAAGACGTCGTCCGCGTCGAGGGGCCCGTCGTCGTAGCGGTCGTCGCCGTACTGGTTGTCCACGGTGCCGTTGTGCACGTGGTGCGTCATCAGTTCCGGCTCGCGGCGCGGCTGCTGAGGTCCCTGCCCGGGCCGGCGCGCGCCAGGCGGTTGCTGCCGGAACCCGGGCGGCGGTGTGCCGGGCCGGTTCGGCTGCACCCGCGGCCTCGGCGTGCCGGGCGGGGGCGTTCGCGGCGCACCGCCTTGCGGCTGGTTGCGGGCCCACGGCGGCGGGGCCTGGCCGCTCGGAGGGGGTGGTTGACGCCGCGGGTCGGGATCCCGGTCGGGCCAGGAGCGGGTGCGGTCGTCGTTCACGTGCGGATCCTCTTCTCGGACTCGGGCGTGCTGCGGGCGCAGAGCCCCTCTCCACAAGGGGACGCACCGAGGGTGGGGTGGGTTCACTCGACCGGTGGGATCTGTCTCTGCGTGACCACACCGGCACGGCGTGAACCGGACAAAAGTACGCCTACTGTACCGGCTGGGCGATGTCGTCTGCGTCACTCGCGGGCGGGCACCGACACGACGAGGGACTCCCCTCCGGCTGGAGAGGAGCCCCTCGCGTACGTCGGAACGGGCCGCTACCCGGTCGGTCTCGGCGGGTCGGCTCCCGCCTCGCCGCCTCCGCCGGTGATCGGACCACCGCCTTCGCCGGGACCGCCCGGACCGCCGCCGAAGATCCCGGTCGGGCGGGTACGCGAGGTGGTCGTCTCCGAGGTGGTCGTCTCGCTCGTCGTGGTGCTCGACGTGGTGGTCGGCGTCGACTGCGTCGTGGTCGGGGTGGACGTCGTGGTCACCTGGCTACTGGTGCGGCTCGTGGTGGTCACGGTGTCCGCGTCCTTGCCGATGGGCTGGACCTTCGGGAACTTCTCGGTGGGCTTGCCCTTGAGGTAGGTGGCCATGAAGTCCTGCCACGTCGGACCGGCGATCGTGGCACCGAAGATCGGCTGGTTGTTCTTGTCGTGCAACGGCTTGTTGCCGTCGCCGCCGATCCACACCGCTGCCGACACGGACGGCGTGTAGCCCACCATCCAGGTCTGGGCGTTGCGGTCGCCGTAGGACTTCGGGTCGCCCTTCTGCGGGTCGTACTGCTGCGTACCCGTCTTGCCCGCGCACTCGTGACCGGTGGGGCACTGCAGGTTCGAGTGCTTGATCACCGGCTCGAGGGCGTCGGTCACGTTGCCCGCGATCTGCTGGCTCTTCTGCTCGTCGGGGTCGAACGCGGGCTTGCCCTGCGCCTGGGTGTCGTCGAACTCCACTTCGTCCTGCGAGTTCGTGAGCTTCGAGACGAAGTGCTGCGCGCGGTAGATGCCGCCCGCCGCGAAGGTCGAGTAGCCCGCGGCCATGTCCTCCGGCGTCACGACGGTCGCACCACCACCGAGGGCGATGTTCGCGTCGGCGGTACCCAGCTTGGCCTTGCCCTGCGGCGCCGGCTGCACACCGGCTTCCTTCGCCGCTTCCGCGACGGGCGCGGGCTTCGTCACGTTCAGCACCATGTCGTAGAACACGGTGTTGGCCGAGACCTCCATGGCCTTCTTGACCGTGCACTCCTTGCCGCAGCTGGCGCTCTCACCCGCGTTGCGCACGATGCGGCCACCCAGCTCGCGGTTGTTGGTGCCGTCGAAGGTTTCGCCGAGACCCTTGCCCATCTTGAGGAACGCCGTGAGGTCGTAGGCCTTCATCGACGAACCGGGGTTTCTCGCCTGGTTCGCGCGGTCCTGCCCGAGCTGGGTCTTGCCGCTGTCGTCCTTGACCGTGTTCGGGCCACCGTAGTACGCGATGACCCCGCCGGTTCTCGGGTCGACGGCGACCAGCGCGCCCAGGATGTTCGGGTCGGTCTGGCCCTTCATGTTGTCCTGCACCGCCTGCACGGCGGCTTGCTGCGCGGCCGGGTCGATCGTGGTGTAGATCTTCGCGCCGGTGGAGTAGAGCTTGTCCTGGTCGTAGCCCTTGGCTTCGAGCTCGTCGAGGATCCGCTGCTGGATGAAGTAGTCCAGCGTGCCCGCGTCCTGCTTGCTCTGCGAACCCTTGGGCACCATCGTCGGGAACGTCGCCTTGGCGCGGTCGGCTGGGGAAAGCCAGCCGTTCGCGACCATCTGGTCCATGACGTAGCTCCACCGCTTCTGGGTGTACGACGGGTCCTCCGAGCGGCTCGGGCCCTGGATCAGACCGGCGAGCAGTGCGCTCTCCGACGCGGACAGCTGGTTCACGTCCTTGCCGAAGTAGGCCTTCGCCGCAGCCGCGACGCCGTTGGCGCCCCGGCCGAAGTAGACGATGTTCAGGTAGCCGGTGATGATGTCCGATTTGGACTCTTCGTTGTTGAGCTTGAACGACTTCGCGAGCTCGGTCCACTTGCGGGTCAGGGTCGGGGCGTCGTTTTCCGTCGCCTTCTTGATGTACTGCTGCGAGATGGTCGAACCACCACCGGTGCCACCGGTGACCTGGTTGTAGACCGCGCCCAGGATGCCCTTGATGTCGAAGCCCGAGTTGGTCTCGAACGTTTTGTCCTCCGCCGAGTACACGGCGTGCTTGACGACGTCGGGGATCTGGTTCGGCTGCAGCAGCTCGCGGTCGCCGCCGGGCGGGACGCTGCGGCCCATCACCTGGTTGTTGGCGTAGAAGAAGGTGATCGGCTGGCTCTGCAACGCTTTGACGTCCTGCGGGGAAGGAACCTTCACCAGGAAGTACGTGATGACGAAAGCGACGGCGGGCAGCACGATGAACAGACCCACGAACGCGTACGCGCAGCGCCGGATGATCTTCCAGCGGCGCTTCTTGCGCTGCTTCGGCGTGAGCGGCTGCTTCACCGGCTTGCCGTTCTCGTCGAGCTCGGGGCCCTCGTCCTCGAAGTCGTCCTCGTCCGAGTACTGCGCCGACGCGGTGTCGTCGCGGTCGTACTCGTCGTCGTAGCGGTCGTCGTACGGGTCGTGGCCGAAGCTGTCCATGCCGGTGTGCGCGGCGTGGGTGATCAGCTCCGGTTCGCGGTCCGGGTACGACGGTTGCGGGGGTGGCGGCGCTGGACGGCCCTGCGGCGGGCGGCGAACCGGTCCGGACCCGTTCGGGCGGCCTGGACCACCCGGGCCCGGCTGGCGGAACCCCTGCGCCGGGCTCGCGGGTCCGCCGTTCGGCCCCGGCGGGCGGTTGCCCGGGGGTGGCGGTGGTTGCCGGCGCGGCGGCATGCCGCCCTGGCCGGTGGGGCGTTGCGGACGCTGGGGTGCCTGCGGCCGCTGCGGCCGGCGGGGCGCGTCGTCGGACGAGGGCCACTGGGGGTTCTGCGCGTTCTGGGGTTTCGGCTCGTCGGAGCTCGGCCACGCCGGTCCGCCGGCGCCACCACCGCGGGCGGCGCGCTGCGGACGCGGTCCACCCCCGTTCGGGCCGCGGCGCGGCGGCGCTTGCCGTTGCGGGCGGCGCGGCGCGTCCTCACCCGGCCACGCGGGTCCCGGTTCTTCCTCCGGCCACTGGGCACGGCGAGGTGCATCGGGCTCCTGGCCGGGCCAGGAGCGGTTGCGGTCGTCGTTCACGAATGGGCCTCCCAGACCGGCGCCGGCGTTCGGGAAGAACCGGTGCGCGCCGCCCTGTGCTCTGCAGCGGTCGTGGTACTCGTCACTGGCCCGCTGTCCTCCGCGGCCGGGTGGGTTGCGGCTCGCCCGTGCCGAGGACGTAGGACAGGACCAGGTGGTTCCAGTGGCACGTCCGGCACACCTCTACGTCGTAGACGGTGAACTCGCCGAACAGCCCCGCCATGCGGGCCAGTTCGTCGGGTGTCCGCGCCGATCCCGAGACGTGCTTCAGCTCGTCCCCGTAGACCCACGACACCAGGGTCAGCGGGGACCGGCGGCACATCGGGCAGGCGCGGTCGTCCGGCCTCCCGTGGAACTTCGCCGCCCTGAGCAGGTAGGGGCTCGCGTCGCACACCTCATGGTCGCCGACGCGTCCGGAGCGGACGCCTGCCAGCAGCGCACGGCGCTGCAAGGCGTAGTCCACGACCTGCCGCTGGTTTAGCACGAGGAACAGAGTACGGGCTCTTTCTGTGCGCGCAGTGCCCCCCGCGAATCGGCACCCAGGGCGACCGGTCGGACACGCCGTTCCTTCGATAACTGTCTGGTGACATTTGCCCTGGTCTGATCACTGCCGGGGGTTACTTCCGCCACTTCGATGTATCGGCGCGATATGGTCGACGAGTAGGTTGACCGAGTCGTACGTCCTTCTGGCAACGGCGGCGGCCGCGGTTTGTTCCCGTGAGGAGGTGTCTTGTGCTCGAACTCGCGATCCTCGGGTTGCTCCACGAGGCGCCGATGCACGGGTACGTGCTGCGCAAGCGCTTGCACGAGACGCTCGGGATGTTCAGGGCGTTCTCGTACGGCTCGCTGTACCCGACGTTGCGCCGGTTGCTGCGGGCGGGCTACCTCGTCGAGGAGCTCGACGAGGCGGACGACCGGGCGTGGTCCCGGCGCGGCCGCCGCGTCTACAAGCTCACCGCCGAGGGCAAGGAGCGGTTCGCCGAACTGCTCGGTGACGCTGGTCCGCAGACCTGGGACGACGAGGGGTTCGGCGTCCACCTGGCGTTCTTCTCGCGGACACCGGCCGACGTCAGGATGCGGATTCTGGAGGGCCGGCGGCGTCGCGTGGAGGAGCGCCGCGAGGGCTTGCGCGAGGCGCTGGCCAGGGCCGAGGAGAAGATCGACCGCTACACCCGCGAGCTGCACCGGCTGGGGCTCGAGTCGAGCGAGCGGGAGGTGCGCTGGCTCAACGAGCTGATCGCGCACGAACAAGCCGAGCAGCGCGACCCGCAGGACTAGGGGTGCGCCGTTCGGGCCGCAACGTCGCGGCAGACCTGCAGATGAAGAAAACGGATTAAGGAGAAACCGGCATGGGCGAGAACCGCCGCGTTCGGGTGGCCATCGTGGGCGTCGGCAACTGCGCCTCCTCGCTGGTCCAGGGTGTGCAGTACTACCGCGACGCGGATCCCGGCACGCGCGTCCCCGGTTTGATGCACGTCCAGTTCGGGGACTACCACGTGCGCGACATCGAGTTCGTCGCCGCGTTCGACGTCGACGCCAAGAAGGTCGGCCGCGACCTCTCGGAGGCGATCTTCGCCAGCGAGAACAACACGATCAAGATCGCCGACGTGCCGCCGCTGGGCGTCACGGTGCAGCGCGGGCACACCTACGACGGCCTGGGGCGCTTCTACCGCGAGACCATCGCCGAGTCCGACGAGGCGCCGGTCGACATCGTCGGCGCGCTGCGCGACGCGAAGGTCGACGTGCTGGTCTCCTACCTCCCCGTCGGCTCCGACGAGGCCGACAAGTTCTACGCGCAGGCTGCGATCGACGCCGGCGTGGCGTTCGTGAACGCGCTGCCCGTGTTCATCGCGTCGGACCCGGAGTGGGCGAAGAAGTTCACCGACGCCGGCGTGCCGATCGTCGGTGACGACATCAAGTCGCAGGTCGGCGCCACGATCACGCACCGCGTGCTGGCGAAGCTCTTCGAGGACCGCGGCGTGCAGCTCGACCGCACGATGCAGCTCAACGTGGGCGGGAACATGGACTTCCTGAACATGAAGGAGCTCGAGCGCCTCGAGTCGAAGAAGATCTCGAAGACCCAGTCGGTGACCTCTCAGGTCGACCGCGAGCTCGGCAAGGGCAACGTCCACATCGGACCGTCGGACTACGTGCAGTGGCTCGACGACCGCAAGTGGGCCTACGTGCGCCTCGAGGGCCGCGCGTTCGGCGACGTGCCGCTGAACCTCGAGTACAAGCTCGAGGTGTGGGACTCCCCCAACTCCGCGGGCATCATCATCGACGCCGTGCGCGCCGCGAAGATCGCGAAGGACCGCGGTATCGGCGGTCCGATCCTGTCGGCGTCGTCCTACTTCATGAAGTCGCCGCCGGAGCAGTACGACGACTCCACCGCGCGCGACGCGGTCGACAAGTTCATCCGGGGCGAGCTCGAGCGCTGAGCGCCCGAAGGGGAAAGGCCCGCCGATCCGTCGGCGGGCCTTTCCCTTGTCAGCGGTTCAGTGCTTGGCCGAGAACAGTGCTTGGCCGAGAACCGTGCTTCTCAGAGACCCAGGGCGGCGGGGAGTTCGTTGATGTCGCGCACCACCGCGGTGGTCTGGGCCAGCACGTCCGGGTCCGGCGGGAAGTGCGGGTTCGGCACCGCGTATACGGCCATCTCCGCCGCGAGCGCCGCGCGCAGGCCGTTGGTCGAGTCCTCCACGGCGGCGCTGCGGCCGGCCGGGACGTTGAGCAGCGTCGCCGCGCGCAGGTAGACGTCGGGTGCGGGTTTGCCGGCGCCGACCTCCTCGCTCGACACCGCGACGGGCACCAGCGACGTGAGGTCGCAGGCGTGCAGGAACGCCTGGATCAGCGCCGGTGGCGACGAACTCGCGATCGCCACCGGGTACCGGCGGGAGACGGTCCGGACCACGTCCGGGGCGCCGTCGATCACGGGCGGGCCGGCTTCGTAGCGCTCGGCCATCCGGCTGACCACGACCTGGGCGATCTCGTCGGGCGTCAGCTGCGCGCCGAGCGTGTTCACCAGGTACGAAGCCCACTCCGGGGTGCTCATCCCTTGCTGTTTTCTGGTCGATTCGGGTAGCCAGGTACCGCCGTGTTCTGCGACGACGTCGCGGCGCACCTCATCCCACATCTTTTCCGAGTCCACCAGTACACCGTCGAGGTCGAAGATCACCGCGTCCACGCCTACAGCGTAGCGTGTGAGCCGAATTACTTCGCCACCCTAACTAAACTTGTTAGCATGGCTAAGTGACTTCCCCGATCGTCGACCTCGCGCACCGGCTCTGGCCGGTCGTCTTCCGGCTCTACTACCTGGTGCGCCGCGAGACCTCGCAGGCGTTGACGCCCACCCAGGGCTCGGTGCTGTCCGAGCTCGTGCGCGTCGGGCCCAGCCGCATGAGCCGCCTCGCTCAGCTCGAAGGCGTGCGCATGCCGTCGATGACCGACGTCGTCGGGCGCCTGGAGCGGCTCGGTCTTGTGACCCGCCGCCCCGACCCGGACGACGGGCGGGCCGTGCTCGTGGAAGCCACGGAAGAGGGTGAGCGCTTCTACGCCGAGCTGGTCGCGGCTCGGGAAGCGCAGATGCGCGAACGGCTGCTGGAGCTGGAGGACGAAGAGCGCGCTGCGATCGACGCCGCGTTGCCCGCGCTCGGCAAGCTGATCCGCGATTTCCACCTCGAACCCTCGAACCCGAAAGACACTGGAAAGTTGGAGGAGGAACTGATCAGCGATGAGCGCTGAGCACCACTCGAGCCTGCTGGACGCGGTCAAGGGCCAGCCCAAGCAGGTGTGGATCACGGCGTTCGCCGCGGTCATCGCGTTCATGGGCATCGGTTTGGTCGACCCGATCCTGCTGTCGATCGCCAAGGGCCTGAACGCGTCCCCGTCGCAGGTCACGCTGCTGTTCACGTCGTACCTCGGCGTGCAGGTGATCGCGATGCTGTTCACCGGCTCGATGTCCGCGCGCTTCGGCGCCAAGCGCACCGTGCTGGTCGGGCTGACGTTGATCGTCGCCGCGACCGCGCTGTGCGCGGCGGCCGGTTCGATCGAGCAACTCGTGGGCCTGCGGGCGCTGTGGGGGCTGGGCAACGCGTTTTTCATCGCCACCGCGCTGTCGGTGATCGTCGGCGCCGCCACGGGCGGGCAGTCCGGGGCGATCCTGTTGTACGAAGCCGCGCTGGGTGTCGGCCTGTCCGTGGGCCCGCTGCTGGGTGCGCTGCTCGGCACGATCTCGTGGCGCGGCCCGTTCCTGGGCACGGCCGTGCTGATGGCCGGCGCGCTGGTCCTGTGCACGGTGTTCCTGAAGAGCGATTCCCACGAGAAACGCACGCCGATCAAGCTGCTCGACCCGATCCGCGCGCTCAAGCACCCGGGCCTGCTGCGCACTTCGGTCGCTTCGGCGCTGTACACGGCCGCGTTCTTCGCGGTGCTGGCGTGGTCGCCGTTCGTGCTGGGCTGGAACGCGATCGCGGTCGGCCTGATCTTCTGCGGCTGGGGTCTGTGCGTCGCGGTCGCCGGGGTGGTGTTCGCGCCGAAGCTCGCCGCGCGGTTCGGCGAACGGCACGCGGCGGCGCTCGCCGTGGTCGGCTACACCGTGCTGATGTTGGTGCTGGCCGTGCCCAGCAAGACTGTCGTGGTCATCGGGATCGTGCTCTCCGGGCTCGTGTCGGGTCTGCTGAACACGCTGTTCACCGGCACCGCGATGTCGATCAGCGGTGCGCCGCGGCCGGTGGCGAGCGCGGGCTACAACTTCTGCCGGTGGCTGGGCGGTGCGGTGGCCGCGACGCTCGTCGGCCACGTCGCCGACTGGCTCGGCTGGGAGCAGGGCCCGTTCGTGATCGCGGCCGTGCTGTGCCTCGTCGCCGCGGTGCTGCTGTCGCTGCGCGAGAAGAAGGCCGACGCGCGTGAGCTGCCGAAGGAAGCCGCACTGGTGGGTGAGGAAGAGCTCTGACCCACGCTCCGCCGAAGCCCCCGGACGACCCGTCCGGGGGCTTCACGTAGTTGATGCCCAACGGTCTTAATACACCCGCTCTTCACCTTTTGGTCCGATGTGATCACGTTTGGCCGCATACGGTCGCGTTTGTTCCCCAACCGAAGCGACCTGGAGGCCCTGTGTCCCTGGAGCGCGGGCGACTGCTGCCCCTGTTCACCACCCACCCCGGCGGCCGATCTCGCCTCACGTGCGAGTACCGCTGCGGCAACGCGTGTTCACAGGAAGCCCCGAACCCCTCGGGCAACGAGTACTTCGGCGACGTCGCCAAGAGCGTCTCGCGCCGCGGTGTGTTCAAGGCCGGCGCGGTGATGGCCGCGGCCGCGGGCGGGTTCGCCGCGCTGTCGGGCACCGCCACCGCGGCGCCCGCGAAGGACGACGGCCACGGCGGCGGGCACCAGCGGCCGGTTCCCGGCACGGACTTCGACGCGGTGCCGCCGAACAAGCACGACCGCGTCAGCATCCCCGAAGGCTACGACCAGCACGTGGTGATCCGCTGGGGCGAGGCCGTGGTGCCGGGCGCGCCGAAGTTCGACTTCCACAAGCAGACGACGGCCGCGCAGGCCAAGCAGTTCGGCTACAACAACGACTTCGTCGGCCTGATCCCGCAGGACTCCCTCGGGCTGCGCAACTTGCTCGTCGTCAACCACGAGTACACGACCGAGGTCCACCTGTTCCCGGCCGAGCAGTACGACCCCGCGAACCCGACCGAGGAGCAGGTGAAGATCGCGTGGGCGGCCCACGGTCTGTCCGTGGTCCAGACCGCGCGCGACCCGATCGGCGGCGCACTGCGCACGGTGGCGAGTCCGCTCAACCGCCGCATCACGCTCGACACGATCTTGGAGGTGTGCGGGCCGGCGGCCGGCTCGAAGTACCTCAAGACGTCGGCCGACCCTTCGGGCACACGCGTGCGTGGCACGCAGAACAACTGCTCCGGCGGGGTCACGCCGTGGGGCACCGTGCTCTCGGGTGAGGAGAACTTCCACCAGTACTTCGCCAACGCCGACAAGTTGACGGACCCGGAGCAGGCCGCGCGGCTCAGGCGCTACGTGATCGGCACCGGCGAGAGCACGCGCAAGTGGGAGCGCTTCGACAAGCGCTGGGACGTCGCCGAGGAGCCCAACGAGCCCAACCGGTTCGGCTGGGTCGTGGAGATCGACCCGGACGACCCGCACTCCACGCCGATCAAGCACACCGCACTCGGCCGCTTCAAGCACGAGGCCGCGAACGTGAAGATCACCGCCGACGGCCGCGTCGCCGTGTACTCCGGCGACGACGAGCGGTTCGAGTACATCTACAAGTTCGTGTCGAAGGGCAAGTACAAGAAGGGCAACTCCGCCCAGGCTCGGCGCCACAACTCGGCGCTGCTCGACGACGGCACGCTGTACGTCGCGAAGTTCACCGGCGACAGCCCGGCCGCGGAGATCGGCGGCACCGGCAAGCTCCCGGCCGACGGCGAGTTCGACGGCGCCGGCGAGTGGCTCCCGTTGGCGAGCGGGAACAAGTCCTTTGTGGAGGGTTTCACCGCTGAGGAGGTGTACGTCTTCACGCGCCAGGCGGCCGACAAGGCGGGCGCCACCAAGATGGACCGGCCCGAGGACATCGAGCCCAACCCCGTCAACGGCCGGATCTACGCCGCGCTCAACAACAAAACCGACCGCGGCGCGGCGGGCAAGGCGGGCGTCGACGAAGCGAACCCGCGCGTGGGCAACAAAAACGGCCACGTGCTCGAGTGGGAAGAGGCTCGTGGCGACGCGGCGTCGACCCGGTTTTCCTGGCGGCTGCTGCTCGTCTGCGGTGACCCGGCCACGGCCGACACCTACTTCGGCGGTTTCCCGAAGAACCAGGTCAGCCCGATCTCGTGCCCGGACAACGTCGCGTTCGACCCGCACGGCAACCTGTGGCTCTCCACCGACGGCAACACGCTCGGCGCGAACGACGGCCTGTTCTCCGTGCCCGTCTCGGGCCCGGAACGCGGGCACGTGAAGCAGTTCCTGTCCGCGCCGGTGGGCGCGGAGACGTGCGGGCCGGTCGTCACCGACCACCGCGTGCTCGTCGCCGTGCAGCACCCGGGTGAGAACGCCGCGAGTTCCGCCAGTCCGTCGTCGCACTGGCCCGACGGTGGCACCACGCAGCCGCGGCCGTCGATCGTTTCGGTGTGGCGCAAGGGCCGCTTCGGTCTCGCCGGCCGCATCGGCGTGCGGTAACTCTTTGGGGTGTTTCCCGCTGCGCGGGCCCGGGGCGGGGCAATAGCGTCGGGCCCGTGAGGCGGGTTGGGAAAGTCGCGATCGGACGTTCGGCGGGCGCGTCGGCCTGTACCTTCGTGCTGGCGGGCGCGCTCGTCGTCGTCCTCCCCGGGGTCTTCTCCGGCAGCGCGGCACCGGTCGCTTCCGCGAACAGAGTCGCGCCCGCGTGCGGAGGCGTGGCCCCGAACCCGAGCGTCGAGCAGACGACCGAGGCCGGCGGCGCGCCGCAGGGGTACCTGTTCACCCCCGCCGCGCCCGTGCCGCGCAGCACGCCGCCGGACAAGGTGCCGAAGCTCGTCACCGACAGCGCGCACGCGACGGACGGCAAGCTGAACGCGCAGATCCAGACGCCCGACGGCCGCGTCAGCTCCGCGAGCCAGACGCTGCCCGCCGCGCCTGGCTCCGTCTTCACGCTCTCGGCGTACACGGGTTCCGTCGGCTCGGCCCTGTCCGAGCGCGGGAACGCGCAGTCGGCCGGCCTGCGCTTCACGGATGCCACGGGCCGGACGCTGCTGGAGAAGGCGCAGGACGTCACGCACGACGTGACCTCGGACGGCAAGCTGGCGCGCCAGGACTTCCCGGCGCAGACGGCGCCCGAGAAGACGGCGAACGTCACCTTCTTCGCCAGCACCAACCACAACTGGGTGCTGTGGGACTGCGTCGACCTGCAGGAAGCGGCGTACACGGTGAAGGAAGAGGTGCAGAACCCCATCACCGGCGAATGGGGTGCGTCCGCGACCATCCCGGCCGGCGAAACCGCGCACTACCGCACGACTGTGACGAACTCGGGCACGGCACCACTGACCGGCGTGCTCGTGAAGGACTCGTGGTGCACGGGCCTGCCGGGGGCGTTCGACCTGGCGCCCGGTGCGTCGCGACAGCTGCCGTGCGACCACCCGAACCTGGCCGAGAACGACACGGGCCACGTCAACAAGGTCACCGTCACCGGCGTCAAGGCGCCGAGCGGTCCGCTCACCGACCAGACGGCGACCGCGTCGATCACCGTGACTCCCCTGCCGCTGATCGACAAGGTCGGCGACCGCGCGTGGCGCGACGACAACCGCAACGGCTTGCAGGACGACGGCGAGCCGGGCGTGCCCGACATCCCCGTGACGCTGAAAGACGGCGCCGGCAGCACGCTCGCGGCCACGAAAACCGGCGCCGACGGCACGTACGCCTTCGACAAGCGCAAGGACGGCACGTACCAGGTGTGCTTCGACGTTTCGCACCTGCCGGACGGGCTGACCGTCACGAAGGCCGCGGCCGGTGACCCGGCCAAGGACTCGGACGCCGACACCACAACCGGCTGCACAGCGGCGTTCACGCTGGGCGGCGACCACCGCGAGAACCTCGACGAGGACCTCGGCCTGGCGCCGCCACCCCCGCCGCCTCCGGCGCCGGCCCCGAGTTCGACGACACCCCCGCCCCCGCCGACCCCCTGAACGGCTCTGCCCGTTCCACCGGCTGCCCGAGTGGGAGACTGGCGAGGCGAGGAGTCGGGGAGAGGGGCCATGACCACTGCTGCACCTGCCACCACTACCGGCGTGGCGCCTGCGAAGCCGTGGTTCAGACACCCCACCAGCTGGCTCATCGCCGCCACGCTGATCGTCTACGCGTACCTCGCGTGGCGGCGGCGCTGGATGTCGGACGACGGGCTGCTGGTGCTGCGCACCGTCCGGCAGATTCTGGCCGGGCACGGGCCGGTGTTCAACATCGGCGAGCGCGTCGAAGCCAGCACGAGCCCGCTGTGGACGTGGCTGCTGGCCGGGATCGGCACGATCCCGGGGCCGGCGCTGGAGTGGCTGTCGGTGGTCACCGGCTTGGTGTGCGCGGTCGCGGGACTCTTCTTCGCGATGGACGGCGCGCGCCGGCTCTACGGCGGCCCGGTCGTGCCGGCGGGCGCGCTGATCGTGTGCGCGCTGCCGCCGTTCCGCGACTTCGCGACGTCCGGCCTCGAAACGGGGCTGGCGATGCTGTGGCTCGGGCTCACGTGGTGGCTGCTCGTGCGCGGCAAGGCGGCGAAGACGACGGCGTTCGTGATCGGGCTGGGTGTGCTCGTGCGTCCGGACCTGGCGTTGTTCAGCATCGTCGCGTTCGCCGCGCTGGTGCTGCTGCGGCGGCCGTCGCTGCGGGCGGGGTTCGGCTGGCTCGGGGTCGGGCTCGCGTTGCCGGTCGCGTACCAGGTGTTCCGGATGGGCTACTACGGCCTGCTGGTGCCGAACACGGCGCTGGCCAAGGAAGCCGGCGAAGCCAACTGGCCGCGCGGCTTCGCGTATTTGCTGGACCTCATCGACCCGTACTACCTGTGGCTGTCGCTGCCGTTGCTGGCGGTCGCCGCGTACCTGAGCCGGAAGTCGCGGATCCTCACGCTCGCGCCGGTGGCCGGCGCGGTGCTATTGGCCGCGTACGTCGTGCGGGTCGGCGGGGATTTCATGCACGGCCGGATGCTGCTGCCCGCGTTGTTCACGCTGCTGCTGCCGGTGATGGCGCTGCCGTGGACGCGGCGGACTTTCGCGCTGCTGGCGGGGGTGGCCGTGTGGTCGGTGGCCGCGGCGGGGTGGTTGCGCGTGCCGTACGAGAACCTCCATTCGGCCGTCGGGGTCACGGACGAACGGGCGTACTGGTCGTGGGCGACGGGCAACGCGCACCCGGTACTGGCGGCGGACTTCATGGGTGAGCCGGTGATGCGCGCGGCCGTGGCGGCCACCGATGCGACGCACTCGCCGGCCGTGCTCGTGTACAGCTACGGGGAGAAGCGCTGGTACACGTTCCCGACGGACCGGCCGTACGTGACGCTCGCGGCCGACAGCATGGGCGCGATCAGCAACCTGGTGCCGCTCGACGTCCGCATCCACGACGGCTACGGCCTGGCCGGCGACCTCGGCTCGCACTCCACGTCGATCCCCGGCGGGCGGCCGGGCCACTCGAAGTGGCTCACGGCGGCGTGGGAGATCGCCGACGCGGGCCGCGGCGACGTCGCGGTCGACGGGCAGGTCCACGTGTACCCACCGTCGGAAATCGAAGCGGCGCGGCAGGCGTTGCGCTGCCAGGGCGAGCAGGACGTGCTGACGTCGACGCGCTCGCCGCTCACGTTCGGTCGCTTCGTCGACAACTTCGCCGGTTCGGTGAGCCGCACGGGCATCCGTTTCGACCGCGACCCCCGAGCGGCCGCCGCCTGCTGACGCCTACGGTGGATCGCATGACCGATCTTCCCCTCGCCCTGGTCACCGGTGCCTCCCGTGGCATCGGCGCCGCCGTCGCCCACCAGCTCGCCCCGACCCACCGGCTCCTGCTGGGCGGGCGCGATGAGGCCGCGCTCGGGAAGGTGGCCGCCGAACTGCCGGGCGCCGAGCCGTGGCGGGTCGACCTGACGGACACCGCGTCACTGGCGGAAGCCGCGGCGCGGATCGATCGCCTCGACGTGCTCGTCCACTCCGCGGGCGCCGCCGCGCTGAACCGCATCGCCGACGCGACCGCCGAAGACTGGCGCGTGAACTACGAGGTCAACGTGGTCGCCGTCGCCGAGCTGACGCGCCTGCTGCTGCCCGCCCTGCGCGCCGCCCGGGGCCACGTCGTCGTCATCAACTCCGGTTCCGGCCGCACCGCCCGCGCGGGCTGGGGTCCGTACGCCGCATCGAAGTTCGCCGTCCGCGCCTTCGCCGACGCCCTCCGCGAAGAGGAGGCGGATCTGCGCGTCACCACCGTCTACCCGGGCCGCACCGACACGGACATGCAGCGCTCCGTCATCGAGCACGAGGGCGGCGAGTACGACCCGAGCCGCTTCCTGCGCACGGATTCCGTCGCCACCGCTGTGCTGACGGCCGTGTCGGCCAGCCCGGAGGCCCACGTCACGGAGCTGATCCTCCGTCCGCGGTGACTCAGGCCCGCAGCCGCGCCGCGGTGTCGGCGGCCGAGGCCTGCACTTTCGCCCGGTCCACCCGCGTCGGCTCGGCGTCCACGACGACCTGCTCGCCGGCGACCCACACGTCGCGGACGCGACGGGAACCGGCGGCCCACACGAGGTTCGACAGCAGCTGCTCGTCGGGCACGTCCAAGCCCGCCGCGAAGGCCGGGTCGTCGAGGTCGACGTGGACGAGGTCGGCCCAGCGACCCGGTTCGAGGGCGCCCAGGTCGGGGCGGCCGAGGGCCTCGGCGCCGCCGCGGGTCGCCATCAGCAGCACGTCCGCGGCGGTGAGGACCGTGGAATCGTTGGTGGCCAGGCGGGCCAGCATGGCCGTGAGCTGCAGCTCTTCCCACAGGTCGAGGTCGTCGTTGGACGCGGGGCCGTCGGTGCCGAGGCCGATGGCCACCCCGGCGTCGCGGAGGTCCTTGATGCGCGCGATGCCGGACGCCAGCTTGGCGTTGGACCCCGGGCAGTGGGCCACGCCGACGCCACGCGCGGCGAACAGCGCGATGTCCTCGTCGGACAGGTGGATGGAATGCGCGGCGAGCGTCCGCCCGGCGAACACGCCCAGCGAGTCCAGCAGCCGGGGCACCGAGCCGTACTCCGCGCGCTGGGCGACGTCCTCGTTCGCGGCTTCGGCGACGTGGATCTGCACCAGCGCGCCGCGCGCGGCGGCCGACTCCGCGGTGGCGCGCAACCCGTCCGGCTTCAGCATGTACGCCGAGTGCGGGCCGTAACCCAGCTCAACGCGGTCACCCGGGCCGAAGCGCAAGCCGTCGGCGTCGATCCAGCGGTCGATCGCTGCCAGGGACGTCTTCCAGTCCATCCCCGGCAGCTCGAGCACCGGCGGCGCCACGAGCACGCGCCCGCCCGTCGTCAGCACGGCGTCCACGAGCTGCTCGCCCTCGAAGTACATCTCGGCGCTGGTCGTGACGCCGTGGCGCAGCATCTCGACGGAACCCAGCAGCATCCCCGCCCGGATGTCCTCCGGCCGCAACTTCGCCTCGGTCGGCCAGATGATCTCGCGCAGCCACCGCAACAGCGGCAGGTCGCCACCCATGCCGCGCAGCAGCGTCATCGGGCTGTGCGCGTGGGTGTTCACCAGTCCGGGCAGCAGGATCCCGCTGAGCCGCGTCTGCTCACCCGTGAACTCGGGCGCCTCCGCGGCCCGCCCCACGAACGCGATCCGCCCGGCATCGTCGACGTCCACGACGGCGTCGCGCAGCAGCGAGCAGGCGGGATCGGCGGGCAGGACCACAGGTGCGTGGAAGCGGTGTGACATGCCGAGATATTACGGGCGTCCCGGACACCCGCGCTCACGGCGTCTTCTTGATCAGCTTCCCGTCCGCGCCGACGACGAACCACAAGTTGTCCACGCCCTGGCCGTCGATGTCGCCCGGACCCTGGTCGCCGACGAAGTAGTACAGCGGCCACTTCCCGTACTTCGCCTGCTCGACACCCGGCGTTCGCTCGGTCGCCGCGAGCAGTTTCTGATCCGCGCCGTCGCCGGCCTTGAAATCCTTGCCGCCGGTGAGCGCGGGCCACGTTTCCAGGCACCCTTCCTTGCACGTGCTGATGCCCGAACTGTCATCCGCGAAGGCATAAAGGGTCCTTCCCGCGGAATCCGTGAGAATGGGCCCGACGCTGGACTGCCCGATGACCACATCCCCCGCCGGAGCGGGCGCCGAGCCCGCGGGTGCGGAAGCGGAACCGCTGGTCGTGGCCGTGCTGCACGCGGCGAGGGTGCCGAGCAGGGCAGCACCGGCCAGGACGATCGAGACACGCATGATGAACTCCTCCACCGATCACGTCGAATTCGCGACGACACACGGCAGTGGCGGCGAAACGGTTCAGCCGGATTTTCCGCTGAACCGCTGCGCGCCCGGGTGCGTGTCCGACTGCGAATCCGTCGTGAAAGGACGAACCCATGCGAGCACGAATCGCGATCGCGGCAGCGCTGACCGCCGGCCTCGGCCTCCTCGGTGCCGCCACGGCCACCGCCAGCCCGATGAGCACCGACCCGACTGCGCCGACCATGCCCGGCATGAGCATGGACATGCCGGGCATGAACATGCCGAGCCCGGGCACGCAGGCGAAAGCCAAACCCCCGGCCAGTCTCTCGGCCGCGATGCAGCGGTCGCAGCAGAAGCCGATCTTCTTGCAGGCCAAGCTGACCGGCGCCAACGAGGTGCCGGTGGCGGGTAAACCCGCCGTCGGCGACCCGAAGGGCAGCGCCACGGGCATCGTCGAGGTGCAGGGGAACAAGGTCACCTACGCGTTCTCGTGGAAGGGCATCAGCGCCCCCACGCTCGGCCACATCCACGAGGGCGTCGCCGGCGTGAACGGGGACGTGAAGGTGCCGCTGTTCGGCACCCCGATGCCCGACACCGTCAACGCCGCGGCCGGCACCGCGACGATCACCGACCAGGCCACCGCCGACGGCCTGCGCAAGAACCCGGCCGGCTTCTACCTCAACCTGCACACCAAGGAGTTCCCCGGCGGCGCCGTCCGTGGCCAGCTCAGCCCGCTGCGCTCCACGCCGGACATGCTGAAGCTGCTGCAGATCGGCGGCCTGCACGCGCTGATGTCGGGCTTCCAGGAGGTCAAGGCTGCCCCGGGCGAGCCGAAGGCCGGTGACCCGAAGGCCAACGCCGTCGCGTTCGTCCGCCCGAGCGGCACGCAGGTGTCGTTCTCCTTCGCGTGGTTCGGCTTCCAGCCCACCCTCGCGCACATCCACAAGGGCACCTTCGGCAAGAACGGCCCGGTCGTGGTGCCGCTGATCGGCACCACCGTGCCCGAGGGCGTCTTCGCCGTGTCCGGTACCGCGACCGGCCTCGACCGGGCGCTGGTGAGCGACATCGCCCGCCACCCGCTGTCGTACTACGCGAACCTGCACGACGCCGCCTTCCCCGGTGGCGCTGCGCGCGGCCAGCTCTTCTGACCCCGCGTAACGGCAAGGGGCCGGCACACCACGTGCCGGCCCCGTGTCGTTGTGAAGAGTGTCGTTGTGAAGTGTGTCGTTGTGGAGAAAGTGGTTGGGAAGAGTGCCGTCCGGAGACTCAGTCCACGACCCCGCTGCGCCACGCCCACGCGGCGATCTCCACGCGGTTGCGCGCGCCGACCTTGCCCTGCACCGAAGCCAGGTGCGTTTTCACCGTCGAGAGCGACAGGTACAGCTCCTGCCCGATCTCCGTGTTCGTCAGGCCGCGAGCGGCGGCCTTGACCACGTCGAGCTCACGCGCGGTGAGCGGTTCGGCCGGGGGCGGCACGTCCCGCCTGTGCCCGTTCGAGCCGTCGAAGTGCTTCAGCAGCCGCACGGTGATCTGCGGCGAGACGAGCGCGTCGCCGCGGTCGGCGGCGCGGATGGCCTCGATCAGCAGCGCCGGGCCCGCGTCCTTGAGCAGGAAGCCGCTCGCGCCGTTGCGCAGCGCGGTGTGCACGTATTCGTCGAGGTCGAACGTCGTGACCACCACGACCTTCAGCGGGTCGGTGACCTCCGGGCCCGCCAGCTGCCGCGTCACCTCCAGCCCGTCGAGACCGGGCATGCGGATGTCGAGCAGGCAGACGTCCGGGCGCAGCTCACGCGCCTTGGTGACGGCCGAGACGCCGTCGGCGACGTCGGCCACCACCTCGATGTCGTCCTGCGCGTCCAGGATCATGCGGAACCCCATCCGCACCATCTCCTGGTCGTCCGCGATCAGTACCCGGATCACTCGTCATCCCCGTTCGCCTCGAGTGGCAGCCACGCTTCCACGCGCCAGCCGCCGTCGGGCCCGCGCCCGGCCGTGAGCCGTCCGTGCAGCAGGGCGACGCGCTCGCGCATGCCGACCAGACCGTAGCCGCCCGACCCACCGGCCGGTCGGTGAGCCCGCTCGCGGCCGTTGTCGCGCACTTCGAGGTGCAGTTCGTTGCGGACGACTTCCGCGTGGACCAGCGCTTCCGTCGCGTCGGCGGCGTGCTTGCCCACGTTGGTGAGCGACTCCTGCACGAGCCGAAGGGCCGAGCGGCCGACCTCGTGGGGCAGGTGCGGCGGCAGGTTGAGCACCAGCGTCGTTTCGATGTTGTGGTTGGCGCCCTCGACGAGCTTGCGCAGGTCCGCGTCGAGGTCGGTGGTCGCCTGCTCGCTCAGCTCGCTGGCCCCCGCGGGCGCGTCTCCGCGCATGCTGCGCACGAGCCGGCGCATCGCCGCGAGCGCCTCCGTGCCCGCGTCCTCGATGCGGCCCATCGCCTCGAGCGCGAGCTGCGGGTTCTTCTCGCCCATCATCCGCGCGGCCTGCGCCTGCACGACGATGCCCGTGACGTGGTGCGCGACGACGTCGTGCAGCTCCCGGGCGAGCGCCATCCGCTCGGTGGTCTGCGCGTCGGTGACCGCCGCCTTCATCACCTGCGTGCGCTCGGAGTCGCGCGAGCGCAGGAAGAGCCCGACGGCCACGGAGATGCCGAGCACCAGACCGGCGGCCACCACGAGCGAGCCGAGTTCCTGCGGGTCGGTCATCAACCGGTAGGGCCCGGGGTGCGTGTTCAGGAAGGCGCCGATGGCCACCGGGATCGCCAGCACCGTGA
Source organism: Amycolatopsis sp. FDAARGOS 1241 (assembly GCF_016889705.1). Lineage (NCBI taxonomy): Bacteria > Bacillati > Actinomycetota > Actinomycetes > Pseudonocardiales > Pseudonocardiaceae > Amycolatopsis > Amycolatopsis sp. FDAARGOS 1241. The sequence continues at coordinate 9,291,711 of NZ_CP069526.1, forward strand.
TGCGGGGCCACGCCTTCGCGAGCGGCACCGCGCGCACGAGGTTCACCACCACACCGATCCCGGCGACAATCTGCGTCGGCGAGGTCCCGGCCACGAGCGGGTAGTCGTAGCCGAGGTGCAGGAAGGGCGTCACCAGCGACGACAGCAGAAGCAACCCGGCCACGCCGAGGATCGCGTCGCCCGGCCGCCGCGGCGAGAGCACGGCGATCACGGCTGCGCCGATGGAGCAGAAGAGCACCGGGAATCCGCGCGTGCCGCTGTCGTAGCTGTAGCCGAACTCGAATAGCAGCGCTATCGCGAGCGCGGCGATGAGCGGCCACTGTCCCATCACCAGCGCGTTGACCCGCCGCAGGCGCCGCATCCGCTTCTCGCTCGGGCCGGTCCGCGTGCGGCCCGACACCCCGATCACCACGGCCGCTCCGAGCAGGAAGCTGCCGAACAGCAACGCCGACAGGATCGTCGAGTCCGAGATGTCCCCGTAGGTGTAGCGGCCGAACACCGCGATCAGCGCACCGACCACGAGCGAGGAGATCACCGCGAACGCCACGCCCGGGCGCACCCGGCGGGCGACGTAGTAGACCATTTCGGTCCCCGCCACGACGTCGGTGATCGACAGGTTCGCGAGCACGCTCGAATACGCCGGCGTGTGCAGGTAGCGCTGGAAGATCGTGAAGAACGCGAGCGCGAACGCCCCGACCATCGCCGCCACCGCGGCTCGCCGGCGTGCCCAGATCGCGCACCCGACCATGGCGACGATGCCGGGGAGCAACGCGAAGTCGACGAACCCGGGGCCGTGGTTGTCGAGCGCCGCGTCGGTGATGAAGACGAGGTCGAACAGCAGCGAAGCGAGCAGCACCACCACGGGCATGCCGAGGCGGCGCACGAGTTCGGCCACGCGCGCGGAAAAGGACTGGACAGGTGGGGCTTCGGGCACAACCGAACGGTAGAGGATCCGGGCCCGCGCGCACCTTGGCCAGGTGGTTCGAGCCGCATCGGCCGATCGGCCGATGCCGGTGATCGGCGGACTGGCCGTCTGCCCGAAGTGGACCCCGGGCCCGCTGGGCGAAGGTGGGTGCCAACGCAGACAAACGATCTACGACCAGGGGAGAGACTCCCGGATGAGCAATCCACAGTGGACTTCCGGCCCGGTGCTGTCGGGGCGGGGGCTGGTGAAGCGGTACGGCGGGCAGTACGCGCTGGCCGGCATCGACATCGACATCCAGCCGCGGGACGCGGTGGCCATCGTGGGCCCGTCCGGGTCGGGCAAGACGTCGCTGCTGCACGTGCTGGCCGGCATCCTGCGTGCCGACGGCGGCGAGATCCACCTCATGGGCCGGCGCATCGACAACCTGAACGAGAAGCGGCGCAGCGAACTGCGGCGCACGGAGTTCGGTTTCGTCTTCCAGTCCGGGATGCTCGTGTCGGAGCTGACGGCCGAGGAGAACGTGGCGCTGCCGTCGCTGCTCGCGGGCAAGACCCGGCGTGAGTCGGTGGCCGCGGGCCGCGAGTGGCTCGCGCGGCTCGGTCTCGGCGGCAAGGAAGGCCGGCGTCCGGGCGAGCTCTCCGGCGGTGAGGCGCAGCGCGTGGCGATCGCGCGGGCCCTCACCCACCGGCCGAAGGTGATCTTCGCCGACGAGCCCACCGGCGCCCTCGACAGTCGCACCGGCCGCGAGACCATGCAGGCGTTGCTCGGCGCGGCCCACGAGTCCGGCGCCGCCGTGCTCGTCGTGACCCACGACCGCGAGCTCGCCGAATCCATGCCCAAGACCGTGGCCATTCGCGACGGCCTCATCGCCACGAGGCTCGCCGCATGAACTCGCTCCAGCTCGCCTTGCGCGTGCTCCGCGTCGACCGGCGGACGCGCACCTCGGCGATCCTCACCGCGGTCGGCGTCGCGGTCGCGACCGGGCTCGTGCTGCTGCTCGCGTCGCTACCCTTCGCGACGCAGGTGCGCGAGCAGCGCGCCCTCTGGCAGGACGCCTACAACTACGACAGCCAGGGCACGCCCGCGCTGGCCGTGACCAACTCCAAGGACTACTTCGACGGCAAGGAGATCATCCGCGTCGACGTGGCGACCACGGGGAACTCGGCCGGCCTCGCGCTGCCGGCGGGCATCCCGAAGCTGCCCGGGCCGGGCGAGGCGATCGTGTCGCCCGCGCTGGGCCGCCTGCTGAACAACGCACCGGCCAACCAGCTCGGCGACCGCTTCGGCAAGCCCGTCGCCGCCCTCGGCGAGCAGGCGCTGCGGTACCCGGAGCAGCTCGTCGCGTTGGTCGGCCACAGCCGGCAGGAGCTCACCGGCACCACGGCTCAGCGCTCGACGGGCCACGAGGCGATGCCCGCGATCGGCTTCCCAACACAGCAGGCGAAGGCCGATCCGCTGCTCACCGTGCTCGCCTGGGTCGGCATCATCGTGCTGCTCGTGCCGAGCCTGGTGCTCGTCGCGTCGTCGGCGCGGCTGACCGCGGCCAGGCGCGAACGCCGGCTCGCCGCGATCCGCCTGGCCGGTGCGACACCGGGCCAGGTGACGTCGATGGTGGCCGGGGAGACGATCCTCTCGGCCGGCGTCGGGGCCCTGCTCGGCCTGGCGATCAGCCCGGCGCTGCACGGCCTGGCGACCTTCGTCCCGTGGGCCGGCGGCACGTGGCTGGCGCCGGACTTCACGCTGCCGGTCGGGCTGACGGTCTTCATCGTCATCGCGATCCCGGCCCTGGTCGTCCTCGCCGGCGTGCTCGGCCTGCGCCGCGTGCTGCGCAACCCGCTGTTCGCCACCGGCGGCCACACCAGGAAACCGCTGAGCTGGTGGCGCCTGCTGGCCCTGCCGGTCGCGGGCCTGTTCTTCTTCTACGCCGTGGCGACCTCGGGGGACGCCGGTGGTCCGGAGTCGGTGCTCGTCGGCCTGTTCCTGGTGATCGCGTCGGCGATCCTGGTCGGGCCGTGGGTGACCTCGGCGGTCGGCGGCACGTTCGTGCGGTCCTGGCGGCGGCCGTCCGCGCTGCTGGCCGGGCGCCGGCTGCGCGACGACCCGAAGGGCGCCTACCGCGCCACGGCGGGCATCGTGCTCGCGGTGTTCACCGGTTCGATGGCGCTCACGCTGCTGCCCTCGTTCGCCTCGCTCGCCGGCGGCGGGCGGACGTACTCCGACTCGGTGCTCTACGCGGACACCAGCCCGGACAAGGCCCCGGCGGTGGTGGACCGGGCGAACGCCGCGCTTGCCCGCTACGGCCAGCAGGAGCGCGCGATCTCCGTCGGCGAGGTCTACCTCGTGCAGGGCTCCGGCGACCAGCGGTCCTACCAGCGCGCGCTGGTCATGTCGTGCACCGACGCGGCCCGGCTCACGCGCCTCGGGATCACCGCGGCCGACTGCAAGCCTGGCGCCGGCCTGTACGCGCCGATTGAGCTGAACCCGGCCGAGTACCGCGTGGTCGGCGACCCGGAGCCGAACGACCCGGGCAAGCCGCTCGGCGCCGTGCCGGTGGGGACGTTCTCGATGGGGCACGACGTCAGCAGTTCGTACCTGCTCGACCCGTCGGCGCTGCCGCCCGGGGTGCAGGTGGGCGCGGCGACGGTGATCGCGCCGACGACGCCGCAGAACCGCGAGATCGTCCGCACCGCACTGGCCTCAGCCGCGGCGGGCGCGGAAATCGGCAGCCGCGAGCAGTACCTCTACAACCAGCAGACGCAGCTGGCGGACCTGCGCCGGGTGACCGTGATCGGCCTCGTCGCCGCGGGGATCCTCGCCGGCTGCAGCGCGGCCGTCGCCACGGCGGGCTCGATCATGGACCGGCGCAAGACCTTCGGTGCCCTGATCGCGGCCGGTACGCCGGTGAAGGTGCTGGCCAGGGCGTTGCGCATGGAGACGGCGCTGCCCGCGCTGGTCGCGACGATCGGGGCGGGCGTGGTCGGCGTCCTCGTCGGGATCGGGCTGTTCAGCACGGCCGATGAAGGCAGCGTCGCGTTCAGCCCGTGGATCTTCGCCCCGGTGGTGCTCGGCATCGGGGTGGCGCTGCTCGGCGCCTCGGTCTGCACGCCCGCCCTGCGGCGCGTGCAGTCGGAACCGCTGGCCGACGAGTAGCGGGGCGCAGTCCGCCCCTTTCGTCGGGGGAGGGGCGGGCTCACACGGGGGTGTGAATGAAAGGAAAAGGGCCGTTGCCGGGTGTGGGAACCCGGCAACGGCCCTCTCGCCAATCCGGCCAAAAGTTACGACAATTTATCGGCGTTTCTCGAAAATGAGGTCGTGTGAGACGCGCCCTTCCACGTCGGCCCGCTGTTCGAACTTCGTCCGCGGCCGCCATTCGGGCCTGGGTGCCCAGCCACCCGGTTCCTCCGCGTAGCGGTTGCGCAATGCGGGTTCGGCCGAACACACCTCGAGCATCTGCTCGGCGTAGTTCTCCCAGTCGGTCGCCAGGTGGAACGTGCCGCCGGGCTCGAGCCGGGAAGCGACGAGCGCCACGAAGTCCGGCTGCACGATCCGCCGCTTGTGGTGGCGTTTCTTGGGCCACGGGTCCGGGAAGAACAGCCGCACACCCGCGAGCGCTCCGGGCGCGACGTGCTCGGTCAGCAGGATCACCGCGTCACCGTGCAGCAGCCGCAGGTTCTCGACGCCGAGCTTTTCCGCACGCAGCATCAGCTGCCCGAGTCCCGGGTCGTAGACCTCGGCGGCCACGTAGTTGAGCTCCGGGGCGGCCGCCGCGAGCTGCGACGTCGTCTCGCCCATGCCGGAACCGATCTCCAGCAGCACCGGTGCTTCGCGGCCGAACCACTCGGCGAAGTCGACGGGGCCCGGTGGCAGGTCGGTGACCGTGCGGCCCAGCCGCGGCCAGTGCTCGTCCCAAGCCCGCTGCTGGCCGACGGTCATCCGCCCGCCGCGTTTGACATAGCTGACCACGCTGCGCAGCCGTGGCTGGTCCTCGTTCTCCACCCGGACAAGATACGGGCAGGTCAGCGGACGGCTTCGAACTCCCCGAGGCGGGAGCGCAGACCGGCGAGCCCGGACACCGCGATCGGCTGCGGCATGGTGCTCGTGTGGGCGGGCAGCACGTCGATCCAGCCGGGGTGGCGGTCGGTGTTCAGCACGGTGGTCGGGATCGAATGGCGCGACTTGCCGCGTTCGGAGGGCATGAACTCCCAGTACCCGGATTCGCCGTCGGCAGCCCAGGGCACGAACTCCCAGCCGGGCCGGCGCGCCAGCAGTTGCTGGATGCGGTCTTCGATGCGGAAACCGAGCTCACGCGATTCGAGCCGGCCGTTTGCCACGGCCCGCAGCCACCACGGCGCGGGCAAGGGACCCTCGATCCCACTGGCCCGGCGGTACAGCGACAGCACGAGGTCCTCCGCGGCGCGGTGGATCCAAGCCTGGCGCAGATCACCCGGCCGCAGCGCGGGCAGTGCGAACCGCGGCAACTCGATCGCCTGCGACCACTCCAGGTCCAGCATCGGTTCCAGCCGCGGCTGTGGCGCCGCACTTCTTGATGCCACTTCGCTGAAGTTTCCCGGTTCCGCTTCGCTGAGTTGTCTTGGCGCAGCTTCGCTGAGTTTTCCGGCTTCCGCTTCGCTGTGCTTTCTCGGTGCCGCTTCGTTGCGGGCGGTAGGAATCGGGCTCAACAGCCCGTGACCAGCGTCCACCGTCAAGGTTCACCTCCGGGGAGCTGAGGCGGTGAAGCACGCTCTTGATCTCGAATATCCTGGTGACTTTGCCAGTATGTCCGCTCGCTGTGAGCGAAGCCACAAGGTCTTAACGAGTACTTAATCCGTTTGCCTCGTGTACACCCGATCTGCACGTGCAGATTAACGGGAATGTGCTTCGGCTCACGCGTCGCGGCGGTCCGCGGAGATCACGCCGGCGACGAACAACGCGACGCAAATACCGCCGAAATATCCGAGATAGCCCCAGGGGCCGAAAGCCGGCGCCACGTGTAGCGCGGTTCGCGTGAAATCCCCACCGGCGAACTGCCCGGCCGCGAAGAACGGCAGCCACGGGTACACGGCCGGGCCGAAGTTCGGGATCAGCAGCACCAGCCCTTCGACGAGCTGCGTCCACACGAGCACGAGCGCCAGCGCGAGCGCCGTGCTCCGCAGCAGCAGCCCGACTCCGACGCCGAGCAGGCCGGTGAGCGCGAACGTCACCGTCTGCCCCAGCACCACCCGCCAGTCGGCGCCCGAGTGCAAGGACAGGTCCGCGTCCGGGCTCACGAGCGTCGCGACGCCCCACGAGCCGACGCCGGCGAGCAGCCCGAGCACAGCGCACACCACGAACACCACCGCGCCCTTGGCGAGCAGCGCGGGCACCCGCGCCGGCACGGCCTGGAACGTCAGCCGCAGCGTGCCCCAGCTCGCGTCGGACGTCGCGGCGAGCACGGCCAGCACCAGCGCGACCGTGCGCCCGTTGCCGGTGGCGAGCTGCGTGTTGCCGACGTTCGCCGTGATCTCGGGTCCGGCCAGCAGGAAGAACAGCGCCGTGAACCCGATCGGCGCGACCACCGACAGGGCGCCGCACCACCACGGTGCGCGCGTGCTGAAGAGCTTGATCCGCTCAGCCCGCAGAACGTTCACCGGGCACCTCCGCTCGTGAACTCGGCCGTCCCGCCCGTCAGCTCCAGGTACGCCTGCTCCAGCGAGCAGGCGAGCGGGCTCAGCTCGTGCAGGGTCGCGCCGGCGGTTAAGGCGAGCTCACCGAGGGTGTCGGTGTCCACATCGGACACAATCAGGGCGTCGTCGCCGTCGTCGGTGAAGGCGAGGCCGCGCTCGGTCAGCGCGGCGCGCAGGGCAGCGGCCTGGGGCGTGCGCACCCGCACCCCGCGGGAGCCGGCGCGCTGCAGGAAGTCGGCCATGGTCCCGGAGTAGCTGAGTCTCCCCCGGCCGATCACCACGAGGTCCTGCGCCGTCTGTTCCATCTCCGGCAGCAGGTGGCTCGACACGAACACCGTGCGGCCTTCGGCGGCGAGCGCGTGCATCAGCTGCCGGATCCACAACACGCCCTCGGGGTCGAGGCCGTTGACCGGTTCGTCGAACAGCAGCACCTTCGGGTCACCCAGCAGGGCCGTCGCGATGCCGAGGCGCTGCAGCATGCCGAGGGAGAACTGGCCCGCGCGCTTCTTCGCCACCGAGCTCAGCCCCACGTAGTCGAGGACCTCGTCCGCGCGCCGGTCGGGCAGGCCGTTGGTGGCCGCGAGGAAGCGCAGGTGCGAACGCGCGCTGCGGCCCGGGTGGCGCCACGTGGCGTCGAGCAGCGCCCCGACCGTCCGGAGTGGATCAGTCAGCTGCCGGTGAGGCCGTCCGTCGATGTGCGCGGTGCCCGCCGTGGGCGCGTCGAGACCCAGCAGCAACCGCATGGTCGTGGATTTGCCGGCGCCGTTCGGGCCGAGGAACCCGGTGACGCGACCGGCTTGGGCGGTGAACGTCAGATCGTCGACCGCGACGGTGTCGCCGTAGGACTTCGTGAGCCCCTTCGTCTCCAGCACGCCGGAACTCTACCGAGCCGAAAAGATCCGGGCCGCCCCCCGAAGTGGCGACCCGGATCTTCCTCTATTCCCCTTTTTCCCTGTTCAGCCGGTTCGCATCCCCCGACGGAACCGCCCGAACTCCCGTGGTGGGTCTTTCTCAGGCGTCGCGCTTCTTCGCGACCCCGATGGCGATGGCCAGCAGCACGATCGCGATGCCGGCGAAGTACACGATCGACCAGCCCTGCGAGAGCACCGCGTCGGACGGCGGCGGGCCGGCCTGCGCCGCGCCGGAACCGTGCAGGAACTTGTCGGCCACGTTGAACGGCATCCACTTGTGGATCTTCGGGCCGACGGTCGGGATCAGCTGCACCAGGTTCTCCACGGCCAGCGAGTAGATCAGCAGCAGCGCGATCGCACCGGCGCTGTGCCGGATCAGGATCCCGATGGCCACGGCGATCACCGCGGCGAAGGCGAAGATCACGCCGACGCCGGCGACGTTGAGCCACTCGGCCGACGTGTCGAGCGCCATGGCGTCCGACGGGCGGATGGCGTAGCCGAGCGCCCAGGCCGCGAACGCGCCGATCTCGCCGATCACCAGGGCCATCAGCCCGACGACGACGGCTTTGGCGACGAGCACCGAACCGCGGTTCGGCACGGCCTGGAACGTGGTGCGGATGGTGCCGAAGCGGTACTCGGTGGTCACCGACAACGCCGCGAGCACCATGATCACGGCGACGCCGAACTGGTAGCCGAACTGAGTGGTGGCGACGTCGATCTGCGCCTCGCTCGGCGCCGCGCCCGCCACGAGCGCGGCGAAGCCGGCCGTGAGGACGATGGCGATGAGGGCGCACCACCACGGTGAGCGGGTGGTGAAGAGCTTGATGCGTTCTACCGCGAGCAGAGTCATGATTTTCTTTCCCCGGAATCCTGGTGGCGCTCGTGTGGTCAGCGGGCGGTGGGCTGGAGGGCTTGCTGCGCCTCGGCCTCGAGCCCGGTGTGGTACTCGACGGAGTCGCCGGTGATCTGCATGAACGCCTGCTCGAGCGAGCCGGTCTGCGGGCTCAGCTCGTGGAGCACGATGCTCGCGGAAGCCGCGATCTCACCGATCTTGGCACTGTCCATCCCGGACACGACGAGCGCTTCGCCGGAGTCCGTCACGTGGGCGCTGGCACGCACCAGCTGTTCGCGCAGTGCCGGCAGCTGCGGCGAGCGCACCTTCACGGTGTTCTCCGACGCGCGGGCCACGAACTCCTCCGTGGACGACTGCGCGATCAGCTGGCCCTTGCCGATCACCACGAGCTCGCTCGCGGTCAGCGCCATCTCCGAGAGCAGGTGACTCGACACGAAAACCGTGCGGCCGTCGTCGGCGAGGCGGTGCATGAACTTGCGGATCCAGAGGATGCCCTCCGGGTCCAGGCCGTTCACCGGCTCGTCGAACAGCAGCACCTCCGGGTCGCCCAGCAGCGCGCCCGCGATCCCCAGCCGCTGCGACATGCCGAGCGAAAAGCCACCCGCGCGCTTGTTCGCCACCGTGGTGAGGCCCACGACGTCGAGCACTTCGTCCACACGGGACGCCGGGATCCGGTTGGACTTCGCCATCCACGTCAGGTGCGCGCGGGCCGAGCGGTTGGGGTGCACCCACTTCGCGTCGAGCAGCGCGCCGACGGTGCGCAGCGGGTCCTTCAGCTCGTGGTAGAGCTTGCCCCCGATGCGGACCTGGCCGGCCGTGGGGTTGTCGAGCCCCAGGATCATGCGCATGGTCGTGGACTTGCCGGCGCCGTTCGGGCCCAGGAAGCCGGTGACCTTCCCCGCGGCCACGCTGAACGACAGGTTGTTCACCGCCAGCGTGTTCCCGTAACGCTTGGTGAGACCTGATGCCTCGATCATCCCCTGCTCCCTCTCCTTACCAATCCGACCAAAAGGAGGCGGACCCCACCGGACATCACCGCGTCCGGCGACCGTCTGTGGTCGGATTGGTAACGACCAGCACAGTCGGCTCTGCCGCTTACCGAGTACATCGTGACTGAGCTACGCCGGTCTCCGCGTCATCCTGAGGGTCGAACTCGTCACCCGACCTGAGTAGTACCCAACCGCTTCCGCGGTGGATGCGCGATCGGTGAAACCCCTGAGCCGACCCTGAGATCCGGCCCGGAGTCCGAAGTGGATCACTCGGGGGAGGGAGCGGGGAACCTCAGCCGAGGCCGGGGCGAGCCAGCCCGGTCTCATACGCGAGGACGACCGCCTGCACGCGATCGCGCAGGTCGAGCTTCGAGAGGATGCGCCCGACGTGGGTCTTCACCGTCGCTTCGGAGAGGAACAGCGTCTCGGCGATCTCGAGGTTCGACATGCCCTTCGCGATGAGTACGAGGACCTCGCGCTCGCGGTCGGTGAGCACGTCGAGCTCACTCGCGTCGCGGACCGGCGAACCACCGGCGCCGACGAAGCGGTCGAGCAGGCGGCGCGTGACCGAGGGCGACACCACGGCGTCGCCGGACGCGACCGAACGCAGCGCGGAGACCAGGTGGTCGGGCGGGGTGTCCTTAAGCAGGAAACCCGACGCGCCGCCTTGCAGCGCGGAGTAGACGTACTCGTCGAGGTCGAAGGTCGTCATCACCAGCACGCGCGCGGTGCCGGCCGCCACGATCTGCTTCGTCGCCTCGACCCCGTCGAGCACCGGCATCCGCACGTCCATCAGCACCACGTCGGGGCGCAGCTGTTCCGCCAGCTTCACGGCCTGCGCGCCGTCGCCGGCCTCGCCCACCACGTCGAGGTCGGGCTGGGCGCCCAGCACCATCCGGAAGCCGACGCGCATCAGTTCCTGGTCGTCCACGACCACCACTCGGATCACGGGGCCAACCTAACGGGCAGCACCGCCCGCACCTGCCACCCACCGGCCGGGGCAGGGCCGACCTCCAGCGTCCCGCCGTACACGTTCGCGCGCTCCCGCATGCCGATCAGCCCGTTCCCGCCTGCGACCTGCAGCCGCGGGACCCGCTTCGGCGGCCCACCGGCCCCGACCGTCACCTGCTCCAGCTGCCGCGCCCGGCCGGCGCCGTCGTCGCGGACGAGCACCTCCACCGCGTCGCCCTTCTTGCTGTCGCCCGTGCGGTGCACGCGCACCTCGGCGCGCGCGCCCGTGCCGGCGTGCTTGAGCGTGTTGGTGAGCGATTCCTGCACGATGCGGTAGATCCCGAGCGAGACGCCCGCGGGCAGGTCGGTGAGGCTGTCGTCGACCTCCAGCTCCACGGGCACGCCCGCGCCGCGCATGCGTTCGGCGAGCTCGGCCAGGGCATTGGCGTCGGGCTGCGGCACGCGGGGTTCGGTGCTGTCGTGATCGCCGCGCAGCACCTCGAGCAGCCGGCGCAGCTCGCCGAGCGCGCCGCGACCGGTCTCGGAGATGGTCTGGAGCGCGCGGCCGGCCAGCTCGGGGTTGGTGGGCAGGGCGAGCGCGGCGCCGTCGGCCTGGACCACCATGACGCTCACCGAATGGGCGACGACGTCGTGCAGCTCGCGCGCGATGCGGCCGCGTTCCTCGGCCACGGCGATGCGCGTGGCCTGGTCGCGTTCGGTCTCCAGCAGGTGCAGTCGGGCCTCGACCTCCAGCTGGTACGCGCGCCGCGCGCCGACGAACTCGCCGAGCGTCCAGCACAGTGCGATGCCGAACGCACTGAAGATGATGTTGCCCAGCCACGGCGTCGAGTGGTCGGTGAGCACCTGGACGGCGGTGATCACGGCGAGCGCGCCGACGTAGACGAGGCCCTGCTTGCGTCCGCTGTAGACCAGGACCGAGTACAGGCTCATGGCGAGTGCGGCGACCGACGAGAACCCGAGCGACAGCGCCGCGTGCGGGATGGCGATGAGCAGCACGAGGTAGGCCGCCACGAGCGGTTTCTTCCGCCGGATCACCAGCGGCGCGACCATGGCGACGTCGAGCGGGACGCTCACGAACCAGGGTGGCGGGTGCGAGCCCTCGGCACCGACCGTGCCGCCGACGAACAGCAGCAGGTCGATGAGCAGCAGGAGCACGGCGAGCAACGTGTCTCCCGCCATGGGGTGGGCACGCATCCAGAGACTCAGCCGTCGCACCCGTTCAGGTTAAGTCGCCGGTCGGGGGCGTCGCGTCATCCTCGGGTAGCACTGTCGGTCGCACTTCCGGCGAAGCGGCGTGGCACGATTTCCCGGCGGGCACGTGCGGACGAGAGGGGGCCGGGGCCGTGACGGCAGCGGCGGAGCAGGGGCGGCTCGCGGGCCCGCTGTCGAGGTCGGTGGTCAACCTGTGCCACCGGCTGGCCTCGCAGGTCTCCCCGCGCACCGCCGCCGGGTTCGGCGAGGTCGTGCGCCGGCTGGGCGCGCCGCTGCAGGTGGCCGTGGCCGGGCGGATTAAGTCGGGCAAGTCCACGCTGGTCAACGCGCTGATCGGGCGCCGGGTCGCGCCCACCGACGTGGGCGAGTGCACGCGGCTCGTCACGCGCTTCCAGTACGGCACGGTCGACCGAGTCGAGGTGGTGTTCCGCGACGGCACGAAGCAGGTGCTGCCGTTCGCGGCCGACGGGTCGATCCCGGCCGAGCTGGGTGTGGACACCGCGAAGGTTTCGCACCTCGAGGCGTACTTGACCAACGCCGTGCTCGAGGGCATGACGGTGATCGACACCCCGGGGCTGGGCTCGCTCGACGCCGCGTCGGTGTCACGGACCGAGGAGCTGCTGGGGGCGGCGAGGCAGACCGGCCCGGATGGTTCGGACGAACTCGACGACACCTCGCGCAACGCCGTCGCCGGCGCGGAGGCGGTGCTGTACGTCGTGACGCAGGGTGTGCGCGCCGACGACCAGCAGGTGCTCGCCGCGTTCACCGCCGCCACGGCGAGCCGCGAGGCCGGACCGGTCAACGCGATCGCCGTGCTGAACAAGGCGGACACGATCGTCGCCGAGACGGTCGAGGGGTCGGACGGGGACATCTGGCAGGCCGCGAAGCTGCTCGCGGAGAAGCAGGCGAGCACGCTCAAACCGCGCGTCGCCGACGTGCTGCCGGTGATCGGCCTGATCGCCGAGTCGGCCGAGTCGGGCGGCTTCACCGCGGCCGACGCCGAGGTGCTGCACCAGCTCGCCGGTCTCGACGACGACGTGCTCGAGACCATGCTCATCGCGGCCGACATCTTCACCAGCTGGGACTGCGACGTGCCCGCCGGCGTGCGGTTGCGGCTGCTGGAGAAGCTCGACCTGTACGGCGTCCGCCGCGCCGTCGAAGCGATCCGCGCCGAACCCGCGATCACGGCGGGCGCGCTGCGGCGGGTGCTGCTCGACGCGTCGGGTCTCGACGCGGTGCGCCGGCGGCTCGCGGTCGTCTTCGCCGCGCGGGCCGACGGGATCAAGGCCGCGGCGGCGCTCGCTTCGGTGACCGCGCTCGCCCACGCGTCGGGTGATCCGGCCGAGCGCCGACGCGTCCACGACGCCATCGAGGTGCTGCTCGCCAAACCGGAAGCGCACCAGCTGCGGCTGCTGGAGGCGTTGACGCTCGTGGCGTCCGGCGCCGTCGACCTGCCCGAGGACCTCGCCGAAGAGGTGCTGCGGGTCGGCAGCAACGCGGATCTCGGCGCGCAGCTCGGGCTGTCCGGCGCCGCGCGGCCCGACCTCGCGGCCCACGCGCTGGAGCGCGCCGGCTGGTGGCGTTCGTTCGCGTCGTTCGGCGCGACGCCGGCGCAGAGCCGGGTGGCCCACGTCGTGCACCGCGCCTATTTCCTGATCTGGCAACAGATCCGCGAGCCCTGAGAAACTCCGCGGAGCGCCGCCGCGCACGCGTAGGGTGGATTTCGTGCGGCTGGAGAACACCACCTCGTGGCGGGCGTCCTGGGGGAGCGAGCAGCAGATCGACTTCGCGCTCTACCTCCGGGACGTACTGGCGCTGTCCGTCGCCGACGGCCAGGTGCTGCCGCCCGTCGAGCCCGCCGTGCCCGTGCGCGTGCCGCCCGCGATCGACCGCGCGGCCGTGCAGGCGCAGTGGGCCGATTGGTGGACCGACCTCCTCGCATTCCTCCGCATCCGCGGCGAATCGGGCGTCCGGGCGCCACGCAGCCGCTTCGGCCGGCCCGCACCCGGCGACGGCTCGGCGATCGACCTCGCCATCCAGCACTTCACCCCGGCAGCCGCCCGCCACTTCGCCGAAGCCCGGCGCCCGGTTGTAGGCGCCGTGGTCGGCGCCGCCCCGGGCTTCTACCGCCGCCAGATCGTCGCCGGCGACCGCCTGGGCCAGCTCGTGCGCGAGACCGAAGTGCACCTCGGCCGCCGCGCCCGCCCCTTCCGGCTCTCGGTCATCGAGATCTCCGTGGCCGGCCGCGTCTGGCTGCCCACGGCCGAGGACCAGATCCTCGTGTCGTCCCGCTTCGCCGAGGACGTCCCGGCCCTGGAACGGGCGATGCGGTCGGTGATCCGCGAGCTCGCCTGAGCCTGCGCAAGCGTTTGCCCCTGGGCGTGCACCTTCGGCGTGGCCACCCGCCCGGGTCCGGTTCGGGGTGTTCCGCCTCCGGCGGGCGAGGCCGTGCTCCAGACTGGTCGTAGAACGGGCAGGGGGTGAGGCGCGTGGCGTGGTTCCGCCACCGGACCGCGGACGACGACGCGACCGGGCAGATCGCGCGGGTCATCGACGAGGCGGACAACTCGGGAACCGGCGATGATCACCCGGCGTCGAACGGCGGTGTGGACGTCGTAGCTGCCCCTGGCGATCTCGAGCGCGCGCTGGCCGACCGCGAGGCGCTCATCCAGCTCTGTCTCTACGCGCTGGACCGCGCCCGCAGCGGCGGCGTGGTCCAGCGGCTCGAGCACGGGCTCGCCGGCATCGGGGTCACCGCCCTGCGCCCCGACGGTCAGCGCTTCGACCCGGCGCTCCACGAGGCCGGAGCAGCCGTGGCGACCGACGACCCGGCGCTCGACGGCGTGGTCTGCGAGACCGAGGTGACCGGGTTCGCCGATCACGACCGGCTGCTGCGCGCGCCCGTCGTCACCGTCTACGCGAAACGAGTGCTGTGACCTCCCCGAGCCTCCCCGCCCAGGTCCAGGCCGCGCGCGAGCAGCTGCTCACCGTCGTGCGGGACAACGACCCGCAGGCCGCCAAGTGGGTCGAGGACCTCCGCCGCACGCGGCCGGCCAAACCGTCGGTCGTGGTGGTCGGCGAGACCAACCGCGGCAAGAGCTCGCTGGTCAACGCGCTGCTCGCGACGCCGGGACTATCCCCTGTGGACGCCGACGTCGCCACAGCCACCTACCTCGTCTTCGAGCACGCCGAACAGTGGGGCGCGCAGGCCTGTTACCCGACTCGGCTCGCGCCCGTGCCGATCGAGCTTGCCCGGCTGGCCGACTGGGTGTCGGCCGCGCGCGAGCTGCCGCCGGGCCAGCTGCCGCCGCGCTACGTCGAGGTCGCCGGCCCGGTGCCGCTGCTGGAGCGGGTGACGCTCGTCGACACCCCCGGCGTCGGCGGCCTCGACTCCCTCCACGGCGAGCTGGCTCGCGAAGCCGCGGCGAGTGCGACGGCATTGCTGTTCGTGCTCGACGCGTCGGCGCCGTTCACCTCCACCGAGCTGCAGTTCCTGCGCGACGTCGCCGACCGCGTCGAGACGGTGCTGTTCGTGCTGGCCAAGACCGACGTGTTCCGCGGCTGGCGCGAGATCCTCGAAGCCGACCGGCAGCTGCTGGCCCAGCACGCGCCGCGCTTCGCCGGCGCCGTGTTCCACCCCGTGTCGGCACGGGTCTTCGAGACGGCCGCGAAAGCGCCGAACGAGCAGGTCGCGGCGATGCTCCGGGAGAAGTCGGGGATCGCGGCGGTGCAGGTCGCGCTGCAGGAGATGCTGGTCGGCCGCTCGCTGATGCTGGCCGAGGCCAACACGTTGCGCGCGCTGTCGAGCGCGCTCGGCGCGATCAAAGCGAAGCTGCAGGCCGAGAGCCGGGCGCTGTCGGCGGGTGAAGCCGAGGCCGAGCGGCTGCGCGACCGCCGCGATCACCTGCAGGCCGAGCGCCGCACGTCCACCCGTGGCTGGCAGCTCAAGTTGCGCGGCGAGATCCAGCGCACGCGCGTGGAGGTGGGCCACGAGAGCAGCCGCGAAATGCGCGACGCGCAGACGCACTTCCGCCAGCTCATCGACGCGGCGAAGCGCGACCAGCTGACGGCGCTGCCGCAGCAGGTGGACATCGCGTTGCAGACGACGTCGCAGCGGATTTCGATGCTGCTGTCGCAGCGGCTGAACCACGTGACGAACGTGGCGCTGGCCGAGCTGTTCTCGCGTGCGGAGCTCGACGTGATCCGCGCCCAGTTCGCGCGGGCCGGCGGGCCGCCCGTCGTGCTGCGCCCACCGGACAAGAAACCGCCGACGGCCGAGGACAAGCTACTCGTGTTCATGGGCATCTCGGGTGGCGTCGGTGCGGGCAAGATCGCCGCGCTCCCCCTGGCCGGCGTCGCGATCCTGAACCCGGTCGTGCTGCCCGCGACGATCGTCATCGGCCTCGGCGCCGGCTGGTGGATGGCGCGCACCCGCAAGCACGCGGCCGACAAGCAGCACATGAAGCAGTGGCTGGTCGAGGCCATCGCCGACGCGCGCTCCACCCTCGACCAGCTCGTGGCCGAGCAGCTCATCGAGGCCGAGCAACAGCTCTCGATGGCGCTCGACGACGCCCTGAGCCGCCGCATCGAGGCGATCGAGGCCGAGCTGAAGGACGTCGACCGCACGATCAAGATGGGGGCGCAGGAGCGCGCGAAGACCATCGCGATTGTCTCGAAGCGCCTGAAGGACGTCACCGACGGCCACGCGCGCGCGGAATCGCTGCTCGCGCGCATCCGGACGCTGCGTGACCGGTGACGAGTGCGGTCGGTGATCAGCTTGTGGACGGGAACCGAACCGGCCTAACGTGAGTCATACCGATCGACAGCACGACGCAGCCGGTGGTACCGGTCCTAAAAGGGGGCTTTTCCCATGTGGGTCGACGAGAGTGGCGGCGCCGAGACGGACGCCGGCGGACCCGAGGCCATGACGGTCCACGTCGAGGGCCAGGACTACCAGGCTGAAGTCAACTACGACACCGACCAGGACGGGGTCGGCGACACGGCGATCGTTGAGCACGACGACGGCACCGGCCAGAGTTTCATGGACACCGACGGTGACGGCGTCGCCGATCACTACGTCGTGCTGGACGCTTCCGGCCACGTCGTCGACCAGGCTGTTTACGACGAGTCGACCGGCGCGTGGGTCGAGTCCGGCGCGGGCCACCCGGGCGGCACCGACTCCCCCTCCCAGGACGACTCCACGACCGGCCACATCCACGCCGACCTCCCCGACGGTGAGGTCGACGCCGGCGTCGCGACGATCGACACCGACCACGACGGCCACAACGACACCGCTGTTGTGGAGACCAAGGACGGCGGCACCCTCGCGCTGACCGACGCCGACGGCGACGGCGAGGCCGATGTCGCGGTGGAGATCGGCGCCGACGGCAGCACCACCACCTACGAGCACACCGGTCACGGCGAGTGGACCGAAACCGCGGGCGCCGGCAGCGGCGTCCGCGCTCCCGACCCGGCGAGCGACGTGGCCTGGGGCGGAGACGGTACGCAACTGCTGTCCGGCGTCGCGAAGATCGACACCGGAACCGGACAATGGATCAGTCCCAACTGACTCATTTGTAACTCACGTCACAACGGGCTCGGCACGCGCCGGGCCCGTTGCCGTTTCCGCGGGGCGGTGATCAATGCCCGAAATGCGCACCCGGCCTCGAAAGGATTTCCGGCAATGGACCGATCCGGTGACAACTGAATCGATTCCCTTATCGTTCTTGTGAGAGAACCGACAGGTCAGCTCTCGGTTACCTGCCGGTCATCCGGCTACAGTCAGGGAATCCCAAAATCCGCACACCGGTCCGCCGCCGGTGTGCGAAGCCATTCGGTCGCCGGCAACGAGGCCCGCACCCGAACACCGACGTTCGGAGTGTGGGCTTATTTGTCGTCGGAAGTCAGGAGTAGAGATGACCGCAGTCGCCATCCCCGGACTGGACAAAGCGCCGACGACGCACAGTGGCGTGCTGTCCTGGGTCCGGGAGGTCGCCGAGCTGACCACCCCGGACCGCGTGGTGTGGGTCGACGGGTCCGACGAAGAGGCCGCCAGGATCAACGACGAACTGGTCGAGGCCGGCACCTTCGTGAAGCTGAAGGCGAAGCCGAACTCCTACTGGGCCACTTCCGACCCGGGCGACGTCGCTCGCGTAGAGGACCGCACCTTCATCTGTTCCGAGCGGGAGCAGGACGCCGGCCCGACGAACAACTGGGTCGCGCCCGCCGAGATGAAGGCCACGATGACCGAGCTGTACCGCGGGTGCATGCGTGGCCGCACGATGTACGTGATCCCGTTCTGCATGGGTCCCCTCGGTGACGAGAACCCGAAGCTGGGCCTGGAGATCACCGACTTCGCGTACGTCGTCGCGTCGATGCGCGTGATGACCCGCGCGGGCAAGGCGGCGATGGACAAGTTCATCGCTCCCGACGGCACCGAGCGCGAGTTCGTACCGGCGCTGCACTCCGTGGGTGCGCCGCTCGAGCCGGGCCAGCAGGACGTCGCCTGGCCCTGCAACGAAACCAAGTACATCTCGCACTTCCCCGAAGAGCGCGCGATCTGGAGCTACGGCTCGGGCTACGGCGGCAACTCCTTGCTGGGCAAGAAGTGCTACTCGCTGCGCATCGCGTCGGTCATGGCGCGCGACGAAGGCTGGCTCGCCGAGCACATGCTGATCCTCAAGCTGATCTCGCCCGAGGACAAGGTCCACTACGTAGCGGCGGCGTTCCCGAGCGCCTGCGGCAAGACCAACCTCGCGATGCTGCAGCCGACCATCCCGGGCTGGCGCGCCGAGACCCTCGGCGACGACATCGCGTGGATGCGCTTCGGTGAGGACGGCCGCCTCTACGCCGTGAACCCGGAGTTCGGCTTCTTCGGCGTCGCGCCCGGCACCGACTGGCACACCAACCCGAACGCGATGCGCACCATCGAAAAGGGCAATACCGTGTTCACCAACGTCGCCCTGACCGACGACGGTGACATCTGGTGGGAGGGCATGGAGAACACGCCCGAGCACGCCACGTCGTGGAAGCACCAGGACTGGACGCCCGCCTCCGAGGAGAAGGCCGCCCACCCGAACTCGCGCTACTGCACGCCGATGTCGCAGTGCCCGATCCTCGCGCCGGAGTGGGACGACCCGAAGGGCGTGCCGATCTCGGCGATCCTGTTCGGCGGTCGCCGCAAGACGACGGTGCCGCTGGTCAACGAGGCCCGCGACTGGCAGCACGGCGTGTTCATGGGCGCCACGATGTCGTCGGAGACGACGGCGGCCGCGGCCGGCGCGGTGGGCAACGTGCGCCGCGACCCGATGGCGATGCTGCCGTTCCTCGGCTACCACGCCGGTGACTACTTCAAGCACTGGCTGACGCTGGGCAAGAACGCCGACGCGAACAAGCTGCCGAAGATCTTCTACGTCAACTGGTTCCGCCGCGGCGACGACGGCCGTTTCCTGTGGCCGGGCTTCGGCGAGAACTCGCGCGTGCTGAAGTGGGTCGTCGAGCGGGTCGAGGGTCGCGGCAACGCGGTCGAGACGCCGATCGGCTTCGTACCGCGCGCCGAGGACCTCGACACCGAGGGCCTGACCGAGCCGGCTTCCGACATCCAGGCCGCACTGCGGGTCGACGCCGAGGAGTGGCGCGAAGAGCTGCCGCTGATCCAGGAGTGGTTCGACAAGATCGGTGACCACGTCCCGTCGTCGTTGCGCGACGAGCTGGACGCGCTGGCGCAGCGCCTGAGCTGAGCCTGCCACTGAGTCTGTCCGAAGGGGACGTTCGTACCGCTGTGGTGCGAACGTCCCCTTTGTACTGCGGCGGCCCGGAGATCGTCTGACCCGGCCGGTAGCGTGAAGCCATGTCGTCCCCGGGGGAGAAGCCGTTCCGCTTCGGCGTGAACCTGGTGCTGCCGGGCACGCGCGAGGAGTGGGTGGCGAAGTGCCGTCGCGTGGAAGAACTGGGCTACGACGTGCTGAGCGTGGCCGACCACCTCGGCATGGCGCCGCCGTTCCCGGCGCTCGTGCTCGCCGGCGCGGTCACGGAGCGGGTGCGGCTGAACACTTTCGTCCTCAACGCGCCGTTCTACACCCCGGCGCTGCTCGCCCGTGACGTCGCGGGCACCGACCAGTTCGTGTCCGGGCGCCTCGAGCTGGGGCTCGGCGCGGGATACGTGAAGGCGGAATTCGAGGAGGCGGGCCTGGGGTTCCCGACCGGAGGCGAGCGGGTCGACCACCTGGCACGCACCGTGAAGGAGCTGCGGCGGCTCTACGCGGACCCGGCGTACGAACCCCGCCCGTTCTCGGGCGTGCCGCCGCTGCTGATCGGCGGTCGCGGCGACCGGATGCTGACGCTGGCGGCGGAGCACGCCGACGTCATCGCGTTCACCGGCACCGCGCGCGTGCCCGACGGTGCACCGCTCGCGCCCGCTTCGCCGGACGAGATCTTCGAGCGCACTCGCTTCGCCGCGAGCCTGGTCGGTGACCGGCCCGTGGAGTTCAACCTGCTGTGCCACTTCGTGCACGTGACCGACGACCGCTCGCGCGGGCTGGCCGAGCTGCACGAGCTGGTGCGGGGCGCCCTTTCCCGCGACGAACTGGCCGCCGCCCCGACGGCGTTGATCGGCACCCCGGCGGAGATCGCCGAGCAGCTCGTGGCCCACCGAGCCCGGTTCGGCATTTCGTACTACACGATTCTGGAGCCCACCATGGCAGCGCTGGCCCCCGTCGTCGACCTCCTCCGCGGCCGATGATCGACGCGCGCGGCCTCGGCGTCAAAGCCGGCGACCTGTGGTTGCTGGACGACCTCGACTTCTCCGTGGACCCGGGCGAGTGCGCCGTGCTGGTCGGCCCGAACGGCGTCGGCAAGTCCACCCTGCTGCGCTGCCTGTACGGCATGCAGGAACCCCAGCGCGGCCGCGTGCGCATCGACGGCGACAAGCCCGACGAGCGCAGCGTCGCGTTCCGCCGCAAGGTCTCCGTGCTCTTCGACGACTCCGACTTCTTCGCCGAACTCACGCCGTTGCAGCACCTGGAGTTGCTGGCCGGCTCCTTCGACGAGGACCTCGGCGACTTCGAGCAGCTGCTCGCCGACGCCGGGCTCGCCGACCGCGCGCGCGTCACCGCCGGCCACTTCTCCGCCGGCCAGCGCCGGCGGTTGCTGCTGCTCGGCGTCACGGCTCGCCCGCACAAGGTCCTGCTCCTCGACGAACCCGAACGCGCCCTCGACACCGCGGGCAAGGACTGGCTCGTCGACCTCATCGCCCGCTCCACGTCGGCCGGTGCCGCCGTCGTGGTCGCCACGCACCACCCCCCGCTCCTCGACGCGGCCGACAGCGTCCTCGAACTGTGGTGACCCACCACTCGGCCGGGGGCCGCCTTTCCCGCCGCCGCACCGGTTTCCCGTCGGTGGGCGCTGCCGTCCGTGAGGTCGCGCCGTGGTGACCCTCGCAGTCCGCCAGCGGGTGCCCGGGCGCAAGCGCTTCGGCGGCATCTTCAGCGGCGACAGCGCCACCTTCGTGCTCGTCTTCGGCGTCGGGTTCCTCTTCACGGCGTTCTTCCGCACCGACGCGTGGCACCGAGTCCTCTTCGGACCGTCCCCTGTGGACTACCCGGCGGTACTGGGCCTCACCACGTTGTGCTGCGCGGTCGGTTGGCGCAGCCTGCTCCGGCGCGGCTTCGTGTGGGCCGAACCCGCGGAACTCACGTGGATGGACTACGCCCGCGTCGACCGGCGGCGGGTGGTGGCGGCGCGGCTGGCGGGTGGCCTGACCGGGTTCGTGGTGGTCGTCGCGTACCTGGCGGGGCTGATGCTCGCCGTCGGCGGCAGTTCGCTGGACCTGTGGCGCGCGGCGCTCGCCCTGGTCGCGAGCAGCGCCGTTCTCGTGTTCACCACGGCGCGGCGAACGACCTTGCGCGTCGACGCCGCCGGGCCCCTGCTGCTGGCCGTCCTCGGGGTCGCGATCGCGGCCGCGCGCCTCGACCCGCAGGCCGTGCAGTACGCGGGCGGCGCCATCCTGCTGTGCGCCGTCGCCCTGTCGTTCGGTGGTGAGCCCGTGACGCGCGCCGGCCGCGCGGTGCTGCTCGACGGCTGGAACGCGCGGGTCCTGCGGTCGGTCGCCGTCACGTTCCTCGACCCGATGATGATGCTGCCGGAGGCCGCGCCGTCGGGTTCGTGGTCGCTGCGCCGGCCGACGCCGCTGCGGCTGGCCCTCGCGGGCGTCGCCGGGCGGTCGCGGTACGCGGGCATGCTGCTGCTCGTCGCGCTCGCCGTGGCGGTGGGGCACGTCGCGGTGCCGACGTTGCCGGGCTCGGTGCTCGTCGGCCTGGGCGGTTACGTCGCGCTCACCCCGTTCGGCGCGGGACTCGGTGTGCTGTGGCGCAATCCCGGCCGCCGCAGGTGGCTCGGCTCGGCGGATTCCGAGCTCGTGATCGCCCACGGCGCGGTGCTTGCGGGCGTCGCTCTCGTCTGGTCCGTGCTGCTCGCGGCCGCGCTCGCCGCCCTCGGCACGGCGGTTTCCGCGCTGTCGTGGGTGACTGTCGCGCTCGCCGTGCTGGCGGTGTTGCGCACGGTCACCCGCAAACCCGTGGACTACAGCAGCGCCGGTTTTGTCGACACCCCGGCCGGTCCGCTGCCGGCGAACCTCGCCCGCCAGCTCTTCCGCGGTCCGGACCTCCTCGTGCTCGGCATCCTGGCCCTCTCGTTGCTGAGCTGACCAGCTACTTTCAGGTTAGGCTCCCACCGACTCGACGAGAGGAGCTGACGTGGGCGGTGGGCACGCTCCAGGCACCGGCCGCCGGGCAACCAGCGAATTCCCGCCCGGGTGGAGCGACGACAAGATCATCTCGGTCATCAAGGACGTCGCCAACGACCCGAGCGAACCCCGCCGCCGGCAGTACAACGGCCGCTGGCGCTGCGTCGGCGAACGCTACGGGGTCCAAGTGGTCGTCCTCGTCGACGCTGACGGCTTCGTCCACACGGGATACCCGGTCGCCGGTCCCGGCGTGGTCCGCAACCCGGACACCGCGCGCGATCCCGCGAACCCGACCGTGGCCGACCGGTCGGGCAACCGCATCAGCTACTTCTCCGACAGCCTGCTCACCCTGCTGTCCGACCGCCTGCCGCCGGACGACCTCGCCCACTACCGCACCCTGCAGTGGTCCGGCGAGTGGGAAGAACTCGCCGACAGCCTCGCGGCTCACCTCACCGTCGGCGAGGTCGCGTTGAACCACGACGAACTGTCGGACTTCGGAAAGCTCCTGAACTCGTTCGACGTCCCGGTGCGGGCCTGCGCGTTCCTCAACGACCGCGAGCACATCCTCAGCGGACTGCGCGGCTGATCAGCTGGCCTGCGACAGCTCCCCTGGAAGCTCTTCACGATTCTCCGGCTCGCACGCGGTCCGCAAAACGTTCAGCGGAACCCCTACCGCGTCCGCGATCGCGGCGACGGTGAAGAACGCCGGCGTCGGGATCCGGCCGGTCTCGATCTTTCGCAGCGTTTCCACGGAAATGCCGGCCTCGGCGGCGACGTCGACCATGCTGCGGCCCGCGCGAGCGGCGCGCAGGGCCAAGCCGAGCCGCTCGCCGCGCGAGCGCTCTTCGTCGGTCAACGGGACGCGAACCATGCCCAGCAGTCTAGTCGAAAGTTGTCCACGGCCTGTGGACAAGTCTGTGCACAAGGTGTGGACGCGCCGCCGCCCGGCCCGGACCACAACACTTGGGCGCTCGCGGATCGCCTGCCACAGCCCGTAGATCAACACCCAGGAGCCCCAGAAGTCCCGCACAGCACGCCGTCCACTGGGTTGTCCACAACCTTGGCCCACTCCCAGTGACGGGAGGAGCACGTCACGTCCACAGTGGCGTGAAGTGCCCGGAAACCCGTTACCGGGCCGGTTGGCAAGCCGCTGACCTGCGCTGACCAAATCGATACCGGGTTTGCGTGTCGGTCCGGTTGGGGAAGTTCTAGGGTCATGCGGTCGCGTGTTACGTGAGTGTTAGGTGAGGTCCCGATGTCCGCAAGCAAACAGGACGGGAGGGTGCGCGGGTTCCAGTTCAGTGCTTGGAACCTGTTGCTCATCCTCCCGCTGTTGATCCTGGTCACGCCGTTGTTCAATTCCGACGGTCCCCGACTCTTCGGAATGCCGTTCTTCTATTGGTTCCAGCTCGTGTTCGTCGTCGCCGGCGTGTTGTGCACAGGCATCGTCTACTGGGCGACGCGGAAGAAGCCGACCACCGAAGAGCCCGACCGGCTCGGCGTGGACGACCTCGACGAAGGTGAGGCCCGATGACGATCCAGTGGGTCCAGCTGACGATCTTCATCGTCCTCTTCGCCCTGGTCACGGTTCTCGGTTTCGTCGCTTCGCGGTGGAAGGCCGGCACGACGCTCGACCACCTCGACGAATGGGGCCTCGGCGGCCGCAAGTTCGGCGCGTGGATCACGTGGTTCCTGCTCGGCGGTGACCTGTACACGGCGTACACGTTCGTCGCGGTGCCCGCACTGGTGTTCAGCGCCGGCGCGCTCGGCATGTATGCGCTGCCCTACACGATCGTCGTCTACCCGATCGTCCTGCTGCCGGCGCTGCGCATGTGGTCCGTCAGCCGTTCGCGCGGCTACGTGACGCCGGCCGACTTCGTCCGTGGCCGCTTCGGTTCGCCGACGCTCGCGTTCCTGATCGCGATCACCGGCATCGTCGCCACCATGCCGTACATCGCGCTGCAGCTCGTCGGCCTCGAGGCCGTGCTGCGCACGATGGGCATCAACGGCTCCGGGATCGTCGGGCACCTGCCGCTGCTGGTCGCGTTCCTGATCCTGGCGCTGTACACGTACCAGTCGGGCCTGCGTGCACCCGCGCTGATCGCGTTCGTCAAGGACATCCTGATCTACATCGTGATCATCGTGGCGATCGTCTACCTGCCCACGAAGCTCGGCGGCTGGGACCACATCTTCAACCAGGCAGCGACGAAGCTGAGCACGCCGAGCCCGACCACCGGCAAGCCCGCGGGGTCGATCCTGCTGACGTCGAGCAACCAGCTGCAGTACGCCACCCTCGCCCTCGGTTCGGCGCTGGCGCTGTTCCTGTACCCGCACTCGCTCACGAGCGTGCTCGCCTCGCGCGGCCGCAACGTGATCAAGCGCAACATGGTCGCGCTGCCGGCGTACTCGCTGGTGCTCGGCCTGCTCGCGCTGCTCGGGTACGTCGCGATCAGCGCGGGCGTGAAGCCGCTGACGAACGCCGCCACCGGCAAGGCCGACGGGAACACGATCGTCCCGCTGCTGTTCGACTCGCAGTTCGCGCACTGGTTCGCCGGCATCGCGTTCGCCGCGATCGGTATCGGCGCCCTGGTGCCCGCCGCGATCATGTCGATCGCCGCGGCGAACCTGTGGACGCGCAACATCTACAAGGAGTACATCCGCAAGAACGCCACCCCGCAGCAGGAAGCGAAGCAGGCCAAGCTCGCGTCGCTGATCGTGAAGCTGGGCGCGGTGCTGGTGATCATCCTGATCGACCCGCAGTTCTCCATCGACCTGCAGCTCATCGGCGGTGTGCTGATCCTGCAGACGCTGCCGGCGGTCGCGCTCGCGCTGTACACGCGGTGGCTGCACAAGGCCGGCCTCATCGCCGGCTGGGTCGTGGGCATGGGCTGGGGCCTGATCATGCTGTACGGGATCCCCAACCCTGCCAACGGGAAGCTGCACTTCGGCGGCTCGGCGCTGGCGATGGGCAACCTGTCGATCTTCGGCTGGCACCCGTTCGCCGGCACCGGTCTCGCGACTGTGCAGATCTACCCCGGTTTCGTCGCGCTGATCGCGAACATCGTGGTCGCCGTGGTCGTCTCGGCGATCGCGCACGCCGCGAAGTGGAACTCCGGCACGGACGAGACGGAGCCGGAGGACTACCACGCCGACGAGCACGACAAGGACCTGCGGCCCATCGGGGTGCACTGAGTCCTGAGGCAGTTTCAGTCCGCAGCTGCTCGGTCCACAGTGGAAGGCCCCTTCGCCGGCGTCGGCGAGGGGGCCTTTTCCTTGCTGATCATCGCGTTCGACACCACGTAGAGGACGAGCGCGTTGAGCAGGTGCCACAGGAAGTGCGTGCCGCTGGGGAAAACACCGCACACGACTCCGTCGATGCTGCGGAACGCCAGCGACAACGCGAACACCGCGCCCGCCACGGCGAAGTGCGGCCAGTACGGGTCGCGCGCGTACGCAAGCACGGCCGTGAACACCGCGAGCCCCACGAGTGCGGGCAGGTACAGGCTGTCGCCGAGCGCGGCCATCGCGACCGTCAGCACGACGAACGCGGGCGCGGCGAGCCACGACCACTTCATCCGCACGCCGAGGAACACGCGCGGGAACTTCGCCGCGAAGTAGAGGACGAACACGAGGATGAAGCCGGAGTCCGCGGCCCCGCCCCAGCGCGTCGCGGTCAGGTGGAACACCGTGCTGGCCAGGAACACCAGCCCGACGAGCACCGCCAGGGCCCGTCCGGTGCGCCGGCCGTCCGCCCGCCACCACACGGCCGCGGCGGAGACGAGGAAAGCCAGGTTGGTGACGTCGTTCAGCGGCTCGCCCCACAGCCCGGGCGCGAGGCGTTCGCAATAACCGTCCACGTACGCCGTCCAGTTCACGTCGTCAGCAAACTCCACCCGGGTGAACGGGCGGTGCCGCGGGTGGCCTGGTTCGCGTTAGCGTGGGCCCATGAGCGACGCGGTGAGCCGGTTCCCGGTGACGGAAGTGGAAGACCTGCCCGAAGACCTGCGCGAGCGCGTCGGCGTGATCGCGGAGAAATCCGGTTTCACGCCGAACATCTTCCGGGCGCTCGGCCACCGGCCGGCGGAGCTGCGGGCGTTCCTCGACTACCACGACGCGGTGATGGAGCGCGAGGGCGGACTGACGAAGGCCGAGCGTGAATTGGTCGTGGTCGCGACGTCGGGCGCGAACCACTGCACGTACTGCATCGTCGCGCACGGCGCGATCCTGCGGATCCGGTCGAAGGACCCCGAGCTGTCCGACCAGGTCGCGGCGAACCCGTGGCAGGTGGAGCTCGACGAGCGCGGCCGGGCGATCGTCGACCTCGCTCTGGCGCTGGCGCAGGATTCGGCGCTGTTCGGCGAAGCCGACCTCGAGGCGGCGCGCGACGCGGGGCTGACCGAGGACGAGATCTGGGACGTCGGCGCGATCACGGCGCTCTTCGCGATGTCCAACCGGCTCGCGCACCTCACGGCGCTGAAGCCGAACCCGGAGTTCTTCCTGATGGGTCGTCAGAAGCGGTAGAACGGGCTGGGCAGGTCGCGGCTCAGTTCGAAGTGCCTGCGCAGCCACGCGCGCAGCTTGGTGATCGGCTTCGTCCACACCCGCGGCGCCGGGCCGAAGTAACGCGGATCCTCGTGCGGGGTGAACGCGTCGCCGGTAAGGATCACCACGTCGTGGCCGTGCGGGCAGTGGCCGGACACGGAGATCACGCCGCGCGTGAGGTTTTCGACCCACTCGACCTCGTCGACCCCCAGCAGCGTGCGGCGGTCGCAGACGGCGCAGTAGACGGCGAACACCTACAACTCCATCCGCCAGGTCTCGCCGGTCACGAGCGGGCCGAACGCGTCGGTCGGTTCGGTGCTGACGAGCTCGAAGCCGGCGCGCCGGTAGATGCCGCGCGCCGCGTCGAGCATCGCGAGTGTCCACAGCTCCATCTGCCGGTACCCGCGGTGGCGGGCGAACTCGACGCATTCGTGCACCAGCCGCTTGCCGACGCCGTGGCCACGTGCGGCGGGTTCGAGCAGCAGGAGCCGCAGCTTGGCCGTGTGCTCGTCGTGGCCGGGGGTGCAGAAGATGCTGCCGACGCGTTCGCCGCCGAGTTCGGCGATCCAGGCGGCCTGGCGCGGGTCGTCGCGGTGGTCGGCGAAGTCGGCGACCACGCGGGCGACCAGCGCTTCAAAGCGTTCGTCGAGGCCGTACTCGCGGGCGTACAGCGTGCCGTGCCGGTGCACCACCCAGCCGAGGTCCCCCGGCCGCGGGGCGCGCAAGACGAGCGTGCGGTCCGGCTCCCGTTCACCGACGAGCGCCGTGATGGTCCCCATCGCGCCGAGCAGCCGGCGCTGGTCCTCGTCGGGGAACCGTTCGAGCAGGCCGCCGATCTGGCGGACCGAACGGCTGTCGAGATCGGCGAACGCGACGCGGCCGGCGTCGGTCAGGCGCACGATCTGGCGACGGGCATCCTCGCCGCTGCGTTCCCGCAGGAGCAGGCCCCGGCTTTCGAGCCGGCTGAGCAGCCTACTGGCGTAGCCGGCGTCGAGATCAAGCCGTTTCCGCAGGTCACCCACGTGAAGCTCGGGTTGTTGGGCGACTTCGAACAGCACCCGCGCTTCGCTCAGCGAGTACTCCGCGTCGGCCGGTCCTTCGTCGAGGACGCCGATCACCCCGGTGTACAGGCGGTTGAAGGCGCGGACGGTCGCGACGCGTTCGGCCAAGTGCAAGTCGTTCATTGACCACCTCAACAAACTCATTGACGCAGTCAAGCATCGCGCGACAAGCCGCTCGAAGCAAGGGTTTTGTGGAAACAGACAAAAGGTCCAGACATATGGAAACCCCGTGATGCTGCCAGGTCGGGGGTCCGCCAGCATCACGGGGTCGTAGTGGGTATCGATGCCGCGTCGAGCGGCGTTACACCCACGCCTTGGTGTGTTCTAGATCACCTTGGTGAGTGACACACTAACCAGTTGCGGCTGAGTCAGCGCATGAACGGCTGACGCGCCTGCGCGAGGGCGATGAGCTCCTGGCGGACCGTCGAGGTGGCCGCGGTGTCGATCGCCCGGTTCAGTGCCCGGCGAGTGCGAGCCTCGGCGCGACGAGCACGGAGCTTTGCGGCGATGTTGCTCATGGTGTTCTGCATCCCCTTTGAGATCTTCGGTGGCTGTGTCTCTAGTATGCGCCTTTTTCGCGGAGGTCGCCAACGATTCTCCGGTGATGTGGCTTACTGGCCGATGAATCATCGGCGTAGGCCGGGGCCATGCCGGACGGATTGCGTGTTGCCGGTCACTAACCAGTAACGCCCTAGCGTCGTCTACTGATCTCTAGTTCTGGTGCTAGACAGTGCTAGGCAGCCGCATAGAGCCGTAGCGATCGGAAGAAGCCGGCTCAGTCGCGGCCGAGCAGGTAGTGCCCGAAGTGGGGCACCGTGAAGGCGATCAGCCCGCGTTCGGCGGAGTAGACCAGGCCCTTCTTCATCAGGCTGTCGCGCGCCGGCGACAGCGACGAGGGTTTGCGCCCCAGGTAGACGGCCACGTCGGCGGTGCCGGCGGCTTCGTCGCGGCCCTGGGTCAGCTCGGCCATCGCGAGCAGGTACTCGCGCTCGGCGGGCGTCGCGCGCTCGTAGCGCGAGCCGAAGAACCCCACGGCCAGCTCCGACTCCGCCTCGGGCGCCGCAACCTGCACGTCCTTGACCGTGATCGGGTCCGCGGGCGCGGCGTCCCACGCGGCTTTGCCGTAGGCCTGGATGAAGTAGGGGTAACCGCCGGACGCGTCGAACAGCGCGTCGAGCGCCTCGGGTTCGATGCCGGCTTCTTCGCGTTCGATCGGCGCCATCACGGCGAAGTCGGCGTCCTCGCGGCTGAGCCGGTCGATGCGCGCGTAGCGGAACAGCCGTTCCGAGTACGACTTCGACGCGGACAAGACAGCCGGCACGTGCGGCAGGCCCGCCCCGACCACCACGAGCGGCGCCCCGGACTGCGACAGCTCATGACACGCGGCGCACAACGCGGACACGTCGTCGGCCTGCAGATCCTGGATCTCGTCGATGAACAGCGCCACCCCGGTCCCCACGTCCGCCGCCAGCTCCGCGACGTCCGTCAACAGTTCCACCAGGTCGATCTCGATGTCCCCGGAATCGGCCCGCCCCTGCGCGGCGGGCGCGTCGATCCCCGGCTGCCACCGGTCTCGCATCTTGGCGTCCGCCTTGTTCGCCTTCAACGCGAACGCCTTGAGCACCCCCAGCACCTCTTCGACCCGGTCCGGCGCCCTGTGCCGCACCGCCAGGTCCCGGATCGCCCGGTGCAACGCCGCGGACAGCGGGCGCCGCAGCTCGGCATCCGGCCGCGCCTCGATCTTTCCCGCGCCCCACCCGTGCCGCACCGCCATGGACCGCAGTTCGCCGAGCAGCACGGTCTTCCCCACGCCCCGCAGCCCGGTCAACACCAGACTCCGCTCCGGCCGCCCCCTCGCGACGCGCTCCAAGACCACCTCGAACGCCCTCAGCTCACGCTCCCGCCCCGCCAACTCGGGCGGCCGCTGCCCAGCCCCGGGCGCGAACGGGTTGCGGATGGGGTCCACTCTGCCACCGTATCGGGCTGTCTAGCGCGTGGCCGATATTCCGCCATACGCCGCTAGCGCGTGTCGCCCCCCACCCGGCGCGACTGATCCCTCCGCCCCACCCCGGCGCTCGCCCGCGACGGGACCATTCGCACCGATTGGCTGTCACGAAAATCCCCCGCGCACCGCGCGGGTCGCGCGAGGGGACGTTCGCTCCGGCTGGCGCAACTGGCCCACTCGCGCAGCGACTCCACGACGGGACCGTTCGCGCCGGTCAGCCGGGACGACTGGCCCGCTCACTCGCAACCGGTCGCGCGAAGGGACCGTTCGCGCCGGCGGGGCGGCACGACCGGACCGCTCGCGCGCGGCCGGGCGCACGATGGGACCGTTGGCGCCGGCGGGCCGACGACGACTGGACCGCTCGCGCATGACGGGTCGTGCGATGGGACCGTTCGCTCCGGCTGGCCGGCCATGACTAGACCGCTCGCGCATGCCGGGCCGTGCGATGGGACCGTTCGCTCCGGCTGGCCGGCCATGACTAGACCGCTCGCGCATGCCGGGCCGTGCGATGGGACCCGTTCGCTCCGGCCGGCCGGTCACGACTGGCCCGCTCACTCGCAACCGGTCGCGCGAAGGGACCATTCGCTCCGGTGGGGCGGCACGATCGGACTGGTCGCGCATGGTTGGGCGCGCGATGGGACCCGTTCGCGCCGGCGGGCCGACGACGACCGGGCTGGTCGCGCATGGCGGGTTGCGCGATGGGACCATTCGCTCCGGTGGGGCGGCACGATCGGACTGGTCGCGCATGGTTGGGCGCGCGATGGGACCGTTCGCTCCGGCCGCGCGACTGCGCTGCTCGCGCGGCGATTTCCACGGCGGGACCGTTCGGGCCGGGCAGCATTGATGACTGGCCCGTTCGCGCACGGCGGATCGCATGAAGGGAACGGTCGCAGCGGTCACCCGGCGCTACTGGCCACTCGCACACAGCCAGCCGCACGAAAGGACCGTTCGCTGAGCGACAGGACCGTTCGCTCCGGCCGGCAGTCGCGATCGGGCCGCAGCAAGGGACCGTTCACAACGCGCACTGGCACGACTGGCGGCACGACTGGCCCGCTCACGCCCGACCATCCGGTACGACTGGCCCGCTCACGCTCGACCATCCGGCACGACTGGCCCGCTCACGCTCGACCATCCTGCACGAAAGGACCACTCACGCACGGCCGCGTAACCGGACCACTCACCAAACCTGCCGAGGGATGGGCGGGTCTGCAGCCCCGACCATCCCACTCCCAGTGTTCACTCCGACGAAGCACTACACCGCGAGATTCCCCTCCGCGTAGCTCTTCATCGCGTCCCGGATGAACTCCGCGGTGCCGTCGCCATGGGCCGAGTCGTAACCCCCATACCGGGGATCGTCGACGTACAACCGCCCCAGCCCCACGAAGTACCCCCGCGACACCGTTTTCACGGCCGGCCGCAGCCAGGCGTGCAGCCGGGCCACGATGGCCTGCACCAGGGCCGAATCCGCGGCCAGCCCGGCAGCCCGCGCAGCACCGAAAGCCGCCGCGATCGAGGCTTGCTCAGACTGGTGCGCCTGCTTCTCCGAAGCCGACAACGAACGCCACCACCGGTCCCCGTGCTGGTACGCCGACGCGCCCCAGCGCGAAGTGACCTCCTCCGCATACGCGGTGTGGTCGAAGCCGTCGAACACTTCTTCCGCCACGAGTGGTTCACCTCCTTCCAGTTTCTTCAGCGTGGTCCGGACGGAGTCGATCTGCCGTCCGATGCGGTCGCGCTCCTGTTCCAGCAGCGCGAGGTGCTCGGACAACGCGGCGACGTTGTCGCGCGAGCCGTCGAGCACCGAGGCGATCGCGGGCAGCGCGAGGCCCAGCGAGCGCAGCAGCAGGATCAGCTGCAGCCGGACGAGGGCGTCCGAGTCGTAGTAGCGGTAGCCGTTGCTGCCGACGCGGCTGGGCGGGAGCAGCCCGATCGCGTCGTAGTGGCGCAGCGTCCGGCTGGTCGTGCCCGCCGCCCGGGCGATGTCCTGGATCGACCACACCCGGAAACGCTAAAGGTTGACGCAGCGTCAAGGTCAAGCTAGAGCCGACTACCTGAATCTAGGAAAAACACAAGATTGCGCTAGCGGCTCCTAGCGCGGTTCGGCGCCGCGTTGAGGGGGAATCCCGGTTGTAGGTTTGACCAGCACCTAAGACTCGCAAGAAAGGCGATGACCGTGATACTGCGCCGGGTGGCCCGTCCACTGCTCGCGTCGATCTTCATCTACGGCGGCATCGGCATGCTCCGCGACACCCCGGGGCACGCGAAGGCGGTCGAGCCGTTCCTCACCGAGACGTTCGGCAAGCTCGAGGGCGTCGTCCCCAAGCAGGTGCCGCGCGATCCCGCCACGCTCGTGCGCCTCGACGCCGCCGTGAAGATCGGCGCCGGCCTCGCGCTCGCGTCGGGCAAGGCGCCGCGGCTCGCGTCGCTGGCGCTGCTCGGCACGCTCTTGCCGACGACCGCCGCCGCGCACCGGTACTGGGACATCAAGGACCCCGCCGAACGGCAGGCCCAGCAGGTGAACTTCCTGAAGAACGCCAGCGTCGCCGGCGGCCTGCTGCTCGCCGCAAGCGACACGGCGGGCAAGCCGTCACTGGGCTGGCGCGCGCGCCGCGCCGCGAACAAGGCCGGCAAGCGCGCGGAGAAGCTGAGCAAGAAGGCCGAAAAGCAGCTGAGCTGAAATGCGGAGGGCCCGAACCGAAGGCCCTCCGCCCCAGCTCACTTCTCCAGGATCGCGGTCACGCCCTGGCCACCGGCCGCGCAGATCGAGATCAGCCCGCGCCCGGAACCCTTCTCGTGCAACAGCTTCGCCAGCGTCGCCACGATCCGCCCGCCCGTCGCGGCGAACGGGTGCCCTGCGGCGAGCGACGAGCCGTTCACGTTCAGCTTCGCCCGGTCGATCGAGCCCAGCGGCGCGTCGAGCCCCAGCTTCTCTTTGGCGAACACGGGGTCCTCCCACGCCTTCAACGTCGCCAGCACCTGCGACGCGAACGCCTCGTGGATCTCGTAGAAGTCGAAGTCCTGCAGGGAAAGTCCGGCGCGCTCGAGCATCCTCGGCACCGCGTACGCGGGCGCCATAAGCAGGCCTTCGGCACCGTGCACGTAGTCGACGGCCGCCGTCTGCGAGAACGTCAGGTACGCCTGCACCGGCAGTCTGTGCGCCTTGGCCCACTCGTCCGTCGCGAGCAGCACGGTCGACGCGCCATCGGTGAGCGGTGTCGAGTTACCGGCGGTCATGGTGCCGTCCGGGCCGCCGTACACGGGCTTGAGCTTCGCCAGCTTCTCCACGCTGGAGTCGGGCCGCAGGTTCTGGTCCTTCGTCAGCTTGAGGAACGGCGTCACCAGGTCGTCGAAGAAGCCGCTCTCGTACGCGGCGGCGAGGCGCTGATGGCTGGTCGCGGCGAGTTCGTCCTGAGCTTCACGCGTGACGTCCCAGACCTTCGCCGTCAACGCCGCGTGCTCGCCCATCGACAGGCCCGTGCGCGGCTCGGCATTGCGCGGGATCTCCGGCACGATGTGGCCAGGCCGAAGTTTCGCGACGAGTTTCAGCCGGTCGCCCAGCGTCTTCGCCGCGTTGAGCCGCACGAGGATCTGCCGCAGGTCGGCGTTCACGGCCAGCGGCGCGTCGCTCGTCGTGTCGACGCCGCCGGCGATGGCGGAGTCGATCTCGCCGAGCGCGATCTTGTGGGCGACGGTGATCACGGCTTGCACGCCCGTGCCGCACGCCATTTGCACGTCGGACGCGGGCGTCGCCGGCGAGAGTCGGCTGCCGAGCACGCTCTCCCGCGCGAGGTTGAAGTCCTTGGAGTGTTTGAGCACGGCACCCGCGGCGACCTCGCCGATCAGCTCGTCCTGCAGCGAGAACCGGCTGACGAGCCCGTCGAGTGCGGCGGTGAACATGTCTTGGTTCGACGCCTTCGCGTAGGGGCCGTTCGACCGCGCGAAGGGGATGCGGTTGCCGCCGATGATCGCGACCTTGCGCACCGCGGGTTTCCTGGTCGCCATGACGTCCACCTCTCTGAGTCGTCCCTTCCACACTGTAACCTACTAGCGAGTAGGTTAGACTGCGACGTGACGCGAACGGCACGGGAGGCGCTCGATGGCTGACAGGTACCAGCAGTTCACGAAGACCCCGGTCGGGAAGTTCGTGGTGCCCAAGCTCGGCCTGCCCAACCCCGCCACCTTGCGCCGGTACCGCCCCGGACAGCCTGCACTCGAGGGTCCCGCACTCGTCGGCGCGGCGCCCGGTGGACGACTCGAGAAGACCCTCAAGAGTCAGCTCGACAGCGCCGGCATCGAAGTCCTCACGGCGCCGGCGGAACGCCACGCGGCACTCGTCTTCGACGCCACCGGCATCAAGGACCCGGCCGGCCTGCGCGAGGTCTACCGCTTCTTCCACCCGGTGATCCGCAAGGTCGGGTCGTCGGGCCGCGTCGTCGTGTTCGGCACGCCGCCGGAGCTCGCCGACGGCCGCGAACGGATCGCGCAGCGCGCGCTCGAAGGCTTCGTCCGTTCGGTCGGCAAGGAGCTCAAGCACGGCGCGACGGCGCAGCTCGTCTACGTGGCCGAAGGCGCCGAAGACGCGGCGGAATCCACGGCGCGGTTCCTGCTGTCGGCGAAGTCGGCGTTCGTCGACGCGCAGGTGATCCGCGTCGGCACGCACGGCACGACGGCCGAGGCGCCGGCGAACTGGGAGAAGCCGTTGGCGGGCAAGGTCGCGCTGGTCACGGGCGCGTCGCGCGGCATCGGCGAGGCCATCGCGGAGACGCTGGCGCGCGACGGCGCCCACGTCGTCGCCCTGGACATCCCGGCGCAGGGCGCGGATCTGTCCACAGTGGCCAACCGCGTCGGCGGATCGGCGCTGCAGCTGGACATCACGGCGGCCGACGCGCCCGCGAAGCTCGCCGAGTACCTGACGACGCGCCACGGCGGCGTCGACGTCGTCGTGCACAACGCCGGCATCACTCGCGACAAGACGCTCGGCAACCTCACCGAGAGCGGCTGGGACGCCGTGCTGACGGTGAACCTCGCCGCGCAGCTCGCGGTGAACGACAAGCTGCTCGCCGACAAGGTGCTGCGCGAAAACGGCCGCATCATCGGCGTTTCCTCCATCGCGGGCATCGCCGGCAACGTGGGTCAGACGAACTACGCGACGTCGAAGGCCGGCGTGATCGGCATGGTCAACGTCGGCGCGGCGCAGCTCGCGGAGTACGGCGGCACGATCAACGCCGTCGCGCCGGGCTTCATCGAGACCAAGATGACGGCCGCCGTGCCGCTGTTCATCCGCGAGGCCGGGCGGCGCCTGTCGAGCCTCGGCCAGGGTGGGCTGCCGGTCGACGTCGCCGAGACGATCGCCTGGTACGCCAGCCCCGCGTCGGCCGCGGTGAACGGCAACGTGGTCCGCGTGTGCGGCCAGGCTCTGTTGGGGGCGTGACATGTCCGTTCGCGAACTCTCCAGCCCGCCCAGTCTGGCCGCGCTCTACCCGAAAGCGCTGCTCCGCCGCGGCGGCGGTTCGACGTTGCCGGACACGGAACTGGTGCGTCCGTCCGTTGTGGTCGATCCGGCGCACGTCGCCGCGTATGCACAGGTCTGCGGCTTCCGGTTCGGCGACGTCCTGCCGGCCACCTACCCGCACCTGCTCGTGTTCGGGCTGCAGATGACGCTGATGACCGAGCCCGGCTTCCCGTTCCCGCTGCTCGGCCTGGTGCACGTCGCGAACTCGATCACGCAACGGCGTCCGCTGTCGCTGGCCGAGACGTACACCGCGCGCGTGCGGGCGGAAAACCTGCGCCCGCACGAGAAAGGCCACCAGTTCGACATGGTGAGCGAGCTGTGGGCCGGCACGGAGCTGGTGTGGTCGGAAGTGTCGAGCTACCTGCGCCGCGGTGGTTCTTCTTCGTCCGCGCGGCCTCGTGCGGCCTTGGTCCCCCCGACACCCACCGCCGTGTGGCGCGTCCCGGGCGACATCGGCCGCCGCTACGCCGAGGTGTCGGGTGACCGCAACCCCATCCACCTGCACCCGCTGACGGCCCGCCTGTTCGGCTTCCCGCGCGCGATCGCCCACGGCATGTGGACCAAGGCGCACGCTCTGGCGTCGTTCGAAGGCCGGCTGCCTGACGCGTTCACCATCGAGGTGCGCTTCAAGCAACCCGTTCTGCTGCCGGCGAAGGCCGCCTTCACGACGTGGCGCACCGACGACGGCTGGGCGTTCGAGCTCTGGCACGCCCACAAGCCGAAACCCCACCTGGACGGCGTCGTCTCAGCTCTCTGAAGGTCGCCAGACCTCACCTTCGACGAGGTCGTTGAACCCGAGCCACACGAGGTTCATCAGCCACGACGCGAGCACGCCGTCGGAGATCTCGGGGTGGTCCAGGGCCCAGTCGGCGAGGGATTCGGCGGCGCCGACCAGGGCGGCGGACAGGCCGGCGCCCGAGAACTCGGCTTGTTCGCCAAGGCCCTTGCGCGAGCCCGCCGACACCACGAGCGCGGCGACGAGTTCGATCGCGCGCCCGCGCATGGCGGTGATCTCGGCGGCAAACGCGCCGCCGACCGTCAGCGCTTGGCGGTGCAGCACCGTCCACGACTCGCGGTACTCGGCGACGAAGCGGTAGAA
The DNA here is from genome assembly GCF_016889705.1 of Amycolatopsis sp. FDAARGOS 1241. Lineage (NCBI taxonomy): Bacteria > Bacillati > Actinomycetota > Actinomycetes > Pseudonocardiales > Pseudonocardiaceae > Amycolatopsis > Amycolatopsis sp. FDAARGOS 1241. The sequence continues at coordinate 9,328,196 of NZ_CP069526.1, forward strand.
CGACCGCAACCCGTGCCAGAGCTGCATGTCCGGCGGCAGGTCGGGCTGCACGCCGGCCTGGATGGCCTCGAGCAGGCGCGTCGCCTCGCGCTGGATGCTCTTGCCGAACAGGTCTTCTTTGGAGCCGAGGTAGGTGTAGATCATCGGCTTGGAGACGCCGGCGACGTCGGAGATCTCGTCCATCGACGCCGAGTGGTAGCCGTGGCGGGAGAACACCTGCACCGCGGCGTCCAGGATCTGCCGCTCGCGAACCGCGCGCGGCAACCGCCGGGCCCGTTCGGGCGGGCGCTGATCTTCGTCGGGCACTCCGACCTCCCTCTCGCCAGCAGGAAACGGTACCTGTCGCCGTGGTCGGCGCGTGCTTGCCCGCTTACCTACTCATGGGTAGCCTTTGCTGGAAGATCACGGAAGGGGCTCGAGAATGGCCGACGGTTCCGCTCTGGACGGCTTGCGCGGCACCGCGTTGCTCGACGCCCTCGAGCGAGTCGAGGGGGCCGGTCTCGACGTCAACGCGGTCGCCGACGCCGTCGACCCCCGCGACCTCGGCCGCGACGACTTCCGCCGCCTGCTCGAAACCCTGATCCGGCTGTCGTCAGAAGACTTCTCCCTGGGCAACGTCGACCCGACGCGCTTTGCCACGCTGGTCTCGCGAGCGTCCCGGGCGCAGCTGGAGGCAGTGGTCGCTTCGGTGCCGCTGCGCGAACGGGTCCTCGACGAGATCTTCTCCCGTATGGGCTCGCACCTGCGCGTCGACCGGGCCCAATCCTTGCACGCGGTCGTGCACTGGCGCCTCACCGGCGGCACCGGCGAGGGCGGCTACGACCGCTACTCGACGGAGATCTCCGGCGGCTCGTGCACGGTGTCTCGCGTTGTCGGCGGCGCCCACCCGCGCGTCACGATCACCCTGTCCCCGGTCGACTTCTTCCGCCTCATCACCCACCAGGCCACCCCGGCCGTGCTGTTCGTGACCGGCAAGATCAAGGTCAGCGGAGACCTCGCGTTCGCGGCACGGTTGATCGGCTACTTCGACCTCCCGAAGCCCGGTTAGGCTCCGGTCCCGTGTCGCACGACTCCGACGGGCACGTCGTCAACGGCTTCGCCCGAGAACTGCGCGTCGGCAAGCTGTCGCCCGCGCAGTTCGTGCAGGTGCTCGAAACCCTCCACATGCTGGGCACCGCCGGCGCCGGCATCGACCTGACCTCCCTCACGACGCAAGCCCTGGTCGACGTCGTCCACCGCGCGTCCCGCGACCAGCTCAAAGCCCTCGCCGACCACCCCGACCTGCGCGCGGTGTTCCTGGACGAGATCTTCCGCCGCATGTCCGAGCACTTCCGCCCGGACCGCGCCCGCCACCTCGACTTCGTCGTCGCCTGGCGCTTCCCCGGCGGCTCCGGCCACGACGGCTACGACCGCTTCCAAACCGTCATCGAAGACGGCGTCTGCGTCTCCAGCACCACCCTGTCCCGCACCCCGGACACCACCCTCACCCTCTCCGTCGACGACTTCATCCGCCTCGCCACGGGCGCCTCGGCCCCCGCAGCGCTGTTCGTGACGGGCCGGGTGAAGGTGAAGGGCGAATACGCGCCGGTGGTGAGGTTCTCGAGCTACTTCGACATCCCGAAACCCCGGGACGATTAAAAGGGCAACTCCTTTCCCCGGGGCTGGCAACGTTCAAGACGGGATAACCCATATTTCACCTCGAGTTCATCTTCCTGCCGTTCGTCGCACCTCCTCAAGCAAGTGATCAAACAGGCCGGGCACGGTCCCGCCGCCGAGCACCAATTGTCGATCCAGGAGGCGATTTCCCGTCTCGCAGGAGGTCTCGCTGACCAGTGCGCAGCCGTGACAGGCGGACAGGTTGAGGTTGGACGAGCCTTGGCGATCGCTCTCGATGCACACCGGGTCGTTCGAGCAGACGTCCGCGTCACCCAGGGCGGCGAGCAGTAGCGGGACGAGCTTGTCCGGGTGGCCGAGGCGGACGAGCCCGCCGAGTGTTCCCTGTGCATCCCCCCTGCCGTGTAAATCAGGATCCCTGCAGTGCGGTCGGGACGGTCGGAGTGGGCGTAGATGCGTTCCCGCAAGGACGCCGACGAGTAGCCGCTCGCGAAGGCCAGCCGCCGGATGAGTAGGTGAGCGATGGTGTGCAACGCGACGAAGCGTGGCTCCGGTACGACCCAGCGATGAGCCCAGGGTGCCGTGGACCGGCGCCCCATCAAGATCTCTGCCCGAGCGCGGACTTCGGGTACGCTTTCCCACTCGGACATGTGGTTCTCGTCGAAGCGGAGGAAAATCCCTTCGCCGAACATTTCGATGGCCGGGTAGACCGGCTTCCGCTTGCGATCGGGACCGAGGTCGGCTTCGATGAGCTCTGCATCGCCGTCGTGGCGCCGGAAACCCTTGAGCGCTCGGACTTCACGGACGCGACGTACTTGGCCGATATTGGTGAGTTTGGTCTTCAGCGCCGAGGGCCAAGCGGACTCGGCTGGCACCCGCCAACCGTCGACGACGAAGTCGCTCTCGCTGTGGTCTCGGCCGCTGTCGAGCTTCTTGAGGAAGGCTGCCCACTCCCCGTCTTTCAAGTCGAGAAGCGGAGTTTCCTCGGCTTCTTCGCCAGCTGCCGCGAGAGCGAGCACCCTTGCCGCCGTCGTGCCGAGTTCGTCCGCGATCCACCCGGCCACCATTTCGGCCTGGGGGCCGCCATTGTCGGCGACCACCTTCTCGAAGTAGACATGGTTGCGGATCTTGTCTGCTTTCTCGGCGGATGGAGGGGCTTCTTCGGGGATGTCGAGGGCAGTGAGGTGCTCGGAGATGTAGTTGCCGGTGGCGCCTCGTTGGACCGCGGTGAGCTTGTATTCGCATACGGTTCCGCTCCGCGGGTCCTGCCATGGCTGAGTGCCCCCGCAGTGGATGCCGTCGCGGTGGAGTGATTCCTTGCTCACCAGCTCGGTAAGCGGCCGCGACCGGTTGCACCCCGTGCAGTGGACGCTGAGCGCGGCCAGGCCCTCACCACGTCGAGAAGATCGGACGAACTTCAGTTCCTTGTGGGCCCGGCAGAAACGTATGGAATCGGTGGCATCGGCGCTGTTCCCCCGATGGGCCCACTTGAACCAGGGAATGTCCTGTATGTGGCTGCCCTTCTCGCATACGGCGACGTATCGCATCGGAACCAGCTTGCCGCCGCACTCGCACTTGTTGGTCCAGCGCCCCTTGTTCCTGCCCGAGAGCTTCGAGAGTTTCGAGCATCGTTCACAGAACCGCCAGGTTGGAAAGCGCCAATAGAGGAGGTGGGCGGTCTCTTTGGCTGCGTGGCCGGCATGCGTGGGCGGCTGTCGGAGAACGCCGGGGCCGAGCCGCGCGAGAAGCCGATCACAGCTGATTTCGGGGGCATGCTTGCGGTCCCACCAAGAGGTGTCGGCCGCGATAAGTGACTCGCCCAGAACGTCAACGATGGCGCCAACTCCGAAGGGCGTGATCGTCTCCGAGAGACGGAGATCATGAACAATCGGTTCCACCGGCGCTCCCTTCCTGCGGTTCACGCACATGGACAGCGACGTTCGGTTCGACCGTCCTCATCGAGTCGGCGACGAGCCAACCCTCCCCACCCTGACCGAACCGTTTGAGCAACGCTTCGTCGTCCTTCTTTCGGCGGTCGTACACCAGCGCTGTTCCTTCTTCGCGGGCGATCTTCGCGCGGTAGTCCCAATTGCGGAGGAGCCACCACACCTCATCCTTGGTTTCCTCGGCTTCGACGTCGTCCGAACGGTACACCAGATTCAGAAAACGTGAGACCAGTTCCTCGATCGCGTTTCGCAATCGCTGGTCATCGAGGTCCATGCGCACTGCCGCGTCGTTCGCCGCCAGCGTTGGCAACGAGTGGCGCAGCAATGCGACGAGCGCGCCAGCCAAGGAGCGTTTGCGGGACGACAGTGACCATGGAGTCACACTCGTCGGCTCGACATTGCGGTAGAGGGTCTCGTGGTACGAACGAAAGCTTTCGAAGTGCGAGCGATCGCGTGCCCGATTGGACCGGAACAAGGTGATCACGATTCCGTTGTTCCGACCGCGGCCGACGCGGCTGGTGGCCTGGATGTACTCGGCGGTCGTCTTCGGCTGACCCACCATCAGCATCAGGGCAAGACGAGGGATGTCGATCCCGAAAGACAGCATGTTCGAGGACAGGACCACATCTATGGCCTCGTTCGAATTGTCGACGCTGCGTCCCAGCTCGCGGAGGTCGTTGGGTAGCTCGTCCGGACCACGGCGACTGGTGAGTTCCAGGATCCGATCGGCGCGGACTCGCCGCAACGGCAGTTCCAGCCGATCCGAGCGCGGTTCGAGACGCCCGTTGACGTCGTCGACCACAAGTGTGCCCGTGCGGCCGAGTTCGCGGAGGCTGTTGTGGTACATCACCAGAGTCCAGTACGAATCTTTGGTCGTGTCCGGGACTGAGTGTTCGGCGAGTACCTCGGGTACCTCGACTAGAGGCGCAGTTGCTGCGACCACCGCGGATACCTGTGATACGGACTGCGGCATCAGGCCGACGTAGAGCCGGCCTTCGCCGTTCTCTACCGGACGTGAGAAGAAGGTCCGATCGCCGTCGAGACCCGCCGGCGGGTAAAGCGCTACGCTACGTCCGTACAAGCCCTGGACTTGTTCGTGCGAGGCGCGGATCGTGGCGGTCGATGCGACGATTTTGGGAGGGCTTCCGCCGCGACCCAGGAGCAGCTGGATGACCGCGTCGAAGACGGCGACCGTCGTGCCGAGAGGCCCGGACAGTAGGTGCAGCTCATCCTGGATGACTAGGGACGGTTGACGGAACGGAGTGCCGAGCCCAAGGAGCTTGCCTGCATCAGGCAGGAACTGCAACCGGGCGAACTTGTCGACGGTTGCCAACACGATCGACGGTGGCTCTTCGTACAGAATGTCGTCGACTACCGCGACCGGGAGCTCCTGATGGAATGCGCAGTTCTCCCGGGTGCAGTGGATGACGACGTCGTTGCCGACATCGCGGAACCCGTAGCGTTCCGGATCGATGGACTTGGCCTCCGGCAGTAGCGCCGCACCACACCACGGACAGCTTTCGATCTGGAACTGGTTCGCTTCCTCCGGGCGTGCGGCCCGGTGCAGGCGCTCGAGCGCCGCCTTCGCATCGGCCCGCTTACCGGGAGTGACTTCGTTGCCGACCCACATGCCCACGGAGAACGGCGCCATGTCCTTCGCCCGCGGATCTTCGTTCCGGAGCAGCTCCATCGCACAGATGAGCGAGGCTGCTCGCTGGAACTGCTGCGAGGTCAGCAGGCGGAGCGTGTATCGCGTGATCACCGCGGTCCCTGCGCCCGAGATGCCGTGGACGATGCGGCGGCGGAAGATCTCCACCGCGGACAAACCGAGGTACGCCTCAGTCTTCCCGCCGCCGGTCGGGAACCAGATCAGGTCGACCAGTTCCCGGTCGGCATGCCCTTCGACGACCGTTGACGCTAGAGCCACCAGCAGGAAGCCGAGCTGGAACGGACGCCATCGGGGTTCCTCGATGTCGTCCGGATTCTTGCCGTGCTTGATCGCAGTCTGGCGGATCTGAAGCCGCATCGCGGTCATGCCCAGAGCGAAGGCGGTCCTGAGCGCGGCTTGTTCGGGGTCGCGGAGCAGCCCGACGCCGGCTTCCATCCGACGCAGAGCCTGCTCTGCCCGCGTCGTGATGGATCGTGCGATCTCTGCATCGACGCCAAATCCGTTGACGCTCTCGACCTGTTCCGAAACCCAACGGCCGAAGGCGGCGACGAAGGCGTCCAACATCGACGTCACTTCGACCGGTTCCGTGTCGATTCGAGACAGGTTCTCGAGCACGAGAGCCTGTGCCTCGGTGGTTTCGGACTCGAAGGCCGTCGTCTCGATGGCGGGAACGACAAATGCGGGCACCGGATCGAGAAAGACTCGCGTGCAGGTGCCGTCGGTGAGTTCCCAGTCGGCCGCCATGCCGTGGCCGACCCCGTAGACCCTCTTGTTCCGATAGCGGAGCCGTAGTTCGGCGGCTTCAGGATCGGAGTCGAAGACGTTGCTCCTACTGTAATCCAGGATCCGGCCCGCAGCCGCAGGGCTTACGCTGAGACCCACTTGGAAGAGCATCAGACCAATGTCCCGGCGGTCGTCGCCGGTTGACTCGGCCGAGACACGTGCGTGCACCGTCACGAGACGAGCAGGCCCGTAGGCGCGCCACCTCGATCCGATCTCGATCGGTACCTCGCCCGCGGTGAGTCTCTCCAAAGGATGGTCTTTGGTGAGTTCGACACCCTCGAACCTGAACGGCACACGCTGCCAACGTGGGGGGCCGTCACCTGTGACGGGCCGGTAGGTTGCGCCCGAGAATTCACACGAGACGTTCGGCTTGTCCGTAACGAAGGAGATAGCAACCGACGACGGGCGCCAGTCCTCGGCGAGTGGGACGCCTGCGCCCGCCTCCTCCACCTCACCCTGGAGCACGTCCGAAAAGATTGTGGGATCCCCCTCGACCGCCTCGGTATCCGGCGCCGTAGGCGAGGATGCCGCAGGGAACAACATTCCCACTGCGTACTGCCGGTCCGGCAGGTTGAAAATCAACTCTTCGTTACCGTGATCTGGTCCGACGTAAGCAGCCTTGAGGTGCTCGAGGGCAACCTCCTGGGCCTCTGTTCGAGTCACTTCTTCTCCAGTTGCCTGCGGACGAGGCGTTGCAAGCGTCGTTTGTCGTCACGAGTGACGACAATGTCCAATGAGACACGTGCACGTGTCACGGCGACGTAGAAAGCGGCGATGCCCGCGTCATCGAGGGAATCGGGTAGCTCGCAGACGACCACGTGCTCCGCCTCGAGGCCCTTGGCGTACCGAGGGCTCGTCACGACGAATCCGCGGTCCGTTTTTTCCGGTGGTGAACTGGATCCGGTACGGATGATCCAGATGTCTTCGGCGCGGGCCCGTCGGCCACCAACTCCAGCGCCACGGATTCGGCTCCGGACAGGTCTGAATCGCCCTCCACGGTCCGCCAGCGCACCTTCTCGCCGTGAACGATGCCCGGATCGCCGACGTCCGCTCCGAGGTACTCCTGCACCATGTGCACGATCGCCCGGGTGTTCCGGACGTTGAGGTCCAGGTCGACCGAAAGAGCCTCGGAGGCAACGATCTCCAGTACGTCTCGATCGAAATGGCCGTCCACGTGCGCCTGGTTATTCATGTCGAGGAACATCCGCCAGCGGCCCGCGCCTCTGCCGCCGACGACCACTCCACCGATCTTGTCCATGCCTTCAGCTGTCATCAGGTCCTGTGCCTCGTCGACGAAGGCGACGTCGTAAGTCTTGGCCGCTTCCAATAGGCCGAAGGGCAGGAGGTCGATGTCGCGACCGCCGATGTGAGGAGCGAAGAAGTCCCGCAGCGCCGGTGAACGGAACGTGATCAGGACGGATTTGCCCTGATCCGCCTCCTGCTTGGCCGCCTCCGCCAGAACAAGCGACTTGCCCGTGCCTGCCCCACCGAAGACCAGCACCCGGGGATTCCGCGCCAGCGAAGCGAGAACCCGGGCCTGCCCCGCTGTGGCGCGGTTCTGTTCCTCGATCACCGCACCGCGCTGCGCGTCGATCACCGGCATGCGGGTGAAGTGGCCGAACAACCGAGTCCGGAGGTCTTCGGTTCTCGCGAGCTTCCGGTCTGCAGGTGGCTTCTGCGCGCTACCTGCGATCGTGTCGAGAGCGCGGCTCAACTCCGCGATACTCATGTCGCTCCGCGACAACCAGTGGGTCGGTTGCCACTCGACCGAGTGCGGTGGGGTATCGATGTCCGGTGTGATGACGGCGGCCTCGTGCGCGAACCAACCGACCCCCTCTCCGCGGAGGATCTTCTGCAGCGCGTACATCGCCGACTGCGCCTGTTCCATCGGTGAGGTGGCCAGCTTGTGCCAGTCACCTCGTCGGTCGATGCTGTACCAGACGCCGTCATGTTTCCTGATGCCGCTGCCTTTGGCCTCGATGACGATCACGACCTTCTTCCACAGCAAAACAAAATCGGCCTCGGCTTGCTGTTTGTACGCGTGAGACCGCAGTTTCACCGAGTGGAAAGCGACTGCGTCGGGGTCACCTCCGGCCTCTCGGAGTAGACGGGCGATCCTGCGCTCCGCGTCGCTGGTCGCGTTCTTCTCGATGTCAGTCAGATCCGGTACGAGGATCATGCGCGTTACTCCTGCCAGAGGTCTTCGTATTCGTGATACCCAAGCCAGTCACTGAAGGCCCCGAAATTGTCGGCGACGTCTACGATCAGGCACTCTTCCTTGCCACCGTTCTTCGGACCGCGCAGACCACGCCCGGCCATCTGGATGTAGGCGTTCGGGCTGAAGGTGGGGCGGGCGATGTAGAGCGCGCGGACACCCGGGGCGTCGAACCCTTGGACCAGCAGGTCGCAGTTCGCGAGAACGCGGATCTCGTTTTTCTTGAACTTCTCGATGATGTCGCGACGCTCTTGCCTGCCGGTCTGGCCGCTCACCGCCGCGGCTTCGATGTCGCGGTACCGCAGCGTCGCGGCGAGTACTTGGGCCGATAGGACGTTGGGCGTGAAGACCAGCACCGGCCAGCTATGGTCCAGGGCCATGATGTGGTCGACGAGGATCGACATGCGCGCCTGATCGGCGCCTACGCGGTCCATCACCCGGGCCGGGACCCTGCGTTGCTGCTCGGCCTCGGCTATCTCATCAGGCTCCAGCACCACTTCGACGCCTGGCAGCACCTCGTGCTCGACTCGGGCGAGCACACCCAACTCCGCGAGCGGTCGGTAGGCGTTGGCCGTGTCGAAGACGTCCAGCTTCCGATTACCGAACCGACTTGCCAACGCGGCCGTTGCGGACTCGGAAGTGCCCTTGAAAGGCGTCGCGGTCAAACCGACGAGTGGGCGTTGCCAGCCTCGGCCCGCCACGCCCAGCCAGTTGAGAATCCGCGTGTATCGTTCCGAACCGCCGGCGCGGTGCCCTTCGTCGACGACCACCGCGGAAGACTCCTTGAGCCACGCGTACTCGGGATTGTGGAGGATGACGTCGAGCTTGGCGTCGGTCGCGACGACGACGGAGAACTCCGTGTCCGGTTCGTGGACGATATTGTTCTCCCACAGGCGCCCGATCGTCAGCGGCCGCTCGTCCCCGAGTCCTCGCCACACGGTGCTCCAGGTCTGCACAGCCTGCTCGCAGAGTTCCTGCGACTGTGCGATCCAAAGGACGGGTCCTTGAAGGCTTCCGTCGACGAAGAGCCTGAGAACGGTCTCGGCGGCCACTCGTGTCTTACCCGCGCCAGTCGGTAGCTCCACCATTGCCTTGAGGTGACGACCGTTCGCCTCGCGGAGGGTCAGTACGTCCTTGAGCTGCCTGCTGATCTTCTGCTGGAACGAGTGGAGGGGGTTGAGCTTGACGGCGCCGGGCACGACGAACTCGTCGTCCCGGTGCTGGGTGCGGCGGCCGGCGTACTCACTTCCGAAGCCCATCTTCCGAAGCCACGAGATGGTCGCTGCTCCGCCTGCCCAAGCCTTCGGAATGTCGACAAATCCTTCGTTGCGGAACTGCTCGGCGAGCAACTTGATCGAATCGGAGCCGTAGACTGTGAGGAAGAGCTCGGCGACTGAGGTAGTGTCATCGACGAGGCGCTGCGCTTCGAGTGCTTGCCATAGTCCCTTGGGCAGTGCGTCTCGCAGATCGTCGGGACCGAAATAGACGTCCAGCCGCTCGGCGTCAGTGGACGCGGCTTTCGCCTCTTGCCGAAGTGCCTGGAGACGATGGTCGAGACCTTCCTTGAGCACGTTTTCCAGATCCGCGTTCGTGAAGCCCAGGTCGAACGCATCGTTGACGACGCTGATGAGGCGGCGCTCATCGGCGTCACTGCTCACGATCAGGTCCAGCCCGTCCAGGTACCACTCGAGCGTTTGGTCTTCGACACCGTCCTCCGTGGTTACGCGCTTGACCACCTGGATCGCTCGTGTGACCGTCGCGCGTATCACTTTGTCGGCGACGGGCGTGGTGCGAAGCCCACTGAAGATGTCGATGACGCGCTCGCTGTCCTGTTTCCCTTCGATCACCATGGAGAAGGCGAAGCTGTCTTCGAAGCGGCGGCAGCCGACGGAATGCCTGAGCTCGACTGCCTGGTCTTCGGTGACCTTCAGGTAGGGCCGCTGACGTGACGACAGGTACTCTTCCTGCTCGTCCGTGGTGGCGAGGTACACCGAGTCGGGAGAACGTGCTTCGACCACACGTCCTACTCGAGCGGGAATGGTCGGGGGGCGGCCGTTGGGATAGGCGATGCGGCTTGCGGTGCTGATGAACTCAACGAGCACGGTGTTGCCGAGCGCCGGTGGAAATAGATCCGCGGAGAGTGCCTCTTTTAGTACCGGGGCCGGTACTTCGTGCAGTTCGTCGGGTAGACCCAGCACTTCGGCGACCTGGCGGGACCCGCGGAACAGCGGTAGGAGGTTCTTGTACTTGAGCATGGACGGAGCGACCACTGCACAGGGCGCGCGGTATCCGCGGTCGGATTCCAGCAGGCCAGCGCGCTCCGCTGCCCATCGCACGGGTGACTGCACGCGGTAGGACGCGCCCGTGTCCAGGTCTTCACAAGTCCAATCCGAGTCTCCCGCCTGAAGCAACCCGGCGGTCCAGCTCGCGCGCGTCCGTTCGGTGGCTCCGGCGTCCCTCAACAAAAAGAGCACAGAGAACGGCCCCGGGCCCTCACCGGGGTAGAGTTCCACGCGCTCGATCGGACGGTCACCGGATCCTCGTTGCGAGTTCAGGGTGGTCAAGACCCACGAGCGGTAATGTTCCAGACAGGGCTCGTCTTCAGCGGGGTATTTGCCGACGGGGCCGTTTACGACACCAAGCCGGTGTGCCACCGCGGGCGAGCAACGTCTATGATCCAACATCTTGGCCGACAGTTCCTCACCCAGGAATTCGGTGAGGTCGAAAACTTGCGTGGGCCACGCCCAGCCGCCGTCCTGAGTCGGGACCTGAACCGTGGCGGGGTGGGCGGTCAAGGCTTTCACCGCGAGCTGAACTGGGACGTCGAGGACGGCGTCCCAAACTTTGGACAGTTGCTCGTCGTTCGGTGTTGTCGTCGAGAGCCTCGCCAGGCGGGCGTTGAGAACCGCGACCGGATCCAGGTCGCGGAAGCCAAGGTCCCGAAGACTCTTTTCGACGCCGGACTGGGCGAGGAAGTCAGGGTCGACGAAGATTGCTTGCTCGAACCCAATGTCATCATCCTGATGCAGGAAGATGACGTTTCTCTCTCGCAACGCCCGCATACCGTCGGTGGTCGGGATGACCTTGGCTTGATCGACATCGGGTAGGTTGCGGTGGGTCCGGACGAACTCCAGCGCGCCTGCAGACGACGCGACGTCGATTCCTTCCGCCCACTCGCGTAGCCAGGACAGGAGCCCGCGCTTGGGCACGTTGTCCAAAGCGTGCTTGCTGTCCTTGTCGTTGTCGAGGAGGCCTTTCGAGGCTGCGAACAGCTGGCGAAGTCGTGTCGTTCGTTGCGTCGACGTGTAGCACCGCCAGTGCGGAACGTCGTTGCCGGTGTTCGGAGAGCTGTTCCACGCAAGGTGGTCGTTGGCGTCGACGTTCGCGATGGCGAAGTCCAGTGGACGGAGTTCTGTGGCGCGTGTCAGTCCTTCCTCCCCGCAGGTCGCGATGGTGGACCTCTTCGCCGGTCCGGGCGGCCTTGACGTCGCCGCTCACTGGCTCAAGGTGCCAGTTGCCGGAATCGAATGGGATGCAGACGCCTGCGCCACCCGTAAGGCCGCAGCCCTGCACACAAAGCAAGGTGACGTCCGTCATTCCAAGCCTCTCGACTACCCCGAAGCTCGGATTTTGACCGGTGGACCGCCGTGTCAGACCTACACGGTCGCCGGAAAGGGAGACGGTCGACGGGTGTTGGACCTGGTGGTCTCGTTCGTCGACGACATGGTCAAGATGGTCCGAGGCAGGGTCCCCCTGCCGGACTTGTCAATTCTCGAGGACGAGCGCACCGGTCTGGTCCTTGAGCCTTTGCGCTGGGCGGTCGATGCTGCTGAGCGCGGCGCTCCCTACGATGCGATCGTCCTCGAGCAGGTGCCAGCGGTGTTGCCCGTGTGGAAGGAATTTGCTCGCGTGTTCAAGGAGTACCACTACAGCGTTGATTGCGGGGTCCTTCACACGGAGGACTTCGGAGTACCGCAGACTCGTCGCCGAGCGATTCTGATCGCTCGGCGCAACGGCGAAGCGAAGCTGCCGGAACCGACCCACCGTCGTTACTACAAGGGCAAGCCTCGCGGAGATGGTGACGCGCGCTTGCGGCCCTGGAAGACGATGGGCGAAGCGCTCGGCTGGTCGGAAGAGTTCACTGTCGTATCGAACTATGGCACTGGAGGCGATCCGAAGGCACGGGGACAGCGTCGTTGGAACGAACCCGCCTTCACTGTCACGGGCAAGGTTTCACGCAACCGACTCGTCGATCGGCCGAAGGGGCAGCCCGACCGCTTCACCAATGACGAGGCCGGCAGACTGCAGACTTTCCCACCGGACTATCCCTGGTCCGGGCGGGGCATCGCCCAGCAGATCGGGAACGCGATCCCCCCTCGGTTGGCCGCTCACGTACTTGCGGCGGCGCTGGGCAAGAAGCTCGATGCGAGGGCCCTGGACAGGTGCGTCAAGCAACGCTGGAAGGACACGCGGAATGGGGTTGACGGATTACTGAAAGATACCGACGAAAGGTGAGTGTCAGCGCCGTTCATTAACCGCTTTGATGACTCGGGCCGCGGCGTCTGCCACGGTTTCGTGTTCCCAAATCCGCACGCTGAGCCAGCCTTCGTCGGCCAGGCGGGTGTCGGTGTCGGCGTCGCGGCGGCGGTTGGTTTCGATCTTGGTGCGCCAGAAGTCGGCGTTGTTCTTGGGCCAGGAAGCGTGGTCGGGGCAGCCGTGCCAGAAGCAGCCGTCGACGAAGACGGCAACGCGGGCGGGGCCGAATACGAGGTCGGCTTCGCGGCGTACGCCCTTCACCGGCCGGCGGTGCACGCGGTAGCGGAAGCCGGCCGCGTGCAGGATCTTGCGCAAGGCGATCTCGATCCCGGTGTCGCGGGACTTCTGCCTGCTCATTCGGGCGCGCACAGCGGACGTGGTGTTCAGACGCTCCACGGCGGCCATTGTGGCACTGGTGGCTGCCGAGCCCGTCAGCCCTCGACGATGCGCCCCTCGATCACCTGGTGCTGGGTCGGCCGGGGATCCTCCGCCACGACCTCGCTGTCGACCACCATCACGGGCCCGCGGCGCGCATTCGCGTAGCGGATGGCGCGCTTCTCAGCGCGGTGGAGCCAGAAGCGGCGGGCCAGGGCGCGCGTGGGTGGGAGCAGGACGAACAACCCCAGCAGGTCGCTGACGAAGCCGGGCAGCATGATGAGGATGCCGCCGACGGCGATGAGCATGCCGTCGGTCAGTTCCTTGTCCGCGGGGCGGCCGGATTGGGCCTTGGAGACGAACGCGCGCATCGCCTTGCCGCCCTCGCGGCGGGCGAGCCAGGAGCCCACGAACGCGCCCGCCAGGAGCAGGGCGATTGTGCCGAGGACGCCGACCAGCGAGCCCACGGCCCAGATCGCGGCGAGCTCGGCGATGACGTACAGCAGGAACGCGACAGCCATACCCGGTGAACGAACGAGGTGTCCGAAATTCTCCCGGCAGTGAACGAGCGCACCCCGCGCGTCCGTGAACGCCCTGGTCGGGACACCGAGCGCAAGAAGGCCTCGATCTCGGGACGGGTGCTGAGCAGGTACCGGCGTGCCGTCGGGGCCTCCGCACCCAGGCGGGACGGCAGCGCGGCTCGGTGGGTGCGCGGCCAGTTCCAGATCCAGCCACGACGGGAGGGGAACCACAAGCGACGAGGCGGACGAGGAGCAGGTCCGGGGCGTTCACCAGAGCAGCGGGAGGAAACCGCAGAGAAACAGGCCGACGAGGAGCAGGTCGAACCCGTGGGCGAGTTGGCGCAGCAGGCCCGTGGGGTGAGGAGGCCTTCGTAGAGGACCAGGTTCATGGCGGAGAAGTCGACGGGGCCGCGCGTGACGGTGCGGACCACGGCGTAGCCGGCGACCAGCACGGCGACGACAGAGCCGAACGTCACCGGGACGCCCAGCAGCCACACCACTGACGTCCAGATAGCCGCGAGCACCGTGAGCACCAGCGCCGCGGTCTGACGAAGGCGGGGTTCGGACGCGTCGAGCCAGCGACGCAGGCCCGGGACCCGATGGAGCTGGGCGATGGGCGCGGCGAAGGGCAGCAGCCCCAGGTAGGCACCGAGGCCGAGGAGCCAGACGGATGTGACGGCCGGGAACGTCGCGTGCGCGGCGGTGACGGCGAGGCCCAGGAACACCGGCAATCCCAAGGCGTGGCGGCGGGCCGGAACCCCGGCCAAGACGCACCGCAGCACGACGAACCGCCCGGCGAACGCCCGCCGCCACGGCACGCGACGGCCGGCGGGGAGCAGGGCCCAGACATCGAGGAACGCCGTGGACGTGCGGCGCACCATCCGCTCGCCGAAGTGGTGGACGAGCGTCGCGCGGCCGGCCGTGCCGGCCGGCGGTGGTGCCCACGCCAACACTACGGCGGCGACGAAGGCCGCCACCGCGAAGATCCACAGTGGAGCCTCCGAGAAGACACCGAGGACGGCCGGGATGAGGGGCAGCAGCGATTCGCCGGGGACGGGGCGGCGGCGCGCCATGACCAGCGCCAGCACAGCAACCCCGACATACAGCGCGAGCGGTCCCACCGCACCCGGCGGAAACCCGATGAGTACCCCGGCGACGACGTAGAAGTACCCCGCCACCGCGAACCGCGCGAGCCACCCGAAAACCAGCCGGCGCAACAGCACCGCCGGGCGTCGGCCGTCGAAGTCGGACCAGGTCAGGATGGCGGGGTCGGCCCAGAGGTGTCCGCGCCACGCGAGCGCCAGCCCGGCACACAGGACGGCGACGCTGCCGAGCGGCCCCACCGGCGCGTCGCCGATCAGCTGCGACCGGACCAACTCCGTGTTGTACAGGGGCGAACCCAGCACGCCGGCCACGACGAACAGGCACAGCCACAGATCGGGGTGTTTCACAGGTCGACCACGTAATCGGCGACGGTGGCAGCGAGCGGCCGGCGGTGACTGTCCACCACGACCGAAAGGCTTTGCCCAACCAGCGTCGTCAGCCAGGAGAGGCCCTCGGCGTCCAGCGCGCGTTCCGGTTCGTCCAGCAACAGCACCGAATGCGGGCGGGCGACCGCGGCGTGGAGCAAGAGCCGGCGGCGCCGGCCGGCGGACGGGTCACCAGCCGGAACGTCCGCCCGCGAGGCCAACGCGGCAGGCACCGGACGGGCGACTCCGAACGAGCGCCCCAGCAGGTCCAGGTGCTGCCGCGCGGTGAGCTCCTCGAACAACGCCGAATCGTCCAGCACCACCGAGACCCGTCGCCGGAACGCGGCCGAGCGTTCGTCCGGCGCGGCGCCGCACACCGACACCGTGCCGGACGACGGTCGTTGCAAGAGGTACAGGCACCGCAGCAGCGTCGACTTCCCGGCGCCGTTCGCGCCCGTGACGACGAGACACTCGCCGGTGTCCACGGCCAGGTCCAGACCGGAGAACAACGAAGCAGCACCGACCTCGACGGTGAGGTCCCGGGTGGATACCAGCATCGCGACACAGCCCCCTGACGACAGTGCCCAAGGTAGCGAATCGCCAGGCGGCTGCGAGCGGTGAAGCAGGGCGCACCTCGCCGCCGAGGACGTCAGTCCAAGTACGCCCGAGCCTGCAGCGTGAACAGCTCCGCGTACCCGCCCCCGGCGGCCATGAGCTCCTCGTGCGTGCCGTATTCGGCGACCTTGCCGTGGTCGAGCAGGAGGATGCGCTCGGCCTGGCGGACGGTCGAGAAGCGGTGCGAGATGTACAGCGTGGTGCGCCCGGAAGCGAGCGACCGCAGCCGCGCGAACAGGTCGTGTTCGGCCTGCGCGTCCAACGCCGAGGTCGGCTCGTCGAGGATCAGGATTGGTGCCTCCCGCTGGAACGCGCGCGCGAGTGCGATCTTCTGCCACTCACCACCTGAGAGCGACACGCCCTGGTCGAACCACCGGCCCAGCGGCGAGTCGTACCCCGACGGCAGGCGCTGGATGCGTTCGTCGGCGCCGGCGCGGCGGGCCGAGTCGACGATGTGCGGCCGGTCCTCCAACCGCAGCAGATCACCCAGGCCGATGTTCTCGGCCGCCGTGCCCTGGTAGGTCACGTAGTCCTGGAACATCGCGCTGATCTGCGTCCGCAGCTCGTCCGGGTCGTAGGAGCGGATGTCCACGCCGTCGAGCAGGATCCGCCCGCCGGTCGGGTCGTACAGGCGGCACAGCAGCTTGAAGAGGGTCGACTTGCCGGCCCCGTTGCGCCCGACCACCGCGACCGTCTCACCCGGCCGGATCTCGAAGCTCACGCCGTCCAGCGCCGGTTCGTCGGCGCCCGGGTACGTGAAGCTCACCGACTCGAACCGGATGTGTCCCTCCACAGTGGACGGAAAAGGCCGCGGAGCCGCGGGGGCCACGATCTCCGGCTGCGTGTCGAGGAACCGGTACAGCGTGTCCAGGTACAGGTTGTTCTCGTACATCCCCGAAAACGCCGTGAACAGCCCCGACACCGACGTCTGCACCGACGTCGCCGCAGCCGTGTACAGCGCGAGGTCGCCCAGTGTCAGATGCCCGCCAACGGCCTGCAACGCGATGTACAGCGCGATCGCCGAGCCCGCCAGCGTCGACAGGAGTCCCCACGACGTCGAGCTCACGTTGCGCTTCACCGTCAGCCGCCGCTGCCGTTCGTACGACACCACGCCGAGCTTCCGGAACCGGTCGACGAAGTACGGCCCGAGCCCGAAGAGCTTGGTCTCCTTCGCGTACGTGTCGGTGGTGACCAGCGAAGACAGGTAGTCCATCCGCCGCTTGATCGGCGACATCAGGAACGTCAGCCAGAACGCCCGCGACCCGTACTTCGACTGCGAGATGAACGCCGGGATCGGCGCGAGCAGCGCCACCAGCGCCAGCAGCGGGCTGATCGACACCAGCAGCGCGATCATGCTGCCGAACGTGATCGCCGTGCGCACCAGCCCGAGTGCCGAGTTCATCATCGACAACGGCCGCGTCGGCGCTTCCTGCGCCGCCTGGCGCAGCATGTCGTACGACGTCGAGCCCTCGAAGTAGGCCAGCTGCAGCTTGCTCGCATGGTCCATCACGCGGTGCCGGATGGTCAGCGACATCCGTTCCTGCAGCAGCGTCTGCGCGACCGACGTGATCGCGCTGCTGATCGCCGTCGCCGCCAGCACGCCGAACTGCAACAGCGTGATCCGCACGATGTCGCCCGTCGAGCCGCGGTGCTGGATCGCCGCGACCACGGAGTCGAGCAGGATCTTCGCGAGGTACGCCGTCGCCGTCGGCAGCAAGCCGGACAGCAGCGTGACCAGCGCGAGCAGGATCGTCAGCGTCGGGCTGGCCTCCCACGTCAGCCGTGCCACCTTCGGCAGACCGCGCACGGTGCCGGCCACCGAGGTCTTCATCCGGCCCAACCGCGACTTCAGGTCCTTGGGCTGCTCCGGCTGCGGCGCCTCCGGGATGTCGACGGCACCGGTGAGCCCACTGTCCGGCACGGTCTGCGGCGGGCGGCCCCGCCCCCGTCTGCCGAACATCCGCACGGCACCGTCCACACCGCCTGGAATCACCGGCGCACCGCGCCGTGCAGGAAGACGTCGATCATTTCGGCGGGCTCCGGTGAACCGGGCATCGCCCGGCTCTGCGCGAACAGCATGGTCAGGAACAACGAAGCGGCCTTGTCCACGGGCAACCGCAGCCGGTCGGCGTCCGGGACGAACAGCTCCCGGATGGCGCGCTGCATCGCGTCGAACGACTCGCGCCGGCTGTCGCCGCTCGGCGCCTTGCGATTGCGCGCCTCCTCCGCGCGCAGCCGTCCTTTCAGCGTCGCGGCCATCACCGCACCCATCCGCTGCAGGTGTGCGGTCAACGCTTCGACGGCTTCGAGCAGGCGCTTCTCCAACGGCAGTTCAGCCGGGATCTCCCCGATCATCTCCAACGCCTCCCCCGGGTCGAGTGCGGCTTCCACGCACGCGTCGAACAGCTCGTCCTTGTCCTGGAACACGCGGAAGATGGTGCCCTCGCCGATGCCGGCCGCGCGGGCGATCTGCGCGGTGGTGACTCCCCGGCCGTGTTCGACGACCAGCGGGAGCACCGCGCGCACGATCATCCGGCGCCGGTCGTCGGGCGCCATCCCCGGCGCTCGTTTCCTCGTCTCCACGCGCGCCACGCTACGGAGTGAGCACTCACTCCGTCAACTCGGTAACGCAATGCGATCCGGCGTCGACTCAGGGAACGCACGTCCGCCGACCCGAGGAGCGCTGGTGCGCGGCTTCACGTTCGACGAGCGCACGACGCGATTGCTGCGCGAGGCGCGCGAAAGCCTGACCGCGCAGGCCGGCAAGGGGCACCACGCGCTGTACGACCGGCTGCGCGAGGTCGTCGCCAGCGTGTTGCGGCTCGACGCGTTCTTCGTCGCCCTGTTCCGCGACGCCGGCCACGTGCTCTACGCCCACCAGTACGACGGTGTCGAGTACGCGCTGCCGGGCATCCGGCCTTTCAACCCCGACGGCCCGACGGGCTGGGTCTTCGCGCACAACCGCTCCTACGCCTACCGCGAAGACGGCGGCGCCGTGCTCAACCGCGGAATCCCCTGGGGCGACCGGGATCGCCGCTTCGCCGACGCCCTCGTGGTCCCGATGCGCCGCACCCACACCGCCGAGGTGATCGGCGTCGTCTCGGCCCAGACCTACACTCCCGAGAGCTACGGCGACACCGAACTCGCCGCGCTCGAGTGGCTCGCCGAGGTCGTCGCCCGGGTGCTTTCGGCCGAAGAAGCGGATCGCGAGTTCCTGTCCAGGCTCGACGACGGCCACCGCCCGGCCGCCGAACGCGTGCTGTCGCGTTCGGTGTCGGCGTTCGTCGTGGAGCGCGTGGCCGTCGTGCGCGAGTCCGCCGCCGAGCTCGCCGCGGCGCTCGAAGCGGAGGGGCACCAGCTCGGTGCGCGGGCCCGTGACCTGGTGCGCGAGTGCGAACGGCTGCAGATCGAGTCGGCGGAGATCGAGTTCGCAGGCTACCGCGAAGCCGCCGCGCGCTTCGCCTCGCTCAGCCCGCGCGAGCGCGACGTCGCCGACCTCGTGGGCCAGGGCCTGCGCAACGACGAGATCGCCGCGCGGCTGCACATCGGGCTGTCGACGGTGAAGACACACGTGGGCAACATCCTGCGCAAGTACGGCGCCGAGCAGCGCTCGACCGTCGCCGAGGAGATTTCCGCGTACCTGCGCAACACGCGCGTGCGCAGCGACTCATACCGAGGATGAATCGGGGCTCAGCCTTTTTTCGTCCTCGAGCCGAAAGAATCGGCGGGTTCGCGCGAATAAACTGGTGCCCGTGTTGGCCGTGGTGGGTGAGTGCCTGCTCGCGCTCTGGTGGTTGTTGGTCGGGTTGGGAATCGCGAAGTTCCTCGTCGTCCCTCTGCTGAAATGGTTGCTCGTCGGTGCGTTCGATTCGCTGAAGGGTGCGTCCGGCGCAGGTCGGACGGTGCGCCGACTGCTCGCCGTGCCGATCACGGGTTTGCTGAGCAGGCAACGCAAAGCTCGTCGCGGTGACTTCGACAGCAAGATGGATCTGTTCCTCGTCGACGTGGTCTTCGGATTCGTGGTGAGCGGTTTTCTCCAGGGCTTCGCGATCACGTTGGTTGCGCTGGGTTCGACGTTCGTGCTCCTGGCGATCGGTTACGCGCTCTTCTGAAACGGACGGGTGAGTTGTGGCGGATTACGAGTTGGTGCCGGGCGGCCGGAAAGTGCCGTTCGAGATTCAGAGCGCGCACGGCGATCTTCCGTCGGGCAGCGCGGACCTGGCCGAGGTGGTGGTCACCGCGGTGAGCCACGCCCTCGGCTTCCCGACGCTCACCTTGGTGCGCTCCGTCGTGCTCGTGCTGGGCCGGGCCTGGTCCGAGCTGCGGGTGCAACTGCAGGGCGAGCGGACGGAGACGCGCATTCGGCTGTTCGAGGTCACGGCCACGCGGTTCAGCGCCCACCTCACGCGGCTGCAGGCGGACCCGCACTGGGATCCGCAGGTGAAGGCGCTCCTCGACGCGACGTTGCGCGCGGAGCTGGAGCGCGAGCTGGCCCGGATCTTCCGGAACTAGGGAGGGAACCGATGTCGGAGCTCGTCAGACGGTCCGAGTCAGCGGCCGAGGGGCCGCTCGGGAAAGCGGTGGAGCTCGCCGCCGCCGCGCACCGGAAGGCCGTGGCTGCGCGGCAGGACCTGCGCGTGGCGCTCAGCGTCGCCGAATTGCGCGCGGAGGCGGAGATCGAGCAGGACCGACGCGATCGGCGGCGGTGACGTGGCGCAGGACTTGGAGGCACTCGTGCAGACGATGATCGAACGGCCGGCGGCGCTGCGCCTGCGGCAACTGCTCGCCGAAGGACTCATCACGCCCTCGGACCGGGACCTGTTCTTCGTCTCGGCGCAGCGGTACAAGGAAGCCGCGTTCACGCAGTACGCGGACTTCGACCCCGCCGTGCGCGACGAGCTCGTGAAGGCCCTGCTGTCGGACTACCAGCGGGAACTCGACCGGCTCCTCGGCGAGATCACCGCCCGCCGCCGCACCCCGCCGCCTCTCGAAGGCCCACGGCGGCCCGGAATCCTCAGGCGCCTGTTCCGCCGCTGGATCCAAACCTGACTGAGGTTGTCGACAGTCTTGGGCTCCTGATCTTGGGAGGCCTATGGCTGAGCGAGTGCGGAGTGAGAAGGACCTGGTCAGGCGCGCGAACCGGCGTCTGGCCGTTCTTCGTCACGTCGAGGAGGTCAGCGGGAACGCGGCGGCGACGTGCCGGTACTTCTGGATCCGCGGCAACATCTTCTACCGGTGGAAACGCCGCTGAGACCGGTTGCGGCCCGAACGAATCGGGCCGCAACCGGGGCGGCTCAGTAGGTGATGGCGACCGCCGGGTCGCCGAGCAGCGCGCCGACGTCGGCGAGGAACTCCGAACCCTGCTGGCCGTCGATGACGCGGTGGTCGAAGCTCAGCGACAGCTGCATGACCTTGCGCACCTTGATCTCGCCGTCCACGACCCAGGGCGTGTCGCGGATGGCGCCGACCGCCAGGATCGCCGACTCGCCCGGGTTGATGATGGGCGTGCCGGTGTCGACGCCGAAGACGCCGACGTTCGTGATCGTGAACGTGCCGTTCAGCATCGCCGCGGGGCTGGTCTTGCCCTCGCGCGCGGTGTCGGTCAGCTCGGTCAGCGCGAGCGCCAGCTCCTTGAGCGACTTGGCATCGGCGTCGAAGATCTTCGGGACCACGAGCCCGCGCGGTGTCGCGGCGGCGATGCCCAGGTGCACGTAGTCCTTGTAGACGATCTCCTGCGCCGCCTCGTCCCACACGGCGTTGACGTCCGGCGTGCGCTTCGCCGCGAGGCACACGGCCTTGGCGGCGAACGCGAGCGGCGTCAGCTTCACGCCGCTGAACTCCCGCGAGGCCTTGAGCTTCTCGCGCAGCTCCATCATCGGCGTGACGTCGACGGTGAGGAACTCCGTGACGTGTGGAGCCGCGTACGCGCTCTGCACCATCGCGGCCGCGGTGGCCTTGCGGACGCCCTTGATCGGCACGCGGCGCTCACGCGTCGCGGGGTCGTAGCCGGTGTCCGGAGTGGACACAGCCGCGGCCGGTGCCGAGCCGTTGGCCGCGCGCTCGACGTCCTCGCGCGTGATGACGCCGCCGCCGGCCGTGCCGGTGAGCGCGCGCAGGTCGACGCCGAGGTCCTTGGCGAGCTTGCGCACCGGCGGTTTGGCCAGCGGCACGTACCCACCGCGCGGCTCTTCGACAACGGGCGCCGGAGCGGCGGCAACGGGAGCCACCGCCGGCTCCGGAGTGGACGGTGCCGAACCCCTGCGCGCCCGCCGTTTCGCCACCACGGACTTCGAGCCGTACCCGACGAGCGGCTTCATCTCCTCCTCGGCCGGCGCTTCCGCAGCCGGCGCGGCGGCAGGTGCAGGCGCCGCTTTCCCGTCCGGATCCACGTCCACCGTCAGCAACGGCGCCCCGACCTCGACGGTCTGCCCCGGCTCCGCGTGCAGCTCGGTGATCATCCCGGCCCACGGAATCGGCAGCTCGACGGCGGCCTTGGCCGTCTCGACCTCGACGACGATCTGGTTGACCGTGACCTGGTCACCCGGCTTCACGTGCCAGGCGATGATGTCGGCCTCGGTCAGCCCCTCCGCCGTGTCCGACAGGGGGAACTGCTTGTACTCGGGCATGTCTGCGTGCTTCCCCCTTACCAGGCGAGTGAACGGTCGACGGCGTGCAGCACCCGGTCCAGGTCGGGGAGGTAGTGCTCCTCGAGCTTGGCGGGCGGGTACGGCGTGTCGAACCCGGTCACGCGCAGGACGGGGGCCTCCAGCGAGTAGAAGCACTCCTGCTGGACCCGGGCCGCGATCTCCGACGTCAGCGACGATTCGGACGGCGCCTCGCTCACGGCGATCAGCCGGCCCGTCTTGCGCACCGACTCGAAAACAGGCCCGAGGTCGAGCGGCGAGAGCGTGCGCAGGTCGATGACCTCGAGCGAGCGGCCCTCGTCCGCGGCCGCCGCGGCGGCGTCGAGCGCCACCTTCACCGACGGACCGTAGGCGACGACGGTCGCGGTGGTCCCTTCGCGCACCACGCGCGAGCCGAACACGGGTCCCGGCGACGTGTCGGTGTCGACCTCCATCTTCAGCGCGCCCGAGTGGTACAGCTTCTTGGGCTCGAAGAAGAGGATCGGGTCGTCGGAACGGATGGCCTCCTGGATGCCCCAGTACGCGTCGGCCGCGTTGGACACCGAAACGACCTTCAGGCCGGCGATGTGCGAAAACAGCGACTCGGGCGACTCCGAGTGGTGCTCCACGGCGCCGATCCCGCCGCCGAACGGCACGCGGATCACCACGGGCATCTTGACCTTGCCCTGCGTGCGGTAGTGCAGCTTCGCCAGCTGCGACGAGATCTGGTCGAACCCGGGGAAGATGAAGCCCTCGAACTGGATCTCGCACACGGGCCGGAACCCGCGCACGGCCAGGCCCACCGCGGTGCCGATGATGCCCGACTCGGCCAGCGGCGTGTCGAGCACGCGCTGCTCACCGAAGTCCTTCTGCAGGCCGTCGGTGATGCGGAAGACGCCGCCGAGCTTGCCGACGTCCTCACCCATGATCAGGACCTTCGGGTCCTCTTCCATCGCGCGGCGCAGGCCGAGGTTGAGCGCCTTGCCGATCGTGAGCTTCTGCAAGTCGGTCATCAGTGCTCACCTGCCGTCGCGAAACCGTCCAAGTAGGACAGGAACTCTTCCCGCTCCGCGTCGAGCGCGGGAGAAGGCTCTGCATACACGTTCGCGAAGATCCGCTCGGGCGGCGGCTCCGGCATGTTGAACGTGTACTCGCGCAGCTGAGCCGCGAACTCGTCGGCTTCGGCCTGCACCCCGTCGAAGAACTGCTGGTTCGCCCCGCCGCCGCGCGCGAGGTAGGCGCGCACGCGCTCGATCGGGTCTTTGAGCTTCCACTCCTCCAGCTCGTCGGACAGCCGGTAGCGGGTGGGGTCGTCGGTGGTGGTGTGGGCGTCCATCCGGTAGGTGAACGCCTCGATCAGCACGGGACCGTTGCCGTGGCGGCACTCCTCGAGCGCCCAGCGCGTGACCGCGAGGCAGGCGAGCACGTCGTTGCCGTCGACGCGGATGCCGGGGAAGCCGTAGCCGCGGGCGCGCTGGTACAGCGGCAGGCGCGACTGGCGTTCGGTCGGCTCGGAGATGGCCCACTGGTTGTTCTGGCAGAAGAAGACGAGCGGGGCGTCGTAGACCGCCGACCACACGAAACCCTCGTGCACGTCGCCCTGCGAGGTGGCGCCGTCACCGAAGTAGACAATCGTGGCTTCGCCGTCGTCGTCACCGACCCTGCCCTCGAACTTCTGCCCCATGGCGTAGCCCGTGGCGTTGAGGACCTGGTTGCCGATGACGATCGTGTACGGGTGGAAGCGGGTTTCCTTGAAGTCCCAGCCGCCGTGGTCCGTGCACCGGAAGATGCCGAGCAGCTCACGCAGGTCCACGCCACGGGTGTACGCGACACCGTGCTCGCGGTAGCTCGGGAACGCCATGTCGGTGGGCTTCAGCGCGCGGCCGGAGCCGATCTGCGCGGCCTCCTGGCCCAGCAGCGGCACCCAGATGCCCAGCTGGCCCTGGCGCTGCATCGCGTTGGCCTCGCGGTCGGCGCGGCGCACCAGCACCATGTCGCGGTAGAGGTTGCGCAGGGCTTCGTCGTCGACGTCCTCGACGTACTTGTCGAACTGCGGCGATGGAACCCGCTGCCCTTCGGGGGTGAGCAGCTGAGTCAGCTCGGCGCCACCTTCGCTCGTTGCTCGCAAACCCGCGATCACCTGCTCGGGTGAGGGCTTGGCCGCTACGGCGGCGGGCCCGTCTCCAGGTTCGGGGTGCGTCCACTGTTCGGACGGCATGCGCTGTCTCTCCTCGGTGTCGGCGCCGCGGTGGCCGCTTGTGGCGGCCACAGCGACTGCACCGGCGGGGACTGTTGCCCCGGATGCGGGGCACCAAGCCACCGTCGGCGTTGACGGTTCTCGCCGCCATCCTGGCACGAAGGCTCGGCCGATGGTGAGCCGCGGATGCTGATTTGTTGCTGAGAAAGACCCGCCTGAACAGGCAAAACGCTTGGAAACCCGAGTATGGGACGGACGATGATCGGCATTCCGCACCGGTGCCCACCAGGCGTCACCGCGGGGCCACCGGCTGCGGCCGGGTGTCGGGTTTCACGAGCTCGACGACGGTCGTGACATCGGTCACCGTGGCAGGATGGCCTGCGTGGAACAGAAATCCGTACGTGAAACCGTGGTCTCGACGTGGATCAACGACGTCGTGCCGAGCCTGTCCGGTCTCGTCGCGATCCCGGCGTTGTCCCCGGCGTTCGACGCGGACTGGGCCGCGAGCGGCCACCTCGACGCCGCCGTCGAGCACGTGAAGACGTGGATCGCTGGGCGGGACCTGCCGGGCGTGACACTGGAGGTCGTGCGGCTCGAGGGCCGTTCGCCGCTGCTGTTCGTCGACGTGCCCGCGACCGCGGGCGCCGCGGACAAGCCGACCGTGCTGATGTACGGCCACCTCGACAAGCAGCCGCCGGTCGGCGGCTGGTCCGAGGGGCTGGGCCCCTGGACGCCCGTGATCCGCGACGGCCGCCTCTACGGCCGCGGCTCCGTCGACGACGGCTACTCCGGCTACGCGGCCGTCGCCGCGCTCGAAGCCGTGCGGGCGGGGGGCGGTGAGCACGCGCGCTCCGTGGTGCTCCTGGAGACGGGTGAGGAGTCGGGCAGCCCCGACCTGCCCGCGTACGTCGAGCACCTCAGCGAACGCCTCGGCGAGGTCGGCCTCGTCGTCT
Source organism: Amycolatopsis sp. FDAARGOS 1241 (assembly GCF_016889705.1). Taxonomy (NCBI): domain Bacteria; kingdom Bacillati; phylum Actinomycetota; class Actinomycetes; order Pseudonocardiales; family Pseudonocardiaceae; genus Amycolatopsis; species Amycolatopsis sp. FDAARGOS 1241. Next base: position 9,353,712 of record NZ_CP069526.1, read on the forward strand.
GCCTCGACGCGGGCGGCATGGACTACGAGCGCCTGTGGCTCACCACGAGCCTGCGCGGCATGCTGCACCTGACCGTCACGGTGCAGCTGCTCGCGACGGCGCAGCACTCCGGCCTGGCCAGCGGCGTGGTCGCGAGCTCGTTCCGCGTGCTGCGGCAGCTGCTGGAGCGCATCGAAAGCGGCGAGACGGGCGAGATCAAGCTCGCGGAGCTCAACGTCGGGGTGCCCGAGAGCCGGCTGGCGGAGATCAAGGCCGTCGCCGAAGTGGCGCCCGACGGTCTGCGCACAGCGTTCCCGCTGGTCAGCGGCGGTCGGACGATGTCGGAAGACGCGTTGGAGCTGCTGCTCAACAACTACTGGCGGCCCACGTTGTCGATCATCGGCGCGGACGGTTTCCCGCTGCCGGCCGACGCCGGCAACGTGCTGCGCCAGAGCACCACGCTCACGCTGAGCTTCCGCCTGCCGCCGACGGCCGAGGCCGCACCGGCGCTCGAAGCGGTCAAGCGGGCGCTGACGACCGACGTCCCGTACGGCGCCTCGGTGACCATCCACGACGACGCGCAGGCCGAGAACGGCTGGAACGCGCCGGAGGAAGCCCCGTGGCTCACCGCCGCGCTGCGCCGCGTCAGCGACGAGGTCTTCGGCCGGCCCCACCGTGCCGCCGGCATGGGCGGGTCGATCCCGTTCATGGGCCTGTTGGGCGAGAAGTACCCGCGGGCGCAGTTCCTCGTGACGGGAGCGTGCGGCGCGGACTCGAACATCCACGTGCCCGACGAGTGGCTGAACCTGGACTACGCGCAGCAGGTGACCGAAGCCGTCGCGCACGTGCTGGACGCGCACGCGCGCAGTTGACGTGAAGGGCCCCGGGGCAGTTCGGCGCCGGGGCCCTTCTCTTGAGCAAATCGGCTGAACGGCGTCGGCCCGCTGCCCGTGGCCAGTGGTGCCCGCGCGTGTATCTCCCGAGCTGGGTGGTGACGCTGCGGCGGTGCGTCGCGGCTACCTGCTGTGGCTGTTGGTGGTTTCCCGCGCCCGCCGCACGGTGTGATCTTTCCTCGTCCACTGTAGACGTGGTGTGGTATGAACCACACACTCGTAGCTTACTGGACGATACCGGGAGTCACGGCTGCTCAGTGTGAAACGGCGCCGTAACGTATGGGTGCTGTGCATACACGCTGACGAGTGGCAATATGCGTGCTCTCGACAGTTGAGAACTACGAGGAGTGACGAAGTGGCCCGAGGACACCAGATGAAGGCACTCGCCCTTCTCCCGGCTTTCGCGCTGGTCGGCCTGACCGTGGCCTGTGGCGCGGGCGGAAGTGGCGCCGGTGACGCGGGGAGCGGCAACAGCCCTTCCGCGGCGGCACCCGGAGGCTCGTCGGACATCCCGGCGGCCGCCAAGGACGACAAGCTCGCGGCGATGGTGCCGGCGTCGATCACGGCGGACGGCAAGATCCTGGTCGGTCAGGACCAGAGCTACCCGCCGAATGAGTTCCAGGACGAGGGCGGCAAGGTCACCGGGTTCGACGTCGACCTCGGCACCGCGATCGGCCAGAAGCTCGGCCTGAAGATGGAGTTCCAGAACTCCGCGTTCGACGGCATCATCCCCGGCATCCAGGCCGGCAAGTACGAGCTCGCGATGTCCTCGTTCAGCATCAACCCCGAGCGGCTCCAGACCGTCGACATGGTCAGCTACTACAAGGCCGGCACCTCGCTGGCCGTCCTCAAGGGCAACCCGGACGGGCTGAACCTCGACGACCTCTGCGGCAAGAAGATGGGCGTGCAGAAGGGCACCACGCAGGTCGACGACCTGCAGAAACGTTCCGAGGACTGCACCAAGGCCGGCAAGCCCGCCATCGACGTCACCCAGCTGCAGGCCCAGACCGACGTGAACCTGGCGCTCACCGCCAAGCGCGTGCAGGGCGAGCTGGCCGACTCCCCGGTGATCGACTACGCCGTGAAGCAGACCGGCGGGCAGCTCGAGGTCCTCGGCGCGCCCTACGACACGGCTCCCTACGGCATCGTGCTCAAGAAGGACAGCGGCGACTACACGAAGGCCGTGCAGCAGGCCGTGCAGGCGCTGATCGACGACGGCACCTACAAGAAGATCCTCGACAAGTGGGGCCTGTCCGGTGCGGGCGCGGTGACCACGTCGGAGATCAACCCGGCGTCCTGAGGCAGCAGATAGGACGTAGTTCTCGTGTCCAGTGACTTCGACGCGCCTCCGAAGGTGGAGGCGCCGGTCGACACCACGCCCATCAAGGCCGTCCCGGTGCGCCACTACGGGCGCTGGGTGGCCGGGGTGATCATCCTGTTCCTGGCGTTCCTGGTCGTTCGCAGCCTGATCACCAACCCGAACTTCCAGTGGCCCGTCGTCTGGGACTACCTGTTCAACGACCGGATCCTGCGAGGTCTGACCAACACGTTGATCCTCACCGGGATCTCGATGGTCATCGGCATCATCGGCGGCATCCTGCTCGCTGTGATGCGGCTGTCGCCGAACCCGTTGATGAAGAGCGCGGCCGGGATCTACATCTGGCTGTTCCGCGGCACGCCGCTGATCACCCAGCTGCTGGTGTGGAACTTCCTGGCGTTCGCGTACCCGCGGATCGGGCTCGGGGTGCCGTTCGGCCCCGAGTTCGTCTCGTGGGACACGAACACCCTCATCAGCCAGTTCACCGCGTCGCTGCTGGGCCTCGGGCTCAACGAGGCCGCGTACATGGCCGAAATCGTGCGCGGCGGCATCCAGTCCGTTGACAGTGGACAGTTGGAGGCCGCGTCGGCACTGGGCATGAGCCGAGGCAAGACGTTGCGCCGGATCATCCTCCCGCAGGCGATGCGCGTGATCATCCCGCCGACCGGCAACGAGACGATTTCCATGCTGAAGACCACGTCCCTGGTCGTGGCGATCGGCTACACGGAACTGACGGTGGCGGCGCAGACGATTTACGCGCAGAACTTCAAGACCGTGCCGCTGTTGCTCGTCGCCGTGATCTGGTACTTGATCATGACGTCGATCCTCACGATCATCCAGTTCTTCATCGAGCGCTACTTCTCCCGCGGCACAGGACGAACCGGCGCCCCGGCGCAGACGTGGCGAAATCGCTTGTTCAGCAGGGGCGGAGGCAACGTCACATGACCGCGGTCGTTTCCGCGCAGAAGATCTGCAAGAGCTTCGGTTCGCTGGACGTGCTCAAAGGCATCGACCTCGAGGTCCACGAACGTGAGGTGCTGTGCCTCATCGGCCCGTCCGGCTCCGGCAAGTCGACCCTGCTCCGCTGCATCAACCACCTGGAAAAGATCGACGCCGGGCGGTTGTACGTGGACGGCGTCCTCGTCGGTTACAAGCAACGGGGCGACAAACTCCACGAGCTGCGGGAGAAAGAGGTCGCGTTCCAGCGCAAGGACATCGGCATGGTGTTCCAGCGCTTCAACCTCTTCCCCCACATGACCGCGCTCGAGAACGTCATGGAAGCCCCGATCCAGGTCCGCGGCGAACGCAAATCCGACGTCCGCACGCGCGCCCTGGATCTTCTGGACCGCGTTGGCCTGGCTGACAAAGCGGCCTCCTACCCGGCGCAACTCTCCGGCGGCCAGCAACAACGCGTCGCCATCGCCCGGGCGCTGGCCATGCAGCCCAAGCTGATGCTCTTCGACGAACCCACGTCCGCCCTGGACCCCGAACTCGTCGGCGACGTCCTGGGCGTCATGCGCCAACTGGCGAAAGACGGCATGACCATGGTCGTGGTCACCCATGAAATGCAATTCGCCCGCGAGGTCGCCGACAAGGTCCTCTTCATGGACGGCGGCGTCGTCGTGGAGGCCGGCCCGCCCGACCAGGTCATCGGCAACCCACACCACGAGCGGACGAAGGCGTTCCTGGCCCGCGTCCTGAGCCCGAACGCTTGACGGTGTGGCCGCTTCCCCCGGGAAGCGGCCACACTGCTGTTCAGCTCATCTTCAACGGGCTGATCTCTGCGGCGGCGAGTTGCCCGGCCATCTTGCAGGCATCGTTCAGCACGCGGTTTCCGGTTCGCAGCCGCGTGTAGACGATGTAGGTCGGCTCATCCGTGACGCCAACTGCGTCGCCAGTCGGCTTACCACGAACCGGATGCGGCAGCTACTCTCAGCGCCCGCTGCGCAGTTCCTTCTCGATCTGCTGAACCTTGTTCACGATGTCCTGCGGCCCCGCCCCGGACAGGCTGATCCACCCCGACTTGTCCACCCCGAACAGGATCCGGCCCTGCTCGGTGTCGATCCACCCGGGCGGATTTTCGTTGCGCAAGCGCTTTCCCCGCCCGTCCCGCACCGCGACGTACAGGCGGCCGAAGTACGTCTTCGGCGCCCTGATCCACTGCAGGACCTGCTTCGCGTCGCGGATGCTCGGGCTCGTGGCACTCGGGATTTCGCCGCTCTTGATGGCGTTCAAGTCCGCGTCAGAGCAGTTCAACGACGCGATCCGCGCGGGTGGCGCCTCGGGCAGCAGCAACGCGAACTCCCGCGCCAGCGCCTCCGCGGACACCGGCGCGACGTAGAGCACCTGGTTGACCGCCACCACGCTCACCGCATCTCGCCCACTCGCCGCGGTGCGGACGGTGCGTTCGCCCTTGTCGGACTTCACCCACGAGTAGTACTCGACGCCGGGGCGTTGCAGCAGCTGCAGGACCTCGACGAAGTCGTCGTCGAGCCGCCCGCTGCGCAGCAGCCCCCGCTGGTTCAGCTCCGCGTCCGTCTCGGCCGCCAGCTGCTTCCGCTCGTCCGGCGAGTACCACAACGCGCCCCGCACGAGCGTCGGGTGGATGTCCCCGAGGTTGAGCCGCTCGAGCAACACCTCGTAGGTCTGCAGGCTCAGCTCCACCGGCTTGCGCAGCACTTACTTCTCCCCCTCTAGAGAACCTTTCGGCGCGCAGTCGGAAGCCCTTCGCGAACGCCGACTCGGCGCCGCTGTTCCGTGAGATGTCGCCACCGTGCCTCCCCGCACGGGCCGCTCCATTGCCGAGCGCGGCCTACCCTCAGTTCAGATTCCGCTTCGCCTGGTGACTTTAACAGGGTTCAAACGCGCCAAACGGCGCTTCCCACAAGATCACCCAGCTCGGTATACGGCCGTGACTGTCACTGATCCGGCCCAGTGGCGAGACGGCGCGGACCCGGTGCCGACCCACGCCGTACCGCCGCCTCGCTACGCCCCGATCACCGGCGGTGTCGGCTTGTTGCCGTCGTATCCGCCGAAGATGGAGTCCGGGTCTTCTTCTGAAAGGAGGATCTTGCGCTGGTGTTCCTCGTCCTCGGGCCCTTTGCCGCCCTTTCCACCGGCGGCACCCATGCCACCCATACCGGGCTGACCCTTGGCACCCGCCGCCCCCATCCCGCCGGGACGCGCGGCTCCCGCACCTTCTCCCATCGCACCAGCGCCGCTCCCGGCGCCCGCGCCGCGTCCAAGCCCGGCCGCACCGCCGCTCGACGCACCGCCTCCACCGGGCCCGAAGCGGCCGCTACTGCCGCTCCCGCCCGGTCCGAAGCCGCCACCGAACCTGCCGCCGCCCGACCCGAAGCCGCCACCCCCGCCGGGCCCGAACCCGCCGACGGGTCCGAACCCCGGCGTGAAGCCGCTGCCGCCCCCGCCGGGCCCGTTGACCCCGCCGCCCCCCTGCCACGACGGCGACCCCGGCCCACCGGGCGTCTGCGCCGGGCCCGCAAACGCGGCACTCGTCGTGTCATTCGCCGCCGGCACCACCGGCGCGTTCACGGCCGGCGTGTGTCCAGGCGGGGGAGGTGCTTGGTAGCCGGCTGCGCCGGGAGGTGCGGAGTATGTGGAGGGTCCAGGCGTGTATCCACCGGAGTGCCCGGACGAGTGACCACTGCTGCCGGAAACGTGGTTCCCACCAGAAGTCCCGGTAGCAGTCGAGTCGGGGGTGATGCCACCGGATGACACATTGGGGTCGTGCGCAGCAGGGTAGTCCATCGGCAGGTTCCGGGACCGCACCTGGCTGCCGCCGGAATACTGGTTGTACGCGGCGACGTTCTTCTGCGTATCGCTGTCGAACTGTGCCGCTGCTTTTTCGTCGTCGCTGGCGCCGATTGATAGCCAGTCTTCAAGTGTGCTGTCGTCTGGCCTCGAGTCGGCGACGGGCACGACGGCGTTCTTTACCGTGTTGAAAGCCGACGACTGCTGCTCGATGGACTGCCGCATCGTGTCCATCTTTTCCGCAGCTGTGCGCGAGGTTGTGATCAATGGCGCAAGGCCAGCCTTCCCCGATTCTGCCGCCTGGCCTTTCCAAAAATTGTTCAAAGCTTTCTGACTGTCAGTCAGCTTGTTGGCGACGTCTTCGTGGATGGCTTTGAGGTCTCCGCAACCGCGGCCAACGGCATCCATGCTGGAGGTATCGCCTGGGTCGTGAAGTTGCTTGTAGATATCCGAACCCGAAAGCGGCATGGTCAGCTCGCCTTCAATCGATTGATGACGAGTGCGCTCATCTGGGTGGCCATTTTGCAGGGATCAGACATTCCGGGGTTGCCGTCGAAAAGGTGAGTGATCACCGTGTAAGTCAGGTCGTCCCGCACACCCACGGCTATGGCGCAAGTGCCCGGTGCCTCGTCGCCTTGGCTGTAGATGACAGCTGGATAGCCCGCAACGGGAGGGGCGGGTTTGAATGTTGTCAGGTGTCCTGCTTTGTTCTCGAGGTAGAGGTTGTTCAGACCCTTCTTGTTGCCAGTTACAAACGTCCCGGCGATATTTCCTGTGGCGCCGGCAAAGTTCCACTGGCAGGTCTTACCGGGTACAGAGTCGTAGACATTCGTGCCCTGGACCGCTCCGCCCAGCTGCTCGATTTCAGCGGTAGTGGCGGCCGCGCAAGGATCTGTCTCGTACCGAGCGGTGTTCGTGATGGGCTGCGAAACCTTGGGCGCCAGCATCGGTTCCGTAGGCGATGGTGACTGCGAAGCTTGGGCGGCCTGCCCGCCGGTCGATCCACCGCACGCCGAGGCGGCCAGCACCGAAAGTCCGACGACTAGCAGCGCAAAAACGCTTCGGGTTCGCATTCAGTCGACCTTCCTGGTTCCGCGAAGCGCATCGATCGCGGTTTGATCATGGTTCGCGTACGCGGTCCGGACTTCTTTGAGGGCTTCGACATACGCTTTGATGTATTGGACTGTGCCTGCGAGGTATTGGTTGTAAACGGTGGTCGCGCGAACCGCAGCATCGATGTAATCCTGGCTCACTTGATCGCTGCCAGGTGGACCCACCTGGGCGAACAGGGTTCCGATGTTCTGTGCCCTGGTGTAATCGCTGTTGATGCTGTCCTCGAGCTGCTGGATCACCTTGTCCATCGCCGCGGCATCGAACTCCCATCCGCGGTTGTTGGCCGCAGCTGCGAAGTCCGCCTTGGCTTGTCCGGAGCCAAGCGCCTTGTAATCCGGCGGAGGCCCCGACGTCGTGACCGGTCCGGTGGCCGGCAGGGGCACTGGTGGTGCACCCGGAGGCGGTGGCGGCGCTTGCCCCGGTGTTGTCAGCTCGTTCTGGACCCCTTGAAGTCCACCCGTCTGTCCGTCTGGCATGTCGTGCCTCCCCGCACGGGCCGCCGGCGGCGGCCTACCCTCTGTTCAGCTCCAGTTCCAGCAAGTGACCTTAACAGGGACGACATGCCGGCAGGGCCGGTTCCCACAAGATCACCCGGCGAGGCTCGATGCTCGGCGGGCGTTGAAAAACCCCGAACGACGCACGAAGGCGCACGCCGCAACCAATACACGTTGTAATCACCAGGAAGCAATCGGTAAACCACCTGACCACAGCCATCCGGGCTACTCCGTTAGGACGATTGCGCCCCGGCCCTCCTTCCGATTCGCTGGGGGCCGAACGCAGCGGCGAATGAGGGGGCACGTGCCGACCGACACGACGTGGCCGCCGCTGGATCCGTTCGCCGGGGTGCCCGACAAGAGGTACGAAGTCAAGGCCGCGGATCTGCTCAAGCCCGGCTCGGCCGGGATCCTGCGGTGGCGCCGGCAGGCCACGAACGCGCCGATCGTGCAGGTGGAGGACGCCTACATCACCGGGACGTTCGACCTCAGGGCCGCGGACATCGGGTACCTGTTCCGGTTCGAACGCTGTCGGTTCGAGAGCCCGCCGGACGTGCGGGAGGCGAACGTCCTCGGCCTGGTCTTCCGGAAGTGCTGGCTGCCCGGGCTGAAGGCGCGCAACCTCAGGAGCCGCAACGACGTGCGGCTGATCCGCAGCGTCGTGGAGGTCGGGCCGGAGGACAGCGAGATCCCCGAGACGACCATCATGCGCGGCGACGACCGCGAGCGCGGCATGCCCAACGCCGCCGTCAACCTGACCGACGCCGTGGTGGAAGGGTCGGTCGTGCTGACGCGCACGACGATCAAGCACCCCCACGGCAAGGCGATCCAGGCCGACCGCCTCGTGATCACCGGCGCGCTGCTCGCGTACCGCATGGTGGCGCGCGGCGAGGTGCGCGTGCCGGGCATGCGCACGGGCGGCAACGTGAACTTCTCCGGCGCCACGTTCGACAACCCGGACGGCTTCGCGCTCAACGGCAACGGCCTCCACATCGGCGGGAGCCTGCTGTGCGAAGTGGACAACTACGGCCCGGCCGCCGAGCGGAAGCGGTTCTCCGCCAAGGGGATCGTGTACCTGCCGAGCGCCACTGTGGACAGTGACATCGTGCTGCGCGAGGCCCACCTGGCCGTGAACCAGAACGGTCCGGTGGCCGTGGACGCGTGGAAGTCCAACGATCCGTACCTCGACCCGCGGCCGGCGCTCGTCGCCGATCGGCTGAAGGTGGACGGCAACCTGGAGCTGTCCGACGGGCTGCGGGCGTTCGGCACGCTGCGCATGGTCAACGCTCGCATCGGCGGCTCGCTGCGCCTCGCCGGCGCGGAGATCAAGATGGTGCGCGGCCGCGCGGCGCCGTACTACGACCGCGCGCTGCACCTGGACGGGTCGACGATCGGCGGGGACGTCGAGGCCACCAGCCTGCGCGTGCCCGTGGGCCAGCTGCGCATGGCGGACGTGCAGATCGGTGGCAACTTCCTCGCGTGGAACTCGATGTTCCTGCATCCCGGCCGAGACGTCTTCTCCGCGCGGCGCGCCAAGATCGCCGGCAACTTCCAGCTCACCGACGCGACGCTGGAGGGCACGCTGCGCCTGCAGGGCGTCGAGGTGGGCGGCAGCGTGAACCTGTTCGGCACGAAGCTGACGGAGCCGGGGCAGCGCAGCACGTCCAGCTTCTCGCTCGACGTCCGGACCGCGCGCATCGGCCGCGACCTGGTGCTGACGGAGAACAAGGACCGCGCGTTCGTCGCCGAGGGCGGCGTCAACCTGGACGGCGCGCAGATCGCGCGGCGGCTCGAGTTCGGCGGCGCCCAGCTCGGTTCGCTTCCGGCGCACGGGATCGCGCTCGACGCGAGCGACGTGACCGCCGACGAGTTCCTGCTCGGCCTGCGCACGCCGCCCGCCGGGCGCGTCGTCCTGCGCCGCGCGCACTGCGGGACGCTCGGCGACACCGAGGAGTTCTGGGCGGCGCGCGACGGCATCGAGCTCGACGACTTCCGCTACGACGCACTGAAACGCGGCATCGCCCTCGACGACGACGCCGCGCTCGACCACCGCATCGCCCTGCTGCGCAAGGCGATGCGCGGCTACCGACCCGGCCCGTACGACCAGCTCGCGGCGACACTGCGCGCGGCCGGCAACGAGGAACACGCGTCGACAGTCGGGTTGCGCAAGCAGGAGTTCCGCTACGACGCGCTGGCCAAGGGCTTCAAGATCTTCGGCCCGGGCGTGCGGTTGTGGAGCTTCCTGCAACGTTCGATGGTCGGCTACGGCTACCGCCCGGTGCGCGCGCTGGGCTGGCTGCTGACGCTGCTGGTGCTCGGCAGCCTGTGGTTCGGCCTCGGCAGCGACGACTGCGTGCAGAACCCCGGCCGCTACGCCGTCAGCGGGCCGCGCTGCCTGGTGAACCAGCAGGACACGGGCCTGCAGTGGAACCCGGTGATCTACACGGCCGACCTGCTGGTGCCGATCGTGGACTTCGGCAACAAGTCCCGCTGGTACATGCACGGCGTCGACAACTGGGTCGCCGCCGGCTTCACCGTCTCCGGCTGGATCCTCGCCACGACCGTCGCGGCGGGCTTCGGCCGCATGGTCCGCCGCGACGGTTGATCGCTTGGCGTCGATTTCGTGGACGCGTGGGTTGCTGCGACGGCTGACTGGGTTGGCGTCGATTTCGTGGGCACGTTCCTCGGCCGCAGCACGGGCCGGCGCGGATTCCCGTGCGTGACCGCGAGGCCTGGTTCGGCGTCGGGCTGGCAGCTGGGCGGGTTGGAGTTCGACTTTGTGCGCCTGCCGGGAAGCCCGGGTTCGGATTCATGGCCGGAATTCGCGGCTGGCTCGCCGTTTGTGATCGGTACCAGCCCGAACACACAGCCGCTGTGGCCTGCGCTGTCGATCGAGGGCCGGTGCGCCTGTTGCCGCACCTGGACACGTCACACCCGCAACGCGCCCACAACGCTCGCCGTCCGCGGTGCCTGCCGTCCGCAACGCCAGCCGTTCACGTTCAGCCGTGCCGATGAGCGCGCTGTCCGAATGGCAGCGGCACGTGACCACCCGAAACGGCGTGTCCGCAACGCCGCCGTGCCGGGGTCCGGCAACGCTCGCAGCCCGCAACGTGAGTCGTCTTCCACTCCGCCGCGGCCGCGCAACGCCCGCCCTCCCTCAGGGGGCTCCCCCAAGATCCATTTTATCGGGGAGGGGCGACGGCAAGCAGGAAAACGGCGGGGCATGGCCGAGTTGTCCACAACTCGCGGACGGTGTGGATAACTGGTGAATCGGCGACGTCCGGACGAGGGTCTTCTGGCGCCCTGGCGTCACAGGAGGGGCGCCGACGCCACGGCGGCCGAGAACGTCGAAGGACGTGAGGTCAGCTCATTCGACCAGGTCCGACCAGAACTCCACCGCGCGGGCCTCCCCCGGCTCCTCCTCCAACGGTGACGCCCCGAACTCGTGCCGCAGGTAGCCGCGCAGGTCCCACCCGCAGACCGCCACGTCGGACCGGTACACCGACAGCACCGGGTATCCCGACGTGCCCGCGATGCCCGGCAGGTAGCGATGTCCGCAGACGGGCACCAGTTGCGGTACCGAAGCCAACGCGCGGCGAGCGCACGCCAGAGCGTTGGACAGCACCCGCGGCCGGACGCCCCACGACGGGCGCCACAGGCCGTTGTGCTCGACCTCGTACAGGAGCCCGTCCACGGGCCAGTCCAGGCGCTTGCGCAGGTGGTCCGGGTTGCCGTGGAGCCAGTCGGGCCAGCGGTCGCCCACGGGGACGCCCGCGGTGAGGAACGTGCGGTGGTCGAGGGAAAACCGGAAGCCGAACTGGGCTTCGACGTCGTCGAGGTCGGTGTCGGACAAGCCGGGGCGCAGGGGCTCCCCGAGGCTTTCCTGCAGGGTGCGGGCCTCCTCCACCGTGAGGACTTGCTGGACGTGCGACATGCGAAGGAGCGTACGTACCGCCAACCCGCCGCCGCGCGCCCTTTTCCGCCGCTTTGACGGTTGCCCGGCGCCTGACCCCTGGGCTCCCTCGCCGGGGTGAGGTTCTTCTCTCAGAGCGTGGATAACGGAACACGTCACGGCAACGTGTAGTTCACTCTTCGCGTGACTTCCCGACAAGCACGCCCACAAGCACGCGTGCGCGCCCCGGAACTCAACGGCGACATCTGGCTGAACACGGGCGGCCGCCGGCTTTCGCTGGCGGAGCTGCGCGGGCGCATCGTGCTGCTCGACTTCTGGACCAGCGGCTGCGTCAACTGCCTGCACGTGCTCGACGAACTGCGCCCGCTCGAGGAGGAGTTCGGCGACGTCCTCGTGACGATCGGCGTGCACTCGCCGAAGTTCCAGCACGAGGGCACGCGCGAGTCGGTCGAGGCGGCCGTGCGGCGCTACGAGGTGCATCACCCGGTGGTCAGCGACCCGAAGATGGAGCTGTGGTCGCAGTACGCCGTGCGCGCGTGGCCGACGCTGGCGGTCGTGGACCCCGAGGGCTACGTCGTGCACGTCGCCGCGGGTGAGGGCCACCGGGAGGCGCTGCGGCGCGTCGTCGCGGACCTCGTGGAGAAGCACGCGGCCAAGGGCACGCTGCGCCGCGGCGGCAGCCCGTACGTGGCCGTCGAGGAGCAGCAGACCGAGCTGCGCTTCCCGAGCAAGGCGGTCGCCACCGCCGAGGGCCGCATCCTGGTCGCCGACACCGGCCACCACTCCGTGGTCGAGTTCGCGTCCGACGGCGAGACCGTGATCCGCCGCTTCGGCAGCGGCGAGCGCGGCGCGCACGACGGGCCGTTCGACGTGGCGACCTTCACCGAACCGGCCGGGATCGCGCTGCTGCCCAACGCGGTCGCGCAGCGCGCCGGCTACCACGCCGTCGTCGCGGACACCTCGGGGCACCGCCTGCGCGGCCTCGACCTCAACACCGGCGAGGTCACCACGGTCGCGGGCACGGGCAACCAGTGGCGCAACGGTAACGACACCGGCAACGCCCTGGACGTCGACCTCACGAGCCCGTGGGACGTCGCGTGGTGGGACCCGGCCGGCGGCGTCGTGGTCGCCATGGCAGGCAACCACACGCTCAGCGTCTTCGACCCCGTCTCCGGCGACATCCGCCGCTTCGCGGGCACTACCGTCGAAGGCCTGAGAGACGGCGACGTGCGCGAAGCGTTCTTCGCGCAAACCTCCGGCCTCGCCCCCGACGGCGACAAGCTGTGGCTCGCCGACGCCGAAACCTCGGCGCTGCGCTGGATCGAGCCCGACGGCGAGACGTTCGCGGTGCACACCGCCATCGGCACCGACCTGTTCTCCTTCGGGCACGCCGACGGCCCGGCCGACCAGGCGCTGCTGCAGCACCCACTGGGCGTGGCCGTGCTGCCCGGCGACCGCATCGCGATCGCCGACACCTACAACGGCGCCGTGCGCCGCTACGACCCGTTCACCCGCGAAGTCACCACGCTCGCGACCGGCCTCGCCGAGCCGCAGGGCCTGCTGCTGCACGACGGTGAGCTCTTCGTCGTCGAGTCCGCGGGCAACCGCCTCGCTCCGCTGGCCACCGAGGTCACGAACGTGGCGGGCGAGAAGAACGCCGTCCGCCGCCCGCCGACGGTGCTCGCGCCCGGCGACGTCGACTTCGCCGTGGTCTTCACGCCGCCGCCGGGGGAGAAGCTCGACGAGCGCTACGGCCCGTCCACGCGGCTGGAGATCAGCGCGTCGCCCCCGGAGCTGCTCGCGGACGGCTCGGGCGTCGGCACGGACCTGACGCGCCGGATCCGGTTCGCCGAAGGCGTCACCGAGGGCGTGCTCCTGGTCGTCGCCCAAGCGGCCAGCTGCGACGACGGCGGCGAGCACCCCGCGTGCCGCATCACGAGGCAGGACTGGGGTGTTCCGGTGCGCTTCCAAAGCGGTGGTGAGCGGTTGCTCAACCTGGTCATGGCGGGTGAACCGAAGGCGGCGTCACCCGGTCAGTAGCATTGTGGGCGTGTCGCAGAAGCCCAAGCTCGAAATCCAGATGCTGCAGGACCGCGTGCTCGTGCGCCTGGCGCCCGAGGAGGGTGAGCGCCGCAGCAGCGGCGGCATCGTGATTCCGGCGACCGCGCAAGTGGCGCGCAGGCTCGCCTGGGGTGATGTACTGGGCGTCGGCAACAGTGTGCGCAACATCAAGCAGGGCGATCGCGTGCTCTTCAACCCGGAGGACCAGCTCGAGGTCGAAATCCAGGGCGAGGGGCACTTCGTGATGCGCGAGCGGGACATCCACGCCGTGGCCACCGAGCGGACCGAACACGGCACGGGGCTCTACCTGTAATTCCCCGGCCAGGGGAGGCAGCGTGCGCGAAGAGGACGACGCCTACTTCGTCGACGAGCTGCTGCCCCAACGGGCCCCGCTCCCCGAAGACGACGACCTCGCCACGGAGATCTTCTCCGTCGTCGACGGCCCGGCGCCGCGGGAACGACCGCACAAGAAGCTGCGAACGGGCGTCGCGCGCACGTTCATGATCGTCGGCTGCGCGCTCGGCCTCTTCGTGCTGCTGTACGCGATCGACCTCGTCACCAGTGCCGGGGACGTGCCGCGCGGTGTGCTCGTGGCGGGCGTCGACGTCGGCGGCCTTTCGCACGCCGACGCCGAGGCGAAGCTGCGCACGCAACTGCAGCCGCGGCTCACACGACCGGTTCCGGTACACGCGGGTGACGTCACGGCGTCGCTGGTGCCCGCGGAATCCGGCCTCGGCCTCGACTGGCCGGCCACGCTCGCGCAGGCCGGCCACCAGCCGCTCAGCCCCATCACCCGCATCCTGTCGTTCTTCACCACGCGCGAAGTGGGGGTGGTGAGGAAGACGGACCACGAGCAGGTCGAGCAGGCTGTGCGCGGGCTCGCGGCCGCCAAGCTCAACCACCCGCTGGTCGAGGGCAGCATCGGCTTCCGGCCCACGGCGGCGTCACGCCGTATGCGGTGGAACCGCGCCAAGGCCAGGAGCTCACCGACGTTCCGGGCGCTGTGCAGAACGTCGTCGACGAGTGGCTGGTCCCGAGCGGCGTCGCGCTGCGAATGGCCGTCACGCCCGCGAAGTCGACGTCGGCCGGCGTCCACGCGCTGCTGGACCGGGTCGTGACGCCCGCCGTGGCGACGCCGGTGACGTTGCACGGCCGAGGCAAAGACGTCGCGGTGAAGCCGGCCGCCCTAGCGGCCGCCTTCCAGTTTGCCCCGCGCGACGGTGGCACGCTCGAACTGCGCATCGACCAGAGCAAACTGCGGCGGGCCGTGCAGAAGGACCTGGCGACGACGGAAACCGATGGGAAGAACGCCGAAATCGTGTTCACCACGGGCGCTCCCACCGTCCAGCCGTCCGAGGACGCGCGGAAGATCAACTGGGCGAACACCTTCAAGCCGCTCACGGCCGTGCTCGCGAAGGCGGCCGGGCGCGACCTCACCGTGGCCTACGACACCACGAAACCCAGCCTGTCCACCGATGACGCCAACGCGCTGGGCCTCCAGGAGGTCATCGGCGAGTTCACCACGAGCGGCCTCACCGGCCCGGCGGTCACGAACGTGCAGACGCTGGCGGAGCATGTGTCCGGCGCGATCGTGAAGCCCGGCGAGACGTTCAGCCTCGGCGCCCGCTCGGGCGCGCGGACCGCGGCCAACGGCTACGTCAGCGCACCCGCGGACGAGGACGGCGCGGGTCCTTCCGTGGTGGGCGGCGGGGTTTCGCAGCTCGCGTCCACTTTGTACAACGCGGCGTACCTGGCGGGCCTCGGCGACGGCGGCCACCTCGCGCACGACCACTACCTCGACCGCTACCCCGCCGGCCGCGACGCGAAGGCCGTGGACGACAGCGGAAACCCGGTGGAGCTCAAGATCACCGACGAGGACGACACCGGTTTCGCCATCCAGGCCGGCGTCAACGGGGATTCCGTGACGGTGCGGATCTGGGGCACGAAGCACTACCGCGTCGAGAGTCGCACCGGCGGCCCGTCGGACGAAGTCGAGCCGATCATCCAATTCGGACCCGGCTCCGACGGCGAGTGCCACCCGTCGGCGGGTGCACCGGGGTTCAGCGTCTCCGACACGCGCGTGCTCTACGACTTGGCCACGGGCAACGAAGTCCGCGAGGAAACTCGCAACACCACCTACTCGCCGGAACCGATCGTCGTCTGCTGACCGTCCACAAAGAACGGCCCGGCCCCTCTCGCGAAGGACCGGGCCGAGCCGGGAGCACAGCTACCTCTTGATGCTTCGCCTGCCCCACAGGTTCGCCGCGAGCGTGACCCCGAGTGCGGCGAGCACGACCTGGGTGATGATCTCGAGCCAGTCGATGCCGTTCGTGTTGGCGTACCCGATGCCGCGCGCGATGGCGGTGCCGACGAACGCGGCGACGATGCCCACGATGATGGTGAGCCAGATCGGGATCGACTGCTTGCCGGGCGCGACCAGTCGGCCCAGCAGGCCGAGGATCAAGCCGATCACGATGGCGGAGATGATGCCGGAGACAGTCATCGTCACTCCTCTGCCTGATGGGATCCGCGGCCCTGCCGCGGATTCGGTCCCGGAATGCCCGCCGAACCGGCCGCCGAAACCTGCGAACACCGTGATTACACCCCTTACTCGCCCGTTCGCGGCCATTCGCAGCAGGTGAAGTCACTCGATAGAAACGCGAACGCCCCCGGCCCGAAATCGGCCGGAGGCGTCCGCAGCGGAAGGGGGAGACTCAGAAAGCCGCCTCGGCCACGTCCATCAGCGCGTTGTCGGCGTTCTCGACGATCGTGCGCCGCGAGGACAGCTCCGGCAGCACCGACTTGGCGAAGAACGACGCCACGGCCACCTTGCCCTCGTAGAACGGCACGTCCTTGGCCGGCGCGCCGGCGTCCAGCTTCGCGGTGGCGACCTCGGCCTGCTTGAGCAGCTGCCAGCCGACCAGCAGGTCGCCCATCGACATCAGCAGCCGCACCGTGTGCTGGCCGACCTTGTTGATGTTCAGCGGGTCTTCCTGCGAAGCCGTGAGATGGCCGATCATCGCGCCGAGCATGCCCTGCGCGTCCTCGAGGGCCTGCTTGAGCAGCGCGCGCTCGTTCTTGAGCCGGCCGTTGCCCGCCTCGGACTCGATGAACTTCGTGATCTCGCCGGCGAGGTACGCGAGCGCTTGGCCCTTGTCGCGGACGATCTTGCGGAAGAAGAAGTCCAGCGACTGGATGGCCGTGGTGCCTTCGTACAGCGAGTCGATCTTCGCGTCGCGGATGTACTGCTCGAGCGGGTAGTCCTGCAGGAAGCCGGAGCCGCCGAGGGTCTGCAGCGACTGCACGAGCTGCTCGGTCGCGCGCTCGGAGCCGACGCCCTTGACGACGGGCAGCAGCAGGTCGTTGACGCTGTGCGCCAGCTTGAGCGCGGCCTCGTCACCCTCCTTCGTCCACAGCTGGTCCTGGAACGACGCCGTGTACAGGTACACCGCGCGCAGGCCTTCGGCGTACGCCTTCTGCAGCATCAGCGACCGGCGCACGTCGGGGTGGTGCGTGATGGTGACGCGCGGCGCGGTCTTGTCGAGCATGTTCGGCAGGTCGGCGCCCTGCACGCGCTCCTTGGCGTAGTCCAGGGCGTTGAGGTACCCGGTGGACAGCGTCGCAATGGCCTTGGTGCCGACCATCATGCGGGCGTACTCGATGACCTGGAACATCTGCGCGATGCCGTCGTGCACCTCGCCGAGCAGCCAGCCCTTGGCCGGGGTGCCGTGCTGGCCGAACGTCAGCTCGCACGTGGTGGACACCTTGATGCCCATCTTGTGCTCGACGTTGGTCACGAAGGCGCCGTTGCGCTCGCCGAGCTCACCGGTCTCGGAGTCGAAGTGGTACTTCGGCACGAGGAACAGCGACAGGCCCTTGGTGCCCGGCCTGGTCTCGATGCCGGGACCCTCGGGGCGCGCCAGCACGAGGTGCATGATGTTCTCGGCCATGTCGTGCTCGGCCGAGGTGATGAACCGCTTCACGCCGTCGAGGTGCCAGGAGCCGTCCTCCTGCAGCACGGCCTTGGTGCGGCCGGCGCCGACGTCGGAACCCGCGTCCGGCTCGGTCAGCACCATCGTGGCGCCCCACTGGCGGTCGATCATGAACTGCGCCCAGCGCTTCTGCTCTTCGGTGCCGTTGTTGTTCACGATCATGGCGAAGTTCGGGCCGGCCATGTACATGAACAGCGGCGCGTTGGCGCCCAGGATGAGCTCCGAGGCGGCCCACTGCACCGTCGGGGGCAGGCCGAAGCCGCCGAGGTCGTTGGTGAGGCCGAGGCGCCACCATTCGCCGTCGAGGAGCTGCTTGTAGCTCTTCTTGAACGACTCGGGGATCTTCACGCTGAAGGTCTTGGGGTCGTACACCGGCGGGTTGCGGTCCGCGTCGGCGTAGGACTCGGCGAGCGGACCGGTGGCGAGCTTGTTCAGCTCCGCGAGCACGCCGCGCGCGGTTTCCTCGTCCGACTCGGCCAGCGCGCCCTTGCCAAGGCGATCCTGCACGCCGAGTACCTCGAAGAGGTTGAACTCCAGGTCTCGGACGTTGCTCTTGTAGTGGCCCATGTCGTCACTCCGTGTCGTCTTCGGCTTTCCGGCCGGGCACATGTTCCCTTACTCGCCGGTAACTTCAGGATATTACCTACGAGTAACTGGAGCAAGCGAATCCGCTCTTCCAGGGGGCGAATTCCACCGAAAAACCGACATCGACCAGGAAGCCGACGTCAACGCGTGCCGCGCGCCACGGCGCGGTCGACGGGCATCGGGGTGTGGCCGTCGTCCGCGTGGGGCACGAGGATGCCGCTGCGGAACGCGATGGTCACCGCGTGTGTGCGGTCTCGCGCCGTGAGCTTGCGCAGGATGCTCTTCACGTGGGTGCGCACCGTTTCGACGGAGAGGAACAGCAGCTTCGCGATCGCCGAGTTCTCCAGGCCCTCGGCCACGAGCTGCAGCACCTGGTACTCACGGCGCGACAGGGGCATGGCCCCCTTGGGCTGCGTCAGGTGTTCCTCCGCCGGCGCCGCGCGCGGGGCCGGCTGGCGTTTGGGTCGCGCCGTGAGCGCGGCGAGCCCCGGGTCGATGTAGCGCCGGTCGGTGTGCGCGCGCCGGACGGCCTCGGCCAGCCGCCGCGGGTCCACGGCCCGGGGCACGATGGCGTGCGCACCCGCCGCGATGGCCGTGGCCAGGAACTGCTGGGTGCGGTTCACGTCGCGGACCAGCGTCACGAGCACCACGGCCGGATCGCCCGAGTTGAGCATCTTCATGAGGTGGCAGTGCGGATCGAGTGCCGAATCGAGGATCACGACATCGGGGCGCACCTGCTCGCACAGCTGCATCGCCGCGTGGTGGCTCGCCGCCTGGCCCGCCCAGTGCAGCCCCGGCGTCCGGTGGACCATCGCCGCGAGTCCCTCGCGGAAGATCGGGAGCGGGTCGACCACAGCGACTCCCAAGCTGCGGTTCGCGGTCGGTTGTCCGGGCACAGCCGGCGTTCGGTAGGGCTCGATGCCGCGCATCTCGGGCCTCCGTCCTCTGGTCGTTCCCGGGTCGCCAGACCGCCCACGCACGCCCCCCGGCGTGCCGTCCCGGCACCACCCGATCCCCCCTGCTGGGACCGGACAGGAATGACACCTTGTCCTTGATTCGACTCCTTCGGAAGGCGCTTGTGACGCGGTTTCCCCCTCATGGCCGTATCGGCAGGTTGCAGCAAACTCTCCGTAGAAAAATAAGCTTGATCAGCGGGTTTTTGGCCCTATGCAGTCAAGGCGGTTCGGCCATCCGCTACTGAGGGTGTACCCGAAAGTTGGCCGCTAAGTGACAAGTTGTGCACGGAGCGCTGCGAACTCCGCTGCCAGGCCGGCGGGGGTCCAGTGGGCGTTGAGACCGCTCGGGTTGGGCAGGACCCAAACGCCGGTCTCGCCGATCTTGCGGGATTGGCGCCCGACCCCGGCGTGCTTTTCCCCGAACGCCGTCCGGTAGGCGGTGATGCCGAGGATCGCGAGCCAGCGGGGGTTGAATTCCAGCACCGTCTCGACGAGACGCTTGCCGCCTGCGCGCAGTTCGTCGCCGGTGAGTTCGTCGGCCCGTGCGGTGGTGCGGGCCACGACGTTGGTGATGCCGAGGCCGAGGTCGAGCAGCTCGCGCTGTTCACTCGGGTCCAGGAGCCGTGGGGTGAAGCCCCCGGCGTGCAGCGCGGGCCAGAACCGGTTGCCCGGGCGCGCGAAGTGCAGGCCCAGCGCGCCGGAGTAGAGGCCGGGATTGATGCCGCAGAACAGCACGTCCAGGCCGGGCTTGAGCACGTCGGGGATGGTCTTGTCCTGCGCGGCCGCGAGCTGGTCCTTGGTGGGTCGGATGGGCATGCGTCCAGTTTCCGGCACGCTGTCGGTCATGAGCACCACGCCCGACGGTTGTCCGGTGGACCTCTACGCGCTCCTGCCGGCCGCCGGTGAACCCGAGACCGTCCACGCCGCTGTGCCGCCCGGAGCTTCGATCCTGGAGCTCGGAAGTGGCTGCGGACGCGTCACGCACCCGTTGCTGGCTCTCGGGCACCCCGTGGTCGCCGTGGACGAGTCGGCGGAGATGCTCGCGCTCGTCCGCGGCGCCGAGACGCGCTGCGAGCGGATCGGCGACCTCTCGCTCGGGCGCGAGTTCGACGTGGTCCTGCTCGGCAGCCACCTGGTCAACGCCGCCGAGCCCACGGAGCGGCAGGCGCTGCTCGCCGCGAGCCGGCGGCACCTCGCGCCCGGCGGCCGGCTGCTCGTCGAGTGGCACCCGCCGGAGTGGTTCGACCACGTCGCCGCCGGGCCCGGTGGCCGGCTCGGCGAGGTGGCCGTGTCGCTGCACGACGTCGTCCGGGACGGCCCGCTGCTGTCCGCGCGGGTGCGCTACCGGCTCGGCGAGCGGGTGTGGCACCAGGAATTCACCTGCCGCCGCCTGACTGTTCCAGACCTGTGCGAGGCGCTGACCTCGGCCGATCTGGCGTTCGACGAGTGGGTGACCGCTGACCGGGATTGGTTCTCCGCACGCGGGGTAGCGGAGCGGGTACCGATCTAGGTAGCCTGTGTGATCTCTCGCACAACGTCGTAGGGAGGAGCCCGCGTGCAGCTTTGGGTTGTCCTCGCACTGGTGGCCCTCATCCTGGCCGCCGCAACGCTGATCGTGGTCCTGGAGGACCGGCGCGCCGCCAGGCGGGCGGCGCAGCAGCGGAGTGCTCGGCTAGCGCGTCTGGGCGAAGTCGATCCGCTCGCGCCGGGCCGGATGCGTGTGGATCGCTGAAGGGACGGCGAGCAGCGCGAGCAGCAGCGCCCCGAAGATCCAGCCGACACCGGCACCGACGGTGTTGTTGATGAGGTCGTCGACGTCGAAGATGCGGTAGGCGAACGGCGCGGTCCCGAAGTTCGCGGTGAGCTGCGTGATCTCAATGGCCAGTGACACGGTCGCGCCGACGGCCAGCGAGCCGACCAGCCCGCGGCGCCACAGGATCCGCGCGAACACACCCAGTGGCACGAACAGCAGCACGTTCATCGCGGCCTGCTGGAACGTCTGCGTGGTGAACCAGTGCGCCGCCGAGAGGCCGTGCTTCACGAGCTCCGTGTGGATGTCGGCGATCCACTGGAACGGCCGCAGCTGCACCGTCTGCTCGAGCCGCCGCCCGTCCGCGTCCGGCAGCGGCAGGAGGACGACCGCGAGGGCCAGGCACGCGTAGAACACGACGGCCGCGGTGGTCACGAGGCCGCGCAGCCGCGGGCGGCCGTAGCGCGCCAGCTGCAGCACGAGCTGCGGGACGAGGATCGTTCCCCACACCGCGAGGAACCCGATGAGGCCGTAGTGCAGGGCCGTGACCTGTGCGTTCGTCATGGCCAGAACGTTATGGATCTTGCGGGTCTCCGTGCTTCGGTCGAAGAGCCGGACGGGCCGGGGCTGGATCGGTCATCTGGCCGAGTCCGCTCAAGCCGATCGGTCGGGCTCCTCGTCGCGCTGCTCGTCCTCGGCCCGCTCCGCCCGCCACGCCGCGAACACGGTGCCCCCCACCAGCACGGCCACGACCGCCAACACGATCACGACGATCTGCACTTCCATCACGGCCCTCCGGGGTTCGCGCTGGTGATCGCTGCGCGGGCGCCCCGCGTTACGCCGGGCAACAGTAGCGCCCGAACCGGACACCGAGCAGAAAACGCCGGGTGACATTTGCTCATCACCATCCTTTTTCCTCTGGTGAGGACCCTCCTCTTTGGGCAGACTGCACCGCCGTGCGCTCGTTCCAGGGGACAACGAGTGCGAAACCGGAGGAAAAATGAGGCTCTTCACCCGGCTCGCGGTCACCGCCGCGGCCGTTTTGGCCACGGCAGCCGCCACGGGCGTGCCGGCACAGGCGGTGCACAAGGCCCAGACCACCGCCGTCCGGATCATCACGATCAACGACCTGCACGGCAACCTCGAGCCGCCGGCCGGGTCGAGCGGGCGCGTGACGCTGTCCGACGGGACCACCGTGGACGCGGGCGGCGCGGCGTACCTCGCGACGCACGTGAAGCAACTCGAGTCGCAGGTGCGCAACTCGATGGTGCTGTCGGCAGGCGACAACATCGGCGCGTCGCCGGTGATCTCGGCGCTGTTCCACGACGAGCCGACCATGGACTTCCTCAACGAGCTGGGCGTGAAGGCCTCCGTCGTCGGCAACCACGAGCTCGACGAGGGTTACCAGGAACTGCTGCGCATGCAGCTCGGCGGCTGCAACAAGACCGACGGCTGCCAGTTCCGTCCGTCCTACGGCGGCGCGGACTTCCCGATCCTCGGGTCCAATGTGTACTTCACGAACGGCCTGTCCGCGCTGCTGCCGTTCTCGATCCAGTTCTCCGGCGGCGTGCCGATCGGGGTCATCGGCGCCACGCTCAAGGACCTGCCCACCGTCGTGACGCCCGAGGCGATCAAGGGCCTCAAGTTCGGGGACGAGGTCCAGGCCATCAACCGCACCGCGAACATCCTCGACCTGCTCGGCATCAAGGCCCAGGTCGTGTTGCTGCACCAAGGCGACGAGACGCAGCCCGGCGCCGGCCCGAACGACTGCAAGGTCCAGCCGGACGGCGCCGCCGCGACGATCGCGAAGAACGTGAGCCCGAAGGTTGACGCGATCTTCACCGGCCACAGCCACCAGCAGTACAACTGCGTGATCAACGACCCGGCCGGCCAGCCGCGCCCGGTGATCCAGGGTGCGTCGTTCGGCCGGCTGCTGTCCGTCGTGGACCTGAAGGTCGACCTGCGCACGCACGACGTCGTCCGCTCGCAGACCCAGGCGCACAACGAGGTCGTGACCCGCGACGTCACGCCGGACCCGGCAGTGGCCAAGCTCGTCGACGAGGCCAGGACCAAGGCCGGTCCGATCGCCAACCGCCAGGTCGGCACCATCACCGCCGACCTCAAGGCCGCCGGCGCCGCGTCGGGCGAGTCGACGCTCGGCGACGTGATCGCCGATGCCCAGCTCGAGGCCACGAAGTCGGACAACGCGGTCGTCGCCATCACCAACCCCGGCGGCATCCGCGCGGACCTCACGTACGCGTCGTCGCCCAACGGCGAAGGCGACGGCGTGGTCACGTACGGCGAGGCGTTCAGCGTGCAGCCGTTCGCGAACATCATGCAGACGATCACGCTCACCGGCGCGAACCTGAAGAACGTGCTGGAGCAGCAGTGGGGCCAGCCGGGCGGCACCAAGATCCTGCAGATCTCGAGCAGCCTGCACTACACGTACTCGGCGTCGGCGCCGATCGGTTCGCGCGTTTCGAACATCACCGTGAACGGCGCGCCGGTCGACCCCGCGGCGACGTTCCGCGTGTCGGTGAACAACTTCCTCGCCGCGGGCGGCGACGGGTTCACCGAGTTCACGAAGGGCACCGACCTCGCGGGCGGCCCCGTGGACCTCGACGCGTTCACCGCGTACCTCGGCGCGCACCCGGGCATCGCGCCGCCGCCGGCGGACCGGATCACGGTCACCGCTTGATCGCCGGGGAGCCCCTTTGTTCGGGAGGGGCTCCCCTTTTTCCAAGCTTTCGCGGTCCTCGTGACGCACGATGGGACCCATGACTACGTGGGACGACGTGGTGGCGCTCGCCGCGGAGCTGCCCGAGACCGAAGAGTCCACCTGGTACCGCACGCCGGCACTGAAGGTCGCGGGCAAGGGCTTCGCCCGCCTCCGCACCGAAGCCGAAGGCGGCCTGGTCCTTTTCTGCGCGCTGGATGAAAAGCAGGCGCTCCTCGCTTCCGGCGATCCGGCCTTCTTCACCACCCCCCACTACGACGGCTACGGCTCCATCCTCGTCGACCTGGACCGCGTGGACCCGCTGCAGCTGAAGGAAATGCGCACGGAATCGTGGCGGCGGAAGGCGCCGAAGAAGCTGCTGTGACGCGGCCGTGCGGATTCGTTGTCCACAGCCGCCGCGAGTTGTGGACAACTCGGCGCTCCCGCGCTTGCGCCCCCTTTTTTCGTCGGACCTCGCCGGTAGACTGGGCATGGGACGCTCCCCCAAGGGAGGGTGGGGGTTTCTCGGTCGCCGCACTGCGCTGATCATCAGTATCTTGTGGCCCCTCCGGGACGGCGCTGATCCGCGCGAGCGCGGGGCAGATTGGCATGCGGCCGGTCTGTGCACCGGCGCGACCTCAGGCCATAGGCCGTCGGGGCCTGCGTGCGGAGGCTTTGGTCGATCTCACGCCGCAGGCCGTCGGGGCCTGCCTGCAGAGGGTTTGGTCAATCGGTTCGCACGTCGCGCGCCAGTGCGGGCGGAGCGATGGGTGGTCTGCTGTCGAATGCACCGGTGGTCCAGGCTCGAGCGGCAGCTGGCCGGGTTCTTGGTGCGGTGTTGATGGCGGCGCGGCCGGTCGCTCCTCTGGGGCCCTGACCCGCTTTCCGCCAGCGCACGGGGTCGAGCCGGCAGCTGCTCTGCCGTTCCGGTCATGGCTCCACCCAACGCTTTCGAAGCTCGGCTACGACCTCGGCCGGGACATGGCCATCTCGTTGGCACTGAGGAATTGCAACTACCCCGAAAACCTCCGAAAGGTGGGGCCGTCCACAGGGGAAGCGAGTTGTGGACAACTCGGCGCTCCCGCGCTTGCGCCCCCTTTTTTCGTCGGACCTCGCCGGTAGACTGGGCATGGGACACCCCCCCCAAGGGAGGGCGGGGGCTGTCCGGCCGGTGGGGAGGGCGCAGGGCCAGCCACCACAGGGCCGTGGTCGACTCACCGACTCAGCCACTCAGTCGACGAATTCGTGTTCCAGCAAGCTCATCAAGTACATGTCGTGGTACTTCCCGTCGCTGCCGCGGAAGCACTCGCGGTGGCGGCCGTCCTCGGTGAAGCCGGCTTTGCGGTAGACGTGGCGCGCGCGTTCGTTCTCGGCGACGACCCAGAGCGCGATCAGGTGCAGGCGCATCACGTTGAAGCCGTAGCGGCACATCAGCCGCAGCGCTTCGGTGCCGTAGCCGCCGTTCCAGTGATCCTTCTCGCCGATGTAGATGTCCAGCTCGGCGCGCCCCACCTCGGGTTGGGCGTCGCGCAGGTCGATGACGCCGATGAGCCGGCCCGACGACACGGATTCGATGCCGAGCACCACGTGCGAGTACGTGTTGACCTCGCGGTTCTCACACCGCTTGCGCACCTGGTCGAGCGACCGCGGGTGCGCGTTGTCCATCCACTGCCCCACCTCCGGGTCGTGGATCCAGCGGTACAGCGATTCGGCGTCCGACGGCTCCAGCGCGCGCAGCCTGACCAGCTTCCCCGTGAGCAACGGTTCACCCCCGCTTGAGCAGCAGAAAGTCCTCCACGCCGACGAGCCCGAGGAACTGGCGCACCCCGGGCGGCATCCGACGGCGCGACCCATCATGCACCAGCTGTGGATCAACGACGTCGTATTTTCGGCACCCCGTCAGGAGTTCCGCGCGGCCGGCGGCGAGCACGTTCTTGACCCAGTCGGTGTCCGGGCCGTACGTCAGAGCCACGACGAAGCCGTCGCCGGAGCGGAAGACGTTCAGCGGCGTGCGGAACTCCCGGCCGGACCGGCGGCCGCGGTGGATGATCATCCCGAATCCGGGCAGCCAGCCGACGAACGGCCGGGTGACGCGGTTCGTGACGACGCGGTTGAAGCGGGCGAGGCGTTCAGGCAGCACCATGCGGCCCAGCTTAATCCAACGGCTGTGGAATTACGCGTCGAGCGGGGCCGCGACTGCGGAAACGACCCCGTCTGGTGGGATGTCCGCGGACACCGGCACGACGCGGGGAGAAGATCATGGCGAACGACTGGCCGCTGCGACAGGACCCGGAGTCCCCGGTGATCTTCGCGCGCACGCTGCTCGACGACCCGGCGCAGCTCGCGTTCGTGGTCCTCGACGATGACGACGACTGGTTCGTCAGCGACGGCGCCGAGTTCGACGAGGACATGAACGTCAACCGCGAGCAGTTCGGCGCGGTGTCGCTGCGGGAAGCCCTCGAGCTGGTGCCGCAGCTGACGGCGCTGGCCGGGCTGCCCACCGGCATGGCCGCCGACTGGGATCCGGACCGCTCGACGTGGCTGCTGAGCTCCGTCGCGGACTCCGACGACGCCGACGAGGACCGCCGCATCCGCGAGAACCGCATCGCCGCGTGGCAGCACCCGGGCTCGCCCGTCGACGAGGTGCAGCTGTCGACCGGGCTGACCGAGATCGCGACCGGGGCTGACGCGCCCGTCCGCGCGGTCCGCCAGGTCGTGCGCGAGGGTGACGGCACATGGCTGTTCGTGGGATTCGAGGTGCCGGAAGCCGAGGACTTCGAGGTCGAGAGCCTGGAGCTGGAGCACGTCGTGCGCCTGTACCCGGACGTCGCGGGCGCGCTGCTGGCCGAGCCCGGCCAGGTCTTCGACCGCGCCGAGCCGGGCGCCGAGTGGGAACTCGTGGAGGGCTGAGAAATTTTCTCGGGCGATTGTCCTGGCGTCCGCGGGTCCGTTCGTCCTTAGAGTGTTAACCGGCGAACGGCGCCGGTTCGGACACCCTTCAGGAGCAGCCATGCCCACCTATGCCGCGCTCATCTACTCCGCCGACGTGGACCCGACGCAGCCCGAGGCCGCCGGATTGATGAAGGACTACAACGAGTTCGGCCAGGCCGCGGCCGCCGTGATCCGCGGCGGAAAGGCCCTCTACCCGACGGCGACCGCCACCACCGTCCGCGTGACCGGCGGCAAGGGCGGCGACATCGTGACCAGCGACGGCCCGTACGCCGAGACGAAGGAAGCCCTCACCGGTTTCTACCTCATCGAGTGCCCCGACCTCGACGAAGCCGTGAAGGTCGCCGCACAGATCCCGGCCGCGTGGGACGGCGCCGTCGAGGTGCGCCCGGTCGTCGAGTTCTCGTGAGCCTCGCCGGCGACGCGCTGGCGCGACTGGTCCGGGACGAGGGGACCCGGGTGCTGGCCACGCTCGTGCGCGTCACCGGGAGTGTCGACCTGGCCGAGGACGCGGTGCAGGACGCCGTCGTGCGGGCGCTCGAGACGTGGCCGCGCGACGGCGTTCCGGACCACCCGCGGGCCTGGCTACTCGTGACCGCGCGCCGGCGGGCCGTCGACGTCGTGCGCCGCGAGGCGAAGCGCGCCGGGAAGGAGGCGGACGCGATGCCGCTCTCCGAAGACGACCCGCCGCCGTCGGTGATCCGCGACGACCTACTGCGGCTCGTGTTCACCTGCTGCCACCCGTGCCTGTCCGTGGAGGCGCAGGTCGCGTTGTCGCTGCGGACGCTCGGCGGGTTGTCGACCGCGGAGGTCGCACGCGGGTTGCGCCTGCCTGAAGCAACGACCGCGAAGCGGCTGACGCGCGCGAAGCAGAAGATCGCGACGGCCGGGATCCCGTACCGCGTGCCGGCGGCGGAGGAACTGCCGCGGCGGCTCGAGGGCGTCGCCGCGACGGTGTACCTGATCTTCAACGAGGGGTACGCGGGCGTACGCGCTCCGCTCGTCGACGAGGCCGTGCGGCTGGCGCGGCTGCTGGCGTCGCTGATGCCCGACGAGCCGACGGTGCTGGGCCTGCTGGCGTTGCTGCTGCTGCACGACGCCCGCCGGTGCACGCGCCTCGCGGACGACGGCCTCCCGGTCCTGCTGGCCGACCAAGACCGTGCACGGTGGGACGCCGCGTTGATCCGCGAAGGCGTCGAACTGGTGGGACGTGCGTTGCGGCGAACGCCTTCGAAGCCCGACCCGTACGTGGTGCAGGCGGCGATCGCGGCGTGCCACACGCTGGCGCCGACGTACGCCGAAACCAACTGGGACGCCGTGATCTCTTGGTACGACGTGCTTTTCACCGTGCGGCCGAGTCCGGTGGTGTTACTGAACCGCGCAGCCGCGATCGCCGAACGTGACGGCGCTGCCGTCGCGCTGTCGCTCGTCGACGCGCTCGATGGTCTGGCCGACTACCCGTGGTGGCACGCGACGCGCGCGGAGTTGTTGCACCGCTTGGGAAACCGCGCGGACGCCGTGTCGGCATGCGCGGCGGCCGAAGCGGCAGGGCTCGGTGCGGGCCACGCGGCGCTGCTGCGGCGGCGGGTGGGTGAATAGGGAGAGCTTGACACGTCAGCGAGCGCGCGCGTTCGATGGGAGAACGCCCTGTGGCCCGGTGTCTGTGCCCGGCGCGCAGGGCGCCCACGTTTGTTCACGCAGAGGGGGCCAGAATGGCCGAACATCCCAACGCGAAACTCGTCAGGCGCGGTTACGAGGCGTTCTCCGCCGGTGACGTCGCGACGCTTTCCGAACTCCTCGCCGAGGACGCCGTGCAGCACATGCCCGGACACAACGTGTTCTCGGGCGACCACAAGGGCCGCGCCGCGATCCTCGCGCTGTACGGCGAACTCGGCTCGCGGTCGAACGGCACGCTCCGCGTGTCGCTGGAGGAGATCTACGCGAACGACGACCGGGTCATCACCGTCTACCGCTCCACGGGCAAGCGCGGCGACAATCACCTCGACACCCGGCACGCCCTCGTCTTCCGCATCCGCGACGGCAAGGCGACCGACCTCCTGGACGTCGCCGCCGACGAATCCACCGACGATGCCTTCTGGGCGTGATCCCGTGCCGACCTTGATGATCCTTCGCGTCGCCGGCAACGGTGCCCAGCTGGAGAAAACCGCAGCCGCCGACCCGCAGAAGACCCAGTCCATCATCGCCACCGCGAAGGCCCACGGCCTCATCACCCACCAGTTCTGGGCGACCGACACGGAACTCCTCGTCGTCGACACCTGGCCGGACGAACAGTCCTTCAAGGACTTCTTCGCGGAAGCCCGGGAACGCATCGGCGCCGTCATGTCGGCCGCGGGCGTCGCCACCGAACCCGAAGTGACCTTCTACCGCAAACTCGACGTGGGCGACGAGGTCTGAGTGTCTACTGTGGACTCAAGGTGTCCCGGTACTTCCCGTTGACGAGCTCCAGCCACCGCCCGCTCCAGCCACTCGAAACGGCGATCTCTTCGATCGCCCCGGTGGGGAGGCACAGGAACCTGAAACGCTCGACCGCCTCCCGCTCGCCCGCCTCGACCCGTGGTTGGAGGCGTTCGAGCTCCTCGATGGCATCGGCGGTGGAGTCGTAGCTGCTCCAGCTCGTGTCGTGCTCGCCGGCACGCAGGATGGCCAGGACGTCGGTGATCAGGTCAGAGAGCCGCGTCATGGTTGAGGATTGTCCCGTAGTCGGGGCGGGACAAGAAGAGAGTGAGGGCGTTTTCCCGATTCGGAGAACGCCCTCACTCCTTGTTCGGAGCGGATGACGGGCTACGCCGTGTGCGTTGTGACGCGCGCGCCGCCGCCGACGATGCACGGAAACGGCAGTCATGATGTGTGGTCTACGACAATCCAGGCGCTGTCGGCGCACGCATTCGTGGCGCAGTCCCTCAAGTGACGCGCGCCTGGATAGGCTTGAGCAGTCAGGGTCGGGCCACAGATGGCTGGGGCCGCCGCACTTGTCTCCGGACTGCTTCAGCGGTGCCCGGTGTCGATGACGCAGAAGCGGTTACCGTCGGTATCGGCGAGCACGACGAAGTAGGCGTCGTCCGGGTTGAGGTCCCAGCCGACGACCCGGGCGCCCAGGGATACCAGCCGCTCGACCTCGGCGGCCTGGTCGGCCGCGTCTCCGGCGTACAGGTCCAGATGGATCCGCGGATGCCGATGGAGGCCCTGGAGGGTACGTCCTGCGAAAAGAGCTGGAGGACGACTGGGCGGTGCCGGTCCCGGCGGAGGGGCCGGGGGCCAGCTGTCGCTCGGCCGCACTGAGACACCGCTCCAGGTAGAACGCCGCCGCCCGTGGCACATCCGGGACACCCAGCACAACAGAACCGACTCTCAGCATCCGTCGATTCTGTGCCACCACGGCTGAGTGATGTTGTCGGAAAGGGCCGTGAATAGCGAGTGGGGGTGCTTCCCGAACTCGGGAAGCGCCCCTACTGAGCTGAAAAACAATATGTGAGAGCGGATGACGGGAATCGAACCCGCGTATTCAGCTTGGGAAGCTGATGTTCTACCATTGAACTACATCCGCAGTGCTCCGCCAGCATACACGGCCGCGTGATCGGTGTGTCCAGTGGGCGCGGGTTGACGGCGCCGGGGGCAAGTGACAACACTTGTTGTCCGACGGTCGGTGGTGCCGGAGGTGTGTGGTGGACGACCCTGTGTTGTTCAGACGGGGCGGGTTTCGACTGGTGGCCCGGCTGCGGGGCGTCGAGGACCTGCGGGCGGACGATGGCCAGGTCACCCGGCTCCGGGAGTTCGCGCAGCGGCAGGACGGGCCGGCCGATCGGCTCGCGGAGTGGCTGGCGCGGGAGCCCGGGAACCGGGAGCGGTTCGAGCGGGCGTTGAGCGGCGAAGCCACCGAAGCCACCGAAGCCGGCAAAGCCCCCGACGCGGCGCCTGAGCTGCGGGAATTCATGGCCGTCGTCGAAGCCACGCCGTACTGGGTGGATCGGCGGAGGCTGGAGAAGGGGGCGCGGGCGATCACGCGCGCGGGGTTGCTCGGGTTGTTCCCGCTCGGCGACATGTCGTTGATGGGCGGCTACCTGGCGTCGCGGGCGACGAAGGCGTTGGTCGGGACCGGGGAGATCGAGCGCAGGGCCACGAAGCGGCTCGTGGAGACCGCGGCGTGGTGGATCGACGTGACCACGCCGGGGGCGATGGACCGCCACAACACCGGCTTCCGCGCGGCGGTGAACATCCGCGTCGTCCACGCGCACGTCCGGCGAGCGATGAACAGCCGCGAGGACTGGGACTACGAGCGGTGGGACCGGCCGATCAACCAGGTCCAGACCGCCGGCACGCTGCTGCTCTTCTCGCTGGTCTACGTGTTCGGCACGCAGCTGCTCGGCCTGCGCTACAGCGAGCAGGAACGCGCCGACATCCTCCACCTCTGGCGCTACATCGGCTGGCTCATGGGCGTCGACGAGGAGCTCCTGCCCGCGGACGAGGACGACGCGTGGCGGCTGCTCTGGCTGCTCGCCGCCACCGAGTTCATCCCCGACGACGACTCGAAGCGGCTCGCCAAAGCGCTGGTCGAGAGCCACGCGGCCATCGGCGAGGGCCGCGGTGCGGCCGGCAAGGTGCTCGCGCACGTGAACGTCCAGGTGCACTCCGCGATCAGCCGCCTGGTGCTGGGCAAGGAGAACGCCGACTTCCTGGAGCTGCCGGACGACCCCGTCGCCCAGGCGGCCGTCGTCGCGGCGGCCGGGGTGAACTTCGCCGCCGAGACGGCGCGGCGGCTCATCCCCGGTGCGACCGCGGTGCAGGAGCTGCTCGGCGGAATCGGCCGGCGCCGCTACCTCAAGCGGCTGCACGAGGTGTTCAAGCTCGACACGACGTTGCGGCAGCACGTACGCGCCGCCTGACGACATATCGCTTGAACCACGACGGTTATCGTCTGAGCCAGCCTGATCCACCCTGATCCAAAGTTGCCGTTAGGCTTCGTCCGTGCTGCTCAGTGACCGTGACCTCCGCAAAGAGCTCGACGCCGCCCGGCTCGGCATCGACCCCTTCGACCCCGCGATGGTCCAGCCGTCGAGCATCGACGTGCGCCTCGACCGGTTCTTCCGGGTGTTCGACAACAGCAAGTACACGCACATCGACCCGCAACTGCAGCAGGACGAGCTCACCTCCCTCGTCGAGAAGGAGGGTGAGGAACCGTTCGTGCTGCACCCCGGCGAGTTCGTGCTCGGCTCCACGTTCGAGCTGGTCACGCTCGCCGACGACCTCGCCGGCCGCCTCGAGGGCAAGTCCTCGCTCGGCCGGCTGGGGCTGCTCACGCACTCCACGGCGGGCTTCATCGACCCCGGCTTCTCCGGCCACATCACGCTCGAGCTGTCCAACGTCGCGAACCTGCCGATCACGCTCTGGCCGGGCATGAAGATCGGCCAGCTGTGCATCTTCCGCCTGTCCAGCTCGGCGGAGTTCCCGTACGGCTCGAAGGAGGCCGGCTCCCGCTACCAGGGCCAGCGCGGCCCGACGCCGAGCCGCGCGTACAAGAACTTCCACCGCGTCGACACCTGGCGCTGATCGTCACCCACAGGCCCCGCCGGTCGCTCTCTGGAGTGAAGCCCGGCCACGGCCGGGTGCGAAAAGGCGTTTCGTTCACCAGTTCGTGGAAAGCTCGCGGACATGGGCTCGGCCGGGAAAAGACTGCTCGCGATATTCGGCCTCCTGGCCACATTCCTGACACCGGCGGCGCACGCGGACGTCGTCAAGGGATTCCAGCAGAATTACCACAAAGTGGTGTACGGCGATTTTTTGTACGCCGGAAACAGTGTGGTGCAGTGCGCGACCGGAGACGCCGAGTGCGCGAAGGCCGCGAACCGCGAAACGAAAGAGCGCGCGAGTGACTTCGCGTTGCGCTGGTCCGATGTGGACGGCGACGCCGAAACGTTCGACTCGGCCACGGCGTCCGTCACCATCCCGCCGGGGGCGAAGGTCGCGTTCGCGCGCCTGAGCTGGGGTGGGTCGCTGGCGACGACGTGCCCGCGCCCACCCGGCGAGGCGAACACGCAAGCGGTGCGGTTCTGGGTGGGCAGCGGCGAACCGGCCGACGTCTCGCCCGGTTCCTTCGAGCAGGACGCGCAGTTCTACTCCGCCCACGCCGACGTGACGGGGCAGTTCGCGAACGCGCCGACGGGCACGCCGGTGACGCTGACCGCCGGCAACGTCTGGACCGCCGCCGGGCGCGGGTGCGGCGGGGGCTGGTCGGTGGCGGTCGTGTTCGCTTACCCGGGCAGCGATCCGCAGTACGCGCCGGCCAAGCGCGCGGTGTACGTCTACGACGGGCACGAGGCGGTCAGTGCGAACGGTCCCGCCGCGACCACGACCGTCACCGGGTTCCGCGCGGCGTCGGCCGACGCACACGTCGGAGTGACCGCCGAAGGCGGCGACTGGGGCACGACCGGTGACCGCTTCCTGATCAACGGCAAGCCCATCGCGGAACCCGGCACCGGCGCGCCCGACAACTTCTTCATCGCCAGCACGGACAACGCCGTGAAACCCGGCGCGAAGAACAGCTTCGGCGTGGACGCGAAAGCGTTGAGCAGCGACGCCGTGCCGAGCGGCGCGACGAGCGCGAAGCTCGCGTTCAGCACGACCGGCGACGACTTCGCCGCGCAGAACCTCGTGTTCTCCGTGCCGGTGCCCGACCTGCAGCTCGTGACGCACGTCGACCCGCCACGCGCGCACGCGGGTGACCAAGTGACCGTGACGGTCGGCGTCACGAACCCGAACGACACCGCGGCGCACGACGTCGAGGTGACCGACGACCGCTTTCCCGCTTGCGCCAAAAAGATCGGCACGCTCGCCGCGGGCGCGACCACCGGTTATCAATGCCCGGTGACCGCGCCCGGCGACGACGTCACGAGCGCCGCGAAGGTAACCGGCACCAGCACGCTCGGTGACGCGCTCGACGGCACCGCCGCCACTCGCGTCGACGTCGTCCACCCCGCGATTTCCCTGGCGCAGCAAGTCGACAAACCGGCTTACCGCGCCGGCGACCCGGTGACGTTCACGGTCACCGCCACCAACACCGGTGACGTGCCGCTGCACGACGTCGCCGTCACCGACGTGAAGGTCGGCGCGTGCGCGCGCACGATCGGGACGCTCGCGCCGCGGCAGCAGACCACGGCGACGTGCCAGGCGAAGGCGCCGGTGCCCGAGACCAGCGCTTCCGCGGCCGGCACCGATCCGCTGGGCAAGGTCGTGACGGCCGTGGCCGACGTGAAGGTCCCCGTCATCGCGCCGGCCATTGACATCACCAAGACGGTCGATCCCGCCGTGGTGCACGCCGGGGACCCGGTGACGTGGACGATCACCGTGCGCAACACCGGCGACAGTCCCCTGAACAGCATCGACGTGACCGACGCGAGCGAACCCGCGTGCTCCCGGACGTTCGGCGCGCTCGCGCCCGGCGCGCAGCAGAGCTGGCCGTGCGCCGAAAAGCCCGCGCTGACCACGACGAACACCGTGACGGCGACCGGCACCGACCTGTCCGGGCAACCGGTGACCGACACGGCGTCGGCGACCGCGAAGGTGATCCACCCGGCCTTGTCGCTCACGAAGACCTCCGCGCCGGCCCAGGTGCGCGAAGGGGACCGCGTGACCTTCACCGTCACGCTGAAGAACACCGGTGACGCGCCGCTCGACGACGTCGCGGTGGCCGACGACCGCACGCCCGGCTGCGTGCGGAAGTTCGGCACCCTCGCACCGCGGGCCGAGCAGACCTACCGGTGCGACCTGCTTGCACCCCAAGACGACCTCACCGATCCCGCGGTCGCGACCGGCAAGGACGAGCTGGGCCGGGAACTGAGCGGCACCGCCGACTCGACGATCGACGTCATCCACCCCGCGCTCGCCGTCACGCAGTCCGCCGCACCCGCGCAGGTGCGCGAAGGGGATCACGTGACCTTCTCCGTCACGGTCAGCAACACCGGCGACACCCCGCTTCACGACGTCGGCCTCGCCGCCACCCGGGTCCCCGGCTGCGCGAAGCCGGTCGGAAGCCTTCCTCCGCGGGGAAAGCAGACCCTCACGTGCACGACGGTCGCCGGCAAGGACGGCTTCACCAACTCCGCCACGGCCACCGGCACCGACCCGACCAACCGCCCGGTCACGGCGTCGGCCGACGCCTCGTTCGCGGTGCAGCACCCGGCCGTCACGCTCGCCGCGACTGTCCAAGGTGGACCCTTCCGCGAGCACGACAACGTGCCGGTGCGGGTCACCGTGAAGAACACCGGTGACGTGCCGCTCACGGAGGTGCACGTCACCGCCGACGCCTGCACACAGGACCACGACCCGCTGCCGGCCAGCGCCATCTGGACGTTCACCTGCACCACCAACGCGCCCGCCGATGACGTCACCGAATCGCTCACCGTCACCGCGACGCCCCCGATGGGACCGGTCGTGACGGCGAACGCCGAAGCGGTCGTCGACGTCATCCACCCGGCCGTCGCGATCACGCAGACCGTCGCGCCCGCAGTCGTGCGCCCGGGCGAGCCGGCGACGTTCACGGTCACCGCCACCAACACCGGTGACGTCGAACTGCACGACGTCAGCGTCGCCGACACCGCCGCCCCCGAATGCGCCAAGCGGCTCGGCACTCTTTCCCCGCAGGCGAAACAGACCTACACCTGCACCCACGCCACCGGCGACGACCTCGCCAGCGCCTCCGTCGTCACCAGCACCGACCCGGCGAACCGGCCGGTCACCGCGACGGCCGACGCCCACGTCGACGTCATCCACCCGGCGATCGCGATCAGCCAGACGGTCGCGCCGCAGCAGGTGCGCGAAGGGGACCCCGTGACCTTCACGATCACCGTCCGCAACAGCGGTGACGTCCCGCTGACGCGCGTGTCCGTTGCGGACGATCGAACGAACAGCTGCGCCCGTCCGGCCACCACGCTCGTTGCCGGCGCCACCGAGAACTACACCTGCAGCACCAAAGCCGGCCGCGACGGCTACACCAATTCCGTGAGGGTCACCGGTACCGACCCGCTCGGCGGCACGGTCACGGCCGCAGCCGAAGCGAGCTTCACCGTCCTGCACCCCGGGTTGTCGCTCACCCGCGCCGTGCACGGCGGTCCCTTCCGCGCCGGCGACGCCGTGACCACGACACTCACCGTCACCAACACCGGCGACACTCCCGTCACCAAGATGCGCGTCACCGACGACCAGGTGCCCGTGTGCGCGAAGACGTTCGACACCCTCGCCCCCAGTGCGAAGCAGTCGTACGACTGCACCTCACCCGCGCCCGCCGACGACGCCGTGTTCACCGCCCGCGTCACCGGCGCGCCCACGACCGGCGCGGCCCTGACCGCGACGGCCGACGCCACGATCGACGTCATCCACCCCGCGCTCACCGTGAAACCCGCAGCCGCGCCACCGCAAGCGCGGGCCGGCGACGACGTCACCGTCACCGTGGTCGTCACCAACACCGGCGACGTCCCGCTCACGAAGATCACGCTCACCGGTTGCCCGAAGGACTACGACCGGCTCGGCCCCGGCGCCGCCGAGACCTACGCCTGCCGCGTGAAGGCCGCGTCCGACGACTTCACGGCCACGGTGAACGCCACCGCGAACGACCCCACCACCCGGCCCGTCACCGCGTCCGGTGTCACGAAGGTCGACGTCATCCACCCCGAGCTCGCGATCATGACCGACGCCGAGCCGTACCAGGTCCGCCAGGGCGACACCGTCACGTTCTCCGTACTGGTCAAGAATGTCGGCGACACCCCGCTCACCGACGTGTCCGTTGTGGACGATCACACCCCTGCCTGCGGACGCCACGCCGGCCGCCTGATCCCCGACGCCGAGGAGACCTACAGCTGCACCACCACGGCGGGCGCGACCGGCTTCACCAGCACCACGAGCGTCACCGGCACCGACCCGGCCCAACGCGCGGTGACGGCGTCCGCGCAGGCGTCGTTCGCCGTGCTGAAACCGAAGCTGACGCTGGCCAAGCACGTCGACGGTGGCCCGTTCCGCCCCGGCGACTCGGTGCGGTTCGACGTTGTGCTCACCAACACCGGCGACACCGAACTGCACGACGTCCACGTCACCGATCCAGGCGCGCCCGAGTGCGCCCGCACGTTCGCGACGCTGCCGGTCAACGGCATCCGGCGCTACCCGTGCACGACGACCGCGGCCGGCACCGCCATCGACAGCACGCAGGTCACCGCCACACCGCTCCGCGGCACGCCGGTAATGACCACAGCCGACGCGAAGATCGACGTCATCCACCCGAACCTGGAGATCACGAACGACCACCTCCGCCAGCCCATCCGCCCGGGCGACCCGGTCACCTACCTGACCACCGTCCGCAACACCGGCGACGCGACCCTGACCGACGTGATCGTTCGCGCCGCCGACCCAACCTGCGCGTTCACCGTCAGCGAGCTTCCACCCGGCGAGACGACCGTTCG
This sequence comes from Amycolatopsis sp. FDAARGOS 1241, assembly GCF_016889705.1. Lineage (NCBI taxonomy): Bacteria > Bacillati > Actinomycetota > Actinomycetes > Pseudonocardiales > Pseudonocardiaceae > Amycolatopsis > Amycolatopsis sp. FDAARGOS 1241. Next base: position 9,390,665 of record NZ_CP069526.1, read on the forward strand.
CGCCTGCACCCGCACCGTCCGCGTCGACCTCGTCGAAGACACCACGGCCACCGCCCACGACCCCGCAGGCCACACGCTCACGGCGACGACCACCGCCACCACCGAGGTCATCGGCTCCGAGCCCGCCGTCGTCCCCAGGAAAACACCGGCGAAGCCCGCCCTCGCTCTCACCGAAGAGGCCGACCCGACCGCGAATCCCGGCGACACCGTGACCTTCCTGGTCACCGCCACCAACACCGGCACCGCACCGCTCACGGTGCAGGGTCTCCGCCTCGACCCGGGCGACCACCGCGAATGGACTCGGACGGCCATCGCACCCCGAGCCGGCACACTCGCCGACAAGATCGCGGTCACGGCCCACCCGGACACACTGAGCGGTCAAGAATTCACCGAACACGCGCAGACCGTGGTGAAAATCGTCTCACCCGAGGCCCTCGCGAAGGCCCCGGCGGACCCCCTCCCCGGCCCCGATCCCGACCCCTGGATCTACGCCCTGAACAGCCTGTCCTTGCTCGCGGCCGGCGGCCTGTTCCTCCGCATCACCCGGCAGCCGCGGCCGGCATCGGGTGCGGCACGTCACCGGCGCCACTGACACGATCGAGCTCCGAACAGGAGTTCCCTCGAAGAGGTAAGCGATCTTCGAGAGGAGTTGGTGGGGTCGTTGGCCGACGTCGTTTCCGGCGAACGAGCGGGCCGGCAGCACCTCGCCCACGTCGTGTTCATCGCGGGCGCGGCGGCCGTGGGCGGGTTCCTGTTCGGGTATGACAGCTCCAACATCAACGGTGCCGTGCTCGGCATCCAGAAGCACTTCGACGTCGGCGCGGCCGCCACGGGCCTCACCGTCTCGAGCGCCTTGATCGGCTCGGCCGTCGGCGCATGGTTCGGTGGGCTGCTGTCCGACCGCGTCGGCCGGATCCGCACGATGCAGATCGCCGCGATTCTGTTCCTGGTGAGCGCGCTGGGTGCGATGTTCCCGTTCGGCATCTGGGACCTCGCCCTGTGGCGGGTGGTCGGCGGGATCGCGATCGGTGTCGCGTCCGTGATCGGCCCGGCCTACATCGCGGAGGTCGCGCCACCCGCGTACCGCGGTCGGCTCGCGAGCCTGCAACAGCTGGCGATCGTGCTCGGCATCGGCGTTTCGGCACTGGTCAACTGGGTCGTCAAGGACGTCGCGCCCGCGCTGGCCGACGGCTCCCACGACCTCAACGGCTCGCTCGGCGGCCTCGAAGCGTGGCAGTGGATGCTCGGCGCGGCGGCCGTGCCAGCGGTGCTCTACTTCGTGCTCGCCTCGATCATCCCCGAGTCGCCGCACTACCTGCTCTCGATCGGCAAGGACGCCAAGGCGCGCAAGGTCCTCGCCGACGTCGAAGGCGCGGCAGGCGAAGCCGATATCGATGCCAAACTCGCCGACATCCGCCGCGGCCTGCGCACCGAGCGGCGCTCGAAGGTGCGTGACGTCGTCGGCGGGAAGTTCGGCCTGCTGCCGGTGGTCTGGATCGGCATCGCGCTCGCCGCGTTCCAGCAGTTCGTGGGTATCAACGTGATCTTCTACTACTCCGACACGTTGTGGCACTCGGTCGGCCAGAACACCGATTCGCTGCTGATCTCCATGGTCAGCCCGGTCATCAACATCATCGGCACGTTCATCGCGATCGCGTTCATCGACCGCGTCGGCCGGAAACCGCTGCTGCTCATCGGCTCGGTCGGCATGGCGATCGGGCTCGGCGTCGCGGCGATCGCGTTCGGCAACGCGCAGACCGTGAACGGTGAGTTGAGTCTCCCCGGCGCTTGGGGACCGGTGGCGCTCGCGTTCGCGAACGTCTTCGTGATCTCGTTCGCGCTGTCGTGGGGCGTGATCTTGTGGGTGCTGCTCGGCGAGATGTTCCCGCTGCGCATCCGCGGTGCCGCGCTGGCCATCGGCACGGCCGCGAACTGGGTGGCGAACTGGCTGGTCACGGTGAGTTTCCCCAGCATGGCCGGCTGGAACCTGAGCACCACGTACTGGATCTACGCGGCCTTCGCCGTGCTGTCGATCCCGTTCGCGCTGAAGTTCATCCGCGAGACCAAGGGCACCGCGATCGAGGACGTTTCTTGATCATTTCCGGAGCTTGATCGAGCACCGTGCTGCGCCTTTCGGGGGTAACGGTCGTAATCGGTTCGTGATACGTTCCACGCCCGTGTCCCCCATTGGTGCGCGCGGTCGTGTGGTTTTGGTGTCCCTGAGTGTCCTTCTCGGCGGGTTCTCCGCCGCTGGGGGGACCCTCTGGCTCCACGACAGACCCAGCGCGGCCACGCTCAGTAGCGTTGCCGCAGACCGGCCCGACCCGTTGGGTGGCGTGCCGCCGGTGGATCCCTACGCAAAGCAGCCGGCGTCTTCCACTCCCGGCGCAACCCCGGCCCCTCGGCCGAGCGGCGCTCCGTCACCCGGCACCCCTGACGGCTCCACGGCGCCGGCCACCCCGCCGCCCGCCGCCCCGGATCCGGCGTCCACGACCGCACCGGACCCCGCAAGCCCCGCGCAGAACCCGCCGGCGCCACCCGCTCCCCCGAAGCCGCCCGGGCAAGGTCGCGGCAACAACCCGTCGATGACCGGGCAGGTCGTCGACCTCGTCAACAAGGAGCGCGCGAAGGCCGGCTGCGCCCCGGTCGACGAGGAGTCCCACCTTGACACGGCCGCGCAGGACCACAGCGACGACATGTCCGCGCGCAACTACTTCTCCCACGACACACCCGAAGGCAAACACTTCGACGAGCGCATCCGCGACGCCGGCTACGACAAACCGGGCGCCGAGAACATCGCGAAGGGCGCCACGAGCGCCAAGCAGGTGATGCAGCTGTGGATGAACTCCAGCGGCCACCGCGCGAACATCCTCAACTGCCAGCTGACGAAACTCGGTGTCGGGGTGAACACCAGCGGCTGGTACTGGACGCAGGACTTCGGCTACTGATGTTCCTCGATCGGGCGGGTGCTCAAATCGCCGTAGCGCGCGAGCACGGTCGCCCGCAGCTTCGGGTCGCTGCGTGGCACGGGCTCGATGAACACCTCGGTGACGTCGTGGAACTTCGCCGTCAGCTCGTCGGCCAGGCGCACGCAGGCGGACTCGACGTCGGCCGCGCCGAGTGAATCGTCGAAGTCGACGCGGCCGCACACCAGGACGTGGTCGGTGCCCATGAGCATCGTCTGCAGGTCCACCACGTCCTCGATCTCGGGCGCCGCCTTGAGGTGGTCACGCACCCCGCGCACGATCCGCGGGTCGGCCTGGCGACCGATGAGCAGGCCGCGGTTGGTCCGGCCCAGCAGATACGCCACGAAGGCGAGCAACACGCCGATGAGGATCGACGCGAGCCCGTCCCACAGCGACGAACCCGTGAGCTGATGCAACCCAAGGCCGGCGAACGCGAGCAGCAGACCGGTCAGCGCCGCGGAGTCCTCGAACAGCACGGTCTTCGGCGCGGGATCGTCGATCATGCGCAGGTAGGTGAAGAACGAGCGGCGCTCGGCCCTCGACTCCTTGCGCACCTGGCGAATCGCCTGCAGCCACGAGATTCCCTCGAGCACGAACGCCACGGCGAGCACGCCGTAACCGACGATCGGGCTGGTCTGCTCCTTCGGCTCACCGAAGACCGTCGTGAAGCCCTCGTACAGCGCGAACATCGCGCCGGAGGCGAAGATCGAGACGGCCGCGAGCAGCGACCAGAAGTAGCGCTCCTTGCCGTACCCGAACGGGTGCATCCTGTCCGCCGGGCGCTCCGATCGCTTCAGCGCCGTGAGGAGCAGGACTTCGGTGATCGTGTCGGCCACCGAGTGCGCGGCTTCCGACAACATCGCGCCCGACCCGGTGATGATGCCGGCGATCAGCTTCAGGACCGCGATCGCCAGGTTCACACCGCCGGCCAGCAGCACGGTCAGAGTGCTCTCGCCGCCCGCTCCTTCTTGCTCGCTCACGGGCAGAAGGGTAGCCCGCGAGCAGGGTTCACAACCGCTGGAGACCCGAGAGCACCCGCTCCATCAACGCGACCGCCGGCCGCCCGTCTTCCTTGGGCCGCGGCGCGTGGATCGTCACGAGGCCGAGTTCGGCCAGATCGTCGAGCAGGACCCGGGCCACGCCCAGCGGCACGCTCAGCGTCGCGGCCACCTCGGCGACCGACCGCGGGTAGAGGCACAGCGACCGCACGATCCGGAACTCGCCCTTCACGTGCGGCGCGTTCCAGCGCGGGTCCTCCGCGTTTGCCTTCACGAGCGCTTCGATCGCGAGATTGCGCCGCGCCTGCGTGCGCCCGCGCGTGAGCACGTACGGCCGCACCAGCGTCCGCGGCCCCGGAACGGGCGAGGGGTCAGCGACCCAGCCGTCCCCCGCCACGGGCTCGCCCGCGAACTCCTCCGGCGCCTCCGTGGGCCACGCCGGCTCCGCCTGGCGGCCTGGGACCACGGTGACCCGCGCGGCCTGCGGAAAGGGCGTCCCCCGGTGGCCGGTCGTGCTCGGTGCGCGATACCCGTTCACCACTGCGCGTCCCCTTTTCCGGTCGCCGAATTCCGTCCCCGCGAGCGGCGCTGGTCACGAGCATGCGAAGAGTACGCTCGTTCTCCCGCTTGTCGCCGTCAATGTGACGTACTCCAAATAGCCGGTTCGGAAAATGTCGTGGAAAACGTTTTCGGCGCGGTTCCGGCACGTGCGTACGCTTTCTGTCAAACGGTTACCGCAATTCGAGGGCAGTTACCCGCGAGTATGGCAAGAGGGTGCCCGCCTGGCGTTTTCGGTGAGTGGGCGGCGGTGTCGGGGCTCTCTTTCCGCGCATGAACGAGCACGCGCGGTGAGAGCTCTGGTCACGGCCCGAGACTGAAAGAAAACGCCTCTCCCCCGACCGGTCAAGATCGCGGAAGAGGCGTTCACCTCAGTTCGAAATGCTTATTTGTCCTCATCCGGCAGCGGCGTCCCGGTCGGCGTCTCGTCGGTCCGCACGTCGGGCTCGGCCGTCAGGTCGGTGTCCGACTCGCCCTCCAGAGAAGGGGCACCCACGGCCACCAGCGCCGGCTCCGGCTTGCGCTTCACGGCCGTCAGCAGCAGCTGGGCAACGTCGACGACCTCCACCCGCTCGCCGGCCAGCCCGTCGCTCTGGCGGGCCGTGACGCCGTCCGTGAGCATCACGCGGCAGAACGGGCAGCCCGTGGCGATCTTGGACGGGGCGGTGCCCAGCGCTTCGTCCACGCGGTCCACGTTGATGCGCTTGCCGATCTTCTCCTCCATCCACATGCGCGCGCCGCCGGCGCCGCAGCACATGGAGCGATCGCCGTGGCGGGGCATCTCGCGCAGGGTGGCACCCGAGGCGCCGACGAGCTCGCGGGGCGCGTCGTACACCTTGTTGTGGCGGCCGAGGTAGCACGGGTCGTGGTAGGTGACGTCCTCGGCGATCGGCGCGACGGGCGTCAGGTACTTCTCGCGCACCAGGCGGTTGAGCAGCTGCGTGTGGTGCACGACGTCGAACTGGCCGCCCAGCTCCGGGTACTCGTTGGCGAGCGTGTTGAAGCAGTGCGCGCACGTCACGACGACCTTGCGCGCCTTGCGCTCGCGACCCTCGAACACCGAGTTCAGGACCTCGACGTTCTGCTGCGCCAGCATCTGGAACAGGAACTCGTTGCCCGCGCGGCGCGCCGGGTCACCGGTGCAGGACTCCTCCGAGCCCAGCACGGTGTACTTCACTCCCGCGATGTGCAGCAGCTCGGCGACGGCGCGCGTGGTCTTCTTCGCGCGGTCCTCGAACGCGCCGGCGCAGCCGACCCAGAACAGGTACTCCGCGTCGCCGAGGTCGCCGTCGAACACCGGGACCTCGAAGTCGAGGTCTTCCGTCCACTGGAGACGGTCCTTGGCGTTCTGCCCCCACGGGTTGCCCTTGTTCTCCAGGTTCTTGAACATGCCGTTCAGCTCGGTGGGGAACGACGACTCGATCATCACCTGGTAGCGGCGCATGTCCACGATGTGGTCCACGTGCTCGATGTCCACCGGGCACTGCTCCACGCACGCACCGCAGCTGGTGCAGGACCAGAGCACGTCGGGGTCGATCACACCGCCGTCGTCGCCGATCAGCGGGCGCTCCGACTCGGCGATGGCGAGCACGTCGATGCCCGCGTACATGTTGTCGCCGGACAGACCCACTTCATCGCCGGCCATGTCGCGCTTGCCGCCGGCCAGCAGGTACGGAGCCTTGGCGTAGGCGTGGTCACGCAGTTGCGTGATCAGCAGCTTCGGCGACAGCGGCTTGCCCGTGTTCCACGCGGGGCACTGCGACTGGCAGCGGCCGCACTCCGTGCACGTGGAGAAGTCGAGCCAGCCCTTCCAGCTGAAGTCCTCGACCTTGCCGACACCGAACGTGTCCTCGTCGGGGTCGGCCTCCTCGAGGTCGAGCACCTTGCCGCCCGACATCATCGGCTTCAGCGCGCCGAGGGCGACGCCGCCGTCGTCCTCGCGCTTGAAGTAGATGTTGAAGAACGCGCTGAAGCGGTGCCAGGCGATGCCCATGGTCATCGTCCGGGCCACGACGATCAGCCACACCGTGGCGCTCATCAGCTTGATGAACGCGAACACCGACACCAGCGCGGGGCTCGCGGGCAGGACCCAGCTCAGCGGGTCGGACACGAAGGCAGCCCAGACCGGGGTCTCGTGCACGTTCATCGCTGCCTTCGCGGCGCGCACGCCGATGATGCCGACGCCCTCGATGATCACCACGGCCTCGACGAAGTAGGCCCACGCGAAGTTCGAGCCCGCGAAGCGCGACATGCGGTCGGCGCGGCGCGGGTGGTTGGCCTGGCGGATGAACACGAGCCCGAAGCCGCCCACGATCGTGGCGACGCCGAGCAGCTCCATGAGCAGGCTCCACACCGACCAGTCCTCGAGCACCGGCCAGCCCCACGTCGGCACGAAGACCTCGCCGTAGGCCTCGAACAGCGCGAGCGACCCGATGAGGAAGCCCCACATCACCATCCAGTGCCACGGGGCGACCTGGCGGAACTTCGCCATGCGCGTGTGCGCGGCGAACTCCTTGATCAACGTGCCGAGCCGCGGGAGGAACGGTCCGTTGCGGGTCGGGTCGGGCTGGCCGAGCCGGATCACCCGCACGAAGCGGGCGATGGTGGCGATGAACATTCCCCAGGCGACGATGCCCAGGAGGACGGAGATCCCCCCGAGCGTCAGCTGTACAGCGCCCATCGTCGGGTGCCTTTCGTCCGGTGTGGTGGTGCCGGAGTCTGTGCGCGGGTCACAGCCCCGGTGCCGAGCAGGGTAACGCTTCTTACTGATGGGTAACTGGTCGGCGAGGCCCAAGTCCCACCGATGTGGTGCACGCCTCGCTGGCTAGTGGGACGATCGTTCAGGTAGTAGTTTCGTGTCCATGGGTGCTTACTTGTACCTCGCTTTGGCGATCGCCGCAGAAGTGACCGCCACTGTCTCGCTCAAGCTCTCCGACGGGTTCTCCGAAGTGCTCCCGTCGGTGCTGGTCGCGGTGGGATACGGGGTGGCGTTCTTCGCGCTGTCGCGCGTGCTGAAGCTGGGGTTGCCGATCGGCGTCGCATACGCGGTGTGGGCGGCCGCCGGCGTCGCGCTCGTCGCGATCATCGGGGTGCTGTTCCTCAAGGAACCGATCAACCTCGTGATGGTCGGCGGTTTGGTACTCGTGATCGGCGGGGTGGTGCTCATCGAAGTCGGGAGCAGCCAGTGAAGATCCAGGTCGACGGACGCAAGGCGCGTGGCGAGAAGCGGCGCGCGGAGATCATCGAGGCCACCCTGCGGGTGATCGAGCGCGACGGCGTCGCCGGCGTCACGCACCGCACGGTGGCGGCCGAGGCCGACGTGCCCACCGCGTCGACCACCTACCACTTCGCCTCGCTCGACGACCTGCTCGTGGCCACGCTCATCTCGTGCGCGCGCGACATGGCCACCGAGGTGTACTGGATGATCGACCGCGCCCGCTCACGCGGCAGCCGCGGCGCCGAGGAGGTGGCCGGTCTGCTCGCGGAGGCGCTCGGGCCGCGCCGCGGGCGCACCATGGCGGAGTACGAGCTGTACCTGCTTGCCGCGCGCAAACCAGAGCTGCGCCCGGCCGCGCGGCGCTGGCTCGACGTGCTGACGTCCATGGTCCGCCACGACGACGAGATCGCGTTCCGCGTTTTCCTCGCCGGCATCGACGGCCTGCTGATCCAGGGGCTGATCGACGACGAACCGCCGTCGGCCGACGAGCTGCGGCCCGTGGTGGACTACCTGCTCAAGCCGCGCTGACTGTGTTGCCGGTTACCAATCCGACCACAGTCACGGCGGGCACGGCCAGCCAACCGCGGTTACGTCCGGTTGCGGGCCCGCCTGCTTTTGGCCGGATTGGTAACTCCGGTGCGGCGGTTTCGTGGGTTCGGCTAGCTTGCGGGACATGCGGATCGCAGGCGACTACGAACTCGACGACGACCCCGGCCGGCTGGACCTCGACGTGCTGTGGAAGTTCCTGTCCACCGAGGCCTACTGGGGCCGTTGGCGCACGCGCGAACAGGTCGAGGCGGCGGTCGCCGGGTCGTGGCGCGTGGTCGGTGCGTACGAACGCGTGACCGGTCGTCAGGTCGGCTTCGCCCGTGCCTTCTCCGACGGCGTGACCTCGGCCTACCTCGGTGACGTCTTCGTCGTCGAGGACGCCCGCGGCGCCGGGCTGGGCAAGGAGATCGTGCGCGAGATGATCGACAACGGCCCCGGCAAGGACTTCCGCTGGATGCTCCACACGGCGGACGCCCACGAGCTGTACCGGCAGTTCGGGTTCGAAGAGCACACGAAGGGCCGCTACCTCGAACGCGACGGCGTGGGCCGGGAAGCCCTGCGGTAGGGCGTCCACAACAGACACTCGTCCGAAAAGGCCGCGGGGCCACCGCGGGCGGACCCGCGATGGCCCCGCTCCGGTGAGAACTCAGCCCTTGTTCTCGTAGGTCGCCATGATGGTGGCGCGGGCCAGCGTGTGGCCGAACATGGTGAAGCCGAGGAACGCGGGCGTCGCGTCGCCGCTGACGTCGAGGGAGTCGACGTCCAGGGCGTGGACCACGAAGTAGTAGCGGTGCGGGCCGTGTCCGGGCGGCGGGGCCGCGCCGAGGAACTGCTTCACGCCACCGTCGCCCTTGAGGGTCACGGCGCCTTCGGGCAGGCCGGATCCGCTCGCGTCGCCGGCGTTCGCGGCGAGCTCGGTGACCGACGCGGGGATGTTGAACACGGCCCAGTGCCAGAACCCGGACGCGGTCGGGGCGTCGGGGTCGTACACCGTCACCGCGAAGCTGCGGGTGCCCTCGGGGAAGCCCTCCCACGAGAGCTGCGGCGAACGGTCCTCGCCGCCGGCGCCGAAGATGCCGGACAGGTGCGGGGTCGCCAGCGTCTCGCCTTCGGCGATGTCGTTGCTGCGAAGCGTGAACGACGGGACGGACGGCAGGAAATCGTACGGATTGGGCGCTTGGGGCATCGATCCTCCTGATCAAGCTGATCTTGGAAGTCCACTCGACGACAGGTTATGACCCTGACCCGGGGCCCGGCACCTCAGGGATGTTTCGGGGGGTTTACCGGATGCCGCCGCGGCGGGGCCGCTCATACCTTTTGGCGAGACGGATGAGCAGCACTGAGGGGACGGACACCGTGGCACGCCCGCTTCTGGCACTGGGTGGCGTAGTTCTGATCGGAGTGGGGGTCGCGGTCGCCTTCGGGTGGGGGCTGGGCTCCTCCGTGGAGCGGGACGCGACGGTCGCCCAGCAGATCCGCGGCGTGAGGCTCGACGCGGACTCCGGCGACGTCCGGATCCGCACCGGGTCCGGGCCGATCTCCGTGCACCAGAAGCTGCACTACAACTTCCGCTCCGAGCCCGGCGACGCGTGGCGCGTGGACGGTGACCAGCTCGTGCTGGGCGACTGCGGCCGCAGCTGCACGGCGGACTTCGAGGTCGTCGTGCCGGCCGGGCTGCCCGTCACGGGCAGGGCCGACTCCGGCTCACTGGACATCGCGGGCGTCGGCAGCGTCGACGTCACCGCCGACTCCGGCCCCGCGCAGGTCGCGAACGTCGCGGGCTCGGTGAACCTCCGGCTCGACAGCGGCTCGATCGACCTGCACGACGTCGGCCCGGTGCAGCTGCACACCGACTCCGGGCACGTCTCGGCCGACGGGGTGCGCGGGCCGGTCGACATCTCCGCCGACAGCGGCCGGGTGGAACTGGCGCTGGCGAGTCCCAACGACGTGCAGGTGAAAGCCGATTCCGGCAGCGTCGACGTGCGGGTGCCCGCCGGGTCGTACCGCGTGATCGGCGACAGCGACAGCGGGCACCGGTCGGTGCTCATCCCGCAGTACACGCAGGACACCGGCGGAGCCGGCACGAAGACGCTCGACCTGACCACCGAGAGCGGCAGCGTCACCGTCAAGGCAGCTTGAACCACATTCGGGAGATTCTTCTGATGCGCAAGATCGAGACGCGGGTGCTGGCGGCCGTCCTGGCCGGCGCGGTGGGAGCTTTCGTGCTGACCGCGAGTTTCGGCGGCCGCACCGACACGCCGCCGGCGACGCAGCCCGTGGCCGTGGTGCGGGTGGCGGTGCCGCCGGGTGCCGGGTGGCTGGCCGAGCCGGCGGCCGTCGGCAGCGAGGTCGACCACCGTGCCGCGCGGCCCGTCGCGCCGGCCCGTCCGGCGTGAGGCTGATCGTCGCTGTCACTCGGACCCTTACTCGAGGCGCGCCCCGGACCTCACCGGCTCCGTGGTCCTCACGTGCCTCGACAACGGCCGCACGGGGCTGCTGAACTCGGCGTGCGCACGCGCCGAGCTGACAAAACCCCTGGTGAGCGGCCTCACACCACCTCACGGGACTGTCTGCGGGTGACCGCGGGAACAAGAACCGGAACGTGGTCGTTAGGCTGATACGAAGGTTGAGTGCGAGCGACTCAAGTCTGGCTTGACGAGGCGCACGAGAGGCCGATAGAACTTGCCAGGGCTCCCCTCAAGGCGGAGCTCGAACGTGCAGGTCACGAACATAGCAGTAGAGCTGCCAACACAGGAGGAAGCACCATGGCGCGAGCGGTCGGCATCGACCTCGGCACGACCAACTCGGTCGTAGCCGTCCTTGAGGGCGGCGAGCCGACGGTCATCGCCAACTCGGAAGGCTCCCGGACGACCCCGTCCATCGTCGCGTTCGCCAAGAACGGTGAAGTGCTCACCGGTCAGTCGGCGAAGAACCAGGCCGTGACCAACGTCGACCGCACGATCCGGTCCGTGAAGCGGCACATCGGTACCGACTGGAACTCCGAGATCGACGGCAAGAAGTACACGCCGCAGGAGATCAGCGCGCGCGTGCTGATGAAGCTGAAGCGCGACGCCGAGGCGTACCTGGGTGAGGACATCACCGACGCGGTGATCACCGTGCCGGCGTACTTCGAGGACGCCCAGCGGCAGGCCACCAAGGAGGCCGGGCAGATCGCCGGCCTGAACGTGCTCCGCATCGTCAACGAGCCGACCGCCGCCGCTCTGGCGTACGGCCTGGACAAGGGCGAGAAGGAGCAGACCATCCTGGTCTTCGACCTCGGTGGCGGCACGTTCGATGTGTCGCTGCTCGAGATCGGCGAGGGTGTCGTCGAGGTGCGTGCGACGTCCGGTGACAACCACCTCGGTGGTGACGACTGGGACGAGCGCATCGTCAAGTGGCTGGTCGACAAGTTCAAGGCCGCCAACGGCATCGACCTCACCAAGGACAAGATGGCGCTCCAGCGCATCCGTGAGGCCGCCGAGAAGGCGAAGATCGAGCTGTCGAGCTCCAACTCCGCGAGCATCAACCTGCCCTACATCACCGTCGACGCGGACAAGAACCCGCTGTTCCTCGACGAGACGCTGTCGCGCGCCGAGTTCCAGAAGATCACCTCGGACCTGCTCGACCGCACCAAGGCGCCGTTCAACAACGTGATCCGCGACGCCGGCATCTCCGTCGGCGACATCGACCACGTCGTGCTCGTGGGTGGTTCCACCCGCATGCCGGCCGTGGCCGAGCTGGTCAAGGAGCTGACCGGTGGCCGCGAGCCGAACAAGGGCGTGAACCCGGACGAGGTCGTCGCGGTCGGCGCGGCGCTGCAGGCCGGTGTCCTGAAGGGCGAGGTCAAGGACGTCCTGCTGCTGGATGTCACGCCGCTGTCGCTCGGCATCGAGACCAAGGGTGGCGTGTTCACCAAGCTCATCGAGCGCAACACCACGATCCCGACCAAGCGCTCGGAGATCTTCTCCACCGCGGATGACAACCAGCCGTCGGTGCAGATCCAGGTGTTCCAGGGTGAGCGCGAGATCGCGGCCCACAACAAGAAGCTCGGCATGTTCGAGCTGACCGGTCTCCCGCCGGCCCCGCGCGGCGTGCCGCAGATCGAGGTCACCTTCGACATCGACGCCAACGGCATCGTGCACGTGACCGCGAAGGACCTGGGCACGAACAAGGAGCAGTCGATGACGATCACCGGTGGCTCCGCGCTGCCGAAGGACGACATCGACCGCATGGTCAAGGACGCCGAGGCCCACGCCGAGGAGGACAAGAAGCGCCGCGAGGAGGCGGAGACCCGCAACCAGGCGGAGACGCTGGTCTACCAGACGGAGAAGTTCGTCAAGGACAACGACGACAAGCTCCCCGAGGACCTCAAGGGCAAGGTGAAGACCGCGATCGAGGAGGCCAACGAGGCGCTCAAGGGCACCGACTCGGCCAAGATCCGCGAGTCCATCGAGAAGCTGAACACGGCTTCGCAGGAGCTGGGCAGCGCGCTGTACGCCAACCAGGGCGGCGCGGCCGCCGGTGACGGTGCTCAGGGTGCCGACGCCGGTTCCGCGGGTGCGGGCCAGGCCAAGGCCGATGACGTGGTCGACGCCGAGATCGTGGAAGAGGACGAGAAGAAGTGACCCCACGACACCAGGAAGCCGAGGGCCGGGGCCCCGAGGAACCGGTGGTCGTGCGTGACCGGCGGCGGCTCGACCCGCAGACCGGTGAGGTCCGTCCCCCTGCCCCGGAAAGCGAACTGCCCGCCGACGAGGCGCCCGCGCACCACGCGGGCCCCTCGCTCGGCGACTCGGTGGACGACTCGGTCTCGGTCGCGTCGGACGTCGAGAAGCAGCTGGCCGAGCGCACGGCCGACCTGCAGCGGCTGCAGGCGGAGTACGCCAACTACCGCAAGCGCGTGGACCGCGACCGCGAGGCCGTGGTCCTGAGCGCGAAGGCGTCGGTGGTCGGCGATCTGCTCCCCCTGCTCGACGACCTCGAGCGGGCGGAGCAGCACGGTGATCTCACCGGTGCGTTCAAGTCGGTCGGCGACAAGCTGGTGAGCGGCTTGCAGCGAGCCGGGCTCGAGTCGTTCGGCGTCGAGGGCGAGTCCTTCGACCCGAGCGTGCACGAGGCTGTGCAGCACAACACCTCGCCGGACGTGACGGGCCCGACGGTCACCGTGGTCATGCGCCGCGGTTACCGCTTCGGGGATCGGGTCCTGCGGGCGGCGCTGGTCGGGGTCACCGACCACGAGCCGGCCGCGGCGCCGGTCGACCCGCCCGTCGGCGGCGAGCTGCCGCTGGACGGGTCGATCGATGAGCCGAACCAGCAGTAACAACCGTTTCGAAGCGAAAGGAGGAGGCACCCGATGAGTGCTCGGGAGTGGATGGGCAAGGACTTCTACAAAGAGCTGGGTGTCTCCTCCGACGCCACCGCGGACGAGATCAAGAAGGCCTACCGAAAGCTCGCCAAGGAGAACCACCCGGACGCCAACGCGGGCAACGTCACGGCCGAGAACAAGTTCAAGGCCGTGTCCGAGGCCTACGGCGTGTTGTCCGACCCGGCGAAGCGCAAGGAGTACGACGAGGCCCAGCGCCTGTTCGGCGCGGGCGCGGGTGGGTTCGGCGGCTTCCCCGGCGGCGCCGGCGCGGGCGGCTTCGACATGGGCGACATCTTCGGTCAGGCCGGCGCCCAGCAGGGCGGTTTCGGCGGGCTCGGCGACATCCTGGGTGGCATCTTCGGCCGTTCGGGCCGCGGCGGCACCGCGACGGCCAACCGGCCGCAGCGCGGCGCCGACGTCGAGACCGACGTGCGGATCGACTTCGTCGAGGCGGTCAAGGGCGCGACCCTGCCGCTGCGGCTGTCGAGCCCCGCGACGTGCCAGACCTGTGGCGGCAACGGTGCGAAGCCGGGCACGTCGCCCCGCACGTGTCCCACGTGTGGCGGCTCCGGTCTGGTGAGCCGCAGCCAGGGTGCGTTCGCGTTCTCCGAGCCGTGCCGCGACTGCCGCGGCCGCGGCCAGATCATCGACGACCCGTGCCCGGAGTGCGGTGGCGAGGGCATCAGCACCCGCACCCGCACGCTGACGGTGCGCATCCCGCCGGGCGTCGACGACGACCAGCGGATCCGCCTCGCCGGCCAGGGCGAACCGGGCCGGGGTGGCGCGCAGGCCGGTGACCTGTACGTCCGCGTGCACGTGGCGCCGCACAAGCTGTTCGGCCGCAAGGGCCTGGACCTGACCCTGACGGTGCCGGTGGACTTCACCGAGCTGGCGCTCGGCACCACGATCACGGTGCCGACGCTCGAGGGCAAGGTCTCGCTCAAGGTCCCGGCGGGTACCGCGAGTGGCCGAGTGTTGCGCGTGCGCGGAAAGGGCATTCAGAAGCGGGACGGTTCGCGGGGCGATCTGTTGGTGACCCTGCAGGCCGCGGTGCCCGCGAAACTGGACGACAAGGCGCGGACGGCCCTGGAGGCCTACGCGGAGGCGATGAAGGGCAACGACCCGCGGCCCGACATCACCGAGTTGCTCGAAGGCAGGTGAGGGTGATGTTCGGCGGAATCCCGGGACTCCCGCACGGCGCGGACGAGGACACCCCCGTGTTCGTGATCTCCGTGGCGGCCCAGCTGTCCGGCCTGCACGCCCAGACCCTGCGCTCCTACGACCGCCAGGGCCTGGTCTCCCCGGGCCGCACCTCCGGCGGCGGGCGCCGCTATTCGATGCGCGACATCGCGCTCCTGCGAGAGGTCCAGCGCCTCTCGCAGGAAGCCGGCGTCAACCTGGCGGGCGTCAAGCGCATCATCGAACTGGAAAACCAGGTCGACGCGCTGCGCTCCCGGGTGCACGAACTGACCGAAGAGCTCGCGGCCGCCTACGCCGCCGCCGAACAGGCCGCCGCAGCGGTCCACGCGTCCTACCGCAAGGACCTCGTCCCGACGCGGCAGCAGACGTCTTTGGTGGTGTGGAAGCCCAAGCGCCACTGAGGTTTGGGCTTTTGGCTTTGGTTTCAAGCTTGGGTGGGCAGCCCCTTCGCTGCTGGGTCTCCGGTGGTGGAGGGGCTGTTTCGCGTTCGAGGGATGCTTCGGCCGGCAGGCTGGCAAGTCGCCTGACGACCTGCCTCGCTTGACGACCTGCCGGCCCTGACGGCCTGCCGCTTCCGCACGACTGGACCGGTGGCGCCCTTCTCCGAACGACTGGACCTTTCGTGCCCCTTTACGAGTGGGCCGTTCGTTCTCGCGGGGGTGCGCGGGCGGACCTTTCGCGCCTGTGGGTGTGTGCGCCTGGCCTTTCCTGCCCTTGCACGTGTAGGCGAGTGGACCATTGTTGCCTGTCGGTGCGCGCGACTGGACCTTTTGCGCCCCGCGCGAGTGGACGGTTCGTGCTTGGGGGTGTGCGCGAGTGGTCTTGTCGCGCCCTGCGCGACTGGACCGTTCATGCTCGCGGGTATGCGCGACTGGTTTTTTCGTGCCTCGTGCGAGCGGGCCGCTCGTGCCCGCGGATGAGCTCTACCTGTCCCTTCGTGCGCCGCACCGCATGCGATCGGGTCCTCTCGCGCCGACCGGCGGGTGGGCGTGACTGGGCTGGCCGCGCCCGTCTCTCCGCGAACGGACCGGTGGTGTCCCCGCGCGAGTCGCACTTTCGCGCTGGCCGGTGGTGCGCGGGTGGTCCGTTCGAGTTCTGCAACGAGGATGATCGGTCCCCTCGCGCCGCGCGCCGATGGTGTGCGAGGGGACCTTTCGCACACCGCGCCGCGGGTGAATGGTCTTCTCGCGCCGGCGGGTGGGCGTGACTGGGCTGGCGGCGCCCGACTTTCCGCGAACGGACCGGTGGTGTCCCCGCGCGAGTGGCACTTTCGCGCCGGCCGGTGGTGCGCGGATGGTCCGTTCGCGTTCTGCAACGTTCCGCACCGCGGCTGATCGGTCCCTTCGCGCCGCTGGGTGGGTGCGACTGGGCTGGCGGCGCCCGACTTCCCCGAACGCACCGGTGGTGCCGTCGCGCAAGTGGACCTTTCGTGCCCACGGATGAGCTTGACCTGTCCCTTCGCACGCCACGCCGCGGGTGAATGGTCCTCTCGCGCCGACCGGCGGGTGGGCGTGACTGGGCTGGCGGCAACCGACTTTCCGCGAACGGACCGGTGGTGTCCCCGCGCGAGTGGACCTTTCGTGCCGGCCGGTGGTGCGCGGATGGCCCGTTCGCGCTGGGCAACGTGGGTAACGGTCCCCGCGCGCGGCACCGTGTGTGCGATCGGTCCAGTGATGCCGGCGCGTGGCGGGTGGAGGGACCGTTCGTTCCTGCGGTCCCGCGGCGACTGGACCCCCGGTGCCGTCGGGCGGGTGCGAGTGGACCTGTCGTGCTGTGTGTAGTGCGACTGGACCGGTCGTGCCGGCGGAGTAGCGCGAGTGGCCAACTCGCGCCCGCTCCCGTTCGGCGGTTAGCTGAGGTGCTCGCCGAAGAAGGACATCACGCGCTGCCAAGCGTCCAGGTCGGAGTCTTCGTGGTAGCTGACGCCCAGGACGCGCAGGAGGGTGTTGACCGGGGCCGGGGCGATTTTGTTGGCGAAGCTGTGGCCGGCGTGGGGGTATTCCTTGACGTCGTGGGGGATGTTGCGTTCGGTGAGGGCCGCGTCGAGTTTGGTGGCGGCGCCGCGGAGGGAGGGGTCGCGGCGGCCGAAGCTGGCGACGATCGGACAGGCGTCGTCGAGGACGGAGAGGTCGCGGGGCAGCTGGCCGTAGTACGGGGCGGACGCGTCGAACGAACGGGAGGCCGCGACGAGCGCGAAGCCCCCGCCGAGGCAGTAGCCGGCGACGCCGATCTTGCCGGTGCAATCGTCGCGGGCGGCCAGGAAGGCACGCGCGGTTTCGATGTCGTCGAAGGCGCGGCCACGGCGGGCGAACATGTCCTTGAAAACCTGGCGCACGCAGCGGAAGAAGCCGCCGCGCGAATGCAGGTCCGGGCTGAGCGCGACGTAACCCGAATCAGCGAAGCGGTCCGTGATGCGCCGCGCGTCGGCGGACAGGCCGAGCGCGTCGTGGATGATCACGACGGCCGGGAACGGGCCGGGGCCCGAGGGAACCGCCAGGTAGCCGGTGATGTCGCCGTCCGGGGCGGGGATCGTGACCTCCATGCCCCGGAACTCTAGCCCGGCACTGGCCCAGACCCCAGCCGGAAATTACCCCGGAGGCGTGACGAACAGCGGTGCCGACCGCGGTCGCGACGCCGCTCGGCTGCGACCGGCCCGTCTGTCCCGGCCCAAACCTCCGCCGCACGGCGGCCTCGGTGGGGCGGGTCCGAGTGGTAGCGGCGTTCTCGGGCGGGTGTCGGCGTCGGCCGCCATCCGTGCGGCAGTCTTGGTCGGGCGAGGCCGAGGGGTAGCCGCGGTCGGGCCGGGTGTCGGCGCCGGGTGCGGATTTCCATCCGTGCGACAGTCTCGGTCGGGCGAGGGGAGCGGTTGCCGTGATCGGGCCGGGTGTCGGGGCCCAGGGGGCGTGGATTTCCGCCCGCGCGACAGTCTCGGTCGGGCGAGGCGGAGGGGTAAGCCGTGATCGGGCCGGGCGCCGGCACCAGCCGCGGCGCCGGATTTCCGCCCGCGCGACAGCCGCAGTCGGGCGAGGCGGAGGGGGTAGCCGTGATCGGGCCGGGTGTCGGCGCCCAGGGGGCGTGGATTTCCATCCGTGCGGCGGCCTCGGTCGGGCGAGGCGGAGGGGTAAGCCGTGATCGGACCGGGTGTCGGCGCCGGCCGCGGCGCGGATTTGCACTCGCGCGGCACTCTCGGTTGGGCGAGGCGGAGGGTTGCCGTGATCGGACCGGGCGTCGGCACCAGCTCAGGCGCAGACTCAACCCGCGTGGCAGCCTCAGTCGAGCGTGAACGGGTCGTACTTGATCCGCTCCAGCTCCACCCCCGTGGCCAGCAGCCTGGCGACCGTCGCGCGGATCATGTTCGGCGAGCCCGACACGAGGACGTCGTGGCCGGCCCACTTGCCGCGTTGGGTCACGGCGGTGGCCAGGGTTCCGCGGTCGCCGCCGGAGATCGCGCCTTCTTCGGTCACCGGGGTGACCGTCAGCCATCGCGAGGTGACCGCCAAGTGGCGCAGTTCGTCCAGGGCGTAGAGGTCACCGGGCTTGCGGCCGCCGAAGAACAGGTGCACCGGCGGGTTCCGCTTCCACCGCGCCAGCTCGTCGAGGATCGCCAGCAGCGGCGCGACGCCCGTCCCGCCGGCGATCATCAGCAGCGGGCGCTGGTCGGTGGTCGGCACCACCGAAAGTGCGCCCAGCGAAGGGCCCAGGCGCCAGACGTCGCCCGGGTTGGTGTGGTTCACGATCGCGCGCGAGACCCAGCCGCCGGTGACGGCGCGGACGTGGAAGGTCAGCAGACCGTCGTCGCGCGGGGACGTCGCCATCGACAGGTACCGCCACAACCGAGGCCGCTGCGGCACCTCGACGCTCACGTACGCGCCCGGCCGGTACGGCAGCAGTCCCTCGGTCCGCACGCGCACCAGCGCCACATCGGTCGAGACCTTCCGGTGCTCCACCACCGTGCCGCTCCACCACGCCGGCCCCGCTTCCTCGGCGGCCGCCTTGCGCATCATCTCCGAGATCACGCGGTAGGCCGACGTCCACGCCGTTTCCACTTCGGGCGTCCACGCCCTGCCGAGAAATCGTTTCATCGCGCTGAGCAACGCCGTTCCGACGGCGTCGTAGTGGCGCTCGAGCACATCGAACTTCCGGTGGTCACGGCCCAGCTGTGAGAGGAACGTGCTGAGTTCGTCGGGCCGATCCACCATCTGCACGACGTACACGAGTGCGCGCAACAATCTGCTGCGCTGTGTGGCCATCGTCACGGGGAACAGATCACGGGTGTCCGGCGCGATCACGAACAGCGCCCCGTAGAAGTACTGTGCGAGTTCTTCTGATTTCGCCTCAACCTGCGCAAAGCTCTCGCGGATCACCCGTGCACTCTCGGAACCGGACATCGTTCTGCGCAGGGCGGGGTTCGGAGCGAGTTCGATCTTCGCTGATTCAACACACATCGGGAACGGTTTTCTCCACTCTGGCCAAACGTATTCGTCTTCACGCGGCGATGCGTACGCGTGCCGCCCCCGAGGAATCACGACTGTAGGCGCACCCGGAGAAAAACGGGTGCAGTTAACGGCGTTCCCGCTCGAACGGAGCAATTTCAACCACTAATAGTCAACCTGTTCTGGCACACAGTCAAAGTGATCTTTCGCCGGTGGGAAAGATTCTTTGTGAGCCGATGACCTCGTCAGTCGATGGTGAACGGGTCGTACTGGATCTGGCTGAGCGCGCTGCCGGCCACCAGCATGCGCGACACCGTCGCGCGGATCATCGACGGCGAACCCGACACGAGAATGTCGTGTTCGGGCCAAGCGCCGTAGCGCGTAACCGCTTCCGCCAGCGTCCCCTGCTCGCAGCCGGGCAAGTGGTCGCCACGTTCGACGACGGGCGTGACCGTGAGCCACGGGTTCGTCGACGACAGCGCGCGCAGCTCTTCGAGGTCGTAGAGGTCGTCGCGGGTCGGGCCGCCGTAGAACAGGCGTGTTTTCGGGTTCTCGCCCCACATCGCCAGGTGGTCGAGGATCGCACGCAGCGGTGCGACGCCGGTTCCGCCCGCCACCATCACGACGCCGCGGGACCGGTCACGGTCCACCGCCATGCGCCCGAGCGGCGGGCCGAGCCGCCAGATGTCACCGGGCTGCGTGTGGCTCACGATGGCGCGCGACACCCAGCCGCCGTCCACCGCGCGCACGTGGAACTCGATCCCGCCGTCCTCCCGCGGCGCGTTGGCCGGCGAGAGGTAGCGCCACAACCGAGGGCGCTGCGGCACCTCCACGCTCATGTACTGCCCCGGCAGGTACGGCACGGGCTGCTCGGGCAGCAGCCGCACGAGGGCCAGGTCCCACGTCAGCCGCCGGTGCTCGACGACGGTGGCCGGCCACGAAGCCGGGTTCATGTCGGCGGCCGCCGCCTCCTGCATCGCGCGCGCGACGATCGTGAAGGCCTCCGCCCACGCCCGCTCCACAGGGACGGTCCACTCGGGGCCCAGGTGGTTCTTCAGCGAAGCCAGCAGCGCCGTGCCCACGGCCTCGTAGTGCTTCGGGATCACGCCGAACTTGCGGTGGTCGCGCCCCAGCTGGCGCAGGAACGGCACGAGGTCGTCGGGCCGGTCCACCATCTGCACGATGTGCACGAGCGCGCGCACGAGCCGGCCGCGCTGCACCTCCATGTTGATGGGGAAGAAGTCCCGCGTCGCCGGCGCGAGGGTGAACAGCATCCCGTAGAAGAACTGCGAGATCTCCGGGATGAAGGGCTCGGACCGCGCCCAGGTGTCACGGATCAACCGCACCATCGCGGCCACGGCGGCGGGCGCCTCGCGCGGCGCCGCCGAGCGGGGGATCGGGCTGATCGAATCGGCAGTCATCGGGGTGTCGTTCGCAGGTCGGGGGCGGTTCGGGGGAAGGGAAAGAGCGCTCACGGGCGGGTGGCGGCTGCGTCGGGTGGCTCCGGATCACGCCGGTCGCGCAGGCCCGCGTCACGGGAATTCACCACTGCCCCACCTCGTTCCCCTCGATGTTCCTCAGGACGTTGTCGCCGCGTCCCCCGACCGCGGTTCGTCCGCAGAGTAGCCGCCCCGCGGCCCTTTGCCCGCATCGTTGCTCCGGTCGGGTTACCGCTGCGTTTCGGCGCGTGGGGCACGTCACCGGATAGATAGTTGCCCTACGCAACCATCCGGAGATAAACTTGTATGGCACAACCAATTGGACGACGAGCAGCGTCCGGCCCGGGAGGAAACCGATGAGCTCTGCCGACGACGTCAGGGTCGAACTGATGCGGGAGCTCAAGACCGCCTCGCAGCTCCAGCACCTGTGGATCATGCAGGCGTGGGAGGACGAACCGGGGCTGCACCCGGCAGCCGGGATGCTGCTGTCCGACCTCGCGAAGCACGGCGAGGCGCGGCCGTCGGAGCTGGCCAAGCGCAAGCTCGTGGACCTCTCCGTGGTCAGCCGCCAGATCGCGCAGTTGCAGGCCGCCGGCCTGATCGACCGCCGCCCCGCGCCGGAGGACGGGCGCGCGTCGCTGATCAGCGTCTCCGAGAAGGGCCTCGCCGAGCTCGAGAAGTGGCGGGACCGCTACATCGCGTTCTTCGAGAAGGCGCTCGGTGGTTGGGACCAGGAGCGGATCGCCGACCTGACGACCCGGCTCGCGGAAATGAACAACGGTCTCCGCGCCGTGCTCGGGCCTCCCGGGTGCGCGGTGGGGCAAGCGGAAGTCGGGAAGTGACGAACGAAAGTGAGTACCGAAGTCGCCGGTGAGCCGATGAGCCACCGGCAGATCATGAAGGCCTTCTCGGGCCTGCTGCTCGCCCTGCTGGTGGCGATGCTGTCGTCGACGATCGTGTCCAACGCGCTGCCGACCATCCTCGCCGACCTGCACGGTTCGCAGAGCGAGTACACGTGGGTGGTCACCGCAACGCTGCTGACGTCGACCGCGACCACCCCGATCTGGGGCAAACTCTCCGACCTGTTCAGCAAGAAGCTGCTCTACCAGCTGGCCATCGTGATCTTCACGATCGGCTCGGCGCTGGGCGGCATCTCCCAGTCGATGCCCGAGCTGATCGCGTTCCGCGCGCTGCAGGGGATCGGCCTCGGTGGGCTGCAGGCGCTGATCCAGGTCGTGATCGCCGCGATGATCGCGCCGCGCGACCGCGGCCGCTACTCGGGTTACACGGGCGCGGTGTTCGCCGTCGCGACCGTCTCGGGGCCGTTGATCGGTGGCCTGATCGTCGACTCGCCGCTCGGCTGGCGCTGGTGCTTCTGGGTGTGCGTGCCGATCGCGGTGATCGCGTTCATCGTGCTCGGCCGCACACTGAAGCTGCCGGTGCTCAAGCGCAAGGTGCGCATCGACTGGCTGGGCGCGACCCTGCTCGTCGGTGGCGTGGCGCTGCTGCTGATCTGGGTTTCGCTGGCCGGCGCGAGCTTCGCGTGGGCTTCGTGGACGAGCGTCGCCTACGTGGCGGGCGCGGTCGTCGCGTTGGCGCTGGCGGTGCTCGTGGAGTCGCGGGCCGCCGAGCCGGTGGTGCCGCTGCGGCTGTTCCGCAACCGCACCTTCACGCTGGCGGTGCTGGGCTCGCTGGCCGTCGGCACCGCGATGTTCGGCGGCTCGGTTTTCCTCGGGCAGTACTACCAGATCTCGCGCGGCTTCTCGCCGACCCACGCGGGCCTGATGACGCTGCCGCTGGTGCTGGGCCTGGCGCTCGCGTCGACGAGCGCCGGGCAGGTCATCTCGCGCACGGGCCGCACGAAGCCGTTCATGGTCGCCGGCGGCACGTCACTGCTCGCGGGGCTGTTCCTGCTCAGCACCGTGGACCACGCGACGAACCTGACGCTGATGGGCTGCTACCTCGCGCTGGTCGGCATCGGGCTCGGGTTCCTGATGCAGAACCTGGTGCTGGTCGTGCAGAACACGGTGGCGATGCGGGACATGGGCTCGTCGTCGTCGGTGGTCACGTTCTTCCGGTCGCTCGGCGGCGCCGCGGGTGTCTCGGCGCTCGGCGCGGTGCTCTCGGCCCACGTGGCCACGAACATCACGTCGTCGCTGACCCGCCTCGGGCTCCCGGCCGGCGACGCGGTGCACGGCGGTGGGGGGACGTTCGACATCGACGGCCTGCCCGCCGCGCTGCAGCCGGTCGTGCGCGCCGCGTTCGGCGACGCGACCGGCACGGTGTTCCTGTTCGCCGGCTTCATCGCCGTGGTGACGCTGCTGGCGGTGCTCTTCATGAAGGAGGTCCCCTTGCGCCGGACTCTCGACGCCGACACCACCCCCGCCGTCGCGCCCGTGCTCGCGGCCGAGGTCACGACCGCCCTGCGCGGCCGGGTCCTCGACGCCGACGGCCGGCCCGTGCCGGGTGTGACCCTCACGCTGACCGACGTGTCGGGCCGCCAGGTCGACGTCGGCCGCAGCGCCCGCACCGGCGAGTTCGCGCTGTCCGCGGGCGCGGCGGGTGAGCACGTGCTGCTGGCGACGTCGGGCGCCCTGCCGCCGGCCGTGTCGACCGTGCGCCTCACCGGCATGCCCGTCTGGCACGACCTGCTCCTCGGCGGGACCGGTGGTGTCCGGGGCCGCGTTCGCACCTCCGGCCGCCACGCCGCGGTCGCCGGCGCCGCGCTGACCCTCACCGACCCGGCCGGCACGGTCGTCGCGTCCCACCTCACCGGCGGCGACGGTGCGTACGATCTGGCTGGCGTCCCGGCGGGCTCGTACACGCTGACGGTCACCGCGTACGGTCACGAGCCGCACGCCGAGGCCGTGGTGGTGAGCACCGGTTCCCCGGCTCACCTCGACGTGGTGCTGGAAGAGGAGCCGGAGTTCGCCCGGCACTCGGGCACGCTGAACCTGAGCTGAGTTTTCCCGCGGATCGCTGAGCCCCGGCCCTCGCGGCCGGGGCTCAACGGTGTCGTCAGCCGACTGCGAGCAGGACAGCGTGCGGTCGCCGGACGGCTCCGGCCGGATCGTCCCGGCTTCCCGGAATCCCTCCCCCGTCAACCGGTCGGACGCGGCCACCACACGGCCGGGCAACGGCGCTCTACCGCCAGTGGCATTCGGGCGCCCCGGAAGTCTCCGTCCGGCCCTGACCTCGGACGGGGCCGCGGCGGTAGCGTCGGGCGCGTGGCGCGGGGCCGGGTCGTTCTGCTGTGTGCGCTGGGGATCGACAACTTCGGCTCCGGGCTGTTCCTGCCGCTCGCGCTGGTGTACGTCACGCGCGTCGTCGGCATCCCGCTGGCGCTCGCGGGCACGGCGGTCACCATCGGGACGCTCGCGGGGCTCGTCGTGCCGCCGCTGGCGGGCCGGCTGGTCGACCGCACGGGGCCGCGCGCGGTCGTCGTCGGGGCGCAGCTGCTGCAGGCCGCTGGGACGGTTGCGTACCTCGTGGCCGACGGGGTCGGCGCCGTGGTCGTCGCGGCGATCCTGCTGGCGGCGGGCCAGCAGCTCTTCCACAGCTCGCTGTACGCGCTGATCGCGGAGGTCGCGGGCGACGTGCCGAAGGACCGGCCGTTCGCCGAGGTCGGCATGGTGCGCGCGGGCGGTTTCGGGCTCGGCGGGCTGACGTCGTCGGGGTTCCTCACGTGGTTCGGCGCCAGCGGCTACAGCGTGGCGCTGGCGGTGGACGTCGTGACGTTCGTGGTCGCCGCGGCCCTGATCACGAGCGTGGTGAAGCCGGTGCACCGCGCGGCACCTCGCGCGCGGAGCAGCGGCGTGCTGCACGACCGTCCCTACCTGGCGCTCATCCTGCTCAGCGGAATGTTCGGGCTGTCCCTGGACTTCTTCCTGATCGGCACCCCGGTTTTCGTCCTCGACCTGCTCCACGGGCCGACGTGGCTGCCCGGCGCGATCCTGTTCCTGCTCACGGTCGTCACGAGCGCCGGCGGCACGGCGGCGCTGCGGCTCACGCGCCGGCTCAACCGGGTCGCCGCGATGCGCGGCGGCTCGGCGCTGTTCGCCGCGTGGTGCGTCGTCAGCCTGGGTGTGCTGCTGGTGCCGCCCAGCTGGCAAGCCGGCTACCTGCTGGTCGCGACGCTCGTGTACGCGGCGGGCGATCTGGTCTTCGGGCCGCGCTCCGGCGCGCTGGCCGAGGCCGCGGCGCCGCCGGAGGCGAAGGGCCGGTACCTGGCCGCGTTCCAGTACGCGTTCACGTTCGCGCAGGTGGTGGCACCGGTGGTGGTGTCGCTGTTCTCCGTGTCGTCGTGGTTACCCTGGGTACTGGTCGGAGGCTGCGCTTGCCTCGCCGTGGTCGGCCTGGGCAGGCTGGGACCGAGGTTGCCGAGGGACGCTGTCACGCCCGTTCAGAGTTGAGCGGAACAGACTCAAGTTTTCTGACGTTGTATGTGTCGATGGTCCTTGGTCAGGGCCGTCACCTGGACTTTTCACAGAGCGCATGAGGTGAGGGATGGACGCTTTCAACCCGACCACGAAGACCCAGCAGGCGATCTCGTCGGCGGCGCAGGCGGCCACGATGGCCGGCAACCCGCACGTTTCGGCCGCCCACCTGCTGGGCGCCCTGCTGGCGCAGGGTGAGGGGCTCACCGCGCCGCTGCTGACCGCGGTCGGGGCCGACCCGGAGGTGGTGCACAAGGAGCTCGACCCGATCATCCACGCACTGCCGTCCGCGACGGGCGCCACCGTGTCGAGCCCGCAGTTCGACACGAACGCCGTGAAGTCGCTGACGCAGGCGCAGAAGCTCGCCACCGAACTCGGTGACGAGTACGTGTCGACCGAGCACCTGCTCGTCGGCCTCGCCACCGAGGGTGGCCAGGTGGCCGACCTGCTGAAGCGCCACGGCGCGACGCCCGACGCCTTGCGTGAGGCGTTCGCGAAGGTGCGCGGCTCCGCCCGCATCACGAGCCCCGACCCGGAGAGCACGTTCAAGGCGCTGGAGAAGTACGGCGTCGACCTGACCGGGCGCGCCCGTGCGGGTGAGCTCGACCCGGTGATCGGCCGCGACACGGAGATCCGCCGCGTCGTGCAGGTGCTTTCCCGCCGCACCAAGAACAACCCGGTGCTGATCGGTGAGCCGGGCGTCGGCAAGACGGCGATCGTCGAGGGCCTGGCCCAGCGCATCGTCGCCGGAGACGTGCCCGAGTCGTTGCGCGGCAAGCGCGTGGTGGCCCTGGACCTCGGTTCCATGGTGGCCGGTGCGAAGTACCGCGGTGAGTTCGAGGAGCGGCTGAAGGCCGTCCTCAAGGAGATCACCGACTCGGCCGGTGAGGTCATCACGTTCATCGACGAGCTGCACACCATCGTGGGCGCCGGCGCGACCGGCGAGGGCGCGATGGACGCGGGCAACATGATCAAGCCGATGCTCGCGCGCGGTGAGCTGCGGATGGTCGGCGCGACGACGCTCGACGAGTACCGCCAGCACATCGAGAAGGACGCGGCTCTGGAGCGGCGTTTCCAGCAGGTGCTGGTGGGCGAGCCGTCGCCGGAGGACACGATCGCGATCCTGCGCGGGCTGAAGGAGCGCTACGAGGTGCACCACGGTGTCCGCATCACGGACGCCGCGCTGGTGGCCGCCGCGACGCTGTCCGACCGCTACATCACCGCCCGGTTCCTGCCGGACAAGGCGATCGACCTGGTCGACGAGGCCGCCTCGAAGCTGCGCATGGAGATCGACTCGCGGCCGGTGGAGATCGACGAGGTCGAGCGCGCGGTGCGGCGCATGGAGATCGAGGAGATGGCACTGTCCAAGGAGGACGATCCCGCCTCGCTCGAGCGCCTGTCCGCGTTGCGGGCCGAGCTGGCCGAGAAGCGTGAGGAGCTCACGGCTCTGACCGCCCGCTGGCAGAACGAGAAGGGTTCGATCGAGCGCGTCCGCGAGCTCAAGGAACAGCTGGAGCAGCTGCGCGGCGAGTCGGAGCGCGCCGAGCGCGACGGCGACCTGGGCAAGGCCGCCGAGCTGCGGTACGGCCGGATCCCGGCGCTGGAGAAGGAGTTCGAGGCCGCGACCGCAGCCAACGAGGCGAGCCAGCAGAACGTGATGCTGAAGGAAGAGGTGAGCGCGGACGACGTCGCCGACGTGGTCAGCGCGTGGACCGGCATCCCCGCCGGCCGGCTGCTCGAGGGCGAGACGGGCAAGCTGCTCCGCATGGAGGAGGAGCTCACCCGCCGCGTGATCGGGCAGGACCAGGCCGTGCAGGTGGTGGCGGACGCCGTGCGGCGGGCGCGGGCCGGCGTGGCCGACCCCGATCGGCCGACGGGTTCGTTCCTGTTCCTCGGCCCCACCGGTGTCGGCAAGACGGAGCTGGCGAAGGCGCTGGCGGAGTTCCTGTTCGACGACGAGCGCGCGATGCAGCGCATCGACATGAGCGAGTACTCCGAGAAGCACTCGGTGGCGCGCCTGGTCGGTGCCCCTCCGGGCTACGTCGGCTACGACCAGGGTGGCCAGCTCACGGAGGCCGTGCGGCGCCGCCCGTACACGGTCGTGCTGCTCGACGAGGTCGAAAAGGCGCACCCGGACGTGTTCGACGTGCTCCTGCAGGTCCTCGACGACGGCCGCCTGACCGACGGCCAGGGCCGGACGGTGGACTTCCGCAACACCATCCTGATCCTGACCTCGAACCTCGGTTCACAGGCGATCGCCGACCCGTCGCTGGACGAGAACCAGCGCCGCGACGCGGTGCTCGAGACGGTGCAGCGGCAGTTCAAGCCGGAGTTCCTGAACCGGCTCGACGACATCGTCGTGTTCCACGCCCTCGGCACCGAGCAGCTGACGTCCATTGTGGACATCCAGATCGCCCGGCTGACCGCGCGGCTCGCCCAGCGCCGCCTCCACCTGGACGTCACCGACGGCGCCCGCGAATGGCTCGCCCTGAACGGCTTCGACCCGATCTACGGCGCCCGCCCCTTGCGGCGGCTCGTGCAGTCCGCGATCGG
Source organism: Amycolatopsis sp. FDAARGOS 1241 (assembly GCF_016889705.1). Classification (NCBI taxonomy): domain Bacteria; kingdom Bacillati; phylum Actinomycetota; class Actinomycetes; order Pseudonocardiales; family Pseudonocardiaceae; genus Amycolatopsis; species Amycolatopsis sp. FDAARGOS 1241. The sequence continues at coordinate 9,418,379 of NZ_CP069526.1, forward strand.
CGACCAGCTCGCTCGCAAGCTGCTCGCCGGCGACATCCGCGACGGCGACACCGTGCGGGTCGACATCCCGGCTCTGGAGGCCGGGGACACGCTGACGGTCGAGCGAGTCTGACGGTTGCTGCCGGTGCCGGCGGGAGTGCTGTCGGCATTGTTGGCGCTGTCGGCTTCGGTGGTGCTGTGATCGCGAACGGCCCTTCCACTTCGGTGGGAGGGCCGTTTCGCGTGTCCGGGCCTTTTCGCTCTCGCTGCCCTCACCGCGCGCGGCGAACGGTCCCTTCGCGCCGATTCGCCGGCGCGAGTGGTCGGCTGGTGCCGGGCCGGGGTAGCGAGTGGCCTTTTCGCGTCTTACCGGTGGCGCGAGTGGTCGGTTGGTGCCGGGCCATCAGCGTGAATGCTTCGCCGGTACGGAACGGCGCGCGGTCCGCCGATGCTGGGACTTGCAGGTGCGAGCGGTCCCTCGGAACGGACTTGCGCGAGCGGACCACTGTTGCCCTGGGCGAGCGAGTGGTCCCGGCGCGAGCCTTGCTCGCGCGTGTGGACCGTTGCTGATCTTGCTGGGCGATTGGGGCGCTGATGCCGGTCCTGCTGTCGCAAGTGGTTCCTCGGCGCGGGCTTGTGCGAGTGGGCCACCTTTGACCCGCTCGGGCGAGTGGTCCCGGTGCGCGCCTTGCTTGCGCGCGTGAACTGTAGGCGCCGCCGATCTCGCGGTGCGAGTGGTCCGTTGATGCCGGACTGCCGCGTGAGTGGACCGTTGGCATCGAGCCCTGCTGCTGCGAGCGGTTCCTCGGCGCGGCCTTGCGCGCGTGGACCGCTGCTGACCCGGGCGGGCGAGCGGTCCCACCGCGAATCCCGCCAGCGCGAGTGGACCGTTGGTGCCGGATCTTGCTGCGCGAGTGGAGCGTTGGTGCCGTAGCGGTGGTGCGAGTGGACCGGTCGCGGCGAGTTTGAGCGGTGTGCTGGGTGCGACGGGCGTGCGCGGCATTGAGCGGGCACGGCGCCTCCTTGAGTGCGGGCGATCGGTCGCGTTGGGCCGGCTGCCTGCGCGAATGGTCAGTCGGCGTCGGAATAGCGGTGCGAATGGACCTTCGGTGCTGAAGGGCCGGTGCGAGTGGACCGTTCGTGCAGCAGGCGCCCGCGCGAGTGGACCGCTCACGCCGAATGCGGCCCCCGTGCCGGGCGCGCGACGGCCTGTGCTGCCATCGCGTGGGCGCGGTTGGTCCGGTGATGAAGGTGTGAGTGGACCGTTGGCGTCGCGCCGGCGAGTGGACCGTTCGTGTCGGCTCTGGGTGCGAGGGGACCGTTGGTGCCGCAGATGGAGCGTGAGTGGTCCGTTCGCGCCGAGTCTCGGAGCCGGGGAAGGCGCGAGGGCCGGCGGCGCCCGGCGTGGGAGTGAGGTGGCCTGCGGTGCCGCCCGGTCGCCGCGGGCCCTGCGGAAGACGCCGGGAGGAGGGTGGAGCCGCAACCGGTCCCGGTCGCGGAAATATCCGGCGGATATGCCGATTTGTCGACTCGGGAGGGCTGGGTCGCCTCGAAAGGGGCGCGCCGACACGGTGCGGGCACTCGGGTGTGGAGGCCCGGCAGCGATACCCTGACCGCCGTGGGTATCTCGGCGTGGATCTGGTTCGTCGTCGCCGCCGTGGCGCTGGTGGCGGGGCTCGGGCTGCTCGCGGCGGACCGGGCGAAGGAAGGCTCGCGCAACCGCGAGCGCGTGCGCTGGGCCCAGCTGCGCGGCTGGCAGTTCGTGGAGGAGGACGAGCGCCTCCCCCGGCAGTGGTCGGGCGGGGCGATCGGCTACTTCGGCGCCGACGCGGCCGTGAACGTCGTCGCGGGGTCCACCTTCACGTCCGACGGCCGGCGGCCCGTGTTCATCTTCGACATCGAGTCGGAGGGGCAGATCCCGGCGACCGTCGTGGCCGTGCGCTGCAACAAGACGCACCGCGTGCCCGTCGAGATGTGGCTCTCGAGCGTGCCGTTCCAGCGCGAGAACATGCCGGAGATGCTCGGCCCGATCGGCCAGCGCTACGCGTTCGCCGACGACTCCGACGGCGCGCGCCAGGTCATCACGCAAGAGCTCGTCGACGCGGCCGACCAGCTGGGCGGCGACGTCGGCGTCGCCTGGCTCGAGAACGAGTGGGTGCTGGCGAGCGTCGCCCCGAACGCCGGGCCGTCGCGGCTCGAGCGGCTGCTGCGCGACCTCGGCGAGATCGCCGACATCGTCGACCCGTTCGACGAGGACTACGACACCGGCCGCACCTACACCCCCGCCGCCGGCACGCCGGCCCCGGCAGGCACGCGCGCGCCGTCCCCCGCGGACACCCGCGCGACGACCCCGGTCGACACCCGCGCGACCAGCCCCGCGGACACCCGCGCGACCACTCCTGTCGACTCCCGCACGGCCGGCGCCGCCGCGAACCCCGAGCGCGCCGAGAACAAGCCGCCCGAGCCGCGCACGCCGTCGAACGGCCCGAGCACCTACGGCTCCGTCCCGGCAGCGCCGAGCAAACCGGACGACCCGGAACCCAAAGAAGAGTCCTGACACGAAACGGCCGCCGCCACCGGGCGGCCGTTTTCGTCTCAGCGGATTCACGCGCAGCCCGCACTCAGCGGCGGCGTCCACGCCGACGACTGCAGCAGCCTGGGCCGCGGCGACACCGCCATGGTCACGAAAGCCTGCGCCGACACGACGTTGGCCAGGCGGCGGCCTTACACTACCGCCGGTGGTGCCAGCTCCCCTGGCGTCTCCGCCACCGTGGTGACACCGCCATGGTCACGAAAGCCTGCGCCGACACGACGTCGGTCCGGCGGCGGCCTTACACCAAGCGGCGGCGTCGCCTGCTCCACCAGTGTCCGCATCACTGGTGACCCCCTGGGCCGTAGCGACCCGACCGTGGCCGTGGAAGCCTGTGCCAACGCGAGACAGCGGTGGCCTAAACCATCGCCGGTGGCGCCAGGTCCACCGGCGTATCCCCACCGATACCCCCCGACGGCGGCCTCCTGGGCCGCGGCGACACTGCCGTGATCGTGGAATCACGCGCCGCGCGACTTCGGCACGATGGCGGCCTCAGAGCAACGGTGGCAGTCCAGCTCCGGCGGCGTTCCGACCGCCGACTGCGGCTGCCTGGGCCGCAGCGGGACCGCGGTGGTCGCGGAAGCCTGCGCCGGGCGACGTTGTCCACGCAGCCGGCCTTGCACCAACGGCGGAGCCAGCTCCGCGAGAGTCCCCGTCGCCGGTAGCCCCACCGGAGCTGAGACCGCCGTGGTCGCGGAAGCCTGTGCCGACGCATTCGAGACGGTGGCGGTTTCTCACCGGCGGCGGCGTCGCCGGCTCTGCAAGAGTTCGCATCACCGGTGGCTTTGCCGGAGCCGTGACACCGCCGTGGTTGCGAGAGCCTGAGCGGGGGCGACGTTGTCCATGCAACCGGCCTTGCGCCAACAGTGGTTGTGCCACCTCCACCGGCGCCCCCGCCGCTAGTGGCCCTGCTGGAGCCGTGGCGGGACCGTCGTCGTCGTGGAAGCCTGGGCCGACGTGACGTCGGCGCGGCGGCGGTTTCTCACCGGCGGCGGCGTCGCCGGCTTCGCGAGAGCCCCGATTACCGGTGGCTTTGCCGGAGCCGTGACATCGCCGTGGTCGCGGAGGTCTGAGCTGGGGCGACGTTGTCCACGCAGCCGGCCTTACACCAACCGTGGTGGTGCCAGCTCCACCGGCGACGCCGCCGTCGCTGGTTCTGCCTGGGCCGTGCGGGGACCGTCGTGGTTGTGGAAGCCTGTGCCGACGCGACGTCGGCGCGGCGGCGGTTTCTCACCGGCGGTGTTGCCGGCTTCGCGGGAGTTCCCACCACTGGTGGCCCTGCCCGGAGCCGGGGCCAGACCGCGGTGGTTGTGGAAGCCTGTGCCGACGCGACGTCGGGCGGCGGCGGTTTCTCACCGGCGGTGTCGCCAGCTCCGCGGGAGTTCCCATCACCGGCGGCCCTGCCGGAGCCGAGGTGACACCGCCGCAGTCGTGGCAGCCTGCGTGGAGGCGTCGGTCCGGCGCGGCGTCACACCAACGGCGGCAGTGCCAGCTCCGCCAGCGAAGCTCCCGCCGACTGCGTCGGTCCGAGCCATGGCGACAAAGCCGTGGTGGCGTGCGCCGACGCGGCGTCGTCCACGGGCAGCTCCCCGCGGAATCCGTTGCCAGGCAACGACTGCGTCGCCAGCAGGAACCCCGACACCGGCCCCACGTCCGCCGGAGCCGGGTGGCGGCGGTCGGAGTCGGGAGTCGGGGCGTCGAGGTCCGATATGTCGAGCGAGCCGACGAAGTGTCCTATCCCGCGCTGCTCGGAATTCACCACTGCGGCCGCCGAGTTGCCGGCATCCACGGCGGGGCTCGACGACTGCTGCAGCCCCGCGCCGTCGCGCAGGTCGCCGGTGAAGCGGCCGGAATCCGGAGTCTTGGCGACATCCGGGTGGGTGTCGGCGTCGTAGGGCCGCCACGTGCCCTGCTGCACAGAACCGTGGAGGTCCGAGGCGTGCCCGGTCATCGCCGACGAGCCGAAGCGCACATCGTCGTGCTGCGACGGGGAAAGACCGTTCGGCGACTTCACCGCAGTGAGTGAATGGGACAGACCGCAACCGGCGGTGTCGGACATGAGCGGAGACGTCGCTGAAACCGGAAAGTCGGCCACCCCCGCGGCGGCCGCCGCCGAGTGGTCGTGCCGCAGGTCCAGCGGCAGGCCGCCGAGGGGAAGAGTGGGGTCGGCCGGGGCCGGAGCCGGGCCGGTGGGCAGCAGTGCGACGGGTGCCGCACCGGCGGCCGCCTTCGGGAGGTGGCCGGGCTTTCGCTGGGTGTGCTTGCCCATGCGCCGGACCATACTTCGCGACTTGGACAAACGCACGTGCAGGTAGGTTCGGCACATGAGCCCCACCGCCGTGATCACCGGAGCCACCGCGGGCATCGGAGCGCAGTTCGCGCGCACGCTCGCCGCCGAGAAGTACGACCTCGTGCTCGTCGCCCGCGACCGGGAGCGCCTCGACGCGTTCGCCGGGCAGCTGCGCGAGCGCCACGGTGTGGCCGTCGAGGTCCTGCCCGCCGATCTGTCCGAAGTAGACGGACGCGCCGCCGTCGAAGAACGCCTCACCGCCGGTCCCGTCGACCTGTTGGTCAACAACGCCGGCTTCGGCCTCTCCGGCGACTTCTGGCAGATCTCACCCGACGCGTTGCAGCGCCAGCTCGACGTGAACGTCACCGCCGTCCTGCGCCTCACCCGCGCCGCCCTGCCCGGCATGGTCGAGCGCGGCCGCGGCGACATCATCAACGTCTCCAGCGTCGCCGGCTTCTTCTCCGGCCGTGGCTCCACCTACACCGCCAGCAAGAACTGGGTCACGTCCTTCACCGAGGGCATCGCGACGTCGCTCCCACCGGGCCTGCGCATGATGGCCCTGTGCCCCGGCTTCACCACCACCGAGTTCCACGACCGCGCGGGCCTCGAGAAGGAAGGCCCGAAGGCCTTCTGGCTCGGCGTGGAGCAGGTCGTGGATGAAGCGCTGACGGACTTGCGCCGCGGCAAGGTGATCTCCGTGCCGAGCCTGCAGTACAAGGCTTTGGTGGCCGTCGGCGGCCTCCTGCCGCGCGGGGTGCTGCGGCGGCTGTCGGCGGGGGTCGGGAACCGCAAGCGCACGTGAGGTAGGGCTGGCCCCACCGCGTCCCGGCGAGCTGGCACCAGGGTGCGAACCACTGTCGCTGCCTAGCGTTTTCCCCATGACGACGGATGAGGCGGTGCGGCTGCGGGCCGTGCGCAAGGTCTACGGGCGCGTGGCCGCGCTCGACGACGTCGACCTGTCGTTCCCCCGCGGCGGTTTCACCGCCGTGATGGGACAGTCCGGGTCGGGCAAGACGACGTTCCTGCACTGCGCGGCGGGCCTCGACCGGCCGACGGCGGGCACCGTGCACCTCGACGGCCAGGACCTCGCCGCCCTGTCGGAGACGCAGCTGACGAAGCTGCGCCGCGACAGGGTCGGGTTCGTGTTCCAGGCGTTCAACCTGCTGCCCGCGCTCACCGTCGAGCAGAACGTGGCTCTGCCCCTGCGGCTGGCCGGCCGCCGCGTCGACAAGTTGCTCGTGGCGCGGATGCTGGCGCACGTCGGGCTCGCCGAGCGGCGCCGGCACCGGCCCGGCGAGCTGTCCGGCGGCCAGCAGCAGCGCGTCGCGATCGCGCGGGCGCTCCTCACGCGCCCAGCCGTGCTCTTCGCCGACGAACCCACCGGCGCCCTCGACACCCGTACCGCGGCCGAAGTGCTGGCGCTGCTGGGTGCTTCCGTCCGCAGCGGGCTCACCGTGGTGATGGTGACGCACGATCCGGTCGCCGCGGCGCACGCCGATCGCGTGGTCTTCCTCGCCGACGGCCGCGTCGCCGGCGAGCTCGCGCGCCCGACCGCCGAAGCCGTGGCCGAGCGCATGACGCACCTGGGCGCGTGGGGTCGCTCCGCGGTGGGGGGTGCGTGATGTTCCGGCTCGCGCTGCGCACGCTCCGGCCGCGCAAGGGTGGTTTCCTCGCGACGTTCGTGGCCGCGTTCCTCGGCGCCGTCATCGTGTCCGCCTGCGGCGGCCTGATGGAGACGGGCATCCGGGCCGACGCGCCGCCGCAGCGGCTCGCGGCCGCGCCCATCGTCGTCGCCGGGCAGCAGGAAATCGAGCTGCCCAAACGGGATCCGGCCGACGACGACCCCAAGACGGAAAGCGTCCTGTTGCCCGAACGCGTGCGGCTCGACCCGGCGCTGGCCGATCGGATCCGCGCGACGCCCGGCGTGGCCGCGGTGGTCGGCGACGTGACCGTGCCGGTCGTGACACCCGGTGGCCCGGCGGCCGGGCACGGGTGGAACTCCGCTGTGCTGACGCCGTACTCGCTGATCGCGGGCCACGCACCGGGGCCCGGCGAGGTCGTGGTCGCCGGGCTGCCCGCCCAGCCGGGCGAGATGATCCGGCTCGCCGCTCACGGCACCACGGGCTGGTATCGCGTCGCCGGAATCGCCGGCGCAACCCAGCCCGAGGTGTTCTTCACCGAAGCCGACGCCGGCCGCCTCGCCGGTGGTCAGGTCGACGACTTCGGCGTCTTCACGACGGAAAGCCCCGAAACGGTGGTCGCCCGCCTGAACCTCGGGCCCGGCGTCGTCGCGCTCACCGGCGACGACCGCGGCCGCGCCGAGTTCCCGCAAGCCGAGGCGGCCGGTGAAGACCTCGTGGTCCTCGCCGCCGTCTCCGGTGGGCTGTCGGTGCTGGTCGCGCTCTTCGTCGTCGCGAGCACGCTCGCCCTGGCCACGCAGCAACGCCGGCGCGAACTGGCTCTGCTGCGCGCCATCGGCACGACGCCCCGCCAGCTGCGGCGGATGGTGCTCGGCGAGGCAGTGACGATCGGGTTGCTCGCGATGGCCGCGGCGGTCGCGCTCGGGCCAATGCTCGGCCGCCGGCTGTTCGGCCGGCTCACGAACGCCGGTGTGGTGCCCGAAGTCGTCCGGTTCCACCAGGGCTGGCTGCCGATGACCGTCGCGGCCGGGGTCACGGTGCTGGCCGTCCTGGTCGCCGCGCTCGTCGCGGCCCGGCGCGTGAGCCGCATCCGGCCGACGGAGGCGCTGGCCGAGGCGAGCGTCGAACGCCGATGGCTCACGCCGGTGCGGTTCGTGCTCGCAGCGCTTTGCTTCGGCGGCGGGACGGCGCTCGGGATCGTCACGCTCGCGGTGATGACCGGTCCCGTCGCGGCGAGCACGGCGGGACCGGCGGTGCTGCTGTGGGCGATCGGTGTCGCGGCGATCAGCCCCGGCGTCACGAAGCTGGTGGCGGCGCTGCTGCACGGTCCGGTGCGGGTGTTCGGGGGTGTCACCGGGTGGCTGGCGGTCGCGAACACGCGAGCCACGGCCACGCGGGTGTCGGGCGCGGTCACGCCGATCGTGCTCGCGGTGGGCATCGCGACGGGCAACATCTACCTCCAGACCACGCAGCAAGCCGTGTCGCAGCATTCGTTCACCGAAGACCTGCGCGCCGACGCAGTGGTCGCCGCTCCCGCGGGGGCCAGCCCCGAACTGCTCCGTCGCGTGCAGCAGGCACCCGGCGTGGCGGCCGCTTCGGAGTACACGACCAGCACGGTCTTCGTCACCGTGCCCTTCGACGACAGCCAGGACGACGACGGTCATCCCGCTCTCGGCCTCACCACCGAAAGCGCCGCCCGGACGACGTCCGCCACCGTCACCACGGGCAGCCTCGGCGCCCTCACCGGCGACACCGTCGCGCTGCCGGACACCGTGGCGGCCGAGCTGCGCCGCGGCGTCGGGGATCCCGTCACACTCCGGCTCGGCGACGGGCACGAGGTGACCGTTCGCGTCGTCGCACTGGTGGCTCAGCGCGCCGGCTTCGAGGCGCTGCTGTTTCCCGCCGGTCTGCTCGCCGCCCACACCACCGCCCGCCTCGCGCCGCAGGTGCTCGTGCGGGCCGCGCCCGGCGTGGACCGGGCCCGGCTCGCGGCGAGCCTCACCGCGGCCACCGCGGGCGAGCCCGTGACGGTCGGCGACCGCGAGGCGCTGCTCGCCGCGCACGCCGCGGGTGACGAGATCGGCGCGTGGGTGAACTACCTGATGCTCGGCATGATCATCGGCTACACCGTGATCTCTGTGGTGAACACGCTCGTCATGGCCACCGCTCGCCGCCGGCGCGAGTTCGGGCTCCAGCGCCTCGGCGGCTTCACGCGCACGCAGGTGCTGCGCATGGCCGGCGTCGAAGGCGGCGTGATCGCGACGATCGGCATCCTGCTCGGCACAGTCGTCTCGGCGGGCGCGATCGTGCCCTTCTGCCTGGTGGCGACGGGCTCGCCACTCCCGATCGGCCCGGCGGCGGTCTACCTCACCGTGATCGCCATCGCGGCCGTGCTCGCGCTGGGCGCGTCGGTGGTCCCCGCCTGGGTGGCGACGCGGGCGCGGCCCGTGACGGCTGTCGCGCTCGACGAGTGACGCGCTGGTGCGCGCGGGGGCGTGTGTAAGACTCTCGGCCGTGGCGTACCCCGGGTTGGATCAAACTGCGAAGCTCGAACTGGCCAGGCTGGTCACCGAACTGGCCGTGGTGCACGGCAAGGTGACCCTCGCGTCCGGCAAGGAAGCCGACTACTACGTCGACCTCCGCCGGGCGACCCTGCACCACGCGGCGGCACCGCTGATCGGCAAGCTGCTGCGGCAGCTCACCGCCGACTGGGACTACGTGGCCGCCGGCGGGCTGACGCTCGGCGCCGACCCGGTCGCGCTGGCGATGCTGCACTCCGCGGCCACCGACGGGGTCGTGCTCGACGCGTTCGTCGTCCGCAAGGCGGTCAAGGAACACGGCATGCAGCGCCGCATCGAGGGCGTCGAGGTGCGCGGGCAGCGTGTGCTGGCCGTCGAGGACACGTCGACGACCGGCGGCAGTGTGCTCACGGCCGTCGAGGCGCTGCGCGAGGCCGGGGCGATCGTCGCGGGCGTCGCGACCGTCGTCGATCGCGACACGGGCGCGCGCGAGGCCATCGAGAAGGAAGGCCTCGAGTACCGCTACCTCCTGAACAAGGACGACCTCGGGCTGGACTGAGCGCGTTCGCGCGCACGACCTGAGATTGCGTACGTCCGCGCCTGCGAGCAGCTCGTGCTGCGCTACCCGATGTTCCGGTTCGCCGCGAAGATGCTCGACCACCGCGGCGCCGCCGAGGACGTCGTGCAGGAGGTCTTCGTCGGCCCCTGGCGCAAGCTCGCGCAGCTCAACGACGCCACGCTCGTCGGCTGGCTCTACCGCGGCACTGCCGACCGCTGCGTCAACGTCATCCGCGCGCCCCAGGCCGACGTCGATCTCGACCTGCCAAGGTCACCCCGCACCGACGCGCAACCCGAGCACGCCGCGCTGATCAGCGGTCGGCTGGCGGTGCTCACCGAAGCGTTGCGGCAGCTCACGTCGCAGCAGCGCGCGTGCTGGCTCCTGCATGAGGTTCACGGCCGCTCCTACGAGGAGATCGCCGAGGTCGTCGGTGCGCACCCCGTGGCCTTCCGGGGCCGCATCGCCCGCGCACGCGTGCAGCCGGCGGAGGTGATGAAGCCGTGGCGGTGAACGAGAGCACGACCTACGAGCTGCCGTGCGGCTGCGACCTGGACGACGTCTGGGCCCGGCTCGACCGGACGACACCGGCCACTCCGGGACCTGCCCCCACTGCCGCGGCGCGCGCGAGAGGCTGCCAGCGCTGCGCGAGGCGACGCGGGAGCTCATTCGGCGAACCGATCCGACGCCGCCGGACCTCGTCGGGCGCATCATGTCGGCCGTGCGCGCGGAGGCGCGCCGCGGCCGGATGGTCGACCTGCCGACGCCGGAGCCGGGCGGCACGGCGGGCAGCGAGGCGGCCGTTGCGGTGGTGCTGCGGTACGCCGCCGACGTGCGGGCCCGCCGCTGTCGCGTCCGGATGGTCGGCGTGACGCCGGAGGGCGGCGGCGGCGTCGAAGGCGAGCTCACCCTCGCCGAGCGGCTCTGGGACGGCGCGGCCGCCGAGGCGTTGGCCCGGGTGCGGGAGCTCGTCACGGCCGCCGCCGCGGCGCGCGGCGCTCGACACGCCCGGGGTCGTGCGGCTCGAGCCGGGGGTGCGGGGCCTCGTCACGGTGTGGACGCGCGCGGCGCGCGGTCGCCGGCAGGGTCTCAACCCGGCGCCGGCCGACGGCGTGCGCGTGCGGCCGGCGGGCTTTCGGTGGAGGCCGACGTGATGACGTCGGCGGCCGACCAGGCGGCGGCGGTGGGGCGGACCGTGCAGCGTGCGGTGCCGCGCGAAGTCACCGCGCAGACGGGGCCCCGCGGTCGACGGCGTCCTGGTGTCCATTGCGGACACCCAGCTGGAGCGCCGGTGAGCCGGGCTGTCGCCGACGGGATCGTCGCGGCGCTGGGGAGGTGACGGTGTTGCGTCCGGCGGCGGCCCGGGGCGTGGCCGTGACCGTGGAGCTGAGCCCGGACACGGTGCAGGTGCGGCTGATCGCCACGCGGGTGCCGTTGCCACCGTTGCTCGCGCAGGCCGAAGCCGTGGGCCGGCCCGTGCTCGCGGACACGGAGTGGGCGGGCGCGAAGCCGCGGCTCGTCGTCACGGACCTCGACGGCGGCGCGTTCGGCTGAGCTTCATCCGATCGGGCCGTGACGATCACCCGGCAACCGGGTCGATGGGGTGCCGGGAATGGTTGGCCGATCTGAGAGAGAACTCGACGACCACTGCCGAAAAGCCCGCTGCGCTCGTCGTCGCGCCGCGGTTCGTGACGGAGCAGGGCACCACGACGATCGCCGACGCGGTAGTGCGGAAGATCGCCGGGGCGACGCGCCCGGTGTGCACGCGCTCGGCGGCGCGCTGGCGCGGGCGCTCGGCGCGCTGCGCGACCCATCCCCGGCACGTCGGCGAGCGCGGGACAGGGCGTGGCTGTGGAGGTCGGCAAAAACAGGCGGCGGTGGCCTTGGAGATCGTCGTGGAGTATGGCGTCGCCCTCGCGGAACTCGTGCGCCGGGTGCGCCGCGACGTCACCGACGCGATCGAGCGCATGACGGACCTGGAGGTCGTCGAGGTCAACGTCGCCGTCTCGGACGTACACCTCGCGGACGAAGAGCCCACCGCGAGCGATCGAGTGTGGTAGGGGACGTTCCCGGCGCGATCTTCATACCCGGAGTGATCGCTCCGCTACACCTCGGGTGAACCGGTTGCTCCCGTGGGTTGAACATCACAAAGGGTGCACGTTTTTCGCTCTCACGTGCTGGTCATCCGGAGTAACGTCGCTGGTAGGGGCACGGAAAGGGGGCGGCGGTGAATCCTTCGGTGGCGCACTTCCTCGCTGACGTGACGGTGGCGGTGCACATCATCGCGCTGTTGTTCATCGGACTCGGTGGCTTCCTCGCGTGGCGCTGGCCGAAGGTCGCGTTCGTCCACATCTTCTTCGCGCTCTGGGGCGTGCTGGTCAACATCGCGCCGATCCAGTGCCCGCTCACCGCCGCGGAGAACTACTTCCGCCACCAGCAGAACCTGGGTGATCTGCCGGGCGGCTTCAACGCGTACTACCTGTACGACACGGTCGTGCCGCGTTCGCTCTTGCCGGCCGTGGCGGTGATCGCGCTGGCGCTGATGATCTTCTCGTACATCGGCGCGTACCTGCGCTGGCGCCACCGCCACGACACACCGACTCACCGCGTCCGCCTGGGCTGAGCCAGAATCGTTTCCCGTGAGCGAAGACCCCGAAGCCGGCCCGACCGAGTGGGCCGGCCGTGAACCGGTCGGCGTGGGGCCCTGGGAGGGCCCCTGGCCTGCCGACGCCCGCTACGACCCCGAGTTGCTCGAGAACGGCGATCGCCGGAACGTCGTCGACGCCTACCGCTACTGGCGCCGCGAGGCCATCGTGTCCGATGTGGACTCCCGGCGGCACCCGTTCCACGTCGCGATCGAGAACTTCCAGCACGACCACAACATCGGCACCGTGGTCCGCACGGCCAACGCCTTCGCCGCCGCCGAGGTCCACATCGTCGGCCGCCGCCGCTGGAACCGCCGCGGCGCGATGGTCACGGACCGCTACCAGCACCTCCGCCACCACGACGACGTCTCAGGCCTGGTTTCCTTCGCCACCTCGGCGGGCCTGACCGTGGTCGCGGTGGACAACACACCGGGCTCCTCGCCGGTCGAAGTCGCCGAGCTGCCGCGAGACTGCGTGCTGCTGTTCGGCCAGGAAGGCCCGGGCCTGTCGGAGGAAGCGCAGGCTGCCGCGTCGATGGTCGTGTCGATAGCGCAGTTCGGCACCACGCGCTCCATCAACGCGGGCGTTGCGGCGGGGATCGTGATGCACAGCTGGGTCAGGCAGCATGCGGATCTGTCGAAGGCTTGGTAGGGCGAGCAGCGGAGAGTGCGGGTCGCGCGGGTGGGTTGAGGCGGGTAGCTCCGGCATGCGAAACCGGTGTCTTCGCCTGGAGACTGCTGTGTTTCGTACGGGAATCGCCCCGTGCCTACGAAACCTTCACGGACCTACGCAGCTCTCACTGCACCCAGACTCCGCCCTGCGCCTCGATCCGAAGCCTTCACGCGGTCTGGATCATCTTGTTACGGCACGGTTTCCCGCCGTGACAAGATGACCCAGACCGTCGTTACCGTCATCGGCTTCGGGGTGCAGGGCGAGTCCCCGGCGCAATGTCGCGCGCCAGCGCGATGAGGCGTCCGTTCGCCTCCGCGACTTCAAGGGGACGCCCACGGCTCGTCGCGCTGGCACGCAAGATCGCCGGGCGTAGGTCGGGTGAGCACCCCGACCCTTGATGGTCACCGCGGAGAAGGCGGGGATCGAGGTGCTGGGCGGGGGCTGGGTCCCCGGTTTGGTTTTCGTAGTGGCGTTACGGGTGTGGCCTGGGTGTGGGTTGGGGTGTCAGCGCGCGGGGGTCGGGGCGTTGTGCTGGTGGGCTGCTGCGGCGCGGCGGGCGGTGACTGTCTGGGCGATGGTGGAGTGCTTCGCTGCGCTCGGCGCGACGCGCGTGCGGAGGGTGGGCGACGCAGCTGCGTGGTGGTCGGCGGGGGAAGCGGGTGCGGCCTGCCGCGCGTGAGCCGCGGCTCGTCGTGCTGGGGCCGGAGTGGCAGTGCGGTCGGCGGGTGCGGGGGCCGCGGCTCGTCGTGCTGGGGCCGGAGTGGCAGTGCGGTCGGCGGGTGCCGGTGCAGCAGCTCGTCGCGCTGGAGCCGGAGCAGTACGCCGACTGGCAGGTGCGGGGGCCGCGGCTCGTCGTGAGGGGGCCGGAGCAGTACGCCGGCCGGCAGGCGTGGGCGCCGCAGCTTGTCGTGCGGGAGTCGGGGCGGCGGTCGGACCGGCGGGTGCCGGTGCAGCAGCTCGTCGCGCCGCAACCGGAGCAGTACACCGACCGGTAGGCGCGGGAGCTGCGGCTCGTCGCGCCGGGGCCGCAGCTGCAGTCCGGTCAGTCCGGCCGGCAGGTGCCGCAGCTGTGCCGTGCTGCCCTACACCAGGTGCCGGCGTCGGGGTCGTCGCGTCGGCGGTGGAGGTGAGCAGGGCGAACGAGCCGGCCGCGGCGGTGAGGGTCAGGAAGGCGGCGGTGGTGAGGCGCTTCAGGTTCACGAGGGGAGCTCCCTGTCAGTCGATCTTGGTCGCGGATGACCGGAGGCACGGCTTGTCAGGAACTCGTGTCGATCGGATCAGGGCGCGATGTGGTGCGCGAACAGGCACAATCCAAGGATGGATGGGGCGGAGCGGGCCGCGGTGGCCGAACGTGCGGTGCGGGTGCGGCACCTGCGGCCGGTGTGGGGTGTGCCGGGCACCGTGCTCGGGCGTAGTGGCTGGCCGCCGAGTTTCGACCAGCGGTTGCACTGGCACTGGAACTACTGGTGGCAGGCTCATCTCCTCGACTGCCTCGTCGACGCGCAGGTCCGGGATCCGCGCAAGGACCGCGCGAAGGTCATCGCCCGGTTCGTCAAGTCCGTGCGGTTCCGCAACTTCGGCAAGTGGACCAACATCTACTACGACGACGTCGCCTGGCTCGGCCTCGCGCTGCAGCGGGTCCGCGCGCTCGAACTGGCCGATGTGGACGAAGCCATCGCGGCGATCGACGAGCAGCTCCACGAAGGCTGGACCGACGACGCGGGCGGCGGCATCTGGTGGCGCCGCGGAGACCAGTTCAAGAACGCTCCCGCCAACGGACCGGCCGCGATCTTCCACGCGCGTGAAGGCGACGCAACGCGGGCCGCGGAGATGACCAACTGGCTCACCCGCACCCTGAAGGACCCGGAAACGGGCCTCGTGTGGGACGGCCTCCGCGTCGACACCGGTGAGTTGGTCAAGAACATCTTCACCTACTGCCAAGGTGTCTACCTCGGTGCCTGTCTCGAACAATCCGATGTGGACAACGCGGCGAGCACCATCGACGCCGTCGCCGAGCACCTCGCGCCCGGCGGCATCATCCGGGGTCAGAACGGCGGCGACGGTGGGCTCTTCGGAGCCATTCTCGCCCGCTACCTCGCCCTCGCCGCCAAGCAGCTCACCGGGCCGGCGGCGGAAAGGGCGAAACACCTCGTCCTCACCTCGGCCGACGCCTGCTGGGGCGGCGCGACCACCACCCTCACCGGCCCCCTGTTCAGCGCCGAATGGGCCGCCCCCGCACCGGAGGACCCGCCGGAGAGCGGAGCGCCCGAACGAGATCTTTCCGTCCAAACAGGAGCGTGGTTGCTGCTCGAAGCGGCGGCGACCCTGGGCTGAGCTCAGCAGCCGCACGAAGCGCCGTGCATGAAGCGCGGCGCCAGCCGGACCGCTTCGGGCCGGCGATCCGGCTCCTGCACCCGCGCCATCAGCAGCTGCACCGCGCGCCGGCCGATCTCCGCGATCGGCTGCGCCATCGTCGTCGCGGCGGGTGACACCGTCCGTGCCCACGCCATGTCGCCGAACCCGACCAGCGCCAGCTCGGACCCGATGCGGATGCCGCGGCGGTGGGCTTCCCACTGGACGCCGATCAGCATCGCCTCGCCGCCCACCACGATGGCCGACGGCGAAGGCCAGCCGTCGAGCAGTTTGGCGGCGGCACGCGCGGCGCCGCCCGGTGAGGACATGCCGCCGGCGACGAGTTCGGAGTTGTAGCGCAGGCCGGCGCGGTCCAGCCCGAGCCGGTAGCCGAGGGTGCGCTCCTCGCTCACCGCGGAGTCCGGCGCGCCCGTGATCATGGCGATGCGGCGGTGGCGGCGCGCCGCGAGGTGTTCGACCAGCGACGACACCGCCTGGATGTTCTCGGAACCCACCTGGTCGACGTCGTTGCGCCCGGCGATGCGGTCGACCAGCACCGTGGGCACGCCCATGCGCACCAGGCCGTTGATCACCGCGTCGTCGCCCGGAGCGGGCACGAGCAGTACGCCGTCGACGCGGTCGGCTCGCAACGCACGCACCACGGCCGCTTCTTCGCTCACGGAATCACGGGTGTCGGCGAGCATCAAGTCGCAGCCGGCGCGAGCGGCGGCGCCGCGGATCGCGCGCAGGAGGTCGC
This sequence comes from Amycolatopsis sp. FDAARGOS 1241, assembly GCF_016889705.1. Classification (NCBI taxonomy): domain Bacteria; kingdom Bacillati; phylum Actinomycetota; class Actinomycetes; order Pseudonocardiales; family Pseudonocardiaceae; genus Amycolatopsis; species Amycolatopsis sp. FDAARGOS 1241. The sequence goes on from NZ_CP069526.1 coordinate 9,434,379, forward strand.
CCGTGTACGGGTTCGCGTGCATGCCCAGGGCAACACCGAACCGGTGGGTGACCGGCGTGTCCCAAACCGGGATCTCCGGCGCCAGAGCGGTCATGTCCCGTGCCCTCGTCGTCGTGCTTACCCAACGGTAACCGCTGGGTGGGTCTCGCCGAGGTGCGCGAGCGCTGATCAGCTCCAAGAATCACGCGTGTGAGTGAACGTCAGGCCGCGCCGGAGCAGCCGCACGACTCTCGGTGGCACAACGTGGGCGGCAGCCGCACGGTCTCGGCCGCGCGCGACGGGTCGGCGATCCGCGCCAGCAGCAGCCGCACGGCCTGGCGGCCGATCTCCTCGATCGGCTGCGCCATCGTCGTCAGCGGCGGGTCCACGAGATCGGCCCACTCCACTTCGTCGTACACCACCACCGGCAGGTCGCGCCCGATGCGCAACCCGCGCCGGCGCGCTTCGTGCAGGACGCCGACCATCATGCTGTCGTTGGCCACTACCAGTGCCGTCGGCGGTTCGGGCAGCGCCAGCAGCGTGCTCAACGCCAGCGCCCCACCGTCGCGCCGGGAGTTCCCGCAAGCCACGAGGTCGGGCGACCACGCGAGCCCCGAGCGGCCCAGCCCCAGCCGGTAGCCGAGCACGCGCTCCTCACTGGTCGTGAGCCCCGGCGCGCCGGAGATCATGCCGATCCGCCGGTGCCCCAGCGCCGCGAGGTGCGCGGTGAGCGCCGACGTCGCCTGGATGTTCTCCGCACCCACCTGGTCGACGTCGCCGCGGGTCGCGAGGCGGTCGATCAGCACCGTCGGCACGTCGAGCGACACCAGCTCCCCGATCACGGCCCCGTCGCCCGGGGAAGGAGTCACCAACAGACCGTCGACGCGACGGGACCGCAGGGCCCGCACCACGTCACGTTCGGACGCCACGGTGTCGTGCGTGTCGGCGAGCAGCACGGTGTACCCGTTGGCCGACGCCTCCCGTTCGATCGCCTGCATCAGCGCCGCGAAGTAGGGGTTCGCCACGAGCGAGATCGCCATGCCGATCGACCGCGTTCCGCCCGTCACCAGCGAGCGGGCGATCGCGTCGCCCGTGTAGCCGGTCTTCTCGATCGCCCGCAGCACGGCGGTCTTCGTGTCTTCCGCGACCGCGCGCGTGCCGTTGACGACGTGCGAAACCGTCGTGATCGACACCCCGGCGAGGTCGGCGATGTCGCGCTGGGTCGGGCGGGTGGAGCGGGGCCTTGGCATGTCAGTCCTTCACGGGAGCTCATTCGCAAGCGTTTGCGCAAACGCTTGCGACGTGCCGACAGTCTGTCTACCTTGCCGTCCATCGGCAACCTCGCAGGAGGAGATTCATGAGACAGCGCAGCCTCACCGCACTGGCTCTGGCGGCCGCCGTCTCGGTCGCCACCGCCGGCTGCACGGTCGAGCGCCACTGGGGCGGGAACACGAACACCGGTGGCAGCGGGAAGGCCAAGGTCGGCCTGGTCACCAAGACCGACACGAACCCGTACTTCGTCGAGCTGCGCAACGCGGCCCGCGCGGCCGCGGCCGCCAACGGCGCCGACTTCAGCGCGCTCGCCGGCCAGTTCGACGGTGACAACGACGGCCAGGTCCGCGCCATCGAGAACCTCACGCAGCAGGGCGTGAACACCATCCTGATCACCCCGAGCTCGTCCACCGGCGTGCTCAAGGCGATCAAGGACGCCCGCGACGCCGGGATCCTTGTGATCGCGCTCGACACCGCCACCGAGCCCGCCGACGCCGTCGACGCCACCTTCGCCACCGACAACTTCGCCGCCGGTCAGCAGCAGGGCGCCTACGTCAAAGCCGCGTTGCACGGCGCCGACCCCAAGTTGCTGATGGTCGACGGGACCGCCGGTTCGTCGGTCGACACGCAGCGCCACGGCGGGTTCCTCAAGGGCATCGGCCTCACGGACTCCTCGCCCGAGATCAAGGGCCACACCAACGCCAACGGCGACCAGAGCCAAGCCCAGCAGGGCATGGAGAACCTCCTGCAGCGCACTACGGACATCAACGCCGTGTACTCCATGAACGAACCCATGGGCCGGGGCGCGTACGCCGCGCTGAAGGCCCGCGGCCTCACCGGACAAATCGTGATGGGCTCGATCGACGGCGGCTGCGAAGGCGTGCAGAACGTCAAGGACGGCCTGTACGCGGCCACCGTCATGCAGTTCCCGAAGAAGATGGCCGAACAGGGCGTGCTCGCCGCCGTGCAATACGCGAAGACCGGCAAGAAGCCCACCGGTTTCGTCAACACCGGCTCCACCGTGATCACCGACAAGCCCCTGCCCGGCCTCCCGAGCCAGAACACCACGTGGGGCCTGCAGAACTGCTGGGGAGGCACCAAATGACGACGGCGACGGTGAACGGGACGCGTGAGCGCGAGTCGCTCGGCGAGTTCCTCCTGCGCGCGCCCGCGGTCGGCCCCGCGCTCGCGCTGGTCGTGGCCATCGTGGTCTTCTCGCTGGCCACGGACACCTTCTTCGACCTCGACAACCTGTCCACGGTCGTGCAGCAGTCGCTCGTCGTCGGCACGCTCGCGCTCGGCCAGACGCTGATCATCCTCATCGCCGGCATCGACCTGTCCAACGCGTCGTCGATGGTCGTGGCCACGCTGGTCATGGCGAAGCTCGCCGCGGCCGGCACCAACGGCTTCGTCGCGCTGCTGGCGGGCATCGTGCTGACCATGATCGTCGGCCTGTTCATCGGCGGGCTGGTCACGCGGGTCAAGCTGCCCGCCTTCATCATCACGCTCGGCACGTTCACCGGCCTCACGGCCGTGGCGAAGCTGATCGCCGGCGGTCAGGCCGTGCCGGTCACCGACCCGCTGCTGCAGTGGCTCGGCACCAAGCGCTACCTCTTCGGCGGCATCCCGATCACCTACGGCATGACGCTCGCGCTGATCATGTTCCTGATCGTCTGGTACTCGCTCACGAAAACCGCGTGGGGCAAGCACGTCTACGCCGTGGGCAACGCGCCGGAGTCCGCGCGCCTGTCCGGTATCAAGGTCAACCGCACGGTGATCTCCGTGTACCTGGTCGCGGGCTTCTGCTTCGGCATCGCCGCGTGGCAGGCGCTCGGCCGAACGCCCAACGCCGACCCGAACCAGTTCCAGCTCGGCAACCTCGACTCGATCACCGCCGTGGTGCTGGGCGGCACCAGCCTCTTCGGCGGCCGCGGCTCGGTGCTGGGCACGCTCTTCGGCGCGCTGGTCGTGGCGGTGCTGCGCTCGGGGCTGACGCAGATGGGCGTGGACGGCAACTACCAGGACCTCGCCACCGGCGCGCTGCTCATCGCGGCCGTGGTCGTCGACCGGATCGCACGGAGGCAGCAGCAGTCATGACTTCCGAAAACGGCAAGCAGACCACGCTCTCGGCCCGCGGCCTGGTGAAGCGCTACGGCCGCGTGACCGCGATCGACGGCGCCGACTTCGACCTCTACCCCGGTGAGGTGCTCGCCGTGGTCGGCGACAACGGCGCCGGGAAGTCGAGCCTCATCAAGGCGTTGTCCGGCGCGCTCGTGCCCGACGCGGGCGAGATCCGCGTGGACGGGCAGCTCGTGCACTTCAAGTCCCCTTTGGACGCTCGCCACCACGGGATCGAGACGGTGTACCAGGACCTGGCCGTCGCGCCCGCGCTGGACATCGCGTCGAACATGTTCCTGGGCCGGGAAAAGCGGCTGCGCGGACCGTTCGGGGGACTGGCGCGAAAGCTCGACACGGGTGAGATGCGCAAGGAGGCGCAACGGATCCTCGATGAGCTGGGCATCAAGGTCAAGTCGATCACGCAGCCCGTCGAAACGCTCTCGGGTGGGCAGCGCCAGGGCGTCGCGGTGGCGCGCGCCGCGGCGTTCGGCACCAAGGCCGTGATCATGGACGAACCGACGGCCGCCCTCGGTGTCGCGGAGTCCGCGAAGGTGCTGGAGCTGATCGGCCGCATCCGCGACCGCGGGTTGCCGGTGGTGCTGATCAGCCACAACATGCCGCACGTGTTCGACATCGCCGACCGGATCCACGTGCACCGGCTCGGCAAGCGCGTGGCCGTGGTGTCGCCGAAGACGCACACGATGAACCAGGTCGTCGGCCTGCTCACGGGCGCTCTGCGGCTCGGCGACGACGGCGAGGTCGTGGAAGTCGCGGCCACCACGCACGCCGGGCTGACCTGACGTGCGCGTGCTGCTGGCGGGGCTGTGCACGGTCGACGTCGTGCAGCGCGTGTCGGAGTTCCCGGCGCCGGGCGAAAAGGTGCAGTCGTTGCGGGTCGACGTCGCGGCCGGTGGGCCCGCGACCAACGCCGCGGTGACCGTGGCCGCGCTCGGCGCCGGCGCGACGCTCGTGACGGTCGTCGGCGCCCACCCGCTGGCAGCACTCGCGCACGGGGACCTCATCGCATGCGGGGTCGACGTCGTGGATCTCGACCCCGACCGCACCGACCCGCCGCCGGTCAGCGCCGTGGTCGTGCGCGACTCCGACGGCGAGCGCACGGTCGTTTCGCGCAACGCGGCGGCCGACGCGCCGCTCACCGTCGGCGACGTCGAGCCGCTCGTGCGGGACGCGGGTGCGGTGCTCGTCGACGGCCACCACCCGGAGCTCGCGCTCGCGGTCGCGCGTGCGGCTCGATCACTCGGGGTGCCCGTCGTGCTCGACGCCGGCAGCTGGAAACCCGTGCTGGAACGACTGTTGCCGCTGGTCGACGTCGCCGCGTGCTCCGCGCACTTCCGCGCGCCCGGCGCGAGCCTGAGGGAACGGGGAGTACCCGTCGTGATCGTGACCGCGGGGCCGGATCCCGTTCGCTGGAGCAGTGCGGAAGACTCGGGCCAGGTGCCTGTCAACGTTGTCGGAGCCCGGGACACACTGGGCGCCGGCGACGTGTGGCACGGTGCGCTGGCGCACGCGGTCGCGAGCGGCCGCGCGTCGGTGCCCGGGTGGATCCGGCACGCGAACGCGGTGGCCGCGGTTCGCGTCCGCCACGTCGGGCCGCGGTCGTGGACGGCGGCGATCTCGGAGTTGGGAGAAGGAGTGCGATGACTGCGTTCGAAGACCTCCTGGCGCGGGCCGAAGGGCTCGCCAAGCCGCGGCAGCGCAGCGTGCTGGGCATCGTCGGCGCGCCTGCTTCCGGCAAGACCACGCTGGCCTGGGCGATCGCCGACGCGCTCGGTTCCCGCGCGGCCGTCGTCGGCATGGACGGCTTCCACCTCGCCCAGGTGGAGCTGCGACGGCTCGGGCGGACCGAGCGCAAGGGCGCGCCCGACACGTTCGACGCGGCCGGCTACGTCCACCTGATCCGCCGGCTGGCCGACGGCCGGGAAACCGTTTACGCGCCGGAGTTCCGCCGCGAGATCGAGGAGCCCATCGCCGGCGCGGTGCCGGTGGCGCCGGAGGTGCAGCTCGTGATCACCGAGGGCAACTACCTCCTGCTGCCCGACGACCCGTGGAGCGGCGTGCGCCGGTACCTCACCGAAGCGTGGTACCTCGCGCCCGACGAGCCGGAGCGGATCGAACGGCTGGTTTCGCGCCACCGCCGCTACGGCCGGTCGCTGGTCGAGGCGCGCACGCGTGCGCTCGGCTCCGACCAGCGCAACGCCGACCTCATCGCGAACACCCGCGACCGAGCGGACCTCGTGCTGGAGAACCTTCCGCTCGTGAACTTCGCCCTGTGACCGGAGTTCTGGTCGTCACCGGGGGCAGCCGCGGGATCGGCGCGGCGATCTGCGAGCTCGCCGCCTTGCGGGGGTACGACGTGGTGGTCAACTACTCCGGCGACTCCGAGCCGGCGCAGCAAGTCGTCGAGCAGGTGCGCGCGCACGGGCCCAAGGCGCTCGCCGTGCGGGCCGATGTCGCTGACGAACGCCAGGTGCGCAAGCTGTTCGGCACCGCCGGCGAGATGGGTTCGCTGGCGGGCGTGGTGAACAACGCGGCGATCGTGGGCCCCACGCCGGGCCGGCTCGACGAGCAGAGCGCGGCCACCGTGCGGCGCGTGCTCGAGGTCAACGTCGGCGGCGTGTTCCTGTGCTGCCGCGAGGCCGTGCGGCGGCTGTCGACGAAATACGGCGGGACCGGTGGCGCCATCGTCAACGTCTCCTCGACGGCGGCGCGCACGGGCTCCGCAGGCGAGTGGGTGCACTACGCGGCAACGAAGGCGGCCGTGAACACGCTCACCTACGGGCTCGCACAGGAGGTGGCCGCCGAAGGCATCCGGGTGAACGCCGTGGCGCCGGGCCTGATCGCCACGGGCTTGCACGAAGCCGCGGGGCTGCCGGACCGGCTCGAGCGGCTGGCGCCGGCCATCCCGCTGGGGCGCCCGGGTCAGCCGGCGGAAATCGCGGAAGCGGTGCTGTGGCTGCTGTCCCCGGCGTCGTCGTTCACGGCCGGTGCCGTGCTGGAGGTCGGCGGCGGACGCTGACCGCTCGTCCCACACTGTGGGTGCCGGACCGGGATTGCCTGGCGGTGACGGACCGGTCTCGTCTCGGCGTCATCCCGTCACCTGGGACGCCCGGCGACGACGAGATCACGATTCGTGGCGGAAGTCGGTGAATCCGTCCGCCCGATCGGAGCTGCTGTGTCACCCTGGTGGAGCTCTCGGGGCCGTGGAATCGCCCCGCGGGCGCGGCGGCGCCGGTTCACAGGGTTGGGTGGCGAGCGCCCCGCTGCGCAACCGGGGGTCGGAAAGGACGGCCGCTCACACCATGCCCAAGCTCACGTCTGTGCACCATCTGGCGCTCACCGTGACCGATGTGGAACGAAGCGTCCCGTGGTACGCGCGGGTGCTCGACCTCGAGGAGAGTCACCGCCGCGAAGACCCCGAGACGGGAGTCCACAAGGTGGTGCTCAAATCCGCCGGCGACGGCTTCTCCGTCGTCCTGGTCCAGCACCCGGACACCGAGCGCCGCGCGTTCGACGAACGCCGCACGGGCCTCGACCACGTCGCGTTCTCCGTGTCGTCCAAGGCCGAACTCTGCGAGTGGGAAGCACGCCTGGCCGAGTACGGCGTCTCCTACCGCCCGCCGCGGACGTCGCGCACCTTCGAAGGCTCCTCGGTCATCGTCTTCCGCGACCCGGACGGCATCCAGCTCGAGATCTGGTCCGACCCGGAGCTCTGACCTCAGCTCGTGCGCGGCACGGCGAACATGTGCGTCATCGCCGCCGGGTGGGTGTCGGCGCTGCCGGTGCTGTCGGTGAGGTCCACGCCGCCGCCGACCAGGCCGACGTTGCCGGCCAAGTAGGTGCCGGTCACCTGCGCGTGCAGGTGCGTGCACCCCGGCTTCACGGCGACCCTGGTGTAGAGCGGGATCGCGGCGTGGTTGACACCCTGCTGGACGGTCTCGTCGGTCTGCACGACGGGCGCGCTCGCGCAGGTCGCGCCGCCGGACGTGGTCGCGGTCAGTGCGAAGCGGGCCTTCGAGTAGTTGTCCGGCGACTTGGCGCACACCGTGGTGCTGGCGCACCAGTGGAACTCGGTGTCCGCGATCACGTCGACGAAACTGAAGCCGAGCGGAATGTCGCGGTCGATCACCGGCGCCACCACCGTGGAGCTGAGTGTCGTGTTGCCGCTCGGCAGCGACTTCTGGATCGCCGCCCCGGTCACGTCGCCGGGAACCGGGTCCGGGGTGAACCGCACGGTACCGCTCACGGTCTCCTTCGCCACGTGGTCACCGGTCGACGACGTCCGCAGGTAGAGCGTGCAGGTGATCGTGCCCGCCTGCTTCGCGGTGACCAGGAAACGGTTGACGATCGTGATCTTCTGGTGCGCTGGGTCGCCGGTCGGTGGAAGCACATTCTCGCCCAGCACCACGTCGGATCCGCCGGCGCCCGAGCAGCGGATCTCGTTGTCGATCAGGTTCACGCCGTCGGCGTCCTGGGCCTTGAGTTCCGAGTAGACGTACGCGTTGGCCCCGGCGGGTAGCTGCTTCGACTCGATCGTCGCCATCGGGATGACGAGCTGGGTCGCGGAGTTCGGAATGCCAGTGACGATCCGCGGCCCGAAGTCCTGCGACGTCGCCGCTTGCGCCGGCCCGGGCGCCGCCATCACGGCAGCGAGCACCAACCCGGCCATGACCATGCTGCGCAACCCCAGTTTCACGACGTTCCCCCTCGGTCCCAGGTCGTGTGCCGGGTCATTGTTGGGTCGTGAGGTCTGTGCCGTCAACGGCCGAGAAGTCCGGTTGACCCGAACAGGCGGTCCATCCTGGCCGACCGGCTCACGCCCGGACGTCGTCGGGTTCCTCGACCGGGCGGCGCATCTCCTGGCGGTAGCGCAGGACGCCGTAGCCGGTGCCCAGCACGAAGAACGCCACGCTCACCCACAGCGCAGCCGTCTTCAGCCACGGCAGCACGTCGAGCAGGCCGGCGCCGTAGTAGCCAAGCAGCACGAGCGTGGGCACCCACAGCAGACCGCCCAGGCTGGTCGCGAGCAGGAAGCGGCGCGGGTCCATGCGCGCGGCCCCGGCGATGAGCGGTGCCAGCGTGCGGATCCACGGGATCCAGCGCGCGGCGACGATCGCGAAGAATCCCTTGCGGTCCAGGAACCGTTGCGCGCGATCGAGGTTGTGCCGGTTGAGCACCTTGCCGCCGCGGCGCGCGATGAAGCGCGTGCCCGTGCTGCGGCCGATGTAGTAGCCCACCTGGTTGCCGCCGACGGCGACGACGAGCGCGGCGCCCGAGAGCAGCCACGCGTTCGCGTCGGAACCGTGCTGCGCCAGCACCACACCCGCGCCGAAGAGCAGCGAATCGCCGGGCAGGAAGAGCCCGACGATGAGCGCGCATTCGACGAACACGAAGGAAAGCACGATCACCCACACGAGCAGCGGGCCGGCGGTGTCCAGCCAGCTCTCGCCCACGCCGGCGGCCTCGATGCTTGCGACGTTCACGCGGAGAGCCTACGTGGCCGTAATCGGCGTGGAATACGGAACCATCGAATCCTGCCTTCCGGTCACTTTCGGTATTCCTGCGATGAACGGCGCGTTCACCTCTCGCGGAAAACACACGCCACGTTGGAAGAAACGAACGGACCGCCCGGGACAGTTCCCGGGCGGTCCGCTGGAAAACGCGTCAGAACTTGCTCAGAACTGGGGCAGGGACTCGCCTTGCACCGCTTCGATGTCCAGCTCCACCTTCACCGTGGTGCCGATCGCGGCGACACCCGCTCGGACCATCGCGCTGTAGTTGATCGCGAAGTCGTTGCGGTGCAGCTGCGTTTCGGCGTGGAACGCGGCGCGCACGCCGCCCCACGGGTCGGGGCCGTGGCCCTGGTAGCGCAGGTCGAGCTCCACCTGGCGGCGTTCGCCGTGCAGCGTCAGCTCACCCAGCAGCACCCACGTGTCCGTGCCGCGCTGCGACAGGCCCGTGCTCTCGAACGTGATGAGCGGGTAGGCCTCCACGTCCAGGAACTCGGCCGAGCGCAGGTGGTCGTCGCGCATCTTGATGCCGGTCTCGATGCTGCCCGCCTTGATCTCGGCGCGCACCGTCGAACGCTCCACCGGGCGCGCGATCTCGATGCGCCCGCCGACGTCGGGGAACCGCACCTTGATGCTCGCGATGCCCATGTGCCGCGCGGTGGCGACCACCGACGTGTGCACCGGGTCGATCGTCCACGGCCCGGCCGGCGGCAGCTCGACGGCTTCGGCCACCGGGGCCAGGGCGATGTCGCCCAGGAGCCCGGCGCCGTCGGAGCCGATCTGCACCGTGCGCGCGGTCGGGGTGTACCCCGGCGCCGTGATCACGGCGGTGTAGACGCCCGGGGGCAGCGGGTCGGTGGCCACTGCCCCCTTCGCGTCGGTGATCTGACGGGCGACCTGGCGGCCGTTGAGGTCGGTCACCGTGAGCACGGCGTTCTCCACCGGCCAGCCGCCATTGGCTCGCAGCTGTCCTCGCAGGCCCGCGCTCATGAGCGGTCGACCAGCTCGTCGAGTGCCTGGTCGTAGCTCAGGCGCACGTCGTGCTCGGCCTCGCCGTCCGACAGCGTCACCTGGCTGGTGGCCGGCGGGTAACCGCTCGCCACCACGGTGTACGCGCCGACCGGCAGGTCGCTCACCACGTACCGGCCCTCGCTGTCGGTGCGGGCGACCGCCGCGACGTTGCCGTTCGCGTCGAGCACGGTGATCCGCGCGTCCGGCACGATCCGCTCGCCCTCGGTGCGTGCGACGCCTTGCAACAGCACGGCACCGGCCAGCTCGACGTCGTGGCGCAGCACGCCGCTGTCGGGCACGGTCAGGGTGACCGCCACCGGGCGGTAGTGCGGACCGCTGGCGACCAGCGTGTACTGGCCCGCGCCGACCCCGCTGAAGGTGTAGACACCGTCGTCGGCCGTGATGAAGGCGCCGTTGACCTCACCGCGCGAGTCGGTGAGCGTCACGGTCGCGTTGGCCAGCGGGGAACCGATCCCCACCGACCGCACGACACCGGTCAGCTCGCCCGAGCCGGTGAGCGTCACGTCGAGCTTCGCCGGCCCGCCGCCGACGACCACGCTGGAGGCCTGCGGCTGGTGGCCGGGTGCGGCCACGATCAGCACGTACGTGCCCGGGCCCTGCGTCGGCACCGAGTAGCTGCCGTCGCCGTTGCCGGTCGCTCGCGCGACCTGGCGGCCCTGCTGGTCGATCAGGGTCAGCGCGGCGGCGCTGACGTGGCTGCCGTCCTGCCGGCGCACGTGGCCGGTCACCGGGGGACCGCCCGCGCCCAGCGGCACATCGACACCCGCACCCGCGACCGAGTTCGTGATCGGCATGGGCAGCGAGCCCGAAACCGCCTCCGGGTCGCCGTGACCGTTGTTGCTCATCGCGTGCCTTCCACCCACGCCGGCGAGAACGGGTTCCCGCGGCTTTTGTTCCTCGAACAGCGAGCCCGTGGTGGCCGCGTCGTCGATGGTGGTCGCCATCGGCTCGTCGTTCGCTTCGAGCAGCGCCTCGCCGCCCTCCATCGCCGCGGCCGCCGGGGAGGTGCCCGCGAGCGGGATCTCCTTCATGAACAGCAGCACGATCGTCGCGAGCAGCGACACCGCGGCGGCGACGTAGAACACCGTGGTGATCGACTCGGTGAACCCGACGAGGATCGGCGTCCGGACCGCCGGCGGCAGCGTCTGGATGACGCTGGTGTTGCTCGAGAGACCGGCCAGCTGCCCACCGGCTCCGGCCGGCGCGTGCCCGCCGAAGGCCTTGGTGATGTTGCCCGGCAGCACGTTGAACAGGATGGTCAGGAAGACCGCGACACCCGCCGTACCACCGATCTGGCGGAAGAACGTCGCCGACGCGGTCGAGACACCGATGTCCTTGCGTGGCCCGGCGTTCTGCACCGCGATGACGAGCGTCTGCATGCACTGGCCGAGGCCGAGACCGATCACGGCGGCGGCGACCATCGGCAGCCACAGCTTCGAGTCGTACTTCACCTGGGCGAAGATGACCGCGCCACCGGCGATCAGCAGCGTGCCGATGATCGGGAAAGCCTTGTAGCGCCCGGTCTTCGACGTGATCCGGCCCGACAGGATCGAACCGGTCATGATGCCGGCCATCAGCGGCAGCATCAGCAGCCCCGACGCGGTCGGCGAGTAACCCAGCACCACCTGGTAGTACTGCGGGATCATCGTGATCGCGCCGAACATCGCGACACCGACGATGACACCACCGACGATCGCGACGGTGAACGTCGAGTTCTTGAACAGCCGCAGCGGAATCAGCGCCGCGTCCTTCATCAGCTTCTCGACGACGATGAAGAGGATCACGCCGAAGCCGCCGATGGCGTAGCAGATGATGGACTTGGTGTCGCCCCAGCCCCACTTCTGGCCCTGCTCGGCCACGATGAGGAACGGCACCACCGCGATGACCATGGCCAGCGCGCCCCACCAGTCGATCCGGTGGTTCTGGCGGCTGTGCGGCACGTTGAGGACCCGGCCCACCACGAGGAACGCGATGACCCCGATGGGCACGTTGATCAGGAAGACCCAGCGCCAGCCGGCGATGCCGGCGAGGCTGTCGAAGCCCGCGAAGAACCCGCCCAGAACCGGGCCGATCACCGTGGACAGGCCGAACACGGCCAGGAAGTAACCCTGGTACCGGGCCCGCTGGCGGGGCGGCACGATGTCGCCGATGATCGTCAGGGCCAGCGACATCAGACCGCCGGCGCCGATGCCTTGCACGGCGCGGAAAGCGGCCAGTTCGTACATCGACTGCGAGAAGGTCGAAGCCAGTGAACCGGCGACGAAGATGGCGATCGCCGCGAGGTAGAACGGCTTGCGGCCGTAGATGTCGGAGAGCTTGCCGTAGATCGGCGTCGCGATGGTCGACGTGATCAGGTACGCGGTGGTCACCCACGCCTGCAGGTCGAAGCCCTGCAGGTCGTTCGCGATCCGGACGATCGACGTGCTCACGATCGTCTGGTCGAGCGCGGCGAGGAACATGCCGCACATCAGGCCGCTGATGATCGTGAGGATCTGGCGGTGACTCAGCCCCAGTGCGTCAGCGCCGGCAGCGGGTTGTCCCACCCGCTGCTGAGGTTCTTTCTGGACGGTGGACGTCATCTTCTTCCTAGGCCCCCTTGGACTGCTGCGGCACGGTGGTGTCGCTCATGTCTGGAAAGTTGTTCTCGATATCGGTGTTGAGCCGTCCGAACAGCTCGTTGAGCGTTTCCCGGTCCTGTTCGGTCCAGTCACCGAGCACTTCGGCGAGCCAGAGGTTGCGCTGTTTGCGGTTCTCCTCGAAAACCCGCAAACCTTCGGTGGTCGGCGCGAGCAGGCACGCGCGGCCGTCCTCGGGGTCGGCCTGGCGCTCCACGAGACCGTGCTGGACGAGGGCGCTCGACTGCCTGCTGATCGTGGAGATCTCGGAGTGCAGGAACTCGGCGAGCTTGCTGGTGCGCTGCGGGCCCTCGTGGATGAGGCAGAAGAGGATCGCGTAGGCGGCCCTCTCGATGCCGTCCGGACCCTGCGCGGCGACCTGCGTCTTCGCCTTGGTGATCAAGCGCACGAACCGGACGAGCTCGTGGCCGAGCTGGTCGGCCAGGTCGAGCTCGCCCTTGGGCCTGGTGGCGGAGCTGTTCGGTGCCATTCGGTGGATCTTTCTCGCGGTGAACGAACCGGTTGGTTGGCGGCTGCAACTAGTTGCCTAAAGCAAGAGTGTTCCTGATCCGTGCTTCGCGCAAGCTCGCGGACCCCGGTTGTGTCGCATCACACTTTAGTTGTTGCATGCAAGCAGATTTTCACCGGAGGGTGTTCGTCCGTTTTCTCCCGACTTCATTCTCCCTGGTCAGACGACGGGGGAACAAAGCGGAGTGTGACGGGTTGGATGGAGGTATGACCGACGACACAGCCCTGTACTCCCTCATCGGCTCCCGCAAGACGGGGGTCCTGGCCACGCTCAAACGTGACGGACGGCCGCAGCTGTCCACCGTCAGCCACCACTTCGACCCCGAGAACCGAACGATCCAGGTGTCGATCACCGAGACGCGCGCCAAGACGAAGAACATGCGCCGTGACCCCCGCGTGAGCTTCCACGTCGGCAGCGAGAACGGCTGGTCGTACGCCGTGGCGGAGGGCGAGGCCTCGCTCACGCCGGTCGCCGCGGCCAAGGACGACGCGACCGTCGAGGCGCTGATCGAGCTGTACCGGAAGGTCGCCGGCGAGCACCCGGACTGGGACGAGTACCGCGAGGCGATGGTCGCGGACCAGCGGCTGGTGCTGACGATCAAGGTCGACCGGGTGTACGGGTTGGCGCGCTGAGCCGTTCTGGCGAAATCGGAATTTTTGTTCCGCAGTGCGGACATCTGGCTTTACGATGACCCCATGAGCAACGATGCCCTCATCCAGCGACTTCGCGACGAGCTCGGCAAGGAGGCCGTTCTCACCGACTCCGACGTGACCGGAAGCTACGCGCGTGACATGATGCCGCTCGCGCCCTCGGGAAAGCCGCTGGCAGTGGTGCTGCCCGTCGACACCGCGGGGGTGCAGGCGGTCGTCAAGGCCTGTGCCGAGGCGCGGGTGCCGGTGGTGCCGCGCGGGGCGGGCAGCGGCCTGTCCGGGGCGGCCAATGCCATCGACGGCTGCGTGGTCCTGGTGCTCACCAAGCTCGACGAGATCGTCGAGATCGACCCGGGCAACCGGCTCGCCGTGGTGCAGCCGGGTGTCGTCAACCTCGAATTCCGCAACGCCGTGGAGAAGCACGGCCTCTTCTACCCGCCCGACCCGTCGAGCTACGACTGGTGCACGATCGGTGGCAACCTCTCCACCAACGCCGGTGGCCTCTGCTGCGTGAAGTACGGCGTGACCACCGACTCCGTGCTCGGCCTCCAGGTCGTGCTCGCCGACGGATCGCTGCTCGAGACCGGCCGCCGCACCGTGAAGGGCGTGGCGGGCTACGACTTGACGAAGCTGTTCATCGGCAGCGAGGGCACGCTCGGCGTGATCACGCAGGCGACGCTGGCGCTGCGGCCGCTGCCGCAGGCGCCCGCGACGCTCGTCGCCGGCTTCTCCACGACGGAAGCCGCTGGTGAAGCTGTCGCGCGCGTCGTGCGCGAGGGGCTCGTGCCGTCGCTGCTGGAGATCATGGACGCGGCGTCGATCAAGGCGTCGGAGTCGTACCTGAACACCGATCTCGGTGCGGGCTCCGACTGCCAGGCGCTGCTGCTGGCCCAGTCGGACGTCGGCGGCGACGCCGCGCTGCGCGAACTGGCGGTGCTGGAGCAGATCTGCGCCGACTGCGGCGCCGACCTCGTCTACGCCACCGATGACCTCGAAGAGGGCAAGATGCTGCTGCAGGCCCGCCGCGTGGTCCTGACCGCGCTGGAGACCTACGGCGTCTGGCTAACCGACGACGTCTGCGTGCCGCGCACCCGCATCGCCGAGCTCATCCGCGGCTGCGAGCAGGTGAGTGAAAAGGTCGGTCTCAAGATCGCCGTGGTCGGCCACGCCGGCGACGGCAACATGCACCCGACGATCGTCTACGCACCCGATGACGAGGACCAGTTCGCCCGCGCGCAGCAGGCGTTCGACGAGATCCTCGAAGTGGGCCTCGCGCTCGGCGGCACGGTCACCGGCGAGCACGGCGTCGGCAAGATCAAGCGCGACTGGCTCGCCCGCGAGATCGGCCCGGTCGGCCTGCGCGTGCACCGGCAGCTCAAGCAGGCGCTGGACCCGGACAACCTGTTCAACCCGGGCTCGATGTTCTCGATGACCGACTGAGGTCCTGCTGAGGTCCTGCTGAGGTCCTGAAAAACGTTCCTGGCACGACGAACGGCGCCGGACCGGTCCGGGCGGCGCCGTTCGTTCGTGTCTCGGGAATCAGTCGCGCACGCGCGGGATCCGCTGCGTGACCTCGGGGTCGGTCTCGGGTGCGGTGGCGGCGTGCGCCTTCTTCTCGCGGCGGCCCTTGAGGTACTCGAACAGGATCGGGAGGACCGACACGAGCACGATCACCACGAAGATGGCGTCGACGTTGTTGCGGATGAAGCCGATGTTGCCCAGCAGCGCGCCCAGCACGGTGATGCCCGCGGCCCACAGGATCCCGCCCAGGATCGTGTAGGTGAAGTACCGCTTGGGATCCATGCGCCCGATGCCGGCGATCCACGTGATGAACGTCCGCACGAACGGCACGAACCGCGCCAGCACCACGGCCTTGGGCCCGTGGTGGTCGAGGAAGGCGTGCGTCTTGTCGACGTACTCCCTCTTGAAGAACTTCGAATCCGGCCGGTTGAACAGCTTCGGCCCCACGAAGTAGCCGATGTAGTAACCGCAGACGTTGCCCAGCAGCGCGGCCACCGTGACCAGCACGCACACCACCCACAGCGGCGCGTCGAGCGTGCCGTTGGCGATGAACAGGCCCGCGGTGAACAGCAGCGAGTCGCCCGGCAGGACCGGGAAGATGCTGCTCTCGATGAAGATGATCAGGCACAGCACCGCGATGACCGGCACGGTCAGGCCGCTCAGCAGCTGCTCCGGGTCCAGCCAGGACGGCAGGATGGACATGGTCGTCACTGTGCTCTGGGCGAGAATCACACCGAAAACGGTACAGGGGTGACGCTGAGTACCGGCACAGGGAGAACAACCGCAGGTCGTGGGGATTTCAGGAGTCCGGAAAACCCCCGGGTCAGACCAGCGTGAGCAACCCGATCACCGAACCCGCCGCCAGCCCCAGCAGGAGCGCCAGCAGCAGCACCCACAACGCCGGCAACGGCGCGGGTGCCGGAGCCGCCTGGCGGACCGTCGGCGGATCGGGCGCGGCGGGCGTGGTGCGCCGCCCGGCGGCGTCGTCGAGGGCGGCGCGTTCGCGGGCCAGCGAGTCGGCTCCGGCGCCGGAAAGAAGGCCGTAGCGGGGTGGCAGCTCGTCGGTGGTGCCCGTCGAGTCGCCAGGGGTGGACGCGGGCTGCGAGCTCGTGTGCGGCGCGAACACGGCCTGGGCGCGCAGGGCGTCGGCCAGCAGTCGCTCCGGGTCCTTCGGCTCGGTCATCCCTGTCCGTCTTCCCCCGTGTCGGTGCGGTTACGTGCTCAAGGTAGCCCGGCCGACCTCCGCGACCCACTCGCCCCGGCGCAGCACCCGGACCGGGCGCAGGTCGTCGTCGAGCACGACGAGGTCGGCGGCCAGGCCGGGCCGCAGCGACCCGGTGCGGTCCGCGATGCCCAGCAGCTCGGCGGGGCGCCCGGAGGTCGCCCGGACGGCGTCGAGGACACCGAGTTTGGCACCCTTCACCAAGTTGCGGAAGGCGTTGTCCATCGTCAACGTGCTGCCGGCCAGCGAACCGTTGTCGAGGGTGGCGACGCCGTCGTGCACGTCGACCTCCAGGCGGCCCAGCGTGTAGCGGCCGTCGGCGGCGTCGGTGGCCGACATGGCGTCGGTGATCAGCACGGTCCGGCCGCGGCCGACGTGTGACGCGGCCAGCCGCACCACGGTCGGGTGCAGGTGCACGAGGTCGACGATCAGCTCGATCGTCACCCGCGGGTCGTCCAGCAGCACGCCCACGGGCCCGGGCTCGCGGTGGTGCAGCGGGCGCATGCCGTTGAACAGGTGCGTCGCGACCGTCGCGCCCGCGTCGATGGCCGGCGTGAGCTGCTCGGCGACGCCGTCGGTGTGCCCGACCGCCGCGATCACCCCCGATTCGGCGAGCTGTCGCACGGCCTTCACCCCGCCGTTCAGCTCGGGCGCGAGCGTGACCATCCGGATCGCGCCGGCGCCCGCGCGCAGCAGCTTCTCGACCGTGCCCGTGTCCGGTTCACGCAGCGTGCCCGGATCGTGTGCGCCGCAGCGGGCGCGGGAGATGAACGGACCCTCCAGGTGGATGCCGGCCAGCTCGCCGTCCTGCACGAGCTCGCGCAGCGCGGCGATCTGCTCGGTCAGCACGTCGATCGGGTCCGAGACCAGGCTCGCAAGCGTGGTCGTGGTGCCGTGGCGCCGGTGCGCGCGCACGGCCGTGAGCATCTCGTCCGGGTCCAGCGTGGAGAACGAGCCGCCGCCCCCGCCGTGGCAGTGGCTGTCGACGAACCCGGGCACCACGAGCGCCCCGCCCACGTCGACGACCTCGGCGTCCGGGCGGCCCGGGGGCGTGCCCGTGCCCACCGCGGCGATCCGCCCGTCGGACACGGCCAGCCAGCCGTCGTCGAGTACGCGGTCCGGGGCGGCGACGCGGCCGCCCGTGATGACGAAGTCTCCGGCGTGCTTCACGCCTCCCAGCATATATTGGTCTGGACCAGACATGGCTACGCAACTCAGTGATCGAGGTTGGTCCACCCGGGTCACTGCGGTGTCTGCATCGCCTTCTGCAGGGCCTCCAGTGCCCGGCTGGCGGTTGATTTAACGGTACCCTTCGAGATCCCGGCGGCCTCGGAGATCTCGGCCTCGCTCAGGCCACCGTAGTACCGCAGGACCAGCACTTCCCGTTGCCTCGGCGGCAGCTTCGACAAGGCATTCACCACAGCCTGGTGTTCACTCGACAGCATGGCGAGGCTTTCGGCGGAGCGCGCGTTCACCGCGTGCGGCGGCACGTACTCGCGCGCGGTCTTGCGCCGGCGCAGCACGCTGCGTGATCCGTTGACCACGGCGGTGCGCAGGTAACCCACGGCGGCGGCCGCGTCGCGCAGGCGGCCCCAGTTGCGGTGCAGACCGGTGAAGGCCTCCTGCACCACGTCCTCCGCGGTCGCCGGCTCGTCGACGAGCAGGATCGCGAGCCGCACCAGCCGCATCCGGTGCTGGCGGTAGAGGTCCTCGAGGGTCAGCGGCGTGCTCTGCTGCTGCGCCGGAACTGGTCCGTCCATGGTCCGCAGGTGCCCGAGCGTCGCTTCGACACTGCGTTCGACCTCGTGCTCCGCGTTGCCCTCCAGCATGTACCCCTGCCTGTTCTCGCCTGTTCTCGACCCCGGTGGTGCCCTGCGCCGAGCGGTCTCACGCGAGCCCTAGCGTATCGGGTCGGCCTGCTCACGCCACTGCTCGGATGCTGGGACTGCCCGTTGTTGCCCGGTAGCGTTCGCGGCGTCACCGCAGCACTCACCCGGGAGATCCACATGGCCTGGTACCTCGTCGAAATCCGTTACGTGCAGGACAAGCTGGCCGAGGTGCGGCCGCGTCACCGTGAGTGGCTGAGCGGGCACTCCGAAGCGGGCCGCGTGGCCGTCGCGGGCCCGCTCGCCGACAACTCCGGTGGACTGGTCCTGTGGCAGGCCGCCGACGAAGGGGCGCTCAAGGAGCTCCTCGACGACGACCCCTACCAGCGTGAAGGTGTGGTCGCAGAACGAATCGTGCGCGAGTACCAGCCGGTGCTCGGCGCCTGGGTGCCGCAGGCCTGATCACAGGTCCGCCGAGTGCGGGGCCCGCGCCCGAGGCGGCGAGCCCGTACTCGGTGTCGGGCCGGCCCCACGCGGCCGTCCGGCAAATGCGAAAGTTCTCCCAGAAACGGCATGGACTCGCGTGAGCGTCCCGTGTAGACGGGCCGCCACCGCCGTGGACCACGGGCAGGATCGGCGTGTTCCCGATTTCGCCCGCGACGAACGGGTACGAGCCCGCCGCACGGCCGTGGTAGTGCGAGCGGTCACCCGGGTCGCCGCACAGCGAGTACTGCCGCACCCGGCTCGAAGGCAGCGCGAGACGTTGATGCTGTGCGGGGCCTGCGGTTCGCGGGTGACCCCGTGCATCGGCAGCGCGGCTCAGTCGAACCGGACGTCGCGGACGTGCCGGACGATCTGCTCGCGGTCGGTGCTCAGGACGGGCGGCCGGTGAGCTCGTAGTCGCTGGGCTCGACACGGCGCGTCTGCAGCCAGTACGTCCACGTGAAAGGCGGGCCAGATCGTGCGGTTCACGCCCCTGGCGTCGAGGTACCAGCTCGTGCAGCCGCCCTGGGTCCACCCGCCCTTGACGAGCTTGGCCTGGATCTCGCGCTGGAACTCGTCCTGCACGGCCGGGCGCACGTCGAGCGCGGCGGCACCGTGGGACTCGGCGAGCTTGATCGCGTCGACGACGTAGCGCGACTGTGCTTCGATCATGAACACCACGGAGTTGTGGCCAGTGCGGTGTTCGGGCCGAGGAGGAAGAACAGGTTCGGGAAGCCGGCCACCGTGATGCCCTTGTGCGTCCGGATCCCGTCCGTGGCCCAGGCTTTCGCCAGGCTGCGGCCTTCGACGCCGGTGATGTCCAGGTACTCCAGCGCGTCCGTGACGTGGAAGCCGGTGCCGTAGATGATCGCGTCCACCTCGTGCTCCACGCCGGCGGTGTCGACCACGCTGCGTTCGCGCACCGCGGCGACGGTGTCGGTGACCACTTCGACATCGGGTCGGTTCAGTGCCGCGTAGTAGTCGTTGGACAGCAGCACGCGCTTGCAGCCCATGGTGTAGTCCGGCGTCACCTTGGCGCGCAGCCGCGGGTCGGCAATGCCCTTGGCGATGTGCCGGCGCGCCAGCGTTTCGGCGGCGTGCAGGAGCTTCGGGTGGCCGTTGAAGCCGATCGCGCGGGATTCCAGCAGCCAGTACAGCGCGTTGCGGTAGGCGCGCTGCGCACCCGGGACGGACCGGAACGCCCGCTTCGCCCACCCCGGCATCGCGTGGTCCGGCTTCGGCATCACCCACGGTGGCGTGCGCTGGAACAGCGTCAGCTCGGCCACTTCGGGGGCGATCCGCGGCACGAACTGGACGGCGCTCGCGCCCGTGCCCACCACGGCGACGCGCTTGCCGCGCACGTCGAACTCGTGGTTCCACCGCGCCGAGTGCCAGGCCTGGCCCTCGAACTTCTCGCTGCCCGGCAGCTGCGGGATCTGCGGGATGTGCAGACCACCGATGCCCGACACGAGGAACTGCGCCGAGAACTCCGTGCCGCCCTTGGCCGTCATGGTCCACCGGCGTTCGCGCTCGTCCCAGTGCGCGCCCGTGATCTCCACACCGAACCGGATCCGCTCGCGCAGCCGGTATTTGGCCGCGACGCCCTTGAGGTACCCGAAGATCTCCGGCTGCGGCGAGAACGACCGGGACCAATCCGGGTTCTGCTCGTAGGAGAACGAGTACAGGTGGGACTGCACGTCGCAGGCGCACCCGGGGTACGAGTTGTCCCGCCAGGTGCCGCCCACTTCGCGGGCCTTCTCCAGGATCACGTAGTCCCGGATGCCGGCCTTCTCGAGCTGGATCGCCTGTCCGAGCCCGGAAAACCCGGTGCCCACGATCACGACCTCGAACCGCTCGGTCATCTGTCGGCCTCCGCTGCGCTGGGGGTCTGCCGAAGAGGGCGTTACCCCAGGTAACAGTTTGAAAGTAACAGCTACCCATCAGTACGTTCCGCCGAGCTTCGTGTGGTCCCAGGAGACGACCTTCGTCGGGTGGAAGATCAAGCCGATGCGCTTCGGGGCCTGGCGGCCGATGAACTCGCGCAGCTCGTCGGGCACCGGGTCGCCCGGCTTGGCGCCGGCGTAGCGCTGCATGAGGGTGATGCCCATGCGCGTGACCTCGTCGGTGTCCTCGATGATCTGCACGTCCGCCTCAAGGGAGACGCCGCGCAGCTTCTCGTAGGAGTCGCCGCTTTCGATCAGCACCGTGGCCTCCGCCAGGCGGCGGAGGTTCTTCGCTTTCTGGGAGCTGCCGTACGTCCACGTCGCGACGCCGTCCTCGTGCGGGAAGTACCACAGCGGCGCCAGGTGGGGCCGGCCGTTGGGGCCGATGCTGGCGACGTTGATCACCTTCTGCTCGGCGAGGTAGGCGCGGACTTCCTCCGGTGCCATGCGGATCTGGTCGCGACGGGACATGCGCGGCTCCTCTACTCCTGTTTGGTCGCAGCCCGTCCGCCGTGGCCGGTCACCGCCGACTCGTATGCGCCGCGCTGCTCGATGTCGTCCAGCGCGGCCTGGTCCGCCGCCGGCACGCGGGTCCGGCTGCCGAGTTCGACGATCGGCGGCAGGAACGCGCGCAGCAGCTTCAGGCCGCCGACCCAGCGTGGCACGTGGATCGTCCGCGCGCGCTTGAGGATGCCCGCTTCGAGGTCGTCGAGGGCCACGTCGAGCGGGTACGTCTTGCCGATCAGCCCCGGCATCGACGCGCGGAGCTTGCCGAACACCGGGTGCGCGTCGGCGCTCTCGACCAGGTTCGTCCGGATCCACGTGGGGTGCGCGACGCCCACCTTCACGCCCAGGTGCGCCACCTCGGCGCGCAGGCTGTTCGAGAACGCCTCGACGCCCGCCTTCGCCGCCGCGTAGTTCGCCATGCCGGGCGCATGCGTGATCGCGGCCAGCGACGAGATCGCCAGCAGGTACCCGCGCCGCTCGACCACGTGCGGCAGCGTCACGCGGAACGTCCGCCACACCCCGAGCAGGTCGACCTCGATCACCTTCTCGAAGGCCTTCGGGTCGACGGACCGCACGAAACCGGCCGTCGCGATGCCCGCGTTGGCGATCACGACGTCGATTCCGCCGAAGTGCTCGACCACGCCCTTCGTCGCGGTTTCGAGGTCGTCCCAGCTGGTCACGTCGGCTTCCCACGCCCGCGCGTCGGGCCCGATCCGCCCCGCGACCGCCGCTAGCTCCTCGGCCTCCAGCCCGACCAGCGCCACCTTCGCCCCGCGCGCGGCCAGCCGCTCCACCAGCCCGGCCCCGATCCCCCGGGCAGCCCCGGTGATCAACACGACCTTCCCGTCGACGTTCATGGCCACGGTGCCCTCCTGAACTCGGTTGTGGGAGGGGACGGTACCTCAACCTACCCCGAGTAAGCTACTTCTCGGTAGGTTCGGGTGGTGCCACGATTGCGGGCATGGATCATTCGCCTGTGGGGAACCTCGACCAGCCGTTTCTCGACGCCGCCGCTGTCTGCTCGACGCTGCTGCGCGCCGACGCCCTGCGCAAGCGCTGGGCCGAACCCAGCGCGTTGCCGGAGCTGTCCGTGGGCGCCCTCGCCTGCCACCTCGCCCGCCAGGTGACCCGTGCCGCCGAGTTGCTGGCGGCGCCGCCGACCCTGCCGACGCTGGCCGTCGTCGACGAGCACTACGCCCGCGCCGCGTGGGTCACCGCCGAATCCGTGCACGACCCGGCCAACGACCGCACCGCCGACGACGCCGAAGCGGCCGAGGGGGTCGACTGGATGCTGGCGCGCTTCGACGCGGACCTCGCCTCCGTCGCCGACCGCCTGCCCGAAGCTGCGGACACCGTCGACATCCCGTGGCAGGGCTGGTCGCTGCGCCGCGACGACTTCCTGCACACCCGCTTGCTGGAACTCATCGTCCACTCCGCCGACCTCGCGGCGAGCCTCGGCGTCCCGGCGCCCGAATTCCCCGACGCGGCCTTCGTGCCGGTGCTGGCGCTGCTCGCCCGGCTCGCGGTCCGCCGGCACGGTCAGGGTGCCGTCGTCAGCACTCTGACCCGCCGGGAGCGCGCGCAGAACATCAGCGCGTTCTGACGCGCGGGTGCCCTCCCCGGCCCGGGGAGGGCACCCTGGAGCGTCAAGCCGAGGCCGTGCTCAGCTCCGTGAGCTCCGCGTCGGTCAGGTTCAGCGACACCGACGCGATGAGGTCCGTCAGCTGCTCCGTCGTCCGCGCGCTCGCGATCGGCGCCCCCACCGTCGGCTGCACGCGCAGCCACGCCAGCGCCACGGCGGCAACCGACGTGCCGTGCGCGGCGGCCACGGAGTCGAGCGCCGCGAGCACCCGGGAACCGCGCTCGTCCAGGTACTTCACGGCGCGCGGGGCCCGCAGGGAGTCGCCGAGTTCGTCGTGGGAGCGGTACTTGCCGGTCAGGAAGCCCATCGCCAGCGAGAAGTACGGCAGCGTCGACAGGCCCTCGCGCGCGACGAGCGGCGCGAGGTCCTTCTCGTAGTCCCGCTCGACGAGGTTGTAGTGCGGCTGCAGCGCGACGTACCGGGCGAGGCCCTCACGGTCCGAAATGGACAGTGCCTCGGTGAGCCGTTCGGCGGAGTAGTTCGACGCGGCGATGTAGCGCACCTTGCCCGCGCGTACGAGGGAGTCGAACGCCGCGAGGGTTTCCTCGAGCGGCGTGTCCTGGTCGTCCCGGTGCGCGTAGTACAGGTCGATGTGGTCGGTTTGCAGGCGGCGCAACGAATCTTCCGCCGCCGCCGTGATGTTCGCGGCCGAGAGGCCCTTGCGCTGCTCCCACGCGCCGACCTTCGTGGCGATCACGATGTCGTCGCGGCGGCCGCGGCGGGTGAGCCAGGTGCCGATGATCGTTTCGGAACCGCCTCCGCCGCCGTACACGTCGGCAGTGTCCAGGAAGTTGCCGCCGGCTGAAGCGTAGGCGTCGAGCACCGCGTGGGAAGTCTCTTCGTCCGCGGTGAAGTTGAAGACGTTGCAGCCCAGGTTGAGGCCGTACACGTCGAGGTCCGAGTTGCCGAGCTTCGTCATGCCACGAAACTACCTTGGGAACACGGAAGAATCCGCAATCCGACGTGCGTTGGGAAGGTTCATGGCTATCGAACTGGGCAAGATCGGCATCTGGCGTGGTGCCACGCAGACGAACGGCGAGTTCGCCGCGGAGGTGGAGAAGCTCGGCTACGGCGCGGTGTGGCTCGGCGGCTCGCCCGGCGGCGACCTCGCGATCGTGGAAGAGCTGCTCGACGCGACCGAGCGCCTCGCCGTCGCGACCGGCATCGTCAACATCTGGGCCGACGCCCCGGCCGCGATCGCGAAGGCGTTCCACCGGATCGAGAAGAAGCACCCCGGCCGGTTCCTCCTCGGCATCGGCGCCGGTCACCCGGAGGCGACGCAGCAGTACACCAAGCCGTACACCGCGCTCGTCGAGTACCTCGACGCGCTCGACGCGGCGGGCGTCCCGAAGGAGTCCCGTGCGCTGGCGGCGCTGGGCCCGAAGGTCCTGAAGCTGGCGGGCGACCGCACCGCGGGCGCGCACCCGTACCTCGTCACGCCGGAGCACACCCGGACCGCGCGCGAGGTCCTGGGCGAAGGCCCCCTGCTCGCGCCGGAGCACAAGGTCGTGTTCGACACCGACGACGATAAGGCCCGTGCGCTCGGCCGCAAAACCGTGCAGTTCTACCTGCGGCTGTCCAACTACACCGCCAACCTGCGCAAGCTCGGGTTCACCGACGAGGACCTCGCCGGCGAGGGCAGCGACCGCCTCGTCGACGCGCTGGCGCTGCACGGCGATGCCCCGGCCATCGCGGCCGGTGTCCGCGCCCACCTCGAGGCCGGCGCCGACCACGTGAACCTCCAGGTCCTGGACGAGGACCCGTTCCCCGCTTACCGGGCGCTCGCGGCCGAGTTGTTCTGAATCGTTCAACTTGAGATGGGGCACATAGAAAGCCCACATGAGGTGGACCGGCCCACGAGGCCGGTCCACCTCGTACGATGCGCCTGAGAAGACAGTCAGTTCCGAGGAGGAAACGATGCCCATCGCCACCCCCGAGGTCTACGCGGAGATGCTGGACCGGGCCAAGGCGAACGAGTTCGCCTATCCGGCCATCAACGTGACCTCGTCGGAGACCGTGAACGCCGCGATCCGCGGGTTCGCCGAGGCGGAGAGCGACGGGATCATCCAGTTCTCCACCGGCGGTGCGGAGTTCGCCTCCGGGCAGAAGGTGAAGGACATGGTCACCGGCGCGACCGCGCTGGCCGAATTCGCCCACGTCGTGGCGGCGAAGTACGACGTCAACGTCGCGTTGCACACCGACCACTGCCCGAAGGACAAGCTCGACGGCTTCGTGCGCCCGCTCATCGAGATCTCGGCCGAGCGCGTGAAGAACGGGCAGCACCCGCTGTTCCAGTCGCACATGTGGGACGGCTCCGCGATCGACCTCGACGAGAACCTGGAGATCGCGCAGGAGCTGCTCGCCAAGACGTCCGCGGCGAACATCATCCTCGAGGTCGAGATCGGCGTCGTCGGCGGCGAAGAGGACGGTGTCGCCCACGACATCAACGAGAAGCTCTACACCGCCGAGGGCGACTTCCTGAAGACCATCGACGCGCTCGGCTCGGGCGACAAGGGCCGCTACCTGTTGGCGGCGACCTTCGGCAACGTGCACGGCGTCTACAAGCCGGGCAACGTCAAGCTCCGCCCCGACGTCCTCAAGGGCGGCCAGGAGGCGGCAGCCAAGAAGCTCGGCCTCGACGCCGGCGCCAAGCCCTTCGAGCTCGTCTTCCACGGCGGCTCCGGCTCGCTGGCCGAGGAGATCCGCGAGGCGGTGTCCTACGGCGTGGTGAAGATGAACGTCGACACCGACACCCAGTACGCCTTCACCCGGCCCATCGCGGACCACTTCTTCAAGAACTACGACGGCGTCCTGAAGATCGACGGCGAGGTCGGCAACAAGAAGGTCTACGACCCACGCAGCTACCTCAAGGCCGCCGAGGGTGGCATGGCCGCTCGCGTGGTCGAGGCTTGCCAGGCTCTCGGCTCGGCGGGCAACCGGGCCAAGTAGGGCCTTTCCGAATAGGGGCTGCCACTCGCGGGTGGCAGCCCCTCGTCGTCCTCAGACCTCGACGATTTCGACCAGGCTCTCCAGGCCGCGGAAGTCCCGCACGTTGCTGGTGTACAGCGGCAGACCCCGTGACGACGCGATCGCCGCAATCATCAGGTCCGTCTTGCGGGGGCGCGGATCGCGTTTCGCTGCCACGACGAGCGCTGCCAGTGAGCCGAACCGGGTCGAGGCGTCGGTGTCGAACGGGAGGGGCCGGTAGTCGACGAGTGCCGCACCGACGTCTTCAGTGCGCGCGGCTCGCGTGGCCGCGTCCTTCGCCACCGCGACGCCCTGGTGGAGCTCGGCCATCGTGATCGTCGTGATCTCGGAAACAACCGGTAGCTTCTGCGGGTCGAGGGCGACGAGCCTGAGGTACACGCAAGTGTCGAGCACACCCACTGCGTGCCGTTCAGTCACGCGCGTTCCCACGGGTTGTCGTCAGTCAGGCGTTCCTCGCCGAAGAACTCGTCGATGTCGCGACGCAGCTGGGCGTAGTCCACCCTGGGCAGTCGCCGGCGCCGGGCGATCAGCTCCTCGGTGGTGAGTGAGCGATGGGTGGAGAGTGGTCGCAGCTCGGCGATTTCCACGCCGTTGCGAGTCACGTGGAATGTCTCGCCGGCCTCGACCGCGTCCATGACCGCCGCGGAGTTGTTGCGGAACTCCCGCTGGGTGATCACCCGCATGGCGCAAGTGTAGCCCGTGGTAGCCCGCTGTGCTACGCGGTTGCCCTCGAAGTCACTTTCCGGGTGAGGGGCCCGGCACTCGTCCACAGCACGAAGACGCCGACGAGCGCCACCGCCACTGTCCAGTACGCCACCGGTGGCGCCGACTCCGTGTGCGAGTCACCGAGCAGCCACGGCCGCAGCTGCGACTGCAGCCACAGCGCGCCGTACCCGAAGGCCGACACCAGCAGGGACCCGATCGCGGCGCTCGCGACCCGGTGGCCGGCGCCGATCGTCACGGCGAGGTCCACGGCCAGGCCGACGGCCAGCAGGTAGAACGGCACCGTCGACACCGGGAAACCCAGCCCCAGCAGCAGCGGCCACATCACGCAGCGGTACGCGACGTACGCGCCCGCCACCGAAAGCGCCGCCCAGCGGAAGCCCAGCGTGCGGCGGGCCGGCACGAGGATCAGGGCCGTCACGCCGATGCCCCACAACGGGTAGACCCACTCCGGGATCGGCATCGTGAAGTGCAGGATCGCGGTGCGGTCCACCGGGTGCCCGATCTGGTTGGCCGCGAACGTCAGCAGCGAAGGCTCCGCCTCCGGCGCCCCGCGTTCCCACGCGCGCAGGCCGAGCACGCCGTACTCCTGCTGGCCGTTGGGGAAGAACGTGTTCTCCAGGAAGAACGCCCACAACGCCAGCAGCACGCCCGTCCGGAACCGGCCCGGCGGCGCGAGCCGCAGCCAGCCGAGGAGTACGCCGGCCTGCATGATGCCCGTGCCGAGGTAGAGCAGCATGTGCGACGGGCTCCACGCGGTGAGGTCGAGGCCGTTCACGCGGTGGTTGATCACGTCGAGCGGCGCCGCGACGAGGAACACCACGAGCCCCGTCTGCATCAGCCGCAGCGACGGCTTGTCGCAGCCCAGTCCCGTGTAGCTGTGGATCGCGACGAGCACGACGATGATCACCGTGCCTACGGTGTTGATCAGGTGCGGTGGCGCGAGGTCGTCGCGCAGCCACTTGAAGTGCCACGACATGTCCCACGACGAGCCCAGCAGCTTGAACGCGAACGCGGCGAGCCACATCCCGTAGCAGAACCGCAGCACCCACTCCGGCGTCGGCTGCCCCGGCGCGCCGCGGTGCCAGTGCCGCTCGAAGAAGAGCCGCGTCTTGCCCACCGGGCTCCGCGGGATCACGTCAACCTGCGTCATGGCTCGACATCATTCCCGGCACGCACGTTGCGGTGGTGCGGAACGTGGCAAAGCGCTCGAAAACCAGGGTTCACCCCTACGGGTGGCGGATTTGCCTTGGCGGCTCCGCGCGCGGCAGAGTGTCGCGCCTGAGATCCGAATGTCGCCCCTGAGGTGTCGCGCCTGAGGTCGAAAGGAGCCGCGCCATGATGCCGAAACGCGTTGTCGCCGCAGTCGTGATCGCCGCCCTCGTGCTGGCCGGCGGAGGCGTGCTGACGAGCCTGTTCCTCTGAGCTCCCGGGGACGTGGGCAGAATGTCGGCATGACGCACAACCTGCTTGGCCCCGAGCCGATGTTGCTGCCCGAGAACACCGCCGCCCAGGCCGCGCTCGACGCGGGCAGCAGCCCGACGTCCGTCGCCGCCGAACACCCCGACTTCAGCGCCGCGTGGGCCGCGCTGGCCGAACAAGCCCTCGAAGCCGGCGAAACGGTGGCCGCCTACGCCTACGCCCGCACCGGCTACCACCGCGGCCTCGACCAGCTGCGCCGCGCCGGCTGGAAGGGCTTCGGCCCGGTGCCGTGGTCGCACCGGCCCAACCAGGGCTTCCTGCGCGCGCTGGCCGCGCTCGGCACCGCCGCCGGCCGCATTGGCGAGACGGAGGAGTACGAGCGCGTGAAGACCTTCCTCGCCGAATCCGACCCGGCCGCGGCCGAGGCCACCGGCCTGAAGTGAGGTCTTCGCCGCGTTCCTTCGGGTGATCCCGGGTGCGGGTCCGCGTGTTGACAGGTGTGGACACTTACGTTCGGTGCATGAAAGGCACCGCCATGCTCACGCCGCGGATCCGCACCTTGGGCGCCTCCCTCCACGAAGCCCGCCTCGGCGCGCACTTCAGCCTGCGCGAACTGGCGCGGCGGATCGGGGTGAACCCGTCGCTGGTCTCGCACTGGGAGCGAGGTTCCCGGGTGCCGTCGGTCGAGGATGTGGCCGGGGTGCTCGGTGCACTGGGTGTGGTGGGGGAAGAGAAGCGGCGGATTCTCAACCTTGCCCGCGGCTCCGCCGAGCAGGGCTGGATCGCTTACGGCCGCCCAGGCACGCCGAACCAGCTCACCTGCGTGGTTGCGTGCGAGAAGGCGGCGAGCTCGCTGGTGGAGTGGTCACCTCTCGGCATCCCCGGGCTGCTTCAGACCTCCGACTACGCGCGAGCCCTGCTGGAGTCGACCGGGCTTGCGGCCGACGAAGTCGAGCGGCGAGTCGGGATCCGCATGGAGCGGCGGCGCGTCATCGTCGGTGCCGGGGCCCTGCCCTTCGAAGCGCTGATCGGCGAAGCCGCGCTGCGAGACACGCTCGGCACACCGAGCACCATGGCGGGTCAGCTGCGCGCCCTCGCCGCCCTGTCCGCCCGCCCGACGATCACCATTCGCGTGGTGCCCTCGGCCATCGGCTGGCACCAGGGGCTCGCCGGGCGGTTCATCCTGTACGACATCCGTGATTCGCAGCCGGTGGTCTACTTCGAGCATTTGAGCTCGGGCGCGTTCGTCGCCGATGACTACGATGTCCGGCAGTACCGTGCGGCCATCGAGGGTCTTCACCGGGTCGCCCTCAGTGCGGCCGATTCCGCCGCGCTGGTCGCCGAGCTCGCGGAGGAGATCGAAGCACGTGACCGACATCAGGTGGCGCAAGAGTAGTTACAGCGACAAAGAAGGCGCCTGCGTCGAGGTCGCGCTCGATCGCTCCGGTGTCCTCGTGCGCGACTCGAAGGTCCCGTCCCAGCCCGGCCACAGCTATCCCGCCACTGCCTGGCGAGCGTTCCTGCGCCACCTCCGCTAGCGGCCGCGACGCGGATTTCTGGTTCGGCGACGCCGGTCTCCGCTGGCGTTCGGGTCGCTGCAGAGGAACGTGGCGCTGTCGTACTGCTTGCTCCCCGGGTACACCGCCATGACCATGGGCCGGCACCCGGTGAACACGGGCGCGCTGGTGTTGTAGACGTAGAGTTTCGGCGAAAGCCGAGTTTTCCGAGTCCACATAGGACCTCACCCCGATGCTCGACGCCGGCCCGGGCGGTGCCTTCCGGCTCACGGCCAGAGCCGCACGCGGCCGCCAGGACCACCGGTGCGACCACCGGGCCGAGAAGCTCTCGTCGTACGAAGCCATCGTCACCCCCGCACGAGCCGCGAGGTGGAAGCTAGCGACGGACCCCGGGACCGGTCCCGGCGCCGAGTGGTTGGTTGTGACCCAGGCGTTGGGTCGGCTGTCCTGAAGGGGTGATCTCGGCCGGGCGCGGCGAGGAGGAGCCGCGCACGAGCCGGAGGTGGGCGCGGGACCGGTCGGCGAGGGGGAGGAAGCCGGCCGGTCCCGCTGACCGCGGCGTCAAGCGACCGCGGCGAGCGCCGCCACCGAGTCCACCGAAGGGACCGAGTCCACGGAGTCCACGGACGAGACCGCGCCGACCACGCGGTTGCGGCCGCCGTGCTTGGCCGCGTACACCGCGGCGTCCGCCGATGCCATCACTTCCTCGATGCTGGACCCGTCGAGGGGGAAGGACGCGACGCCGATCGATGCCGTGCGCTGCACGATCTCGACGGCCTCGCCTTCGTTGGTGTGCGTCGCGATCACGAGTTCGCTGATGCGCCGGCGGATGCGTTCCGCCGTGGTGATCGCATCTTCCTTCGACGTCGACGGCAGCAGGGCCACGAACTCCTCACCGCCGAAGCGACCGACGAGGTCGTGGGCCCGGGTCTCCTGCTTGACGACGGCGGCGACCGCCTTGAGCACGTCGTCGCCGGCGAGGTGGCCGTAGGTGTCGTTGATGGACTTGAAGTGGTCGAGGTCGATCATCAGCGCGCCGAAGCTGCCCCCTTCGCGCTCGGCACGGGAGATCTCACGCTGGGCGCCGTCCTGCCAGGTGGTGGCGTTGAGCAGCTGCGTCTTCTGGTCCGTGGTCGCGAGTTCTTCGAGGCGCTTGATCAGCACGGAGCGCTGCAGCACGTACAGCGGCAGGATCACGAGCACCGACAGCAGCGGCTCGTCGGTCAGCACCATCGTCAGCAGCCCGCCGACGCAGAGGATCGCGGCTTCGAGGACGTTGTCGTCCATGGTGCCGAGGCAGGAGGCGAGGGTGGCGGACTTCGGGTCGGCCAGGTACAGACCCAGGCCGGTCAGCGCGGTGTTCACGAGGAAGTAGCCGAGCGCGGCGGCGGCGATCGTGGTGACGCCCTGCTCGCCGGTGAGGTATGCGGCCAGGCCGGCGCCGAAGCCGGACAGGATCATCGTCGTCGCGTTGGCGGCCACGCGGTGCGCTTCACCCGGCCGGGTGCCGTTCCAGCTGCGCAGCGCGAGGTACACGTAGATCACCACACCCAGCGCGGCGACCAGCTGCGGCGGCACGAGCAGCCCCGCGGGCAGCAGCCACACCGAGGTCACGGTGATGTGGGGGCCGTGGCTCAGCATCCGGCGCTGGCGCTCGATGCGCCGTGTCACCTCGGTCTGTGCGACGGCCAGGCCCGCGAGCAGCGCGAACAGGCCCACCTGGCCCAGCGAGACCGCGATCAGCAGCGTGCTCGCGATGGTCAGCGCGACCGCGACGGCCATCCCCGAGAGCGTCGCGACGATCCACGGGAGTGGTCGAGACCAAAGGGCCCACCCCTTGACCGCCGTTACGGCATCTCGTCCAGACCATTCCCCCGATGTGACCATTTTTCCCCCAAGCCCTTGCGCGAATGCCCGGTGACAATCTCCTCACGCACAGTTTCGGACCGTTTGCCGCCTGTCCACAAGGGCCTTAGGTGTGTACATTTTTCCCGAACACGCCGGATGAAGGGTGACCAGCGATGCGCAGCAAGGAACAGTGACCGCGTAGCAGCACCGCAAGGTCGCGCAGGTCAGAGCCCACGCGCGGAACATGTGGAGCATGTTCGGCGCGTGTGGCTTCCTTCGCCGTACCCTCTCGCGGTCAGGCTGCTGAAGCCCGTCGTCACATGATCGTTAGATTAATCTTACTCGAGAAGCGGTCAAATCGGGCGATTTGCCCCGCTGTCTCGCACCCGCCGATCGGGTGGAATATCCCCTGATCGTGCTCACCGAGCCCGCGGAACGCGTCAGGCGTGTTCCGCGCGGGTGGCTTCCGGCGCTGTGCCCTCATCCGATCCGACGGCCAGCGTCCGCTGCCACATGATCGTCAGCGGGATCGTGATCAGGAGCCCGGCCAGCCCGAAGATCCCGACCGTGGTCTGGGCCGTCAGGTGGTCGGCCAGGACGCCGCCGATCAGGGGGACCACACCCATCGTGGTGGTCAGGCCCGTGTTGGACAGCCCCATCGTCTGAGCCCGGCTCACGTCCGGCACCGCGACGGTGAGCGAAGCCGTCGCCTGCAGCAGCGCGATCGTGCCGAACCCACCGGAGATCACG
This sequence comes from Amycolatopsis sp. FDAARGOS 1241, assembly GCF_016889705.1. Taxonomy (NCBI): domain Bacteria; kingdom Bacillati; phylum Actinomycetota; class Actinomycetes; order Pseudonocardiales; family Pseudonocardiaceae; genus Amycolatopsis; species Amycolatopsis sp. FDAARGOS 1241. Next base: position 9,466,494 of record NZ_CP069526.1, read on the forward strand.
AACAGGACGATCGACACGACGGGCCCCGGCTGGAGGAAGCACAGCAGCAGCGGGATCGCCGCGAGCGCCGTCATCGGGCCGATCAGCTTCGGTCGGGCGTCGGCGGGTACCCAGCGCGTGTAGATGAACGTGAAGATCACGCTGCCCACCGGGTCGGCCGCGAGCAGCAGGCCGATCATCTCGGGACCGCCGCCCGCCGAGGCCGCGTACGGCGCCGCGATGCCCTCGTACACGGGCATCAGGCCGGCCAGCCAGGTGAACAGCATCAGGGAGCGCAGCGCGGCCGTCGCGAAGCCGACCTTGCCGCCCGCGCTCAGCGACGCGAAGAACGGCTTGCGCTTCTCGGTGCTCGCGGCCGGCGGGCGCGCCTTCACGCCGAAGCGGACGAAGAGCGCGGACAGGATGAACGTGCCGGCGTCGAGCACCAGCGCGAGCCGGGGGTCGAGCGCCAGCAGCAGCGCGCCACCGCCCGCGAAGCCGAGCAGCTGAGCCGACTGCACCGTCATGCTGCGGATGCCCATGCCGACCACGAACCGGTCGCCTTCGAGCACCTGCGGCAGCAGGGCCAGCTGCGACGCCTTGAACGGCGGGTTCAGCAGGGACACGCACCCCACGAACACACACAGCGCCCAGAACGGTAGCCCGGGGATCGCCACCAGCAGGATCAGCGCCGCGCGGATCACGTCGACGGTCACCATCACCGTCCGGCGCGCGAAGCGGTCGGCGAAGCCGGTGAGGAAGATACCGCCCAGCAGTGACGGGAAGAACGTCAACGCGTAGGTGAGGCCCGTCAGCGTGGCCGACTGGGTATTGGCGTAGACCAGCACGGAGAGGGCGACGCGGGCCAGCTGGTCACCCGCTATCGACAGCAGCTCGCCGAACCACATGGCGCGGAACTCGGCGACCCCGAACACCTCGCGGAACGTGACCCGTCCCGGTGCTGCCGTCATGCGTACTTCTCCCCGATGTTCGTGTGCAGATCGTGCCGCACGGTGATCAGGCGGTGACCTTAGGACCTGGTGGTCACGGGTCAATCACAAAACGTGAGTTGCCGAGGTCAGTGTCTCGTGACTGTTGGTGAATCTCTAGGTTCTTTCGCCGGTATCCAAGGGGTCACGGACAGTTCTCCGGGTGTCCTGACGATAGCGCCGAGCACTGGCAAGATCACGAGGATCCGGAGATGTGGTGTGCGCCACATTCTTGCGGTCGTTCGGGGACCGTAGTGCATCTGCGCCCACGTCGGGAGTGCGTCGGTACCGGGCCGCCCCGGTATCCGCACCGGCCCCGTCCGGCGTCCGCAGTGTGGGAGGGCAACCTCGTGGCCCCTTGCCCGGCGTAGCTTCGAGTTCGTGGCCGATCACGCGACGTTCACACTCGCCGTCGTGGGCGCCGGGCCTCGTGGGGTCGGGGTCCTGGAACGGCTGTCCGCCAACGCCGCCGAACTGCTGGGCGGACGGCGGTTCGTGGTGCACCTCATCGACCCGTTCCCGGCCGGGCCGGGGCGGGTGTGGCGGTACGAGCAGTCGCCGCTGCTGCGGATGAACTCGATGCCCGAGGACGTCACGGTGTACACCGACGAAACGGTGCGCATGGAGGGACCGGTCACGCCCGGACCGTCGCTCATCGAGTGGGCGCGGCAGGTGCGCTCCGGCGAGATCGGCTACCCCGTGCCGCCCGACCTGCGCGCCGAGTTCGACGCGCTGGCCAGTACCGACTTCCCGAGCCGACGGCTGCAGAGCCTGTACCTGCGGTGGTTCTACGAGAAGCTGCTCGCCGAACTGCCGGCCGGCCTGGAGGTCGTGGAGCACCGCAGCGCGGCTGTCGCGATCGAGGACGGCCCACCGCAGCGCGTGCGGCTCGGCAACGGTGAGGTGCTGACGGCCGACGCCGTGCTGCTGACCGTCGGGCACCTCGACGCGCAGCCCGACCCCGCGGAGAGCCTGCTGGAGTCCTTCGCCGCGCGCCACGACCTGCAGTACCACCCGGCGGGCTACACCGCCGACGTCGACTACTCCGCCGTGCCGGCCGGCGAGCCCGTGCTGGTGCGCGGCTTCGGCCTCGCGTTCGTCGACCTGATGCTGCTGCTCACCGAAGGCCGCGGCGGCCGCTTCGAGGACCTGCCGGGCGGTGGTCTGCGCTACCACCCGAGCGGCGCCGAGCCCGTGCTGCACGTGGGGTCCCGTCGCGGCGTGCCGTACCACGCGAAGACGGGCTACCGGCTGCGCGGGAAACCGTTGCAGCTGCCCAGGTTCTTCGATTCGTACGCGATCGAGAAGCTGTGCGGGAAGCCCGCGCCGCTGGATTTCCGCGCGGATGTCTGGCCCCTGATCGCCAAAGAACTCGCGTGGGCGTACTACACCGAGCTGTTCACCGGTCACCCCGACCGCGTGCGCACGGACTTCGCGGTGTTCGCCGACGCGTTCGCGGACCTGGCCTGGGGAACGTCCGAACTGGACAGTCTGATCGCGGCCGCCGTGCCCGCCGAGGAGGACCGGCTGGACCTCGCGAGACTGGACCGGCCGTTCGGGGGTGAGTGGTTCGAGTCCGCGGAGCAGTTCGGCAAGGCCGTGCGCGAGTACGTCGAAGCCGACCTCGCGCGGCGGGCGGACCAGCGCTTCAGCGCGGACCTCGGGGCGTTCATGGCTCTGCTGTCGGTGGTCGGCCAGCTGCCCGCGCTGCTCATGACGGGCAGGCTCTCGGCCGCGTCGCAGGTCGCGGACCTGGACGGCTGGTTCAAGGGCTTCTTCTCCTACTACGCGAGCGGCCCGCCGCCGCGCCGGCTGGAGGAGCTGCTCGCGCTCGCGGACGCCGGACTCGTGTCGTTCCTGGGCGCGGACTTGCTGGTGACGGCCGAAGAAGACGCGGGCGTCTTCGTCGCCTCGAGCTCCAGCTTCCCCGACGTCGTCACGGCTCGGACGCTGATCGAGGCCCGCCTGCCGGAGGCGAGCGTGCCGCGGGTGTCCGACGCGCTGCTGCAGCAGATGCGCGACGCGGGCACGCTCGCCGAGGAGCAGGTGCCGGACACCGCCGGCGCGGACCTGCCGTCCGGCCGCATCGCGACCCGCATCACCGACTCCCGCCTGCTCGACGCCGCCGGCACGCCTCACCCGCGCCGCTTCGCCATGGGCGTGCACACGACCATCCGCTCACCGGGTGCCTTCACCCGCCCGCGGACCAACGCGATCATGTTCCGCCAGAACGACGCGCTGGCCCGCGAGCTGCTGCGGATGGAGCCCGAGGGCTAGCTCCGGACCCGACGGCGAGTTCGAGCTCAAACCCGCCCTCGGAAGCGTTGAAGACGCAGAGTTGCGGTCGGGATGGTCTGGCAGCCCGTCGCCGGCGCCGCGCAGGCGAAGGTACGGCGAGCAGTCCGACGGCCAGTACCAGGCCGCCGGCGAGGGGCCACGCGGTGAGGTGGTGGCAAATCTTCATGGAGTCGATCTTGGTCGTGAGAACCGCCCGGCGCAAACGTCTACCACCCCATATCCGGGTGCCCCGCTCACATGGGAAAGCACGGTCTTCGCGGGGATGTGCGCGCCGGTAGCGTGGTGCGAGGCGAGGGCCGGTATCTCGAAGTCGCGTGAGGTCGTGGGGGGAATACCGATAGGTGATCCCCTCGACCACCGCCCGCGCAGCCGAGAGCGGCCGACCACGCTTACCCGTCCGGACCGGCAGCAAGTCCTCGATCAACGCCCACTGACCATCCGACAACAGCCGAAACCGTGACACGCCCACACAAACTCAGCGTCCAACCACAACTTGTGCCGGACACGCCCTGGATCCGGCGATGGCGTTCAGCGCCGGCTCAGTTTTTGACCGGGTACGCCTGCGGTGTGCCGTTCTTGTCGGCGGTGATGCCGGCATACCTGCTGACCACGACCGGCGCCGCGCCGACGTCCTCAGTGGACCGGTCCTTGCCCGTTTTGGCGTCCAGCACGATCGGTTGTCCCCCTGGGGTTTTGCCGTAGAGCGCACCGTGCCAGGCGGCGGTGACGTCGGGGGCTACGCGGTTGGCGGCCTCGTCGGGCAGGGTCCAGAGTTTCGCGGCGGTTTTCGCGTCGTAGGCGGTGAGCACGCCTTCTTCGTTGCACACCAGCACCGACTGCTGGTCGTAGAAGCACTCGCCGTAGGCGCGGGAGCCGAAGCCGCCCTCGCCTTCGACCTTCGCCTTCTCCGCGCCGGTGGCGGGGTCGAGGAACAGCAGGAAGGGGTGGCCGGAGCCGTAGTCGGTGCGATTGACCACGACCAGCGCCGGATCGGCGGGCACCATGGTGAGCTGGGAGGACTCGCGCGCACCGACCCACTTCTGCTGCCCGGTAACCAAGCCGAGAGCGGTGGCCTGGGTCATCGAGGAGTTCTCGGCCACGTTGTAGTCGGTGCCGACGAGGATGTCGCCGTGGAGGCTGCCGGCGTCGTAGTCCTTGCGCTGCCACAGGGTTTTGCCGCTGGCGGGATCGAGCGCGACCGTGACGTGCTCCTCGTCCTGGCGGCTGTAGCGGGCGATCACGGCCTTGTCGGTGACGGCGACGACCTCGGTGACGGCGTTGCCGGCGTCGGCGTACTGGTCGTCGGACACCTTGAGGTCGGCCTGCCACGCCTTGGTGCCCTTCTCGGCGTCCGCGGCGACGACCGACAGCGCGAGGTAAGCCGGGGTGGTGCCCTTCTCCGGCATCACAACCGGGACGGCGGCGACGGCGAGCTTGTCGGTGACCGCCGGTGGGCGCGGCCCGGTGGGGTTGACGAACGGCCCGCTCTGGTTGTTCGGGTCGCCGGGGACACCCTTGATCGGGACGCTCCACTTCTGCTTGCCGGTCAGCACGTCCACCGCGTTCATCGCGGTCGGCGTGATGACGTAACCCGTGCGCTCGCGCAAGGTGACGAACGTCGACACGACGTTGCCGGCCACGTTGGCGCGCAGTGCTTCAGCGGGCAGGCCGACGGCGGCGCCGGCGTCGAACGCGGTGGGTGGATCGGCGGTCTTGGCCGCGGGTTCGGCGGACGTCGGTGGATGTGCGCCGGGCACCGGACCGATCGGCCCCGAGGCGCTGCCGCCGCCAGTCCCGTCGCCACAGCCGGCGACAGCGACCGCTGTCCCCAGGCACGCCATGATGACCAGTGTTCGTCGCATGTGCATCGACCTTCCCCACAAAGACCATTGCTCCGACGGAGCCATCGCGGACGATAGCCGACAAACGGCCGCCGGTGTGGCAGTTCACGCAAATGTGTAACAGTCCCCTGCTTGAGGCGCTAGATTCAGCCTCGTCACCCGGCCTCTGTCGCTATCCTCCAAACGATCACCGCAGCCTGAAAGGTGCCTCATGTCCGCTCGCGCACTCTCTGTCCTGACCGTGGGCACTGCCCTGCTGATCGCCGGATGCTCGAGCTCGGAAGGCGGCACGGCGCTGCCGGCTTCGTCGAGCGCCGCGACGGGCTCGACCACGGCGTCGATCACCGCCTCGGCCCCGACGACCACGTCGAACCCGCCGTCCACGTCGACACAGCCGGCCACCTCGGCTGTGTCGAGCTCGGTCGACGGCGCCATCCAGCGCTACGAGGCGTTCCTCGGCGCCATCGGCCGGGAAGACGTGACGACGGTCTGCGAAATCGCCGGCCCGGCCGCCAAGAAGGCGGAGGACGAGGGCTTCGGGCCGTGCGAGCAGACGATCCCGATCACCTTCCAGATGATCTCCCCCACACAGAAGCGCGCCTTGCGCAGCGCCACCGTCGACGAGTCACGCATCACCGAGGACAGCGCGACGAAGGTCGAAATCCCGGCCAGCGCCGTCAAGGCCAGTGTCAAGTTCACCGACAGCGACCTCGGCGACGCGACCATGGAGTACCGCGGCGGCAAGTGGTACGTCGTCGACAACTGAGGCGCTGGAGAAAGCCACAACCGCTCCGGCCGGCTCCGCTGGTCGCCGCGCCTCCGCCGTTTCTAGCGTGGAGGCGTAGGCGGACCGGAAGGGCGGCACATGACCTGGGACTTCTCCACGGAACCGGAGTTCGCGGCGAAGCTGGACTGGGCGCGGGAGTTCGTGCGCAGCGAGATCTACCCGCTGGAGGTGCTCGACCTCGACCACCAGGGGTTCCGGCGCATCGCGAAACCGTTGCAGCAGCAGGTGAAGGACCACGGGTTGTGGGCCGCGCACCTGGGGCCCGAGCTGGGCGGCCAGGGCTACGGGCAGCTGAAGCTCGGGCTGCTGCACGAGATCCTCGGCACCAGCGAGTTCGCGCCGTACGTCTTCGGGTGCCAGGCGCCGGACTCCGGCAACGCCGAGCTGCTGGCCATCGCGGGGACCGAGGCGCAGAAAGTCCGGTGGATGCGGCCGTTGCTCGACGGCACGCTGCTGTCGGCCTTCTCCATGACCGAGCAGGGCACCGGCTCCGACCCGCGCCAGTTCACCACGAACGCCCTGCTCGAGGGCGACGAGTGGGTGCTCAACGGCGCGAAGTGGTTCGTGGGCAACGCTTCCCGCGCCGACTTCCACATCGTGATGGCCGTGACGGAGCCCGGCGCCGATCCGCACCACCGCATGTCGATGCTGATCGTCCCGACCACCGCGGCGGGGATCACCACGCGCGAGATCGGGCTGATGAACGACCCGGAGCACCGCAACCCCATCTGGTCGCACTGCGAGGTCGGGTACGACAACGTGCGGATCCCGCGGGAGAACCTGCTCGGCGAGCGCGGTGAAGCGTTCGCGCTCGCGCAGAAACGCCTGGGGCCCGGGCGCATCCACCACTGCATGCGCTGGATCGGCGTGTGCCGGCGCGCGTTCGACATGCTGTGCGAGCGCGCGGTGAGCATCGACGTGCACGGCGGGCCGCTCGCGGACAAGCAGACGATCCAGAACTGGGTCGCCGACAGCGCCGCGCAGATCGAGTCCGCGCGCCTGCTCACGCTGCACACCGCGTGGCAGATCGACCAGGTCGGGGCGCAGGCCGCGCGGACCGGGATCGCGATGATCAAGTACCACGGCGCCACCGTGCTGCACGACGTGATCGACCGCGCGATCCAGGTCCACGGCTCGCTCGGGTTCTCCACCGACATGCCGCTGGAGCAGATGTACCGCTGGGCGCGCGCGGCCCGCATCTACGACGGGCCGGACGAGGTGCACCGCGTGACCGTCGCGCGGCGGCTGCTCAAGCCGTACCAGCCGGCGAAGGTGCCGACGGAGCACATCCCGACGCGGCGGGCCGCGGCGCTGGAGCGCTTCCGCGAGCAGCTGGACCTGGCGTTATGACGGCGCAGCTGCTGCAACGGCCACTCTCCGACTGGCTCACCGGGCGCACGGGCGACCCCGGGCCGTGGGAGCTCAAGCGGCTGACTGGAGGGAACTCCAACGAGACGTGCCTGGTCTCCGGCGCCGACGCGCGGTTCGTGCTGCGGCGGCCGCCGAGCCACGCGTTGTCGGCGTCGGCGCACAGCGTCGCTCGCGAGCACCGGCTGCTGAGCGCGCTCGCGCCGACGCCGGTGCGGGCGCCTCGGCCCATCGCGTTGTGCGAGGACCCCGAGGTGCCGCTGGCGCCGTTCCTGGTGATGGAGCACGTGCGCGATTCCGTGTCGATCACGGACACGCTGCCGTACCCGGAGGCGGCTGTCACGAAAGTCGCCGACGAGGTCGTCGACGCCCTCGCCGCCGTGCACACGCTCGACTGGCGGGCGGCCGGCCTCACCGGCTTCGGCCGGCCCGAACGGTTCCTCGACCGGCAGGTAACGCGCTGGTACCGCCAGTGGGAGGGTATCGCGCGGCGGCCGCTGCCGGCCATGCCGAAGATCGCCACCTGGCTCGACGAACACCAGCCGGAAGGCAGTCCGCCGGCCTTGTTGCACGGCGACTTCCACCTCGACAACTGCCTGTTCGCCACGCACGAGCCCCGGCTGACCGCCGTGATCGACTGGGAGATGGCGACGATCGGCGACCCATTGCTCGACCTCGGCCTGCTGCTCGCGCTGTGGGGCGAGCGCGGCACGGCGATGCCCGCCATCCAGGCCGTGTCCCGCGTTCCCGGCGCGCCCGGCCGCGGCCACCTGCTCGCGCGTTACGAGGACGCCGTGGGCCGCACGATCCCGGACATCCGCTACTACCGCTGCCTCGCGCTGTTCAAGCTCGCCGCGATCGTCGAAGCGGCGTGGTCGCAGTTTCTGACCGGAGAACTCACCACCGACTACGCCGCCGCGCTGGAGCACGACGTGCCGGCGCTGCTGGACGACGCGCTGGCGACGGCGGGGGCGACGCCGTGACGTTGGAGCAGCCCACAACGCCACCCGCGATCGGGGCTGGCCCGCCGCCGGGCGGCTGAGCACGGTGTGAGGAGCAGGCGAACGTCGACAAAGGAGACGGCGTGACCGATCAAGAAGTCAACTTCGGGCTCTGGTACGACTTCCGCAACCCCGAGCAGTGGTTCCGGCCGTTCTCCACCCTCTACCGCGAGGCGCTGGACCAGCTCGCGTGGGCGGAGAGCATCGGCATCGGCTCGGTGTGGCTGACGGAGCACCACTTCTGCGAGGACGGCTACACGCCCTCGCCCTACACGCTCGCGGCCGCCATCGGCGAGCGCACGAAGAGAATGCGCATCGGCACGAACCTGGTGATCGCGCCGCTGCACAACCCGGTGCGCCTCGCCGAGGACGCCGCCACGCTGTCGCTGCTCACCGGCGGCCGCTTCGACCTCGGGCTCGGTCAGGGCTACTGGGCTCCCGAATTCGCCGCGTTCGACCGCAACCTCAAGCACCGGCCGAGCCTGCTCGAAGAGAGCGTCGCGGTGATCCGCCAGGCGTGGTCGGGTGAGGAGAAACCGTTCGAGGGCAAGCGGTTCCAGCTGCCTTCGGTGAAGATCACGCCGAAGCCCGAGACGACGCCGAAGCTGCTCGTCGGCGCGATGGCCGAGCCGGCCATCGAACGCGCGGCGCGCATCTCCGACGGGTTCCTCAGCACCCAGAACGCGCACCAGCAGTCCTATGTGGACGCCCTGGATCGCGTGGGCAAGTCCTCGGCCGACGGCGAGATCTACGCCGGTCAGTGGGCCGTGATCGCGGAGGACCCGGAACGCGAGTGGGCGCGCATCGGGCAGCACGCGCTGTACCAGCTGAACAACTACATCCAGTGGGGTGCGTTCGGCCCGCCGGACGTCGTGCCGAAGTTCGAGACCGCGGACCAGATCGTCGAAGGCGGCGCGTTCCAGCTGTGGGACCCGGCCACGGCCGTCGACGAGCTGACGGCGCTGCTGCGCGGCCGGCCGCAGATCAAGGACGTGCACTTCTGGGCCCAGCTGCCCGGCGAACCGGTGGACAGCGGTTCGGCGCGCATCGAACTGCTCGCGACGAAGATCGTGCCGCAGGTCCGTTCGCGGCTGGCCGATAACACCGAGACGGCGGAGGTGGCGGGGTGAACCAGCCACTCGTGCTCACCGACCTCCTGCGCCGCGCGCGGGAGTTCTTCCTCGCCAAGGAGATCGTCGAGTACGGGGCCGGTGCGCAGCCGCACCGCTACACCAACCGGGACTTCCACGACCGTGTCGTCGCGCTCGCGGGCGCCCTGGTCCGGCTGGGGGTGCGGCCCGGTGACCGGGTCGCCACCCTCGCCTGGAACCACCGCAGGCACCTCGAGCTGTACCACGCCGTGCCGCTCGCGGGTGCCGTGCTGCACACGGTGAACCTGCGGCTGGAACCGACGGAGATCGCGTATGTGATCGGACACGCCGGCGACGTCGTCGTGGTCGCCGACACTTCGTTGCTGCCGAAGCTGGAAGCGGCGCGGGCTGAGCGGCCGGGCCTTCTCGTCGTCACGACGGACGGGCCGGCGCCCGGCACACTGGACTACGAGGCAATCGTGGCCGACGGGCCGCCGCTGCTCGACCCGCCGCACGTCGACGAGAACGCGCTCGCGGCACTCTGCTACACGTCGGGCACCACGGGCTCGCCGAAGGGCGTGGGCTACTCGCACCGTTCGCTGTACCTGCACACGTTCGCGGCTTGTCTCGCCGACGGCCACGCGATCAGCGAACGCGACACCGTGCTGCACGTCGTGCCGATGTTCCACGCCAACGCATGGGGCATCCCGTTCGCCGCGCTCATGACGGGCGCGAAACAGGTGCTGCCCGGTCCCCACCCGGCGCCCGCCCAGATCGCGAAGATCATCGAAACCGAGCGTGTCACCTACACCGGTATGGTGCCGACGGTCGCGGCCGACCTGGTGCGGCACGTCACCACGACCGGCGCCGACGTGAGCAGCCTGCGCGCGCTCGTGCTCGGCGGTTCGCCGCCGGACGACGAACTGCTGCGGGCCCTCGACGAGCTCGGCATCCCGGTGTTCCAGGGCTGGGGGATGACCGAGATCTCGCCCATGGGCACGTTCTCGAAGCCGCTCCCGGCCGTGGTTGATCCCGCGGAACGGCGGCGGTCCGTGCGCAAGCAGGGCCGCTTGCTTCCCGGGTTGCAGTGGCGGCTCGTCGGCGACGACGGCAGGGACCAGCCGCACGACGGCGTTTCCCGGGGCGAATTGCTGATCCGCGGACCGTGGGTCGCCACGCGCTACTTCGGCGGCGAGCACCCGGCGAGCTTCCCGGACGGCTGGCTGCGCACGGGCGACATCGCGACCATCGACACCGACGGGTACCTGGAGATCGTCGACCGCGCCAAGGACCTGATCAAGAGCGGCGGCGAGTGGATCAGCTCCGTCGCGCTGGAACAGGCGCTCACCGCGAACCCCGCGGTGGCCGAGGCGGCCGTCGTCGCCGTGCCGCACGAGCGGTGGCAGGAACGGCCGTTCGCGCTCGTCGTGCTCGAACCCGGCCGTGCGGACACGCCGGACGAACTGCTCGCCGACCTGGCCGGACGCGTGCCGCGCTGGTGGCTGCCCGAGGGGGTGCTGGTCGTCGGCGAGCTGCCGCGCACGAGCGTCGGCAAGATCGACAAGAAGGTGCTGCGGGCCAAGGTGGCCGCGGGCGGACCCTGGCAGGGGGCCGGATGAAGTTCGGCGTCTTCTACGTGCTCGAGTGCCGCGACCACGACTTCCGCCGCGCGTACCGCGAGATGCTGACGCAGATCGCGTACGCCGAGCAGCTCGGGTTCGACGAGGTCTGGCTCGCCGAGCACCACGGCAGCGACTACGGCTCGATGCCGTCGCCGCAGGTCGCGGCGGCCGCCGTGGCCGAGCGGACGAGCCGCATGCGCATCGGCATCGCGGTCAGCAACCTCACCTTCGACTGGCCCGTGCGCGTCGCCGAGGACTACGCGATGGTGGACGTGCTCTCCAACGGCCGGCTCGACTTCGGTGCCGGCCGCGGCTACCAGCCGGGCGAGTTCCGCAACATGGGCGTCGGCGACCGCCAGGACGTGAGCCGCGAAGTGTTCGACGAGGCGCTGGAGATCGTGCGCGGGCTGTGGCGAAAGCGCGCGGGTGAGCCATTTTCCTTCCACGGCAAGCATTTCGACCTCACCGACGTCGACTGCCGGCCCACCCCCGTGCAGCGGCCGACCCCGCCGATGTACGTCGCGTCGATCAGTCCCGAGACCTTCCACCTGGCGGCGGCGCAGGGGTACAACCTGCTGGTCACGCCGACGTTGATGACGTTGCCGGAGCTGAACCAGCTTGTCGTGGACATCAAGCGCTCGCTCATCTCGAACGGCCGCGACCCGCTGTCGCTCGACTTCCCGATGAACTGGCAGGTCCATCTCGCCGACACCACGGCCGAGGCCGTCGAGAACGTCGCCGAACCGCTGTCCTGGTACTACCGCCACGTGCTCGACCTCGTGCCGAGCGGGCCGCACCCACCGCACACGTACGAGCGCTACGCCGAACTGGTGGCCGCGTCGGAGGAAGCCGGCGGGCCGAAGCTCGACGCGCTGCGCGAGAGCGGTGTCGTCTACGCGGGCGACCCGGCCGGCCTCGTCGCCGAGATCGAGACGCTGTACGAGGAAACCGGGCTGCAGCACCTCATCTGCTGGATGCGCTTCGGTGGCCTCGCGCACGAAAAGGTGCTGCACTCGCTCGAACTGTTCGCCGAGCACGTCCTGCCCCGCTTTCGCGACCGCCCGCCGGTCGTGCCGCGGGCGTTGCGGGCCGAAGTCGCTGCCACCCACTGAAACCCTGAGGAGAGAGGCGAAACCCATGGGCTACTTAGAGGTCGAAGACGGCAGGCGCGTCTACTTCGAGCACTTCCGCGGTTCGGGCCGCCCGATCGTGCTGATCCACGGCTGGGGCGCCACCGCGCGCTGCTGGGACACGACCACGCCCGCCTTGCGCACTGGAGGAAACGAGGTCGTGCTGCTCGACCTGCGCGCGTGCGGCCGGTCCGACAACGACTTCGCCGACGTCTCGATCTCGGCGCTCGGCTCCGACGTGGTGAAGCTCGTGGAGCACCTCGGCCTGCGCGAGCCCGTCGTCAACGGGTGGTCGCTCGGCGGCGCGGTCGCCGTGGACGCGGCGGTGAAGCTCGGGTCCAACTGCTCCGGCGTGGTCTCCACCGGGGGCGCGACCCCGCGGTACACGTCCACTTCGGACTGGCCGCACGGGGGTGGCGTCGACGACGTGAAGGCCGTGCTCGGGGCGGCCGCGGCGGACCGGGCGAACACGTTCAAGGGCGTGGCCGAAGCCGTGTGCGCCGAGCCGCCGACGCCCGACGCGATCGCGTGGCTGTGGGGCATGTTCATGGAGATGGGCCCGCTCGGCGACGAATCGCTGCTGGACCTGGCCGAGCTCGACCAACGCAAGATCCTCGGCGGGCTGAGTGTGCCCGTGCTGTTCCTGCACGGGCGCAAGGACGCGTTCGTGCCGTTCTCGGGCGCCGAAGCCGCGCGTGACCTGTGCACCGACGCGAAGCTCGTCGAGTTCCCGGACGCCGGCCACGCGCCGTTCCTGGAGGACCGCGACACCTACCTCGCCGAGCTCAGCGGCTTCCTCAAGCGATGACCACCTGGCTCGTCACCGGCGGTTCCCGCGGGATCGGCCGCGCCGTCGTCGACCACGTCGCCGGTGCGGGCGACAACGTGGCGTCGCTGGCGCGCTCGGTCGGCGCCGAACCGCCGGCCGTGCCGAACCGCGTGCTCGAGGTGAAGGGCGACGTCACCGACGAGAACTCGATCCGCCGCTGCGTCGAGGCCGTCACCGAGCGGTTCGGCTCGATCGACGTGGTGGTCAACAGCGCCGGTGTGCACCGCGGCCGCCGCATCGACGCGCTGGCGCGGTCGGCGTGGGACGAAGTGCTCGCGACGAACCTGACCGGCGCGTTCGAGGTCTGCCGCGCGATCGTGCCGCTGCTGAGCCGGGGTTCGGCGATCGTGAACGTCGGCGCGGTCGTCGGCTTGCGCGGATTCCCGGGCGACGCCGCGTACGGCTCGGCGAAGGCGGGGCTGTCGGGGCTCACGCAGGTGCTCGCCGTGGAGCTCGCGCAGCGGGGCATCCGCGTGAACCTCGTGATCCCGGGTTTTGTGGACACCGACATGACCGCCGGGCTCACCGATCGGGCCCGGGCGCGCATCGTCGACAAGATCCCGGCCGGGCGCATCGGCACGGCGGCCGAGATCGCCGAGGTCATCGTGGCCGTCGCCCGCGCCACGTACATGACGGGTGCGACCGTGCCCGTCGACGGCGGCCTGCTCGCCACGTTCGGGGGCGGCTGAGCGCCGCGTTTTGTGCGGATCTCCAACGGGCGCGCGCGACGACCGTGCTGTCTGCGCCTTTCCGTGGTTAGCGTCGGAGGACGAACCAGGGCATCACCCCGCAGGACCCGCGAGAACACCCAACCGAGAAGGAGAACCACCCATGGACGTCGGAATGCTGCTGGTCTTCCAGAACTGGTTCGAAGACGTCAGCGACCACGAGGTCTTCACCCGCGAGCTCGAGATGGGCGTGCAAGCGGAGAAGTACGGCTTCGACTCCGTCTGGTCGGCCGAGCACCACTTCGACGACTACTCGATGTGCCCGGACAACCTGCAGATCATGGCCTACCTCGCGGGGCGCACCTCGAAGATCAAGCTCGGCACGGGCGCGGTCATCCTGCCGTGGAACGACCCGCTGCGCGTGGTCGAGAAGGCCGTCATGCTCGACCACATGTCGAACGGCAGGCTGCTGCTCGGCATGGGCCGCGGCCTGGCGAAGATGGAGTACGAGGGCTTCCGCGTCGACATGAACGAATCGCGCGAGCGCTTCGACGAAGCCGCCGCGATGATCATCCGCGGCCTGCAGAACGGCTACGTCGAGAACGACGGCAAGTTCTACAAGCAGCCGCGCGTGACCGTGCGCCCCGGTCTGGCCGGGCACTCGTGGGACGGGCGGATCTTCGGCGTCGCGATGTCGCCGGACTCGATCCCGGCCGTCGCCGAGCTGGGCGCGCAGATGATGACGTTCATGCAGTACGACTTCGCGCAGCACCTCGAAGCCATCGACCGCTGGCGCGGGCTGCACCGCGAGAAACACGGCACCGAGCCGGGCGCGCCGCTGATCCAGGACTTCGTGTACTGCCACGAAGATCCCGAAGAGGCCAAGCGCATCGCGCACGAGCACATCTCGCGCTACTTCCTCTCGGTGATCAAGCACTACGACTTCGCCGGCTCGCACTGGCGCGAGACCAAGGGTTACGAGGCCTACCAGGCGGGCGCCGACATGATCCGCGAAGCGGGCATGGAAACCGCGGCGAGCGCGTACGTCGACGCGAACGTGTGGGGCACGCCCGAGGAGATCGTTGAGAAGTACGCGGCCCGGCGCGAGCAAGGTGGTGAGCTGATGGCCAACGCCGCGTTCTGCTTCGGCGGCCTGCCGCTCGACAAAGCCGAGGCGAGCATGAAGCTGTTCGGCGAGAAGGTGGTTCCGCAGCTGCACAAGATGTCCTCGCGCGCTCCCGCGGCGGTGTGAGGCCGTGCCGTGGCCCGAGCCGGCTCGGGCCACGGCACCTACCTGGTGGAGTGGAGCTGGATGGAGACCGTGACGGGATCGGCACTGGGCGAACAGTTCCGCGAAGTCATGTCGGGTGTGTGCACGCCGGTTTCGGTGGTGACGGCGCTCGACGGCCGCCGGCCGCACGGCACGACGGTGAGCGCGTTCGCGTCGTTGTCGCTCGCCCCGCCGATGGTGCTCGTGTCGCTCGACCGCACGTCGGACCTGCTGGCTGTGGTGCGCCGCGGCGGGCGGTTCGGGCTGAACGTGCTCGAGAGCGGACAGGCGGAGCTCGCGAAGCGGTTCGCGCGCAAGGGAATGGCGAAGTTCGACGGCGTCAGCTGGGAGCTCGACGACGATCTGCCGCGGTTGGCAGGGGCGTCCGGCTGGGTGGCGTGCCGCGTCGAGAAGCTGATCGAAGGTGGTGACCACGTGGTCGCACTCGGCCTCGTGCTGGCGGCGGATTCGGTGCCGCTCGCGCCGTTGACATACCACGCGCGGACGTTCGGGACGCACACCCGCACGGACGGTGCGCCGTGACGATCGCCGGGGAGCAGGTGCAGCACGCCGTCGCGGCGCTGGCGCAGGGCCGGCTGGTCGTGGTCGTCGACGACGCTGATCGCGAAAACGAGGGTGACCTCGTCGGCGCGGCGCGCACGATGACCCAGGAGCAGATGGCCTTCCTCGTGCGGCACACCACGGGGATCGTGTGCGCGCCGATGCCCGGCGAACGCGCCGACGCGTTGCGGCTGCGGCAGATGGTCACGGAGAACACCGACGCGCACGGCACCGCGTTCACCGTGAGCGCCGACCACGTCGGCAGTGGCACGGGGGTTTCGGCGGCGGACCGGACCACGACCGTGCGGGCGCTGGCCGACCCGGCGACGAAACCCGCTGAACTGCGCCGGCCCGGGCACATCTTCCCCCTGCGCGCCCGGGAAGGCGGCGTGCTGGTGCGGGCCGGGCACACGGAGGCGGCCGTCGACCTGCTGGCGATGGCCGGTGCGGGTGACGTCGGGGTGATCAGCGAGCTCGTCGCCGACGACGGGTCCATGCTGCGCGGCCCGGAGCTCGAGGAATTCGCGGCCCGCCACGACCTGCCGCTGCTGCGCATCGCCGACCTCGTGCGCTACCGCGGGGCGACCGAACGGCTGGTGGAGCCCGTCGCGAGCGCGGCGATGCCCACGGCGTTCGGCGACTTCCGCGCGGTCGCGTACCGGTCCGTGCTCGACGGCACCGAGCACCTCGCGCTGGTGCGCGGCGACGTCGCCGCGGCCGGGCGGACGCCTTCGGGGGCGCTGGTCCGGGTGCACAGCGAATGCCTCACCGGCGACATCCTGGGTTCGCTGCGCTGCGACTGCGGCGCGCAGCTGGAGTACGCGCTGCGGGAGATCGCCGCCGAGGGGGCCGGGGCCGTCATCTACCTGCGCGGGCACGAGGGCCGCGGCATCGGGCTGGCGCACAAGATCCACGCGTACGCGCTGCAGGAGCAGGGTCTGGACACCGTCGAGGCGAACCTGGCGCAGGGCCTGCCGGTCGATTCGCGCAGCTACGGCATCGGCGCCCGGATCCTGGCCGACCTCGGCGTGCGGCGGCTGCGGCTCATCACGAACAACCCGGCCAAGTACGGCGGGCTGGAGGGCTACGCGCTCGACATCGTCGGGCGAGTCCGGCTGCCCGTGGCCCAGACCCCGCACAACGTGCGCTACCTGCGGACCAAGCAGGAACGCATGGGCCACGACCTGGGAGTGCTCGCATCGGGCATGGACGGGAGCGGGTGACGTAAGGCACCCTCAGACGGAGTCCGGGTTTCATCGGTGAAGGCGGATCCCATGCGTGATGCGACGGCTTCGGTGCGCCCACTGCCGCGCCGGGTGGATCCGTCGCACCGTGAGCGCGAGGTCATCGCCGCGTTCAGCGAGATCACCACCGAGGCCATCACGACCACCCGCCTCGAGGACCTGCTGGGGCTGCTCGGCAAGCAGCTGTGCCACCTGCTCGGCGTCACGCGGTGTTCGGTGTACCTGCGCGACAACGACGGCCGCTTCCGCGGCGCCGCCGGCTACTGCGAGAGCGAGGGCGACATCTCGGCCGCCGTGCAGGCGCAGGAGGCCGGCATCCAGGGCGACCGGTTCAGCCGGGAGGTCATCGAGTCGGCCGCGCCCGTGCTCATCAGCGACGTCCCGCGCGACCCGCGCCCGCACCGGCGGACGATGGAGCACTGGCACGTGCGCGCGATGCTCGGCGTGCCGCTGGTCTTCGACGGCAAGGTGATCGGCCTGATCTTCGTCGACAACGTGCAGAAAGACCACGTGTACACCGACGAAGACGTGGCGCTGGCGGAGCTGTTCGCCCGGCTGGGCGCGCTGTTCCTGCGGCAGGCGATGCTGAACGCGCACCTGAAGAACAAGGCCGCCGAGGTCGTGCGGCAGAAGAACACGCTGGCGTACCTGGCCGACGTCCACCAGAAGCTCACGAACGCCGTGCTCGACGGCGCGAGCATCCAGACCGTGGTGACGCTGCTGGGCGAGCTGTCGGCCAAACCCGTGGTGCTCTACAACGAGGACTTCCACGTGCTCGCGTGGTCCGCGCCGCCGGGGTTGAAGATGGCGCAGCCGCCGGTGCTGGCTTCGCGAATCCGCGAGCTGCCGTCGGTGAAGCAAGCGCTGGCGTCGCTGAGCGCGAGCTGCCCGTCGACGGTCGTGCCGCCCACCCCGGCCGTCTGGGTCGGGCGCCGGCACCTGATGTGCCGCCTCATCATCGAGGGCCAGCCGAGCGGCTACCTCGGCATCGTCGAGGTCGGCCGCGGCCTCGAGGAACTCGACACGAAGCTGGCCGAGCACGGCGCCACGGTGCTGTCGCTGCAGGTCCTCTCCGAGCGCCGCCAGGCGGAGGCCGAGGGCCAGGCCCGCGAAGACTTCCTGTCCGACTTGCTGCACCGCACCCGCGACGCCGAGCAGCTGTCGCGCCGGGCCCCGCAGTTCGGCGTGAACCTGGCCCAGCCGCACGTGCTGGTGCGGTTCTCGCTCGACAACGCCAGCCAGAACGTCAGCGGCTCCGTCGGCCGCAAGCTGGTGATCCGGCAGCTCGCTTCGGTGCTGTCCGTGCCGGAACCCCCGGCCGTCAGCCTGCCGGGCGCCGTGGTGGCCCTGCTGACTCTCCCGCCGGGCCTCGAGCCGCGCGACCTGCGTGACTCCGTGGCGACGGTGCGCACCGGCCTGTCGCCCCGGCTGAACGTCCGCACCGCCGTGATCTCCGGCGTCTGCCACTCCCCCGAGGACTTCCCGCTGGCTCACCGGGAACTGCGCGAGATCGACGAGCTGGCTTGCTCCTTCGGCTGGTCCGGCGGCGTCCTGGCCGCCGGTGAGCTGGGCCTGTTCCGTCTGGTGGCCGCCAGCGGCCGGGTCAAGGAGGCGGTGCACTTCGCCCACGAGACGATCCGGCCGCTGCGGGACGCGGACCCCTCGCTGCTGGAAACCTGGCGCGCCTTCGTGGCCGCCGAGGGCCGCGTCCAGGCGACGGCGAGCGAGCTGGGCGTGCACGAAAACACGATCCGCTACCGGCTGGGCAAGATCGGGAAGCTGATCGGTCAGGATCCGGGTGGGCTGGACTGCCTGCTGGAGGCCCGGATCGCCTTCCAGGTCCTGGACCTCGCCGGTTGGTGAGGTTTCGGCCGTCCTTCGCTGAACCGCAGTCAGTGGAAAACGGGATCGGGGTGACAGTCGACGAACCCCAGACCCCAGCACCGATCCCGTCCCCGCACCAGCGTCACCAGTGTCAGCAGTGACCCAGCATGTCCGTCAGCGCGGACTTCTCGGCCGAGTTGATCGTGAGCTTGAACTTCGACTTCACGGCGACCCACATCTTCGCGTACGTGCACCAGTAACCGGTCGACGGCGGCTTCCACTGGTCGGGCGAGCGGTCGCCCTTCTCCTGGTTCACGTTGTCCGTCACGGCGATCAGCTGCGGGTCGGACAGGTCGTTGGCGTAGGCCTGGCGCTGCGCCGTGGTCCACGACGACGCGCCGGTGCGCCACGCATCGGCCAGCGGCACGACGTGGTCGATGTCCACGTCGGAGCCCTGGGTCCAGGTCGCGCCGTCGTAGGGCGAGACCCACTTGCCCGACGTCGGGTAGCAGTCGGAGCCGGTCACGACATTCGTGCCGTCGCGCTTGAGCACGACCTCACGCGTGTCGCAGTTGTTCCCCTGCTGGATCCAGTGCGGGAACTTGTCGCGGCTGTAGCCGGTGAGGGAACCGTCGGCCTTCACGGTGAGGCCCGCGAGCTCGCTCTCGGCCGTCGCGGCCGACGGGATGCCGGGCGGGGTGGCGTCGGCGACGCCGACCGCGCTCGCGCCGATCAGCGTGACGCCGACCAGCACGGTCAAGGAGTTACGAACAGTACGCACTGTGGGCATATTGCTGCCTCCGGGTCCAGGTGCGGGACTAGATCACCTTCGACCACGGAAGTGGCGTAAGCAACACTTATGGGTGACATGTAACAGACCCTTAGTGAACAAACGGTGCCGTTACGTCACCCGGCTCAGAACTATCGGATGAAACCGGTCACCAGCCGCAGGTCCTCGGTGTGGCGGTACCAGGTCCGTTTCGTCAGCTCCCGTGGCTGCGCGAGGCCGTCGCTGACCAACGACGTCGTCGGGACGCAGCCGAGCTGGAACGCGCGGCCGTGGAACTCGGCGGTGCGCTTCACGAGCTTCCCGCGCGTCACGCGCGCGACCAGGCCGGCCGCGTCCGACGAGACCTCGACGGCGGCCGCCGGCCCGGCGAAGGCCTGGTGCTCGTCGCAGTACGCCTCCCCGCGCAGGTCATGCAGGGTGGCGCGGCCGGCGAGGACGCCGCCGGTGTCGTCGCGCACCAGCGGTACCTCGGTCGCTGTTCCGTCCAGTGCGAGCTTGAGCGCCTTGTCAGTGCCGGCCGGCAGCCCCCACCGCGCCGCGACGGCCGAATCCCGCTCGGTGGGCACGAACCCCACCGACACGCCCGTTACCCGATCGGTGCGCAACAGCCGCACAAGCACCGCGGCGAGGTCCGCGTCGGTCCCGGCGACCACCACGCGGTCGTGTTTCCGCAGCAAGAGGTCCATTTCCGCCTTGCCGGGCCGCGCCGGGACGCGGACGAGCGACTCGCCATCGAGGCCGGGGAAGGAGTGCTGGTCCTCACCGCAGGCCACCACGATTCCGCGCACTGCCGCGTCCTCCGTTACAGTCATGCACCGGCATTTCCCAGCGCCACCCGTGTCCCACTGGGACACTTTCCCTGTTGCCGAACACCTGGAGTGTCACATGCCGGCGATCGTGCTGATCGGTGCCCAGTGGGGGGACGAAGGCAAGGGCAAGGCGACCGACCTGCTCGGTGACCGCGTGCAGTGGGTCGTCCGCTACCAGGGCGGCAACAACGCCGGCCACACCGTCGTCCTCCCCAACGGCGAGAACTTCGCCCTCCACCTCATCCCGTCCGGGATCCTGACGCCGGGCGTGACCAACGTCATCGGCAACGGGGTGGTCGTCGACCCGGGCGTGCTGCTCGACGAGCTGGCCGGTCTGGAGGAACGCGGCGTGGACACCAGCCGCCTGCTGCTCTCGGCCGACGCCCACTTGATCATGCCCTACCACGTGGCGATCGATAAGGTCACCGAGCGTTACCTCGGCAGCCGCAAGATCGGCACCACCGGCCGCGGTATCGGGCCGTGTTACCAGGACAAGATCGCCCGCGTCGGCGTCCGGGTGCAGGACCTGCTCGACGAGAAGATCTTCCGCCAGAAGGTCGAGGCGGCCCTCGAGTTCAAGAACCAGGTTCTGGTCAAGGTCTACAACCGCAAGGCGCTCGACGTGACCCAGGTCGCCGACGAGGTGCTCGCCGCGGGCGAGAAGTTCGCGCACCGCATCGCCGACACGCGGCTGGAGCTCAACCAGGCCCTCGAGCGCGGCGAGACCGTGCTGCTGGAGGGCTCGCAGGGCACGCTGCTGGACGTGGACCACGGCACGTACCCGTTCGTCACGTCGTCGAACCCGACGTCGGGCGGAGCGAGCGCCGGGTCGGGCATCGGCCCGGGGCGCATCACGACCGTGCTCGGCATCCTCAAGGCCTACACGACGCGCGTCGGCTCCGGCCCGTTCCCGACGGAGCTCGACGACGAGTCCGGTGAGTACCTGCGCAAGCAGGGCGGCGAGTTCGGCGTGACCACGGGCCGGTCGCGGCGCACCGGCTGGTTCGACGCCGTGATCGCCCGCTACGCCGTGCGCGTCAACGGCATCACCGACTACTTCCTCACCAAGCTCGACGTGCTCTCCGGCCTGGAGAAGGTGCCGGTGTGCGTCGGATATGAAGTGGACGGTCGCCGCACCAGCGACATGCCCATGACGCAGACGGACGTGCACCACGCCGTGCCGGTCTACGAAGAGCTGCCGGGCTGGTTCGAGGACATCTCGACGTGCCGGACGTTCGACGAGCTGCCCGCCAACGCGCGCGCGTACGTCGAGCGGCTCGAAGAGCTCTCGGGCGCCCGCGTTTCGGCGATCGGCGTGGGGCCGGGCCGCGAGCAGACGATCGTGCGGCACGAGTTCGTGTGACGGCTGCGGGACGCCCGCTCGCGCGCGCCCCGCTACGCCGTGCCCATGCGGTTCTGCAGGGCGTTGGTCGTCGAGAGTTCCTCCAGGTCCAGTTCGAGCAGGACCTTGCGCAGCACCTCGTCGTCGAGGCGGCCGGCGCGGTTCTCCGCGATCATCGCCGCGCGTTGCGTGATGAGCAATTCACGCCGCGCCCGGGCGAAGCGGGCCTGCGGGCTGGCCGTGCGTTCCTCGCCGGAGAGCGTGATCGCGGCCTTCGCGAAGCGGTAACGGGTGTCGACGACGCGTTCCAGCCGTTCCTCCAGCCGCCGCGCGCGCTCCGGTGAGATGGCCGATGTGGACAGTGCGGTGCGCGTGATCTCCCGGAGCCGCGTGTGCGCGGCCTTCTGCGCGACCTCGCGCGCGGCCAGCTCCTCGGCCTGGTCGCGGGCGGCGTCGTCCGGGTCCTGGACGTTGAGCTTGCGGATCAGCGGCGGCAGCGTGAGGCCCTGGACCAGCACCGTGCCGATGGCGACGGTGAACGCGAACAGCTGGATCTCCGCGCGCCCGGGCGTCCCGATCGGCACGGCCGACGCGGCGGCGAGCGTGACGACGCCCCGCATCCCCGTCCACGACACCACGGTCAGCGCCTGCCACGACGTGCCCTCCTTCGCGCGGCCGAACAGGCGCAGCGTTCTCGGCAGGTAGCTCGACAGGAACACGGCCGGGATGCGCACGGCCATCGTCACGACGAGCACCGCCAGGGCGACGAGCGCGAGCGTGCCGTTGTCCCGGGCCGCGCGGTCGGCGCCGTCGAGCACGACCGGCAGCTGCAGGCCCATGAGCGCGAACACCAGGGCTTCGAGCAGTACGTCGACCGACGTCCACACGGACCGGTCCTGCACGCGCGTCGCCGGTGACGCCCGCAGCGAGCGCTGACCGAGGTACAGCCCCGCCGTGACGACGGCGAGCACACCCGAACCGCTGAACTCGGCGCCGAACGGGTGCAGGTGCTCGGCCGTCACGTACGCCGCGAAGGGCACGATGATCCCGAACGCCGACTCCAGCAACGGGTCGTCGAGCCGGGAGCGGATGAACACGACGACGAACCCGGCGACCAGTCCCACCGCGATGCCGAGCGCCGTCGCCACCGCGAACACGCCGAGGCCCGTGGCCGACCGACCCGGCCACGCCGGCGACGGCCGCGAGTGCCGCCTTGTACAACGTCAGGGCGGCCGCGTCGTTCACGAGACTCTCGCCGGTCAGCACGGTCATGATCCCGCGCGGCAGCCCGAGCTTGCGTCCGATCGCCACGGCCGTCACGGCGTCGGGCGGTGCGACCACGGCACCGAGCACGAGCGCCGAGGGCAGTGGCAGGTCGGGCAGCAGGAGGTGCACGACGAGCGCGACCACCACCGCCGTGATCACGACCAGCAGCACCCCGAGCCCGATGATCGGCCGCAGGTTCGCGCGGAAGTGCGTCAGCGAACTCTCCAGCGACGTCGAATACAGCAGCGGCGGCAGCACGACGGTCAGGATCAGCTCGGGCTCCAGCTCGATCCGCGGCACCCCAGGGATCAGCGCGACCCCCAGCGCCACCACGACGATCACCAGCGGTGCGGAGAGGTTGTACCGCCGGGCGAGCGCGGTCAGGCCGAGCGAGCCGGCGAGGACTCCGACCAGCGTGAGGATCTCCATGCCCGCATCTTCGCCCAGACTGATCGACACTCGCCTGCCGATGGCGGGTTGCCGCGGGGCACAGTCGAGGTGGTGGCGGCTTCGCCCCGGCCGCGGGCCGGGCCGGTCGCGTCAGCCCAGTTCCTTCAGCTCTCGTTCCACCGCGGCGAGTTCTTCGGCCAAGCCCTGGACCTTCGGGCCCGTGAACCACTTCCGGGCCGAGACCACCCACCACAGTGCGGCGCCGCCGAGGACGACGAGGAACGCGATGGGCGTGTAGTTGAACGTGTCGACCGTGATGGGCGACGCCTGGGGCAGCATGAAGAGCACGAAGATGACCACGACCCACGCCGTCGCGACGATGCCGATCGGTTTGCCCCAGCGGCCGAGGTTCCAGGGGCCCTTCTCGAAGCTGTCGCCGCGGCGCACGCGGAGGAACACGGGGATCACGTAGGCCACGTAGAGCCCGACGGTCGCGATCGACGTGACGGCCGCGTACGCCGTCGCGCTCCAGAGGTAGGGCAGGGCCAGGATCAGCGCGCCACCGGCGGCGAGCCACACGGCGTTGGTCGGCGTCTGCGTGTGCTTGTTGATGCTGTGCCACACCTTCGAGCCGGGGATCGCACCGTCGCGGGCGAACGCGTAGATCATCCGCGAATTAGCGGTCACCGACGCCATGCCGCAGAACAGCTGCGCGCCGATGCAGATCAGCAGCAGGAACTTGCCGGTGACCGCGCCCGTCGCGTCGATGAAGATCTGCGCCGGCGGCACCCCGGTCGCCGAACCGGCCGCGCCGTCGTAGTCCTGGATGGCGAACGTCAGGCCGATCAGCAGGATCCAGCCCGCCACCAGCGACACGAGGATCGAGTTGATGATCCCGCGCGGGCCCGCCTTCGCGGCGTTTTTCGTCTCCTCCGTCATGTGCGCCGATGCGTCGTAACCGGTCAACGTGTACTGCGCGAGCAGCAACCCGAGCGCGAACACATACACCGACGAGCCCCAGCCCGTCTCGTTCGCGAAGTGCCCGAACACGAACGACGCGTCCTGGTGCTTGGCCGGCACGAACACCAGCACCCCGACGATCACGAGCACCCCGGCGAGGTGCCACCACACGCTGACGCTGTTCAGGATCGCCACCACCCGCACGCCGAACGTGTTCAGCGCCCCGTGCACCACCAGGATGATCGCCAGCAGCAGGATCGTGTGCCCCGGCGTCGCGCTGAAGCCCCACTGCAGGTCGAGGAACGCGTTCAGGAACAGCGCAGCGCCGAAGTCGATGCCCGCCGTCACGGCGATCTGGCCGATCAGGTTGAACCAGCCCGTGAACCACGACCACGCCGGCCCGTTGCGCGTGGCCAGCTTCGCGGCCCAGTAGTACAGCCCGCCCGCCGTCGGGTAGCTCGAGCACACCTCCGCCATGCCGAGCCCCACGAGCACCACGAACAGGCCGACGAGCGGCCATCCCCAGATCATCGCGACGGGCCCGCCCGTCTTCATGCCGAACCCGTACAGCGTCAAGCACCCGGACAGGATCGAGATGATCGTGAACGACACCGCGAAGTTCGAGAACGACGACATGGTGCGCTTGAGCTCTTGCGCGTAACCGAGCGCGTGGAGCCGGGCGCTGTCCTCGTCGGGGTGGCCGGGTTCGGCGGTCTGCTGGTCGGAGACGTCCATCGGGCACCCACCTGAAAGGTATGTGTACAGACCTTTGAAGTTCCGCAGAAGCTAGCCCGGTGCCGCGAGGGGGGTCAAGGTTCCGGAAATTTCCCGGTGGGTCGACCACCTCCGGTGGACTGATCCACTACCGCAGCAACTCCCCGCCCAGCCACCGGACCACCGGCCACGCACCTTCCGCCGTATTGCCGACGACCGTGAACACCAACCCGTCCGCCGGCTGCGACACACTCCGGAAGGACACGCCGTGGTCGTAGCCCTCCAGCAGCACCGTCGAGCCGTCCGAGGGCAGCCAGAACCCGAGGCCGTAGCGATGCTCCTCACGGGTACCGGTCTCGGGGCTGTGGACCGCGGTCATCCGCGCGACCCACTCCCGCGGCACGATCCGCCCGGCGTGCAGCGCAGCCCGGAACCGCCGGAAATCGACTGCGGTCGCGAAGATCCAGCCGTCGCCGCCGCCCACCACCGGCAGGCTGAAGACGTTGGTGCGCCCGTCTGCCAGGTGCCCGGTCGCGGCGTCGCCCGGCAACGCGTCGGACCGCAGGAACTCCGTCCCCGCCATCCCCGCGGGCTCGGTGACCCGCGAGCGCACCAGGTTCGCGAATGGAACACCCGTGGCCCGTTCGGCCAAGATCGCCAGCAGCGCGTACGCGCCGTTGTTGTACTCGGAGCGCGAACCTGGTCGAAACCGTTGCGGAAACCCTTCCAGTGCGGGTAAGTACGCCGCCGCGGACGACAACAACTGGGGCCGTGGCGGTGGCTCGGCGTCCTCGTCGCAGTAGTCGCCGATGCCCGAGCGGTGCGCGAGCAGGCGCTCCACCGTCACCGCATCGTCGACCAGCGGCAGGTCCGCGCCCAGCAGGGACCGCACGCGCGTGCCCAGGGCCAGCAGGCCCTCGACGATCAGGCTGACGACCACCAGCGCCGCGAACCCCTTGGTAACACTGGCGATCCCGAACCGGGTGTCCACTGTGTTCGGTACGCCGTACCCGCGGTGCGCCATTCCGTACGCACGCGCGAACACCCCCTCACCACCCCGGCTGACCGACACGACTCCGGAAAACCCGGACCGTTCGGCCAGACGGTCGATCTCCTCCCCAACCATGCCGAAAACGATAGGGACGGCCACCGACAAAAACGACGGGCCCGCCCACTGAAGGGGTGAACGGGCCCGCGCGGAACCGTTGTGTCACAGGGAAAAGCTCAACGCCCCAGGAAGTCGTGCAGCGAGATCAGCGCGGTGTCGGCCTGATCGGCGAAGAAGCCGTCCACGCCCGCCTGGAAGAAGGCCGCCTCCTCGGCGAACACGTTGCCGAACGCCGTCGGGTTGCTCGACGAGCGCAGGTTCGCCGGCAGGAACGGGTTCTCGTTGCGGAAGGTGTAGGGCTGCACCTTCAGCCCGGCGCGGTGCGCGTCGGCGACCAGCGAGGTCGGCTTGCCGAGGTTGTCCGCGGCATCGCGCGGGATGACCTGCGACTTGTCCGGCCCGAGGTACTGGGCGTACTTCGCGATCTCACGCAGCCCGGCCGGCGTGACGAGGTCGGCGTACGTGCGCTTGTCACCCGCGGCCACGAAGTCGGCAGGCGCACCGGTCGCCTCGGTCAGCTGCAGCAGCGGCACCCGCACCTGCTCGTGCAGCTCCTTGAGGTTCGCCACCTCGAACGACTGGATGATCACCGGCGCGTCGGCCCGGTTGAGGCCGTTGCGGTTGAGGAACGCGACGAGCTTCGGCTCGGTCGGGTTGCCGATCGAGGCGAAGTACGTCGAGTGCTTGACCTCGGGGTAGGTGCCGAGCGTGCGGTGCAGCTCCTTGCCGAGCCGCCGGGTGAGGTCGATGACCTCCTGGTAGGTCGCGATCTGGAAGCGGCCGTTGTAGAGCGTGTTGTTCGGGCGGTTCTCCGGGATCCGCTCCTTCGTGCGCAGCGTCTTGAGCTCGGCGAGCGTGAAGTCCTCGGTGAACCAGCCGGTCATCGTCGTGCCGTCGATCACCTTGGTGGTCTTGCGGGACTTGAACTCGGGGTGCTCCGCCACATCGGTGGTGCCGCCGATCTCCGGCTCGTGCCGGGCGACGAGCCGGCCGTCCTTGGTCGGGACGAGGTCGACGTCGACGAAGTCCACGCCCATGCGGAACGCGAGCTCGTACGACGCCAGTGTGTGCTCCGGGCGGTAGCCGGGCGCGCCCCGGTGGCCGACGATCACGGGGTCATCGTGCCCGGGCCCGTGCGCCGCCGCACCCTGCGCCACGTGCTCCGTGGCCGAGGCGGGACCGATCGCCAGGCTCGCGACCCCGAGCAGGGCGAGACCGGACAGGGCGAGCACACCCACGCGTTTGCGCTTCATTCAGGACCTCTCTCTACCGGGTCACCCGTCCTTTTCGACGGGTTTGCCACGACTACCGCGCCACCCTCACGGCCGCAAGCGTCGGGCGGGCGGCACAGGACGGACAAAAGGCTGACAAACCGGTAAACGGTGCGTGGAATCCGGTTTCGGACAGCCGAGGTGGACGGCGAGATACCCCCGCGGACCAGGGCCCGTTAGGCTGTTCGGCGTGCGCGTACTGGTAATCGGGTCCGGCGCCCGGGAGCATGCACTCGTCCTCGCGGTGTCCGGCGATCCCGCCGTCACCGCGCTCGCCTGCGCCCCCGGCAACGCCGGGACGGCCGCGGTCGCCGAGCAGCTGGGCGTCGAATCGGCTGATCCCGACGCGGTGGCCGCGCTGGCGCGGGAGTGGAAGGCCGACCTCGTGGTGGTCGGCCCCGAGGTCCCGCTGGTGGCGGGCGTCGCCGACGCCGTGCGCAAGTCGGGCATCGCGTGCTTCGGCCCCTCGGCCGCCGCCGCGCGGATCGAGGGTTCGAAGGCGTTCGCCAAGGACGTGATGGCGGCCGCGAACGTCCCCACCGCACGCAGTGAAGTGGTGGACACGCCCGCGCGCCTCGACGCCGCGCTCCAGCGCTTCGGACCCACGTGGGTCGTGAAGGACGACGGCCTCGCCGCCGGCAAGGGCGTGGTGGTGACGCAGGACGTCGAGGTCGCGCGCAAGCACGCGCTGATGCTCCTCGACGGCGGTCACCCCGTGCTCCTGGAGTCCTTTTTGGATGGACCAGAGGCGTCGCTGTTCTGCTTCGTCGACGGCCGCACGGTCGTCCCGTTGCTGCCCGCGCAGGACTTCAAGCGCGTCGGCAACGACGACACGGGCCCGAACACCGGCGGCATGGGCGCGTACGCCCCGCTGCCGTGGGCGCCGGAGAACTTCGTGGACGACGTCGTCGCCCGGGTCGTGCAGCCGGTCGTCGACGAGCTCGACGCGCGCGGCGCCACCTTCTCCGGCCTGCTCTACGCGGGTCTCGCGCTGACGTCCGAGGGCCCGCAGGTCATCGAGTTCAACTGCCGCTTCGGTGACCCGGAAACCCAGGTCGTGCTGGCGTTGCTGCGCACTCCGCTCGCCGGCCTGCTGCACGCGACGGCCACCGGCAAGCTCGCCGAGCAGCCGCCGCTCGAGTGGTCGGGCGGCGCCGCGGTGACGGTCGTGATCGCGGCCGACGGCTACCCCGGCAAACCGCGCACCGGCGACGTCATCACCGGTGGTGAGCTCGAAGGCGTGCTGCACGCGGGCACGCGGCGGCGCGAAGACGGCGCCGTGGTGTCGGCGGGCGGGCGCGTGCTGTCCGTGGTCGGCGCAGGCAAGTCGCTCAAGTCGGCGCGCAAGCACGCGTACGAAACGGTGGAACGCGTGCACCTCGCGGGCTCGCACCACCGCACGGACATCGCGCTCAAGGCCGCCAACGGTGAGATCACCGCGCCGGTGAACGCCTGAGTTCGCACCTCCTGATCGCCCGGCGGTTGGTAGCCTCGTAGCGGGGCCGAACGGTCACTGTCCGTATCAACCGAGGGGGAGCGCATGCCGGGGAGCACTCCGCTGTCCGACCTGGCGTCGTCGGTGCCGTCCGCGCCCGGCGTCGCGGACCTGATCGTGGCGCCGGAGAAGGTGCTCGACGTGGCGCGGGTCGTCGAAGAGCAGGCCGACGCGCTGGAGGACAAGCTGCTCACACGGCTCGGCGAGCTGCGCATCGACACCCCGTCGGCCGACACGGTGAGCGTGAACTCGGTGGCGGCGTGGAACATGATCGTCGCGGAGGGCGAGGGCTCGTATGCCGGTGAGGCGCGTGCGTACGTCGCCAACCTGCGCCGGCTCGTCGCCCAGCTGCGCGACGCCGCTCAGAAGTACCACGTGAACGACCAGGAGCAGGCGGCGGCGTTCGGGGATCGCGGTGCGCACGGCACCCACTAGCGCGCTGGTCGCGGTGCTCGCGCTCGGGGTGGCCGGGTGCTCGTCCGGCGACCCCGGTACGGCGTACCCCGTCGAGACGGCCGTCAGCTCGGCGTCGCAGGCTGCGAAGGCTTCGCAGCTGCCGCCGCGGCCCGCCGACCTGTCGCTCACCGGCGTCGACCCGTGCGAGCTGCTCGGCCAAGCGCAGCTCGACGCGCTGCAGGTGAACTCCGTGCCGCGCAAGGTCGCCGACCCGCAGGACGGGCCGACGTGCGTGTTTGACGCGGACAAGACCGAGCCGTTCCACGCCTACCACCTGCGCACGGTGAACGCCGACCTGCAGGAGTGGCTCACCGGCGCGCGGCGGAAGAACAGCATGACCACGGCGCCGTTCGCCGTCGAGGGCTATCCGGCGCTCACGAATTACCGCGCGGCGGGCACCCCCTCGGATTGCGAGGTGCTCGTCGGCGTCGCGAAGGGACAGACGCTGGCCGCGCAAGCGTTTGCGGTCACGCAGGGCGCGGACAGCCGGCAGCAGCTGTGCGATCTGGCCGGCCGCACGGCCGACCTGGCCGTGCAGTACCTGAAAACACGGAGCTAGGAGGGCGCGTGGAGATCTCCGACCTCGCGGGCAGGATCCGCGACCACCGCTTCGACGGCTGGACCGACACCGCCATCGCCGACGAGATCCGGAAGTTCGACGACGGCGACGGCATCGGCAGCATCGGCACGGCCGTCGACGCGCTCAAGGCCGTCGCGACCGCGCTCGCCGAGACCGACCAGACGCTGCGGACGCAGCTGACCAAGCTCGGCGTCGAATGGCAGAGCCAGGCCGGTGGCGCGGCCGGGCAGGTCTTCACCGAGCAGGCCGGCTTCTCGCAGGACGCCACGCGGAAGGTCGCGCACGCGGCGGAACTGTTGTTCACCCAAGGCGAAGCCTTCAACCGCACCAAGTTCAAGCTGCCCGATCCCGACACGCTCCTGAAGGGCGCGGGCGGCTACACGCTCGGCGACAACCTGCTCAGCCTGATCGGCTTCGAGACCGACCACGCCGAGGCCGTCGACGCGGCGCAGAACTCGCGCAGCCAGGCGCTCGAGGCGCTGAACGCGTACGCGCAGCAAAGCGGGGAAAACCTGCTGCAGTCCGAGCCGCTGAACCAGCCGCAGTCGCTGTCGATGACACAGCCGGACGACCGGCAGAGCGCGCTGGGCCTGGCTGGGTCGGCGGTGGACTTGACGCCGGACGGCCGCGTGCGCCCGGCCTCGGCGTCGGTGCGGTCGCGCCACGTGGAACCGCCGGTGGTGCAGCCGGTGGCGCAGCACGTCGATCCGCCGACGCCCGCGTACGGCATTCAAGCACCGGCGCGGCCGGGCGGGTCCGCCGGTCCGGGTGGGTACACGGCGCCGGCCGCGGCTGGGCGGCCCGCGGTTGCGCCGCCTCCGCCGGTGCCGGGGCGGCCACCGATGGCGCCGGGGACACCGATGCCGCCGGCCGGGTGGGAGCTGTCGCCCGGGCGGGGTGGTCAGGCGCCGCAGCCCGGATTCGGTTCGCCGGGTGTGCCCGGTGGCCCGACGTGGGGTGGCTCGGGCGGCGGGCCCGGTGGTTCCGGTGCTTCCGGTCGTGGGTTCGTGCCCGGTGCTCCTGGTGGCGCAGCTCCGGGAGGTTCGTCGACAGGCATCGACGGGGTCCTCGGCCGCGCACCGGCCGGGGGGACCGGTGGTGGCGACCCGGCGCTGGGCCGCGGCCGGCTGGTCGGCAGCGGGCCGGCCTCGCCCGCCGTGCCCGAGGGCAGCCCAGGTTCGCCTGCCGCGCCGAAGCCGGGAGTGTCACCGGGTGAGCTCGGCGCGGGAGCCGCGGCGCTGGGCGCGGGGGCCGGCGCCAGCGCGCTGGCCGGCGACCGCGAACGGCAGGGCCGCGGATTCGGCGGCCCCGCGAAGGGACCGGTGAGCCCGCTGCCGGTGGAGCTGCCCGAAGAAGAGGCGACCGCGCTGCGCAAGGCCGAGCAGATCACGCCGAAGCAGCCTTCGGGCGATCCGAAGTTCCTGGGCCCCGCGGCGACGCAGAGCGAAGACGACGGCGAGCGCGTCCGCCGCTTCGGCGTCGACGACAAGGACCTGTTCACCGACCGCCGCCTGGTCTCCGACGACGTGATCGGCGACGACGCGTGAACCTGGTGCTCTCGACGCTCGAGTTCGACGTGCTGTGGGAGTCGCTCGAGCTGGGCCGTCGCCCGCCCGCGCTCGGTGTGCCGTCGCCCGGCACCACCCACTCCGCCCGGGCCGCACTGGTCGACGAGGCGTGGGAGGCACTCGGCCGCCGTCGCCTCGCGCGCGGGCGCCGTCCGTCGGGCGAGCTGTTCGACCGGCTGCACCTGCTGGCGAGCCCGCAGCTGGCCGTCGACGTGTGGGTGTGGGCCGACCGCGAGATCCACGGCCGCGCCGTGAGCCGCGGCAGCCAGGCCGTGCTGGGCGTCGTCGACCGCGACGAGGTCTGGCTCATCCCCGCCGACGAAGGTTCCCTGGCCGAAGCCGCCGTCCCCGTCGCCGGTGACCTCGCCTCTGGCGTCGGCCAGAGCGTCTCGGTGCCCCACACCGCACTCGTCGCCGCCGACACCGAAGCCGGCGGCGACGCGAAAGCACTGGTCACCGCGTTGGAAGACCGCGGTCTGGCGTTGTGGGAAGCGCAGGAGCTCGCGGGCATGCTGCTCGGCCAGGAAGCTCGTGGCCAGTTCACCGCCGAGCGCACCCTCCGCGACGGCACGATCCGCCGCTCGCCCCACCCCACTGCCTTCTTCGACACCGACGCCGGCCGCTACCTCTTCCACCTCACCCCGGACTCCGACGGAGCCATCTGGGCCACGATCACCCCGGCCGACAACGCGGTGCTGATCGAGCGGGTACGCGAATTGCAAGCCGCTTTGTGAACCCTTTCCGGCACGCCGGGGTGGATTCCGCGAAGATCCGTACCGGCGGTGCGCGGGAGGTCTTAAAGTGGGCCGGGAACCGACCTGGTCACCGTCACGTCTGATCGGGCGGACACCAGTTTTTTCGCGAAGGGGGAGCCGGACCGTGCCTGTCTACGACGTCGACTCGATGGCGATCGCGGCGCGTCAGGTGGAGAAGCTGAAGGACGAGTACCAGAAGTCCAAGGCGAAACTCACCGGGATGGACCACGAGAAGGAAAGCCCGTTCGGCGGGATGCCCGGGTCCGCCGACGCGCACAGCGCGGTCGGCGAGTTCAAGAACGGTGTGCACAGCCAGTTCGACGCCGCCGGGGAACACATGGACGCGCTCTCGGCCGCCATGCGCAAGGCCGCCGGCCTCATGGCCGAAATGGACGAGGTCGCGAAGAGCGACATCACCGTCCACCGGGACGAATAAGACACAACGGCACCATTCGCGGGCCGAGGGAAAACAGGGGGAGTTACGCAGTGGCTTTGGATGCGACCGGTGCCGGGACCCCGGACAACTGGAAGGCGTTCACCGACAAGGTCGACCAGGTCGCCAAGCTGAACGTCGAAGCGATCAACAAGGCCGCCGACCAGTTCCGCGGCGCCGCCACCGACGCGGGTGACCACTCGCAGGCGCTGGACAACACGACGAAGGCGCTCGACAGCAGCGTCTGGTCCGGCCAGGCGGCGGACAACTTCTTCGACTACGTGCGTTCGGTCCGCACCGCGGGCGCCAAGGTCGAAGCGCACCTCACCGATGTCGCGAACGACTTGTCGACGCTGGCGAAGAACCTCGGGGACATCAAGTCCAAGGTCACCAACGACAAGCTCAAGGGCGCCGAAGACGCGGTCAACAAGCGCAACCAGCAGGCGCAGAAGGACATGGACGCCGCCACGGCCGCGGCCAAGACTGCCGCGGATCAGAAGAAGCCCGCTCCCAGCCCCAGCGCCGATCAGATCAAGGCCACGGCGAAGCAGGACATCAACAACCTGACCACGCAGTACGACGGCGAGGTCCAGGCCCTGCTGACCCAGGCCAACGGCATGATCTCCCAGTCGCAGACCCTCATGAAGACCCAGATCGAGGGGGGCTACGACAAGGTCCCGCTCCCGGGCAAGGGCGGCACCCACCCCCAGAGCAGCGGCGGCATCCACACCCACGGCGGCGGTGGCGGTGGCGGCGCCGGAGGTGGCGGCGGCCTCGGCCCCAGCGGCGGCCCGCCCTCGTCACCCCCGCCGGGGAACGTGCAGCAGTGGATCGAAGAGGCCATCAAGATCCTGCAGGCCAACGGCGTCAACGTCACCGACGCCGACATCAAGAACATCTGGGCGATCATCCAGCACGAATCGGGCGGCAATCCCAACGCGATCAACAACTGGGATTGCGTGCCGCTCGACACGGCGATCCTCACGAAGCGCGGCTTGCTCAAGCACCGCGATGTCGAGGTCGGTGACGAGACCATCGGCTACAACCCGCAGACGGGGCGCAGTGAGTGGACCCGGGTGACACGCGTGGTGCACCACGAAAACGCGCCTTTGGTGACGCTCGCCAACTCGCGGTGGCAGGCGACCACCACACCGAACCACCGCTGGCTGAACTTCCCTCGGATCCCGGTCGCCCAAGGCGGTCCGGTGACCTGCCCCGAGTGTGGTTACGAGCCGCGGACGACGGCTGCTCCGGCGAACGGCGTGGCCGTCCACCGGACCAAGGTGCACGGTGTCCGCGCGCAGGCGCAGCAGAACACGTACGCCACCGAGGCGACGTTCATGACGAGCGACGAGGTGGGCAGCCGCGACCGGATCCTGCTGGCCGCGCCGGCCGACACCGAATCGACGCTCGACGTGACCGTGCGCGAAGCGGGGATCCTCGGCTGGATCGCCGGCGACGGCCACGTCGAGCACCGACGGCACCGGCCGACGGTCTCGATCGCCCAGTCGGAGCCGGCCATGGTGGCGAAGCTGCGGGCGCTGCTCGACGGCGTGCCGCACGCGGTGTACGTCGACGACCGCGGCGGCTGCGGTCCCCGGCACCAGTTCCGTCTCGGCCCCGACTACGCGCAGGACCTCTTGCGGCGCGCGGGCCACCCGAAGTCCGAAGCGGTGCACCAGGTTCTCGCCATGTCGACCGAGCAGCGCGAAGCCTGGCTCGAAGCGGTGACCGACGCCGAAGGCACGCGGCACCTCCGGTCCGGCTACACCAAACCGAAGGTCACGATCTACCAGGCGCCGGGTGAGGTGCTCGAGGCAATCACGCTGGCCGTGTACCTCTCCGGTGCGCGCCCCCGCGTTTCCGTGGTCGACCGGACCGGTGAGCACGAGTCGTGGCGGCAGGAGGCGGCCGTCCGGGCGAACAACCCCGTCATCACCGGAGCGTTCCTGCATCGCGAACACGCGGGCCGCGGTGACGTCTGGTGCGTGACGACGGAGCTCGGCACCTGGACCGCCCGCGAGGGCGACCACGTGTTCCTCACGGGCAACTCGAACGCGGCCGCCGGGCACCCGTCCAAGGGCCTCATGCAGTGCATCGACTCCACGTTCCAGGCGCACAAGCTCCCCGGCCACGACAACATCTACAACCCGGTCGACAACATCATCGCCGGGGTGCGGTACTCGATCGACCGGTACGGGTCGATCGGGAACGTGCCGGGCATCCAGGCCATGGCGCACGGCGGGGCGTACCGCGGGTACTGACGGCGGCGTCCCGGCCGGGCCGGAGCATGACTGAGCCAACGAAAAGCAGGCGGACCCCCGGCACTACGTAACCGTTGCCACGCAAGCCGGACAGCCGTGACTGCGGTCGGATTGGTCACGAACGGCACAGTAGCCTGGCCGCATGGTCGACATCGGTGCTTTCGGTGGGCCCGCGCTGCGGGCCGGTGTGCCTCCGTTCCACGTGATGGACGTGCTGTCCGCGGCGGGGGCGCGGCAGCGCAGTCACGGGGACCTCGTGTCGCTGGCGGCGGGGCAGCCGTCCGCGCAGGCGCCGGAGGCCGTGCGGCGCAAAGCGCAGAAGGCGTTGCACCAGCACACCCTCGGGTACACCGAGCAGCTGGGCATCCCGGAGCTGCGCGAAGCCGTCGCCGGGCACTACCGCAAGACGTACGACGTGGACGTGACCGCGCAGGACGTCGTGCTGACCACGGGGTCCTCGGGCGGGTTCCTGCTGAGCTTCCTGAGCGCGTTCGATCCCGGCGCGCGGGTGGCGATGGCGCGGCCCGGCTACCCGGCGTACCGGAACCTGCTCAAGGTGCTCGGCTGCGAGGTCGTCGAATTCGCGACGACCGCCGAGACCAACTTCCAGCCGACCGTCGACCTGCTCGACGCCCTCGGGCCGCTCGACGGGCTGATCGTGGCGAGCCCCAGCAATCCCACCGGCACGGTGCTGCCGCCGGGGGAGCTTGCAGCCATCTCCGGCTGGTGCGCGAGCCACGGGGTGCAGCTGGTCAGCGACGAGATCTACCACGGCATCTCCTACGAAAAGCAGCTCGACTGCGCCTGGCAGTACGGCCAGGAAGCCCTCGTCCTCGGGTCCTTCTCGAAGTACTTCGCCATGACCGGCTGGCGGCTCGGCTGGATGCTGGTGCCGCAGCGCCTGCACCGGGCCGTGGACGTGCTCACCGGCAACTTCACGATCTGCCCGCCCGCGCTCGCACAGTACGCGGCTGTCGCGGCGTTCACGCCGGAGTCCTACGCGGAGGCGGACGCGCACGTCGAGCACTACCGGAAGAACCGCGACCGGCTCTTCGCCGGACTCGAACGGATCGGCCTCGACAAGCTCGCCCCCGCCGAGGGCGCGTTCTACGCGTACGCCGACGTCTCCGAGTTCACCACCGACAGCCTCAGCTGGTGCCAGCGCCTGCTCGCCGACACCGGCGTCGCGATCGCGCCGGGCGTGGACTTCGATCCGGTGGACGGCGGGAAGTTCGTTCGGTTCTCGTTCGCGGGCGCCGCCGAGGACATCGACGAAGCCGTTCGCCGCCTGGGGGAATGGCTGCGGTGAACCGGTCAGGGGGAACCCGGAGATCCCCCTGAACGTTGGCCTGGACGAGAGAGTTTTCACGCCGCGGGTGACAGGCTTGGGGGACCGGGCCGAGGTGGTGCGGGAACGTCATGGAGGAACCATGTTCTGGAAGATCGTCGGAGGGCTCATCGTCGCCTGGATCGCGTTCATGGTCCTCGGCGCGGTGATCGGCTTCGTGTTCAAGGCCGTGCTGTGGATCGCGATCATCGGTGGCGTGGCGTTCCTGGCCACCGCGGGCTACCGGGCGATCAGCGGCAAGAAGGACCCCAGGCGCATCAACCGCTAGGGGATGCGCGCCACCCCGGCGAGCGACGTGGAGTGCACGGCCGTCAGCGGGGCGAGGCGTGGGCCGTCCGGCCACCACAAGTGGGGGTGGGTCAGGCCGGGAGGCAGCAGCTCGAGTCCGGTGAACAGCGACGCGATCTCGGCACGCGTGCGGTAGCGCGTGTCGAGGCCGGTGCCCGCGAACCGGGTCTCCAGTGAGGTCGCCAGTTCGGCGGCCTCACTGCCGTCTGCGGGGTTGTGGTGGTGCAGCAGCACGAGGTAGGAGCCGGGCACCAGTGCGCCGACGTACGACTTCACTGCCGCCTGCGCCTCGGCCAGGTCGGGGACGTGGTGCAGGACGGCGCACAGGATGAGGCCCACCGGGCGGTCGAAGTCCAGGTGGGCCACCACGTCCGGGTGTGCCAGCGTGCGGTCGGGGGCGAGCAGGTCGGCGCCGGCCACGTGCGTGTAGTCGTTCTCCGCCAGCACGGCTCGGCCGTGGGCTTGCACCACCGGGTCGTTGTCCACGTACACCACGTGCGCCTCGCGATTCACGCGCTGCGCGACCTGGTGCGTGTTCTCGACGGCCGGGAACCCCGAGCCGAGGTCTAGGAACTGGTCGATGCCCAGCCGGGCCGTCAGCAGTCGTACCGCCCGGACGAGCCAGTGGCGCACTTCCTGCGCCATCTTCTGCGCGTGGGGCGACAGCTCGAGGATCTGGCGCAGCACGGCGCGATCAGCGGCGTAGTGGTCTCGTCCGCCCAGCAGGGCGTCGAACACCCGGGCGTAACTCGGGCGGTCGAAGTCGACCGGCTCGAGGTGTTCTTCCACAGGCGGCACCTACCGGGGAAGACGATCAGGACGCGCTCAGCTTAGGGGATCGTCCGCACCCCGCGTAGGCGGCCGTGCCACGAGAGTGAGGGCTCAGCCGAGGGCCGCGCGGGCGGCTGCGGCTCCGTTCCACCGCCAGGCCCGGATCCCGACGGCGCGCGCTCCCTCCACATTGGACTCACGGTCGTCGAAGAACAGGCACTCCTCGGGCCGTGCCCCGAGCTTTGCCAGCAGGAGCCGGAAGATCTCCTCGTCCGGCTTCGCGCACTTCACGTCGCCGGAGAAGAGCGTGAGGCGGAAGAGCTTCGCCCACTCCTGCTCGCGCACCCAGCGGCCGAAGGACGCCGGTGCGTTGGACAGCAGTGCCAGCGCTGCCCCGGCTTCCGCCAGGCCTTCGAGCAGTTCGAGCGAAGACGGCGCGAGGTTGGACCACCCGGCGACGTCGATGGCCGTGAGCTCCTCGGACATCGCGCCGGTCACGTGCGCGCCCACGCGGTCGCCGATCGACGTCCAGTACGCCAGATCGCTCGACCCGCGGTCGTACGCGTCGCGCACGCCCCAGTACACGGGCTCGAACTCTTCGGACGCGACGCCCATCGTGGCCGCGAGCTTCGGCAGCGCGGTGGTGCGCGTGCAGAGCACCTCGCCGTAGTCGAACACGGTCCAGTGGGTCACCGGGTACCGGCCTTGATGCGGTGCAGGGCCTCGTCGACAGCGGTCGGCGCGAGGTCGCGGTGCAGCACGAACCGCACCTTGCCGGCCATCGGCAGCGCCTGGATGCCGAGTGAGCCCAGCCAGTCGAGCGCCGTGCGCAGGTCCGGGACTTCGGCCAGCACGATGTTGGTGTCGGGCGTGTCGACGCCCCAGCCGTGCCCGGCGAGCCCGGCGGCGAGGCGGCGCGCGTGCTCGTGCGTTTCGGCCAGCTCGTCGACGTTCTCCAGCGCGACCAGGCACGCCGCGGCGAGGACGCCGCCCTGGCGCACGCCGCCGCCGAGCATCTGGCGCATGCGCCGCGCCCGTTCCACGAACTCGGCGCTGCCCGTGACGACCGAGCCGACCGGCGCGCCGAGGCCCTTGCTGAAACACGCCGACACGCTGTCGACACCCACCGTCAGCGCGGCCGGCGGCACACCGAGCGCGACGGACGCGTGCCAGATGCGGGCGCCGTCGAGGTGGACCTTGAGCCCGGCTTCCTTCGCGACGGCCACGAGCTGGGCGTGCTCGTCGGGCGGGGTGACGGCGCCACCGGCCGCGTTGTGCGTGTTCTCCAGGCACAGCAGCGTGGTGCGCAGCGTGAAATACGGGCCGGGCGTGCCGATGGCGGCTCGGAGCAGTTCGGGCGTGCAGCGGCCCGGGCCGGCGTCGTGCTCCAGGATGTCGGGCATCCCGCCGGCGAGCCACGCGGCGGAGCCGAGCTCGTTGGTGAGCACGTGGGCACCGCGCGTCGCGAGGAACCGGTCGCCGCGCTCGAGGTGCACGGACAGGGCGATCAGGTTCGCCATGGTCCCGCTCGGGGTCCACAGCGCGGCGGGCATGCCGAGCAGCTCGGCGACGCGCTCCTCGAGCTTCGCGATGGTGGGGTCGGTGCCGATCACGTTGTCGTCGACTTCGGCCTCGGCCATGGCGGCGCGCATGCGCTGATCCGGGCGGGTGACGGTGTCGGAGCGAAAATCGAGGAGGGTGGAGGTCACGCGGCGATCACATCACACCGCCACCCGCGCGATCAACGGCGCCGGGGGTGGAGGGAATCACCGGTCTCGTGCAACCGTGGACGCCCCCGGTTCCGTCATCCAGGGCGGACAGTAGAAGAGCGGAGCAGCAGACCGCGTGGACCAGCGCGACGAACAGGAGTTCGCGGAGTACTTCTCCGCGAAGCGTGACGCCGTGCGCCGGACCGCGTACCTGCTCTGTGGCGATTGGCACAAGGCTGACGACCTCGCCCAGACGGCGTTCGTCGCCCTGCACCGGAGGTGGAAGAAGATCAGGGACCGCGCGGCGACCGACGCGTACGTGCGCAAGACGCTCGTACGTGCCGTCATCGACGAGTCGCGGCGGCCGTGGCGGCGGGAGTGGCAGACCGAGGTGCTGCCCGAGCCGGCGTCGGACGACCCGGGGCTCGCCGAGCGCATCGCCACGCGGGAAGACCTGCTCGCCGCGCTGAAGGAGGTGCCGCCAAAGCAGCGCGCGGTGCTCGTGCTGCGTTTCTTCGAAGGTTTGGACGTGACGGCGGCGGCGAAGGTGCTGGGCTGCAGCGAGGGCAACGTGAAGAGCCAGACCGCGCGCGGGCTGGCGAACCTGCGACAGGTACTGGACCGGGAGGTGGAGACGAATGGATGAGCGCGACCTCGAGTCGATGTTCTCCGGCGCTCCCGGTGACGTGCCGCCCCCGACGTTCGACGTCGACGACGTCGTGCGCGAATCCAAGCGCCGGACACTGCGGCGGCGCAACCGCATCGCTGCTGGTGGGGCCGCGGTCGCGCTGGCCGCGGTGGGCTTCGGGACGTTCGGCCTCGTGGCCGGGAAGCCCGATTCGGGTGCGGTGATGAATTCGGCCGCCGGGCCCGTGCAACCCAGCGCGTCGGCTCTGCGTCCTTTGGGTACTGGGGAGGGGAATGACTTCCCGGCTCCGCCGTCTCGGCAGGGAGACAGCGAAGACGGGAGGACCGGCCCTCGGGTCGAAGGCGCCTCCGGGTGCACGGTGGACTGGGAGCTCGCCACAGCCCTCGCTGGCGAGCTCCCAGGCCACTTCTCCGCCGCCAACGCCTCTCCGGGCAGCGCCTGTACGACGGGCGCGCTGGGCGCCGGGTTCCCGGTTCCCGACGGGATGATCTCGGCCGCCGTCTTCCCGCGCGGCGC
The DNA here is from genome assembly GCF_016889705.1 of Amycolatopsis sp. FDAARGOS 1241. Lineage (NCBI taxonomy): Bacteria > Bacillati > Actinomycetota > Actinomycetes > Pseudonocardiales > Pseudonocardiaceae > Amycolatopsis > Amycolatopsis sp. FDAARGOS 1241. The sequence continues at coordinate 9,506,478 of NZ_CP069526.1, forward strand.
TTCGGTCACGGTGCCCGCCCAGCCGGCGGGTGCGGTCACGGCGCGTGCCGCCACCGGTACGGGTGGGACCCTTGTGCTGGTGAGCGTTCCGGGTACTTCCGGGCAACCCGCTCCGTACGCAGGTGACTTGGGGCGGTTCCTGGCGTCACTGGCCCCCCGGTTCTGACGGGCCCCCGACGCCGCGGCTGGCAGAATGACCGGCCATGACGGCAGCAGCCACCACCCCCAAGGGCGAGCGCCGGCGAGCGACGCTCGTCGAAGCCGCAGCGGAGCTGCTCGCCGAAGGCGGGTTCGACGCCGTGCGCCACCGCGCCGTCGCCGAACGGGCCGGCCTGCCACTCGCGTCGACGACGTACTACTTCGATTCGCTCGAAGACCTGGTGACCGCCGCGGTCGAACACCACTCGCAGGTGGAGCTCGCCAACGGGCGCCAGCAGCTGGAGGAACTGGCCACCCGCAACCGCGGCGTGCAGGCCACGGTGGAGCTCGTGCTGGACCTCCTGCTCGGCCCGCCCAGCGGCGACCCGGAGGCCGACGCCGAAGCCGTGCTGCTGCGCTACGAACGCCTGGTGGCCACCGGGCGGCGGCCGTACCTGCGCCCGTTGATGCGGACGTTGTCCGACCAGCTCAACGAGCTGCTCCTGGCGATCTTCGCCCGCTCCGGCACCCCCGTGACCCCGGCGGAGCTCGAAAAGCTGGTCGCCCTGGTCGACGGGGCGGTCGTGAACGCGCTCATCGCCATCGACCCGGCCCCCCGCGCCGCCGCGGCGCGGATGCTGCAGGCGGCGCTGGCGGAACCCCGCTCGGAGTGAGCCATGCGGCGACGGCGGTGTACGCGCACTGTCAGACCCGACGCACAGCTGAGCTTCGACGAGGCGCGAATCCGCTGGCCGTCCGGCGCGGACACCCTCCGCCCGGCGCGGACACCCTATGCCCGGCGTGGCCGCGGCCCGTCTGGCGTGGATGCGGCCCGTCTAGCGTGGATGCGGCCCGTCTGGCGTGGATGCGGCCCGTCTGGCGTGGATGCGGCCCGTCTGGCGTGGCCGCCGCCGGTCCGGTGTGGCCGCCGCCCGTCCGCCTCGGATATAGCTCGTCTGGCGTGGATGCAGCCCGTCCGGCTCGGATACAGCGCGCCCCACGGACGCCCCGTCTGGCGTGGATGCAGCCCGCCCGGCTCGGATACAGCGCGCCCCACGGACGCCCCGTCTGGCGTGGATGCAGCCCGCCCGGCTCGGGCACAGCCCCCGGCACGGAAACACCCCCGCCCTCCCCGAGGGGGGCGTCCCCACGTCCATTCTATCGGCCGACCCCGACAAACCTCGGTGACTGCGACCAAAAGCCGGCGTTCCTGTGGATAGCCGCGGAGGCTGTGGACAACCGCGGTTCGTGGCAACGAAATCGTGCTTGGTGTGGTACGAGTCGTCGCGATCGGTCGCGAATCCGTTGTCCCCGTCGAGGGACCGCGGCAGCCGGGGTGCCGACCGGCAGTGCCAGAGAACTCCGACCGGTTCGGCTGATCCGGTCGCTCGCAGCCGGCGCGCCGATGCTCAGTGCCGCGACTTCTTCGCCCGGTCCAAGTCGTCGCGGGACTTCGTCACGAGGGCGAACATGGCGCTCTCCGCGGCCGCCGGGTCGCGGGCGGTGATGGCGTCCAGGACCTTGCGGTGGCTGGGGACCGGGTTGTCGGACGGGCCCGAGCCGTGGACGAGTTTGTCGCGTTCGGCGAGGCCGATGGCGATGACGCGTTCGACCTGGAGGAGGAAGTTGTTGTGCGTGGCGGCCATCAGGGCGCGGTGGAAGGTCAGGTCGGCGCGGACGCTGGCCTCCGGGTCGTCGCCGGCGGTGGTCATCTCCTCCAGCGCGGTGCGCAGGGCGGCCAGGTCTTCGTCCCCGGCGCGTTCGGCGGCGATGCGCGCGGCGGCGGGTTCCACGACGGCGCGGACTTCCGTCAGCTCGTCGAGCAGGCCCGGGTTGTCGCTGGCCGCGGTCTGCCAGCGCATGACGTCGGCGTCGAGCACGTTCCACTGGTCGCGGGGCTGCACGAAGGTCCCGCGCTTCTGCCGCGCGTCGATCATGCCCTTGGCGGCCAGCACTTTCAGCGCCTCGCGCAGCGCGGTGAGGCTGATGTCCAGCTCTTCGCGCAGCGCGGGCAAGTCCAGCACTGTGCCCTCGCCCCATTCGTCCGAAAGGATCCGGGCGGCGAGCGTTTCCACGGTCTGGCCGTGCAGACCGCGGGGCCGGTGTTCGGTCAATGTGGATCCCCTCAGTCGGTACTGCGTAGTCATCCTACCTCGGACCCGATTACGTCATAAATTATGAATACATCTTGACAGCTGCCACCACGGTTGCAAGTCTGTGCCAGCAGTCACTCCCCCGAAGGGGAGCGACGCTCCATTCAGACAAAGGGGTCACCGCGATGACGACTGCAGAAGGCCTGTCCCGCCGTCATTTCTTGCGCAACGCCGGCCTCGTCGGCCTGGGCGCGCTCGGTTCGAGCAGCTTCCTCGCCGCGTGCGCCACCTCGGCCTCCAACGGCCCGGTGAAACAGGCCGCCGGTGCGGTCACCGTCCAGTCCAACCTCTCGTCGCCGCAGGCGAAGGTCGCCATCGAGGCGCTCGCCAAGGCGTTCAGCGACAAGGGCGGGGCGAAGGCGACGGTCAACACGGTCGCGTCGGAGACGTTCCGCACGCAGCTGCCGAGCTACCTGACCTCGGCGAACCCACCCGACAGCTTCACCTGGTACCCGGGTTCGCTGCTGTCCGGCTACGCCCAGAAGGGCCTGCTGCTCGACGTCGGCGACGTGTGGCAGACGATGGGCAACTACTCCCAGGCCATGCGCACGCTCTCGGGCGACGGCGCCGGCCACCAGGTGTTCGTGCCCACGAGCTACTACTGGTGGGGCTTCTTCTATCGCAAGTCCAACTTCGCCAAGTGGGGCGTGAAGCCGCCGACGAACTGGAGCGAGTTCCTCGCGCTGTGCGAAACGCTGAAGGGCAAGGGCATTTCGCCGATCGGCATGGGCGCGGGCGGCAACACGCAGTGGACCGCCTCGGCGTGGTTCGACTACCTCAACATCCGCATCAACGGCGCCCAGTTCCACCGCCAGCTGCTCGCCGGCAAGCAGCGCTTCGACGACCCGAAGGTCAAGAAGATCTTCGACCCGTGGCGCCAGGCGCTGCCCTACACCGACCCGAACGGCACGGCCATCGCGTTCCAGGACGCCACCACCGTGCTGTTGCAGGGCAAGACCGGCATGGTGCTCACCGGCACCTTCTTCGCCGACGCAGCCCCGAAGGACGCCCTCGGCGACCTCGACTTCTTCCAGTTCCCCATCCTCGACCCGAGCGTGCCGGTCGCGGAGGAGGGGCCGACCGACGGCTTCTTCGCCAGCTCCCGCTCGCCCCACGTGGCCGAGGTCAAGGAGTGGTTCAAGTACGTGGCCACGGCCGAGGCGCAGGAGCTCTACATCAAGAACTCCTCCGGCACGGTGCTGCCCGCGAACCCGTCGGCCAAGGACGCCGGCACGCCGCTGGTCCAAAAGGGACGGAAGCTGCTCAACGACGCCAAGGAGCTCACGCAGTTCTTCAACCGCGACTCCTCCGACGCGCTGCAGCCCACGGCCGACGCCGCGCTGATCCGCTTCATCCAGAAGCCCAACGAGCTCGACTCGATCCTGAGCGACTGGCAGACGGCCGCGCAGAAGGTCTGGCAGGGGCAGTCCTGACATGGCAGTGCTCGCAGCCCCGGCTGCCCCGGTGAAGCGCCGACGGCGCGCGGTCCGCCGCGTGCCGCCGGTGCTGCTCCTGTTCGTGCTCGTCCCGGTCGCCGTCGAGGGCTTCTGGGTGTTCTGGCCCGCGTTGCAGGGGTTCTACCTGTCGCTGACCAAGTGGGACGGCGTGTCCGCGCCGGAGTTCGTGGGGCTCGGCAACTACGCCGAGATGTTCACCGACGACATCTTCGGCACGGCCGCGCTCGACACCGTGATCTGGCTCGTGCTGTTCGGTGGCCTCTCGGCGGTGGGCGGGCTCGGCCTGGCCATGCTGCTGAACCGCGACCGCAAGGGTGTCGGGTTCTACCGGGCCGCGCTGTTCACGCCCGTGGTGTTCTCGCTGGTCGCGACCGCCCTGATCTGGCAGGTGATCTACCAGCCCGACGGTGTGTTCAACAAGATCCTCGGCGGCCTCGGCCTGAGCAGCTGGGAACACCCCTGGCTCGCCGACCCCAAGACGGCGCTGTACGCGGTGCTGGTGCCGGCGCTGTGGCGCCAGCTCGGCTACGTGATGGTGCTGTACCTGGCCGGACTGAAGGGCATCGACCCGGCGCTGTACGAGGCGGCCCGGCTCGACGGGGCCACGGCGTGGCAGCAGTTCCGGCACGTGACGTGGCCGCAGCTGCGCAGCGTCAACTCGGTGGTCCTGTCGGTGATCATCATCGATTCGCTGCGGTCGTTCGACGTGGTGTGGTCGATGACGAAGGGCGGGCCCTACCACTCATCTGAGCTGCTGAGCACCTACATGTACTCCACCGCGTTCCAGTCACTTCGGCTCGGGTACGCGTCCGCGCTGGCCGTGGTGATCTTCGTCCTCGCGTTCGGCGTGATCGTGACCTACCTCGTGCGGGCGTTCCGGGAGGACCAGTGAGCGTGACCACGACCCGCCCGGCGCCCGCGCCCGGCGAGCAGGTGCCGGCGCAGCGGGTGCCGGCGAAGCGCAACCACAAGAGCCAGCGCCGCACGTTCGGCTTCCACTTCGTGGCGGCCGGCCTGTCGATCCTGTGGCTGCTGCCCATCGTGCTCGTGATCACCACGAGCGTGCGGTCCTTTTCGGACATCGCGGGCAACGGGCTGGGCTCGCTGCCGCACTCGTTCGACCTCGGCTCGTTCGGTGAGGCCTGGGGCGTCGGCGGCGGTGGCCACGCGATGCTCAACAGCCTCATCGTCACGATCCCGACCGTGCTGCTGTCGCTGCTGCTCGCGTCGGCCGCGGCCTTCGCGCTGAGCCGGTTCCAGATCCCGTTCCGGCGCACGATCATCCTCGTGATGCTCTCAGGCAACCTGCTGCCGCCGCAGATCCTGCTCGTACCGGTGTCGAAGCTGTCGGAGCTGCTCGGCATCTACGACACACTCACCGCGCTCATCATCGTGCAGGTGGGCTTCGGCCTGGGCTTCTACACGTTCGTGCTGCAGGGGTTCATGCGGTCCATCCCGGACGAGATCCAGCAGGCGGCGCTCATCGACGGCGCCGGTGCGATCGCCATCTTCTGGCGGATCATCCTGCCGATGACCCGTCCGGCGCTGGCGGCGCTCGGCGCGCTGGCGTTCACCTGGACGTTCAACGACCTGCTGTGGTCGATCACCGTGCTGCGCACCGAGTCCGTGATGCCGGTGACGCCGGCGCTGCTCGGGCTGCAGGGCCAGTACGTGTCCAACTGGAACGTGATCGCGGCGGGCTCGGTGATCGCCGCCGTGCCGACCGTGGCCGTGTTCCTGCGGTTCCAGAAGCACTTCATCTCCGGACTCGCGATCGGGGCGATCAAGTGACCAACCGGTGGACGCTCGAACTCGAGTCCACTTCGTACACCGTCGCGCTGGAGCCGCAACGGCGGTGGCTGGAGCTCGTCGCGTGGGGCCCGCGCGGTGTCGAGCACGGGCCCTCGCCGCTGGCCAATCGGGGCTCCGTGCACTTCATCACCGACGCGGACGCGGCGCCGGTCGAGTACGCGCCGCGCGGGCTTCGGCCGTTCTCGGCCGCGGATCTGGGCGTGGCCGGGGAATCCTGGTGGCGGTTCGCCGCCGACGAGTCCACGGACACCCAGCTGCGGCTGGCCTTCGTCGACGAGCTGACAGGGCTTCGCGCGGTCCAGTGCTACCGCGCCGAACCGGGCACGGACGTGCTGTGCCGCTGGGTCGAGCTCACCAACACCGGCACCGCGGCGATCAGCATCGACCGCCTCGGCTCGGCGGGTGTGTGCGTGCCGACCGGCGAACGGGGCGCACGGCTGACCTACCTGACCGGCCAGTGGTCGCAGGAGTTCACGCGCCGCTCGACCGTGCTCGAAGCCGGTTCGTTCCGCATGGAGAGCCGCTTCGGCGTGCCGGGCCACCAGTACGTGCCGTGGCTCACCGTGCAGGATGCGGCGGAGACCGACGGCCCCGCGTACGGCGTTTCGCTGGCGTGGTCGGGTTCGTGGGAGCTCGACGCGGAGATCGAGCCCAGCGGCCTCACCCGCGTGCGCGCCGGGCGGCTGGCCAACCCGGGCCCGGTGGTCCTCGAGCCGGGTGCGTCGCTGACCACCCCCGAGTTGGCGCTCGCGTCCAGTGTGGACGGTCTCGGCGGGCTGGCCGGTGTGTGGCACGCGTACTCCCGCAAGCTCGCGGGGCCGCGCCTGCGGAACCGGCGGCCGGTGCTCTACAACTCGTGGGAGGCCACGGGTTTCGAGGTCCTCGGCTCGCGCCAGCTCGACCTCGCCCGGCAGGCCGCGGACCTGGGCGTGGAGCTGTTCGTGGTCGACGACGGCTGGTTCGTCGGCCGGGACGACGACACCGGTGGCCTCGGCGACTGGACGCCCGAGCAGTCGTCGTTCGAAGGCGGTTTCGGCGCGTTCGTCGAGTCCGTGCGTGCGCTGGGTCTCGACTTCGGCCTGTGGGTCGAGCCCGAGGCGATCAGCCCGAAGTCCAAGCTCTACGCCGAACACCCCGACTGGGTCTACCGCATCGACGGCCGGCCGGCGACGCTGATCCGCAACCAGCTGCTGCTCGACCTCGGCAAGACCGAGGTGTTCGAGTACGTGCGCGGGTTCCTCGACGAACTGCTCACCGCGTACCCGATCAGCTACCTCAAGTGGGACATGAACCGCCCGCCGACCGAACGTGGCCGCCCGGGTGAGCCGACGGCGGATCTCGACGCCGAGCACGTCGCGAACTACCACCGGCTGCTCGACCACCTGCGCGACACCTACCCCGGCCTGATCGTCGAGTCGTGCGCGGGCGGCGGGGGCCGCACGGACCTGGCGACGGTGTCGCGCAGCGACGTCGTGTGGCCCAGCGACAACACCGCTGCGCTCGACCGCCTGCGCATCCAGGACGGTTTCCTGCTGATGCACGCTCCGCACCTGATGAGCTCGTGGGTCACCGACGCCCCCGGCGTGTTCGACCCGCGCCCGCGCTCGCTGCGGTTCCGGTTCGTGCTCGCCATGGCGGGAGTGCTCGGCATCGGCGCGGACCTGAGCCGGTGGAGCGCCGAGCAGCGCAAGGAAGCCGCGGAGCTGATCGCGCGGTACAAATCGCTGCGCATCACCATCCACACGGGACGGTGCCGGGTCCTTTCCGGACCCACTGAGCCCACCGCGGCGACGCAGTACACACTGGGCGAGCAGACCGTCGTGCTCGCGTGGAGCACCGGCGAGCTCGTCGGCACACCGCTCGTACCCGGCCGCTCCTCGCGGATCCGGCTGCACGGGCTCGACGCGGCCGCCACCTACCGCGACGAAGACGGCCAGGAGTACTCCGGCGCCCACCTCACGCACGTCGGCCTGCCGGTCGAGTGGACCGCCGAGCGCGACGCGGACGTGTTCGTCCTGACCCGGGTCTGAACACAGCAGAACGCCCTGCCGGCTTGACCGAAGCCGGCAGGGCGTTTTCGTGGTGCAGGAAGCTCGAGAAGACTCAGAGGTCGAGCGGCAGCACGTAGCTCGGCGACCCCGTCGGGTACTTCACGACCTCGGCTTCGCCCAGCCGGTCGAGGGGGAAGGCTGTGATCGCGTCGTCGGACTGCGCGGCGACGTAGCAGATCCCGTCGGCGATGGCGAAGTGCCGCGGGTGCTTGCCGCTGGGCTGGTCGGCCGTGGCCGCGAGCGGCGAGCCCGCGAACGCGGTGACGACGTCGGCGCCGCGGTTGGACAGGTACGCACCCGAGCCGTGCACTTCGAGGTGCGCCACGATGTTCTCGCCCTCGAACGGCGCGTGCGTGGCCGGCGTGGCCGCGATGACCTCGAACGCCCCGGGCGCCGTTTCCCGCACCGTCAGCAGCTCGCTGGAGAGCTCACACGCCACGTACGCCCGATCAGTCCCCGCGATGCGCACGAGCTGGCGAGGGCCGCTGCCCGGCGGTAGTGCCGACACGGCCAGCGGCGACAGCTTCCCGTCGGCCGAGAGCGTGTAGCTGCGGATCTCGTCGGTGCCGAGATCCACGGCGCTGACCACGGACCCGTCGGCGTTCGGCACCGCCATGTGGACGTGCGCGGACTCCTGGCGGTCTTCGTTCGGGCCGGTGCCGCTGTGCTGCACGAGGTCCGTGCGGCCCGTGATGCGCCCCTCGGCCGAGAGCCCGAACACCGCGAGGCTGCCGCCGGTGTAGTTGGCGCACAGGAGGAACCGGCCGTCGGGTGTCACGGCGAGGTGGCACGGGTGCGCGCCGCCGCTGGGCACCTCCTCGTCGAGCGCGGCCGGTTCACCGTCCACAAGAGACACCGAGGAGACGGCGCCCTCGTCGTGCTCGTTCGTGGTGTACAACACCGGCAACGTGGGGTGCTTGACCAGCCAGGACGGCGACTTGAGGGCGAGGGTCGACTCCCACGTCAGCGCGCCGGCCGAGTCGCGGCGGAACGTGGCCAGGCCGGTCCCCTTCCCGCCCATCTCGGCGGTGTAGCAGCCGACCAGCACGACGTCCGTCATGAGCCCTCCCTCACCAGCGCGGCCACGCGGGCCCGGATGTCGTCGGCCGTTCCGCGCGTCAGCGCCGAACCTATGCCGCACGCGACCGCGCCCGCCGCGAGCCACTCTGGCACGTCCTCGGGGGCGATTCCACCCGTCGGCACGAGCGGCGCCTGCGGCAGCGCGGCCCGCACGTCCTTGACCCAGCGCGGCCCGAGCGCCGTGGCGGGGAAGACCTTCACCGCGTCGGCGCCTTCTTCCAGCGCCTTCACGATTTCCGTGACGGAACCCGCGCCGGGGAACGCGGCCGCGCCGTAGCGGTGCGCGGTGCGGATCACGGCGGCCTCGACGTTCGGCGACACGAGGAACTTCGCGCCCGCGCGGATCGCGAGCACGGCCGAGGCCTCGTCGAGCACCGTGCCGGCGCCGATCACCGCCTCGGGGAAGGCGGCCGTGAGCTCTTCGATCGCGGCCGTGGCCCCGGGGTTGGTGAACGGGATCTCCACCGAGCGCAGGCCCGCGTCCAGCGCCGCGCGTGCCGCGACGACGGCCGACGCCGCGTCCGGCGTCCGCACGATGCCCACCACCCCCTGCCGAAGGGCCGCGTGCGTGATCTCCCACCGGTAGCTCATCGATGCACCTCCTCGCCGCCCGAGAGGGCGGCGCTCGTGCGGGCCAGTTCGGCCCGGTTCGGCAGTCCTTCGAGATCCGTGCGCGTGCCGACGACCAAGGCCGCCGACACCGCTCCGGCCAGCAGCGCCTCGGCGGGCGCACCGCCGCGCAGCCAGGCCGACAGGTAGCCGGACGTGAGCGCGTCACCCGCGCCCACGGGGTCCACGACGTGGGTGACCAGGGTGTCCTGGGTCCACTCGTACTCGGCCGTCACCGCTCGCGCCACCTTGTCGCGCTGCTTCACCACCACTGTGCCGACCCCCGCGTGCACGAGGTCGCGCGCCGAAGCGTCGAGCAGGTCCAGCTCGTCCTCACCGGCGAACACCAGGTCTGCCCGGTGCAGCAGCGGGCCCACGGTCTCCCGCCACTGCGCCGGCGAAGCCAGCTTGAGCCGCACGTTGGGGTCGAACGCGATCGTCGCACCCTCGGTGCGCGCCAGGTCGAACAGCGCCAGCACGGCTTCGCGTGCGGACAGCGACAGCATCGCCGTGATTCCCGAGACGAGCACGAGCCGCGCGCCGGCGAGCCCTGCTTCGCGGACGTAGGCCGGGCTGATTGCAGACGCCGCCGAGCCCGTGCGGTGGTACTGCACGTCGATGCCCCGGCCCGGGGTGTCGTCACGCATCAGCAGGCCGGTGAACCCGGCCGGGTCGACCTCGACGCCCGAGACGTCCACCCCTTCCGCCCGGAGCGCGCTGAGCACCGCGGCGCCGGACGCGTCGTCGCCGACGCGGCTGAGCCAGCGCACGCGGTGGCCGAGGCGCGCGAGGCCGACCGACACGTTGGCTTCGGCCCCGGCCACGGATGCGGTGAAGTGGTGGGCGCGCCGAAGGGCGACGCCGGGTTCGGCGAGCAGCAAGCGCATCGCCTCGCCCAGGGTGAGGACTTCGGTGTCGTTCATCGCGGGAAGCATACCGCGTCAAATCTTAATTTAGGATTTATTCTTGACGCGGCCTTCGCGGCCCCGGCATGCTGCTCGCGGGCCGGAGACGATCACGGCCCCCTTCGGCGCTGTTTCGACGACGAAAGGTGTCGCCACATGCTCCCGCGCTCCCCGCACAGATCCCGCAGAGCACTTTCAGCCGCTGCGGCCGCCGTCATGGTGGCCGGCGCGGTCGGGCTCGCGGTCCCGGCCGAGGCGGCCCCGGCTTCGGGCCTGGACTTCCAGCCGCAGACCACCGCGGCCGACCAGGGTGCTCCCGACTACTACGACTCCGGCCTGGCGCAGACGCCGTACATGGGCTGGAACAACTACTTCGGCATGCCGACCGTGACCGAGGCCGGCGTGAAGGGCGTCGCCGACTACCTCGTGTCGAGCGGCCTGGCCAAGGCCGGCTACAAGTACGTGTGGATCGACGGCGGCTGGAACGCCAAGGTCCCGCGCGACGCGCAGGGCAACCTCGTGCCCGACCCCGAGCGGTTCCCGTCCGGGATGGACGCGCTGGTCACCTACATCCACGACCGCGGCCTGCTCGCCGGCATCTACACCGACGCCGGCCCGTCCGACGGCAAGAACTGCGCCGCGGGCAGCCAGGGCTACTACGAGCAGGACACGAAGCGCTTCGCCAGCTGGAAGTTCGACGCCGTCAAGGTCGACTTCCTGTGCGGCATCGCGAACAACCTCGACCCCAAGACGGCGTACACCGAGTTCAGCGCGGCCCTGCAGAAGGCGGGCCGCAAGATGATCCTGAACATCTGCAACCCGGTGACCGACGACTGGGGCGTGCCGCACACGCCGAGCCAGACCGCCGGCGTCTCTTACACCTTCGGCCCGCTCGTGGCCGATTCCTGGCGCACCAACACCGACGTGGCCTTCGGCACCCCGTACGAGGGGATCTACAAGGACATGCTGCGCAACGCGGACGTCAACGCCGCGCACCCCGAGGCCAACGGCCCCGGGCACTGGAACGACCCCGACTTCCTGATCCCGATGCGCAAGACCGAGCAGGGCACCCTCGAGATGAACGAGGAGGAGTCGACCACCCAGTTCGTGCTGTGGGCGGAAATGGCTTCGCCGCTCGTCATCGGCTCGGACCCGCGCACGCTGCCGCAGTCGATGATCGACACGCTCAAGAACCCCGAGATCATCGCCGTCGACCAGGACAAGCTCGGGATCCAGGGTGTCCGCGTGGCCACCACCGGTTCCACGGACACCTACAGCAAGCGCCTGGCGCAGGACGGTGACCGCGCCGTCGTGCTGCTGAACCGCGGTGACGCGGCGACGCCGATGACGCTGAACTTCGCCGACGCCGGCCTCACCGGCAAGGTTTCGATCCGCGACCTGCGCGCTCGCGCCGACCGCGGCACGGCGACCGGTTCCTACACCGTCACGGTTCCCGCGCACGGCACGGCGATGCTGCGCCTGCACGGCACGGACCTGGTACCCGGCACCAGCGTCGCGAACGGCGCGACGGCCAGCCCGGCCGTCGTGCGCACGGGCGGCAAGACGGTCACGTTCACGCGCGGTCCGCTCGGCGTGCTGCAGGTGCAGGGCCTCGATGGTGGCCCCGTCATCGGCGGTCCGTTCCTGGGCCAGCCGGCCGCGAACGCCGGGGCGGACGGCCGCGTCGACGTCTACGTCCGTGGTCTGGACAACGCCGTGTGGCAGCGCACCTACGACGGCAAGCACTGGGGTGGCTGGCGCCGGCTCGGCGGGAACCTCACGGACTCGCCGTCGGTGACCGCGGACGGCACGCTCTACACCCGGGGCGCCGACGGAAAGGTCTGGATCCGCACCACCGACGGCCGCTGGTCCTCGCTCGGTTCGCCGAACGACACGCAGATCTACGGCCGCCCCGGCGCCGCGACCTCGACGGCCGGCACCACGGTCGCCGTCCGCACCCCGGACGACGGCGTGTGGGTGCGCACCCAGGGCACTGACGGCACCTGGTCGGACTGGACGGCGATCGGCGGCACGATCTCGAGCAGCCCGACGCTCGTCGCCCAAGGCGACAAGGTTTCGGTGTTCGCGCTGGCCAGCGACTACACGCTGTGGCAGAACGACCGCACCGGCACCGCGTTCTCCGGCTGGTTCAAGCAGCCGAAGTACCCGTCCGGCAGCGTGGTCGGCACCCTCGGCGGGGCGGCTGACGCGAATGGCGTCTGGCTCGGGGTGCGTGGTCCGGACGACCATGTCCGCGTAGACAAGCTCTGACAGGAGGAATCAGCGATGTCCACACCAGACAACCCGACGGCCGTGGTGACCGGTGCCGCGTCCGGCATCGGCGCCGCGACGGCCCGGCGGCTGCGGGCCGACGGCTACCGCGTCGTGGGTGTGGACGTCGCTCCCCTCCCCGACGACCTCGTCGGCGTGCGCGGCGACGTGACGGCCGACGAGACCTGGCGCCAGGTCATCGAGGCAGCCGGCGAGGTCGGGGAGATCACCGCACTGGTCAGCAACGCGTACGTGCCGACCACCGGACCGCTCCACGAAATGGCGCGGGAGCAGTGGCAGCACCAGGTCGACGTGAACCTCACCGGTTCCTACCTCGCGGTGAAGGCGTGCCTGCCGTCGCTGCGGGCGCGCCGCGGGGCCGTCGTCCTGGTGTCCTCGGTGCACGCGCGGTTCGGGTTGCCGGGCCACCCGGCGTATGCGGCGAGCAAGGGCGCGCTGGTTTCGCTGGCGCGCCAGCTCGCCGTGGAGTACGCGCCCGAGGTGCGCGTGAACTCCGTGCTGCCCGGGCCCGTCCGCACGCAGGCGTGGGACCGGATCAGCGAAGAGGACATCGAACGCAGTGCGCGGGCGACGCCCGCCGGACGCCTCGGCGACCCGGCCGAGGTGGCCGCCGTGATCGCGTTCCTGCTCTCGCCCGGGGCCTCGTTCGTCACGGGCGCCGACCTGACCGTCGACGGCGGCTGGTCGGCCGCCAAGGATTCCGCTTAGGAAATGGGGGCCAGGTGAAGATCACCGGTATCGAGACGTTCCTCGTCGCGCCACGCTGGCTGTTCCTCAAGGTCAGCACCGACGAGGGCATCTCCGGCTGGGGCGAGCCCGTGGTCGAGGGCCGCGCCGAAACGGTGCGCGCGGCCGTGCACGAGATGGCCGAGCTCGTCGTCGGCCAGGACCCGCTGCGCATCGAGGACCACTGGCAGACGTTGCGCCGCGGCGGGTTCTACCGCGGCGGGCCCGTGCTCTCGAGCGCGCTGGCCGGATTCGACCACGCGCTCTGGGACATCGCCGGCAAGGTGCGCGGGGTGCCCGTGCACGAGCTGCTCGGCGGGCCGGTCCGCGACCGCGTCCGCGTGTACTCGTGGGTCGGTGGCGACCGGCCCTCGGGCATCTTCGACGCGGTGTCAGCGCAAGTCGAAGCGGGCTTCACGGCGGTGAAGATGAACGTGGCGGGCCCGCTGGCGCCCATCGCGTCACCCGCTGAAGCCACCGCTGCGCTCGCCCGTGCGCGGGAGGCTCGCGAAGCGCTCGGCCCGGACCGCGACCTCGCCATCGATTTCCACGGCCGCGTCTCGCCCGCGATGGCGCGCCGGCTGGTGAAGATGCTCGAAGAGGTCCAGCCGATGTTCGTCGAGGAACCGGTGCTGCCGGAGACCCAGGGCGGGGCGCTCGCGTCCATCGTCTCGGCGTCGACGGTGCCCGTCGCTCTCGGCGAACGGCTCTACTCGCGCTGGGAGTTCAAACCCGTGCTCGACGCGGGCGTCGCGGTGGTGCAGCCCGACCCCTCGCACGCCGGCGGCATCTCGGAGCTGCGGCGCATCGCGGCGCTGGCCGAGGTCTACGGTGCGAGCCTCGCGCCGCACTGCCCGCTGGGCCCGATCTCGCTCGCGGCCTCGATGCAGGTCGCGTTCGCGACGCCGAACTTCCTCATCCAGGAACAGAGCCTCGGCATGCACTACCACCAGGGCACCGAGGCCCTGAGCTACCTGGCGGACTCGGCGCTGTTCCGGTTCACCGGGGGGTATGCCGCGCGCCCGACCGGCCCCGGCCTGGGCGTCGAGATCGACGAAGCCGCCGTGCGCCGCGCCGACGAGGTCGGGCACCAGTGGCGGTCGCCCGTGTGGCGCCTCGACGACGGGAGCCTCGCCGAATGGTGACCGACGTGCACTGGCTCGACAACGGCGTCCTGCGGCTGGGCATCGTCCCGGCGCTGGGCGGGCGGCTGCTGTCGCTGGTGCACGGTGGGGTCGAGGCCGGCGTCGAGCTCCTCTGGCGCAACCCCGCCGTGCTCGGGGACGACCTGCGGCCGCTCGACGGGCGCGACCCGGTGCCGAACTCCGGGCGCATGGGCGACTGGGTGAACTACGGCGGGGACAAGACCTGGCCCGCGCCACAGGGCTGGGACGGGCCCGAGCAGTGGGCGGGGCCGCCGGACCCCGTGCTCGACTCGGGCCCGTTCTCCGTCTCCGGGCTCTCCGGCAGCGCGATCACCCTGACCAGCGCCGTCGACCCGCGCACGGGCCTGCGGCTCACGCGCGAGTTCGCGCTCGGCTCCGGTGCTTCGTACACGCTGCGCCTCACGGCGGAGAACTGCGCCGAGCGGCGGGTGCGCTGGGCGCTGTGGAACGTCACGCAGCTGCCCGGCGGCGGCGCGGTCACGGCCGGGCTCGCCGGTGTGCGCACGCCCGCCGTGGTGGAGCTCGTGGCGGGCACGGGCAATCCGAAGTACACAGTGGACGGTGAGACGGTCGTGGTGCCGCCGCAGGACGTCGTCGGCAAGCTCGGCGTGCCGGACGCGGCGGGCTGGGTGTCGTACGGGGTCTCCGGGGTGACGCTGACGTTGTCGTTCGACGTCGACGCGGACGCCGAGTACCCCGACGCCGGGTCGCCGCTGGAGATCTGGCTGGAGCACCCGCTGCCCGAGCCGATCGCTTCCCTGGGGGACCTCGACCCACCCGCTCGCATCGTCGAGCTGGAGGTGCTGGGACCGTTGACCACGCTCGCTCCGGGTGAGAAGGCGTCGCTGACCGTGACCGGAACCGTTTCCGAGAGGTAATTCCCTCGCCTTCCGCGCCTGTCGTGTGCCACGCTCTTCGCCGGCTCGGTGCACGGGGTGCCGAGGCTTCGTCAGGCCGAACCGGTGGGACCCCCGCGGGTCCCACCGGCCCCGCCCACCGCTGACCTGCACAGGTATCGTGGGCGCGTGACGGACAAGCCCCGGATTCCCAACGTCCTCGCCGCTCGCTACGCCTCGCCCGAGCTGGTGCAGCTGTGGTCGCCCGAGCAGAAGGTGGTGCTGGAGCGGCAGCTGTGGCTCGCCGTGCTCCGCGCGCAGAACGAGCTGGGCGTCGAGGTCGAAGACGGCGTGCTCGCCGACTACGAGCGCGTGGTCGAGGACGTGAACCTCGAGTCCATCGCCGAGCGCGAGCGCGTGACGCGCCACGACGTGAAGGCCCGGATCGAGGAGTTCAACGCCCTCGCCGGCCACGAGCACGTGCACAAGGGCATGACCTCGCGCGACCTCACCGAGAACGTCGAGCAGCTGCAGCAGCTGCGGTCGCTGGAGCTGATGCGCAGCCGGGTCGCCGCCGTGCTCGCCCGGCTGGCCGCGCTGGCCGTGGAGCACTCGGACCTGGTGATGGCCGGGCGCTCGCACAACGTCGCTGCGCAGGCCACCACGCTCGGCAAGCGCTTCGCGACCGCTGCCGACGAGCTGCTGGTCGCGTTCGCGCGCCTGGACGACCTCATCGAGCGCTACCCGCTGCGCGGCATCAAGGGGCCGGTCGGCACGGCGCAGGACATGCTCGACCTGCTGGGTGACGAGTCCACTTTGGACCAGCTCGAGGCTCGGATCGCCGAGCACCTCGGCTTCCGCAACCACTTCGTCAGCGTCGGGCAGGTCTACCCGCGCTCGCTGGACTTCGACGTGCTGTCCACGCTCGTGCAGCTCGCCGCGGCGCCGTCGAGCCTCGCCAAGACGATCCGGCTCATGGCCGGCCACGAGCTCGTGACGGAGGGCTTCAAGCCGGGGCAGGTCGGATCGTCGGCCATGCCGCACAAGATGAACACCCGCTCGTGCGAGCGCGTGAACGGCCTCGCCGTGGTCCTGCGCGGCCACCTGTCGATGATCGGCGAGCTCGCGGGCGACCAGTGGAACGAAGGCGACGTCTCCGACTCCGTCGTGCGCCGCGTCGCCCTGCCGGACGCCTTCTTCGCCCTCGACGGCCTCTTGGAGACCTTCCTCACGGTGCTGTCCGAGTTCGGTGCGTTTCCGGCCGTGGTCGAGCGCGAGCTCGACCGCTACCTCCCCTTCCTCGCGACGACGAAGGTCCTCATGGCAGCGGTCCGCGGCGGTGTCGGCCGCGAAACCGCCCACGAGGCGATCAAGGAGAACGCCGTCTCGGTGGCGCTGGCCATGCGCGAACGCGGTGCCGAAAACGACCTCCTCGACCGCCTCGCCGCCGACGACCGGTTGCCCCTGGACCGCGGTGACCTGGACAAACTCCTCGCCGACCGCATCTCGTTCACCGGCGTGGCGCCGCAGCAGGTCGAGGAGGTCGCGCAGCGGGTGGGGGCCGTGCTGGAACGCTTCCCGGACGCGGCGGGCTACTCCCCGCGGCCGATCCTGTGAGCAGCCTGGTCCTGTGAGCATCCCGTCCTGCAAGCAGCACTGACGGGACCCGACGGAAATTCCGGCTACTGCGGAGGGAGGCGGCTTCCTAGCCTCGGGGCACTGGCGACAGAAGAGAGTCGACGATGCCCCCCGCCCGCCGTGCCCTGCTCCTCCTGCTGATCGGTGATCTGTGCACCCGGTGAACGGCAACGGGATCGTGCTGCTCCTGGTCGGCGGCGGTGGGGAGAACGCCGGCTACTGGAACCTGCCCGAGCTGCCGTCGGACAGCCTCGTCCGCGCGGCGCTCGCCAAGGGCTACGCGACCTACGCGGTCGACCGGCTCGGCACCGGCCGCTCGACCGTGCCCGCGTCGAGCAAGTCCGTCACGTACGACGCGCAAGTGTCCACTGTGGACCAGGTGGTGACGGCCCTGCGAGGCGAGGCCAAGGTGTTCGGCACCACGTGGCACACGTCGTCGGGGTCGGGCATTCGCTGAGCTCCGGCACGCTGGCCGGCGTTGCGGCGCGCCACGCTGCTCGACGCACTGGTCCTGACCGGGTACGGCGCCGCCGTGACGCCGGAGACCCTCCAGCTCGACAAGCTCTACCAGGTGCCGGCCCGGACCGTCGGGACCCGGTGGCGGGGGCTGGACGACGGGTGTCACCGTGCTGCCCGACAAGGTCGAGCAGATCGGGCTCGTCCACGGCCCGGGCACCGACCCGCACGCGCTCGCGGCGATCGGCGCCCACCAGGGCACGCTCTCCGACACCGAACTGTCGTCGCGGCCCCAAGGTGCGGCCGCGGCAGCGCAGGCGGCGCGGATCACGCTGCCGGCGCTGGTGGCCGTCGGTCAGTTCGACCGGCACTTCTGCGAAGGAATCCCGTGGGTGCACCGCCGTCGCCAACGCCCCAGTGCGGGAGCGCGCAGGCGTTCCAGCCCTACGAGAAGAAGCTGCTGCCCCATGCCTGCGTCGCCACGAACCTCATTGCCCGCAGCGGGCACGCGATCCAGGAGGAGCTCGCCGCTCCGATGGCGAACGCCCTGTACCTGTCCTGGCTGCAGGCCACCTTGAGTGGCGGCGCGGCGCGGTGTGCCGAGACCGGGCCGGTGCCGTGACGTTCCTCATCCCGCCGGACCGCGGTACGGCGGCAAACCCGGCCAGGTTGCGGCCCCCGCCCGGCTCGAGCGGCACCACCACGGTCCGGCTGTGACCACGGGCACCGCGTCCACTCCTTGAGACGGAGTTACTCGATCGGGCGAAATCCCTAATTTGGACGGCGAACCCGGAAGCGCCAGGCCGCCCCCCGCGGCCTGGCGTTTTTCCTGCCCGCCCGCACTGGGAAGAAGAATGAGAAAGCTCCTCAGCACCTTCGCCGTCGTGGTCAGCTCCGCCGTCGCGCTCACCGCGTGCGGCTCCTCGTCGGGCGCGCAGACCCTGCGCGTCGGCACGCTCACCGACGCGCCGCCGAGCATCTACCTCGAGAACGGCCAGTTCACGGGGTACGACAACGAGCTGTTGCGCGACATCGCGAAGCGCGAGGGCTTCCAGGTCGAGTTCGTCGGCACCGAGTTTTCGGGGCTGCTGGCGAAGGTCGCGAGCGGGCAGCTCGACATCGGCAGCTCGACGATCTCCGCCACGGCCGCGCGCAAGAAGACCGTGGCGTTCTCCAACGGCTACGACACCAGCTACACCACCGTCGTGACCAAGAAGGGCGCCGGCCTGGCGCAGGCCGGCGCGTTCGCGGGCAAGCGGCTCGGCGTGGTCCAGGGCAGTGTGCAGGACGAGTTCGCGGGCAAGCTCGCCGGCGCGCAGGTGGTGCGCTTCCCCGACTACAACGCCGGTTTCGCACAGCTGCGCAGCGGCGCACTCGACGGCTGGGTCGTGCCGAAGGACATCGGGCAGAAGTACCTCGACCAGAACCCGGGTGTCCCGCTCGAGTTCGGGTACACGGTGCTGGACAAGGACACGCCGTCGGCGTACGCCGTCGCGAAATCCGATCCGGACTTGCTGAACAAGCTCAACGACGGCCTCGCGAAGGCCATCGCGGACGGCACCGTCGCGCGGCTGCACGCGCAGTTCTTCAAGCAGGCGCCGGTGGCGAAGGAGCTGGCCAAGGGCGGTCCCGGGCTGCCGGTGAAGAACGCGTGACTGCCCTAAGCTGCATCGACGGTTCCGGCCGGAAAGCTGAGGAGTGACATGAAGAGGATCTTTGTCACCGCCGTCTTGGCGGCGGCACTCACCGCCACGCTCACCGCGTGCGGCGGCAGCGGCAGCGGCGGGGACACCCTGCGCGTCGGCACGCTGAGTGACTCGCGGCCCAACGCGTACCAGGCGAACGGCCAGTTCACCGGGTTCGACAACGAGCTGCTGAAGGACATCGCGGCCAAGGAGGGCCTGAAGGTCGAGTTCGTCTCGGTCGACTTCTCCGCGCTGCTCGGCCAGGTCGCCAACGGCACGTTCGACATCGGCAGCGCGGGCATCGCGCAGACCGACGCGCGCAAGCAGACCGTCGCCTTCTCCGACCCGTACAACTACCAGTCCCTCGGCATCGAGGCGAAGGAGACGGCGGGCATCACCGACGAGAATTCCTTGGCCGGCAAGCGAATCGGCGTGGTGCAGGGCACCGTGTCCGACAGCTGGCTCGCGGCCAACGCGCCCAAGGCGCAGGCGGTGCGCTTCCCGAACGACGCGGCGGCGCTGAGCGCCCTGAAGTCGGCGGCGATCGACGGCGCGGTGTTCGACCAGGCCTCCGCCCAGGACTACGCGGCGAAGAACCCGGGCCTGAAGGTCACCAAGTCCATCACCACCACGATCCCGCACGGGTACGCGGTGAAGAAGGGCAACAACGACCTGCTGGCCAAGCTCAACGACGGCATCAAGAAGGCCGTCGCCGACGGCACCTGGAAGAAGGTGCACCAGCAGTTCGAGCGCGACGCGCCGGTGCCGGCGGACTTCTCCGCGGGGCAGTAATCCGCGATGGGTCAATTCCTCGACACGTTCCTGAACTGGCAATACATCTGGCAGGTCTTCCCCGACCTGCTCAAGACGGGCCTGGTGAACACACTGATCCTCGCCGGCGCGTCGGCGGTCATCGGCACGGTGCTCGGCATGGTGCTCGCCGTGATGGGGTTGTCCACGAAGGTCTGGCTGCGCTGGCCGGCGCGCGTGTACACCGACATCTTCCGCGGCCTGCCGGCGATCCTGACGATCCTCGTGATCGGCCAGGGGCTCGGCACGCTGGCGCGGCCGCTCGTCGGCACGAACCCGTACCCGCTGGGCATCACCGCGCTGAGCCTGATCGCAGCGGCCTACATCGGTGAAATCTTCCGCGCCGGCATCCAGAGCGTCGACAAAGGACAGATGGAGGCCAGCCGCGCGCTCGGCATGACCTACACCAAGGCGATGCTGCTGGTCGTGATCCCGCAGGGCGTGCGCCGGGTGCTGCCCGCGCTGGTGAACCAGTTCATCGCACTGGTGAAGGATTCGACGCTGGTGTACTTCCTCGGGTTCA
The DNA here is from genome assembly GCF_016889705.1 of Amycolatopsis sp. FDAARGOS 1241. Lineage (NCBI taxonomy): Bacteria > Bacillati > Actinomycetota > Actinomycetes > Pseudonocardiales > Pseudonocardiaceae > Amycolatopsis > Amycolatopsis sp. FDAARGOS 1241. Next base: position 9,526,815 of record NZ_CP069526.1, read on the forward strand.
TCACCTCGCAGCGGGAGCTGTTCCGCATCGGCCAGGATCTCGCCGCCAACACGGGCAACCTGTCGCCGCTGGTGGCGGCCGGCTTCGTGTACCTGGTGATCACCGTGCCGCTCACGCACCTGGTGAACTACATCGACAAGCGGCTGCAGACGGGCCGCAAGGTCCGCGCCGGCGACAAGGGCGACGGTGGCGATCTCCAGCTCGTGACCAGTGGATCGGGGATGAGCCTGTGACCGCCGCGGTGCGATCGTCCAGTGTGGAGCTGCGCGACATCCACGTCAGCTTCGGCACGCTGGAGGTGCTGCGCGGCGTGGACCTGCGCGTGCCCTCGGGCGGGACGACGTGTGTCATCGGCCCGTCGGGCTCCGGCAAGTCCACGCTGCTGCGCTGCGTGAACCGCCTGCAGGAGCCCGACTCCGGCGACCTGCTGCTCGACGGTGAGAGCGTGATCCACGCGAACGCCGATGAGCTGCGCCAGCGCGTGGGCATGGTGTTCCAGCACTTCAACCTCTTCGGGCACCGCAGCGTGCTGGACAACATCGTGCTGCCGCTGCGCAGTGTGAAGGGGCTGGCGAAGGAGGAGGCCGTGGAGATCGCGCGGGCCCGGCTCGCGGAAGTCGGCCTGGCGGACAAGGCGCCCTACCGGCCGTCGGCGCTCTCGGGCGGGCAGCAGCAGCGCGTGGCGATCGCGCGGGCGCTCGCGATGGACCCCGAGGTGATGCTGTTCGACGAGGCGACGTCGGCGCTGGACCCGGAGCTGGTGAAGGGCGTGCTGAACCTGATGGCCGGCCTGGCCGAACGGGGCCTGACCCTGATCGTGGTCACGCACGAGATGGGCTTCGCCCGCAGCGTCGCCGACGAGGTGGCGTTCATGGACGCCGGCCGCATCGTCGAGCAGGGCACGCCGGATCAGGTCTTCGACGGCCCGCGCAGCCCGCGGCTGCGGCAGTTCCTGTCCGAGGTGCTCTAGGTTGATCTTGGGTTGTGGTGGGTCGGGGTGAGGTGACGGATCGGGCGTGGGCGCGGATCGAGCCGCTGTTGCCGGTGTCGGGTCGGGGTCGGCGATGGCGGGATCACCGGCAGGTGCTCAGCGCGATTCTGTGGAAGTTGCGTACCGGTGCGCCATGGCGTGGCCTGCCCGGACGGTACGGGCCGTGGAAATCTGGGCACGAGCGGTTGCGGTTGTGGACCGCCGATGGCACCTGGCAGAAGATCCTGGACGAGGTGATCGTCAAAGACGACTCGATCGGCGAGGTCGAGTGGTCATCAGCGTGGACTCCAGCGTGGTCCGGGCACACCAGCACGCTGCCGGTGCCCGAAAAAAAGGGGGGCTGCACGCCCGCCGTCGAAGCCTTCGCGGTCGAGGGGGAAGAACTCGGACGCTCCCGAGGCGGACTGAGCAGCAAAATCCACCTCGCCGTCGACGGACGCGGCTTGCCCATGCGGGTGCTGCTCACCGGCGGGTACGCCGGCGACAACCCGCAACTGGTAGCGCTGCTCGACGGGCTCGCGGTCGCTCGGATCGGATCGGGCCGGGCCGGCCACGTTGCCGCCCCGACAGCGTGGTCGCGGATCAGGCGTGCTCGCACCCCTCAACCCGGCGAGCGATGCGGGACCGCGGGATCCGGTTCGTCAGCCCCGCGTGTGAGGACCAGATCGCCCTCCGTGCCGGCAAAGGCTCCCGCGGCGGCCGCCCACCCGTCCTCGACGCCGAGACCTACAGGCGGCGCAACGCGGTCGAACGCTGCTTCAACCGGCTCAAACAGTTTCGCGACCTAGCCACTCGCTATGCCAAACGCGCCGCCTGCGACCACGCCGAACTCACCATCGCCGCCATCATCCTCTGGCTCCGATGACTTACAGGCCACGACCTAACCCGGCAGGTGCTCGTCGAGCCAGTCGAACATCCGGTTCTCCGTGAGCAGCCGGCCCAGCGGTTGCACGTGCTCGTTGGCGCCCTCCTCGACGGTGAACCGAAGCAGGTCGGCCCGGCCGCCGCTCGCGCGCACGCCTTCGGCGAGCCGGCTTGACTGCCCGGGCCAGAACTGCTCGTCGTCGGGATCGGTGATCAGCAGCGGCGTCGTGATCCCGGCGATGAGCTCGTCGTCGAGCCGGTAGCGGCCGACCTCGGTGAACAGGTCGAACCAGTCCTCGTGCTGGTAGGGCCGCGCCCGGAACGTCAGCGTGCGGCGGAGCCCGGGCATCCGCACGGCCAGGCCCATGTTCCGGTTGAACGCCTCGCGGTCACCCTCCTCGAGAGCGGCCCGCATGCTCTTGCCCAGCGTGCGGGTCCACGAAGCCGACACGTCGACGACGCCGGGATCGAGCACGGCGGCCGCCAGCCGGTGCTCGTACGCGAGCGCCCGGGGCAGCCAGAAGCCGGCCTGGCTGATGCCGTAGCCGGTGAGGCGGACCGGGTTGACGTCCACCCGCGCCATCAGGGTGTCGACCACGGGCGTCAGCACCGCTTCCCAGTCGGGCCGGAAGAAGGTGCCCTGCTCGAACAGCATCGCCTGCTGGCCGGGGCCGTCGTAGAGGAACGCGTTCCAGCCGCGCGCCAGCGCTCCGGCCGCGGCCGACGTCCACAGGTCGCTGATCGCGCCGTCGCTGCCGTTGGTGACGACGAGCGTCGGCCGCGGCGCGCCGGAAGTGTCCGGCCGGAGGAGGTAACCAGGCAGCTCCGTCGATTCGTACGGCACCGGTACGCGCACGAAGGCGCCTCGAGAGCAGTCGACCACGGCGTCCCAGCACTCGCGGTGGGCCACGAAGGCCTCTTTCAGCGCCGCCGTGTCCGGCTCCGTCGAGAGCCCGTCGACGACACACGCCCAGTACGTGGCCGCCCGCAGGAAACCCGACTGCGCGCTGACGGCGTGGCCCCGGTCGCGCGCCCGTTCGGCTTCCGTCTGCACTTCCCTTGCGGTGCGTTCCCACTGCGTCGCCCAGTCCGAGGCGCGGCGCACTCGCGCGACGGTCGCCAGCACTTCCCCGACTTCACTGGCCCCGCGCACGGCGCGCCCGAGGACTCCGCGCGTTTGGAAATCGAGGCCGTCGTCGCGGAAGAACCCGTCGGAAATCACCTTGTTCCCGTGTGAAAGCAACACCGCCATTTGTGCCCTCCCGCCGTTCACATTCGCCGCCGCGCGCGGGTTTTGGCAAGGGGGCGGACGCCGTCAGCCGGCCGGGGAAGCGGTGATCGTGCATTCCTCCGCGGCGCCCAAATCCAGTACCGCAGCAGCGGATCCACCGTTGACGGCAATGGCCAGGTGGCCTGCGGAATCGGTGAAAACCAGATTCGCTCCCGGTGGCACGTCACCGAAGGTGCGGCCGATCATCGCGGTCAGCGCGACGCGGTTGCTGTGCACCGTGACGGAGCCGGTGAGCCCGGACAGCTCCAGGTCGGCCGGCGTCGCGGCGAGCTGGACGTTGCCGAAGTGGTCGACGGTCAGCACGTCGGAGACGAGCTTGCCGGGGAAGGCCGCCACGAGCGGTTCCGGCAGGCGCACCAGGTCGGTGGCCGCGGGCCCGAACGACGCGGGTTCGGCGCCCAGCGCGAGCCGGGCGGCGGCCGGGGCGAAGACGTCGCGGCCGTGGAAGGTCGCCGACGCCGGGTCCGCGACCTCGATCTCGTACGCGGCGCGCACGCCGCCGAGCGCCGCCGCGGCGGGCAGCAGCAGCCCGTTGTCCGGCCCCACCAGCACCCCGCGGGCCGCCACCACGACGACGCCACGCCGTGCGGTGCCCACGCCCGGGTCCACCACGGCCAGGTGCACTGCGTCGGGCAACGAGGGGACGGTCTGCGCCAGCACCGCGGCGCCCGGCCGCACCTGCTGGGGCGGTACGAGGTGCGTCACGTCGAGCACGCGCACGTCGGGCGCCAGCCGCGCGATCACCCCGTGGCAGGCGGCCACGAAGCCGTCGCGCAGTCCGTAGTCGGTGGTGAACGAGATCCAGCGGTAGCGCATGACCTGCATCATCCTCGATTCGCACAGCGTCCCGTTGCCGATCCGACCAAAAGTAGGCGGACACCCAACCGGACGTTCCAGCGTGTGGTGACGGTTTCCGCCGTGGCTGTGGTTGGGTTGGCCACGAATGGCGCAGTAGGGTGCAGCCGTGACGACGCTCGCCGAATACCCGAAGATCGCCGCCGGCAAGGTGCGAGAGCTCTACGCCGTGGGGGACGACCACCTGCTGCTCGTGACGTCCGACCGCATCTCGGCCTACGACTTCGTGCTGGACACGCCCATCCCCGACAAGGGCAGGGTCCTCACCGCGATGAGCGTGTTCTGGTTCGGCCGGCTCGCCGACCTCATCCCGAACCACCTCGAGGCCCACGACGACCCGCGCATCCCGGACGAGGTCCGCGGTCGCGCCCTGCTCGTGCGGCGCCTGGACATGCTGCCGGTCGAGGCTGTCGCCCGCGGCTACCTCACGGGGTCCGGGTTCTCCGACTACCAGCGCACGGGCGCCGTGTGCGGGGTCGAGTTGCCGGCCGGGCTGGTGGAAGCGGCGAAGCTGCCGTCGCCGATCTTCACGCCCGCGACCAAGGCCGAGCTGGGTGAGCACGACGAGAACGTGACGTTCGAGGTCGTCGCCGCGGAGATCGGGCTCGAGCGCGCCACGGAGGTGCGCGACGCGACGCTCGCCGTGTACCAGCGCGGCGCGGAGCTCGCCGCCGAGCGCGGGATCCTGCTGGCGGACACGAAGTTCGAATTCGGCCTCGACGCTCAGGGTCGCCTCGTCCTCGCCGACGAGGTGCTGACACCGGACTCCTCGCGCTACTGGCCCGCCGAGGGGTACGAGCCCGGCCGCACGCAGCCGTCGTTCGACAAGCAGTACGTGCGCGACTGGCTCACGGGCCCCGACTCCGGCTGGGACCGCGCGTCGAACACGCAGCCGCCGCCGCTGCCGGACGACGTCGTGATGGCGACGCGCGCCCGGTACGTCGAGGCGTACGAACGGATCACCGGGCTCTCGCTGGCCGACTGGCCGTCCGCCTGAAACTGTCGGACCCCGCTGGCAGACTGGGGCCCATGACCGAGGCGTTGGTACTGGGTGGCGGAGGAGTCGCGGGCATCGCGTGGATCACGGGGCTGCTGGCCGGCCTCGCGGACGCCGGGCGGGATGTGAGCGGGGCGGACCTGATCGTCGGCACGTCGGCGGGGTCGGCCGTCGCGGCGCAGATCGGGAGCGGCCTGAGCCTGGGCGAACTGTACGTGCGCCAGACCGACCCGGCTCGGCAGGCCACGGAGATCTCGGCGGACCTGGACCTGGAGAAGTTCGGCGCGGAGTTCGCGTCGGTACTGTCCGGCGGCGGCACGGTTGCCCAGCTGCGGCAGGCCGTGGGCGCGTTCGCGCTGGCCGCCACGACCGTGCCGGAGGAGAAGCGTCGCGAGGTGATCGAGTCGCGGCTGCCGTCCCACGAGTGGCCCACGCGGGCGCTGTCGATCGTCGCCGTCGACGCTTCGACGGGCGAGCCGCGCGTGTTCGGCAACGACTCGGGCGTGCCGCTGGTCGACGCCGTCGCGGCGAGCTGCGCGGTGCCCGGTGTGTGGCCGGCCGTGACGATCGAGGGGCATCGGTACGTCGACGGCGGGGTGCGGTCGGCGGCCAACGCCGACTACGCCGCCGGGTACGACCGGGTGCTGATCGTGGTGCCGCTCGGCGAAGCCGAGCTGTTCCCGGTGGAGAAGCCGCTGCCGGAGGTGCTGGCTTCGCTGCGCGCGGCCGGCGCCGAGGTCGCGGTGGTGGCGCCCGACGAGGCTTCGCTCGCGGCGATCGGCGCCAACCCGCTCGACCCGGCGACGCGCGGCCCGGCCGCGGAGGCGGGCCGGGCGCAGGGCCGGGGGTTGAAGCTCGCCTGGGCGTGACCGTTGGCTCGCCTGGGGGTAGCCGCTTGCCTACTCGCTGCGCATGAGGGAGAAAACAAGCCTCCGGCGGCGGTTTCGCTGGCAGACTGGCGCCCGTGATCCTGCTCATCTGCGGCAGTCTGCGGGGCGGCTCGGTGAACGCGGCGGTCATCAACACTGCCGCGCACTTCACCGACGCGAAGGTCTACGCGGGGCTCGCCGACCTCCCGCACTTCAACCCGGACGACGACCACGAGCCACTGCCCCCGGCCGTCGCCGCGCTGCGTTCGGAGATCGCCGCGGCCGACGGCGTGCTGATCTGCACGCCCGAATATGCGGGCGGCCTCCCGGGCTCCTTCAAGAACCTCCTCGACTGGACCGTCGGCGGCGGCGAGATCTACGGCAAGCCCGTGTCGTGGATCAACGCCTCCTCCGTCGCCGCCCCCACCGGCGGCGCGGACGCCCACGACTCCCTCCGCAAAGTCCTCACCTACGCCGGCGCCCGCATCGTCGACGACGCGTGCGCCCGCATCCCCATCCCCCGCCACGCGGTCACCGACGCCGCCATCACGGACCCCGACCTGCGCGGCCGCATCGCCGTCGCACTCCGCCGGCTGGTCGAGGCCGCGAAGGCCTAGCCGGGACGCGCTGACTTCTGCGGGTGACTTCTGCGGGTTTGCTGGCGCTCGGCTGCCGGCTGCGTGCCTGCGCGTGCTGGTTACCTCGCGGAGGACCGCCGCGCCCTTCTGGCGCGCACCGCTGGCGTGCCTGCACGGGCTCGCCACCGCGCGGCGAGAACCTTTTCGCTGCCATTGCCCGGCGAGCACCGCCCACGGCCACATCGCCGCCCGCCTTCCGAGCGCTCGGCCGCGGCGACGAAGGCTTGGCCGGACGCGCTGGTGTCCGCGCGTAGTCGAAGCGCAGGTGCCGGCTGCGTGCCGGCGCCGTTGGCTCGGATAGCGTGCGGCGAGAACGCGCCGCCGGTCTTGACCGGCGAGCATTGCCCCGCCCGTATCGCCATCGGCGGGGGCGACCAAGCCCTTGCCCGGCGCGCGCGGCGAGCGCTGCGGCTCATCCAGGCCAATCCGCGCCGGCCCGTTCGGCGATGACACCTCACGTGTCCTTTCTGTGCAGTTCACGGTGTTGTCAGACCTTCGCCACTGGAGTGGGGCGCAATGGGTACGTGGCTAGCCGTCTGCTGGTATCGCTGTCCGGGGCCGCCCCGCGTACGCTGCACCGCTGCGCCGACCTCGCCGCGGAGCTGGAGCGGCGCAAGGTGCCGCTGTCGATCCTGCACGTGGCGCGGACCGAGGACGGGCCGGTGACCGCGTGGGTGCGCACGCGAGCCGAGGCGGGGGACTCCGTGCTGTTGCACGGTTACGACCACCGCATCACGCCGACGCACCGGGCCATGCACCTGGGCAAGCGCGCGGAGTTCGCGGACCTGCCCGCGCACGAGGCGCGGCTGCGCCTGATCGCCGCGAAGGCAGCGCTCGACACGACCGGCGTGACCGTCGACGGGTTCGCGCCGCCGCGGTGGCTGGCGTCGGCGGGGACGCTGCTGGCATTGCGGGAGCACGGGTTCACGTTGTGCGCGAACGCGAACACCGTCCGCGACCTGGTGAGCGGCGAGGCGCACCGGGCGCGCGTGCAGGAGTTCACGAGCCAGTCGCAGCGCACGGAGACCGTCCGCTGCTTCGCGCTCGTGCTCGCCTCCGCCCGCGCGGCCCGGCGTGGTGGCCTCGTTCGGTTGGGGATCGACGCCGCCGATCTCGCGCGCCCCGGCTTGCGCCAGGCGCTGCTCGACGCCGTCGACGTCGCCCTTGAGCACCGCGCGTTCGGCAGCACGTACGGCTCCCTGCGCAGCGCGGTCGCGGCCTGACCTACTCGGCGCCGAGGGCTGTCGCCGCCCGCACGCGCAGCTCGGTGAACTTCGCGTCGTCCTCGCGTGCCCGGCTCAGCTTCGACCCGACGACGCAGCCGAGGAAACCCAGCGGGATCGACACGAGCGTCGGGTAGTCCAGCGGGAACGGCGCGTGCGCCGCCCCGCCCGGCCACACGGCCGGGCTCAGCACGATCAGCACGATCAGCACCACCGAACTCACCAGCCCGCTCGCGATGCCCGTGAGTGCGCCCGCCGTGCCGCGCCACGACAATGCGAGCACCAGCGCCGGGAAGTTCGCGCTCGCCGCGACGGACAGCGCGAGCCCGACGAGGAACGCGACGTTGATGTTCGGTCCCGCCAGCAGCGTCACCGCCACCGCGATCGCCCCGATCACGGCCGACGACAGCCGCGCCACGAGCTTCTGCTCGCGTTCGGTCGCACCACCGCGGCGGATCACGTTGGACCACAGGTCGTGCGACGCCGAGCCGGACGCCGAAAGCACCAGCCCCGCCACCACCGCGAGGATCGTCGCGAACGCGACCGCCCCGACGAACGCCGTGAACACCTGGCCGCCGAACGCGTCCGGCCCGCCGCCGAGGTGCTGCGCGAGCGGCGGCGCCGCGAGGTTCGCACCCGGCCCGGCGGGCTTCTCACCCGCGGACCCGAGCAGCGCGCGGGCGCCGTAGCCGATGATCGACGTCAGCACGAAGAACGTGCCGATCAGCCCGATCGCCCAGCCCACCGACGCGCGCGCCGTCTTCGCGTCCGGCACCGTGAAGAACCGGATCAGGATGTGCGGCAGGGCGGCAGTGCCGATCACGAACGCGACCGCCGCCGCGACCGTGTTCAGCGGGGTGCGGTGCGAGCCGCCGGGTGCGAGGTACGCGTCGCCGAGCGGGTGGGCCGCGGCGGCGCGGTCGAACAGGCTGATCGGGTTCCAGCCAACCTGGCTCAGCACCCCGATCGCCAGCGCGAGCCCGGCCGCCATCAGCAGCGCGGCCTTCATGATCTGCACCCACGTGGTCGCGAGCATGCCGCCGAACACCACATACAGGAGCATCGCCGCGCCCGTGAGGATCACCGCCGGTGTGACGTGAGCCCGCTCAGCGTCCGGATCAGCACACCGGAGCCGACCAGCTGCGCGATCAGGTAGATGGTGACGATGAACAGGTTCGCCGACGCCGTCATCGCCCGCACCGGCCGCGCGCGCAACCGGTAGGACAGCACGTCGGCGACGGTGAGCTGGCCCGCGTTGCGCATGCGTTCGGCGAACAGCAGCAGCACGAGCAGGAACGCGACGGCCGCGGCGATCGCGAGCACCCAGCCGTCGAAGCCGCTGAGGAAGATCAGCGCGGTGAAGCCGAGGACCGTCGCCGCGGACATCAGGTCGCCCGCCACCGCGAAACCGTTCTGCGCCGCGGAGATCCCGCGGCCGGCGGCGAGGTATTCGGTGGTCGTGTTCGTCTTGCGGGCCGCGAAGAACGTGACCACCAGCGTCACCGCGATCAGCACCGCGAACGCGGTGAGCCGCACGGCGTTCACCGGGCCACCACCGCGGGTCGGCCGCGAGCGGCGGGCTCAAGCGGGTCGAACACCCGCGCCGTGCGGCGCAGGTACGCCCACGTGATGACCCCGACCAGCACGAACTGGCTCAGGCCCAGCCCGTACGCGAGCGTCAGGCCGCGGAACACCGACGAGCCCAGTGAGCCCGGCAGCCACGCGACGAGCACGAGGAACAGCGTGAAGCAGCCGAGGCCGGCCGTGAGCGCGACGGCCGCGAACCGGCGCCGCGACCGCACGAGCGTCTGGACGCCGGCGAGACTTCCACCAGCGCAAACTCAGTGTCCACAGAGGAGGGGGAGGGAGTCGTCGTGGACTGCTCCTTTCAAAGTGGACAGAGGCTAGCTAACGCTCGTAATTAAGACAAGTGTCCGGTTCGCGAAGTCTGCGCGACTCACCCGGGGGACGCGGCGCTCGCGCCCGACGGGGGCTGGAATCATGGACCCATGGCTCCAGGGGCGGTCGGCAAGTCCGAAGCGAAGACGACGGTGAGCCCGGCTGCGGTCCGGGAAGCCGCACTCACGCTGTTCGCCGAGCGCGGCTACCACGGCACGGCGCTCAGCCAGATCGCGGCCGAGCTCAAGATCCGCACGCCCAGCCTGTACAACCACATGCGCGCCAAGCAGGACCTCCTGCGCGACATCGTCGCCGACACGACCGAACAGGTCTGGGCCGACTACGAGCAGGCGGTCGAGGGCGTCGACGACGTCGCCGAACGGCTGCGCAACGCGACCCGGGTGTACGCGCTGCGCCACGCCACCCACCGGCGCGAAGCCCTCATCGTCAACCGGGACATCGCCAGCATCGAAGAGCCTGCCCGCAGCGAGGTCCTGGAGCTGCGCCGGCGCCACGCGCGGGCCATCAAGGACCTCATCGAGGAAGGCGTGAAGGCCGGCCGGTTCCACGAGGAGTCCTCGACGCTCGCGGCGTTCGGGATTCTCGAGATGTGCGTGAGCATCGCCCGGTGGTTCCGCGAAGACGGGCCACTTTCGCCTGAAGACGTGGCCGAGAAGTACAGCGAGTACGCCCTGCGCGTCGCCGGCTTGGGCTGACCCGCGCGCTCGAACGTGCTTGGCGCGTTCCCCTGTCTGGCGTAGTGCGAACACCTTGCCCCGCCCCCTCGTGCTCTCTACACTCCAGCAACTAACTATCATTAGTTAACCTCGTGATGGAGATGTCGATGCTCAGAGTCGAGTTGATCCGTCCCATCCCCCAGCTGCTGGTCGGGCACGCGGCGCGCTTCGGCGGCAAGGTCGCGTTCTACGACGACCGCCGATCGGTCACGTACGCGGACCTGGCGGAACGAACGCGGCGGCTCGCGGGGAACCTCGTGGACGAGGGCGTGGCACACGGCGACCGCGTGCTGATCTACCTGGACAACAGCGTGGAAACGGCCGAGGCGTACCTGCTGACCACCCGCCTGGGCGCCGTCGGGGTGTGCGCGAACCCGAACGCCGCGCCCGCGGAGGTGGCTTACCAGCTGGGCGACAGTGATGCTCGCGTGGTGATCACCGACGACGCCCACCTCGACCACGTCCGCACGATGGTCGCGGCGCGGGGCGTCGACACGCTGGTCCTGCTGGTCACCGACGGTGCCGTCCCGCCGGACGCGCGGTCGTACGAGACGTTCGCGACCGCGGAACCGAAGAACGCGCCCCGCGACGACCTCGGCCTGGACGACGTCGCGTGGATGCTCTACACGTCCGGCACCACCGGCCGGCCCAAGGGCGTGCTGCTGACGCAACGCAGCTGCCTGTGGGTCGTCGCCGCGTGCTGGGCGCCGATCGTGGGGCTGACGCCGGCCGACCGGGTGCTGTGCCCGCTGCCGCTGTTCCACTCGTACGCGCTGGACCTGTGCGTGCTCGGCGTCTTCGCGGTCGGCGCCACGGAACGGATCCTGCCGCGGTTCACGACGTCGCGGGTGCTGGAACTGCTCACCAGTGAGCCGTTCACCTTCATGCCCGGCGTGCCCACGATGTTCCAGTACCTGCTCCACGGCACCCGCGGAAAAGGCTTCCACAGCACCACGTTGCGCATGTGCGTCTCGGCCGGCGCGATCATGCCCGCCGCGCTCAACGCCGAGTTCGAGCAGGAGTTCGGCGTGCAGCTGCTGGAGGGCTACGGCATCACGGAAACGTCCACAATGGTCACCATGAACACGCCCGGCGGCGGGCGTGTGCTGGGCTCGTGCGGCCTGCCGCTGCCCGGCGTCGGCGTGCGGCTGGTGGACCCGGTGACCGGCGAGGACGTCGGCGTCGGTGAGGAGGGCGAGCTGTGGGTGAGCGGCCCGAACATCATGCAGGGCTACCACAACCGAGCCGAGGCGAGCGCTGAGGCGCTGCACCTCGGCTGGTACCACACGGGTGACCTCGGCCGGCGCGACGCCAACGGGTTCCTCACGATTTCCGGGCGCACCAAGGAACTCATCATCCGCGGCGGCGAGAACATCTACCCGGCCGAAGTGGAGGCCGTGCTGCTGAAGGTCGCCGGCGTGGCCGACGCGGCCGTGGTCGCGCGCAAGCACGCCGACCTGGGTGAGGTTCCCGTCGCGTTCGTCGTGCCCGACGAGGCCGGCAAGGTCGACGAGCCGGCGCTGCTGGCCGCGTGCCGGCAGGAGCTGTCGCACTTCAAGGTGCCCGAGCAGATCCTCGAGATCGACGCGATCCCGCGCACCGGCTCGGGCAAGATCATGCGCTTCCGCCTGCAGGAACGCCTGATCGACGCATGACGCGCGACGCCCCGGCTTGACCCGGGGACGATGTCGGCCCTACTCTACAAACTAACGTTAATTAGTAAGGTGGTGTGTGTGGACCTCTCCAACACCTTCACCGTCGACCTGCCGGTCGAGGACGCCTGGCGCGTGCTGACGGACCTCGAGCGCGTCGCTCCGTGCCTGCCCGGTGCCGCGCTGCTCGGCGTCGAGAACGGCGTGTACCAGGGCGCGGTGAAGATCAAGGTGGGCCCAGTTTCGGCGAAGTACCAGGGCACGGCGCGTTTCGTCGAGAAGGACGAGACCGCTCACCGCGCGGTGTTGCGGGCCGAGGGCAAGGACGCCGGCGGCCAGGGCAACGCGGCCGCCACCGTCACCGCGACGCTCACCGCGCAGGGCAGCGGGACCACAGTGGACGTGCGCACCGACCTCGCCTTGTCGGGGCGGGTGGCGCAGTTCGGCCGCGGGGTGATCGCCGACGTCACCGGCAAGCTCCTCGGCCAGTTCGTGCAGCGCCTCGAAGCGGAGGTCGCCGGCACCGTCCAGCGCATCAACGGCAAGCCGGTGAACCTCGACGAGGTCGAACCGCTCGACGTGATGGCGAGCGTCGGCGGCACCGTCGCGAAGCGCGCGCTGCCTGTCGCGGCCGTGGCCCTGCTGCTGGCCGTGCTGGCGATCCTGGTGGCGCGCAAGGGAAAGGGGACACGATGAGCGACCTGGTGCGGGAACCCCACCTCTATGTCGGCGGCCGGTGGATCGCCGGCGGTGGCAGCGACTGCGAGGTCGAGAACCCGGCCACCGAGGAGCCCGCCGGTGTCGTCACGCAGGCCTCGCCGGCCGTCGTGAACCTCGCGGTGGCCTCAGCGAACGCGGCGTTCGACGGCTGGTCCACCACGCCCGTCGCCGAGCGGGCCGCGGCCCTGCGGCGCCTGCACGACGTGATCTTGGAGCGTGCCGAGCGGTTCGCCGAGCTCATCACGCTCGAACAGGGCTCGCCGCCGCCGGTGGCGCGGAAGTTGCACGTGGACACTCCACTGGCGGTGCTGGCCCGCACGGCCGACGCGCTGGAGCAGTTCGAGTTCCGCCGCGAACTCGGCAACTCCGTGATCCTGCGCGAGCCCGTCGGGGTCGTCGCCGCGATCACGCCGTGGAACCTGCCGCTGCACCAGATCATCGTCAAGGTCGTGCCTGCACTCGCCGCCGGCTGCACCGTGGTGCTCAAGCCGGCCGCGCTGACGCCGCTCACCGCGTTCGAGCTCATGCGCGCCTTCGAGGCCGCCGGTTTCCCGGCCGGCACGATCAACCTCGCCACCGGCAGCGGTGGTGACGTCGGCGACCAGCTGACGCGCAGCGTGGGCGTCGACCACGTGTCGTTCACCGGGTCCACGCCGGTCGGCGCGCAGGTCGCGGCCGCCGCAGCGGAGACGATCAAGGGTGTCACGTTGGAGCTGGGCGGCAAGTCCGCCAGCGTCGTGCTGTCCGATGTGGACGATGCGCTGCTCGCCAAGGCCGTGAAGGTCACCGTGGCGAACTGCTACCTCAACGGCGGCCAGACGTGCACCGCGCTCTCGCGGCTGATCGTCCCGGCCGACCGGCTCGCGCAGGTGGAAGAACTGGCGGCCGCCGCCTCGGCGAAGTACGTCCCGGGCGAGCGGCTCGGTCCGCTCATCTCGGCCGGGCAGCGCAAGGAGGTCGAGAGCTTCCTCGCACCGGGTGAGGCGCGGGCCATCACCGGCCCGGTCGAGCTGCCGGACCGCGGCTACTACGTGCAGCCCACCGTCTACAGCGGAGTCGATCCCGACTCCCGGCTCGCGCAGGAGGAGGTTTTCGGGCCCGTCCTGGCGATTCTCGCCGCGAAGTCGGACGACGAAGCCATCGCCATCGCCAACAACTCGCGGTACGGGCTCGGCGGTGCACTGTGGACCGGCGACCCGGACCACGCGCTGGAGTACGCCGCGCGCATCCGCACCGGCCAGGTCGACGTGAACGGCGCGCCGTTCAACCCGCGCGCGCCGTTCGGCGGGTACAAGGCCTCAGGCGTCGGGCGCGAGATCGGCGACTACGGCATCGAAGACGTGCTCGAGATCAAGGCGGTGCAGCTGTGACCGAGATCAACGCGCTGGTCCTGCGGGAAACCGGCGCCCCGATGACCGTCGAGCGCATCCGGTTGCGCGACGTCGGGTCCAGTGACGTGCGGGTGCGCATCGACGCCACCGGTGTCTGCCACTCGGACCTGTCGCTGGCCCGCGGTGTGCTCGCGCAGGAGCTGCCGGCCGTGCTCGGCCACGAAGCGTGCGGCACGGTGCTGGAGGCGGGTGCGGACGTCGCGGACCTGGCCGTCGGCGACCGCGTGATCCTGCTGTGGATCACGCCGTGCGGCGACTGCGTCCACTGTGGACGTGGAGAGGCGCACTTGTGCGTCAACGGGTCGTCGCGCGGCGCCGAACCGTATGCGGTGGACGCCGAAGGCAACCCCGTTTACGCGGGGCTGACGGTCGGCTCGTTCGCCGAGCAGACCGTCGTTCCGGCGGCGGCCGCGGTCAAGGTGCCTGATGACATCAGCTCGGCCGACGCCGCGCTGCTCGGCTGCGCGGTGACCACCGGCGTCGGCGCGGTCACGAAGACCGCGCGGGTCACGCCCGGGTCGTCCGTGCTGGTCGTCGGCCTCGGCGGCGTCGGACTGGCCGCGATCCAGGGCGCGAAGCTGGCCGGTGCGGGCACGGTGATCGCCGTGGACCGCAACGTCGCCAAGGCGGCTTACGCGACGAAACTCGGCGCCGATCACTTCGTCCCGGCCGACGACACCACGAAGAAGGCCGTGCGCGCGCTGACTGGCGGTGAGGGCGTGGACTACGCGTTCGACTGCGTCGGCTCGGGCCGCACGATCCGCGACGCGTGGGGGATGACGCGGCGCGGCGGCACCGCGTGCGTGGTCGGTGTCGGCGGCAAGGACGACCAGGTGTCCTTCAGCGCGCTGGAGCTGTTCCACTTCGCGCGCACGCTCGTCGGCTGCGTCGCGGGATCCCTCGACGCGGCCCACGACCTACCGCGCTACTTCGACGACGTCCGCGCCGGCCGGCTCGACCTGGCCGCGATGGTGACCGGCCACGGTGGACTGCCGGACATCGAAGACGCCTTGACCGCCATGGCCGCGGGACAGGGTGTGCGGACGCTGGTGGTGCCGGCGTGAAGGTCGGAGCGCTCAGCATCGAACCGGTCTACGACGGCTACGGCCGCGAGCCCGGCCGCGAGGTCCTGACCCGCCCGGGCGAGGCCGACGCGTGGGCCTGCCACGAGCACCTGCTCGACGACCGCGGCGACCTCGACCTCACGCTCGGCGGGTTCCTTCTGCGCACGGGCGATCGCGTGGTGCTCATCGACGCCGGTGTCGGCACGATCGACAACGACAAGTACCACGGCGGCCGCTTCCTCGAAAGCCTGCGTGAGCACGGCGTCGCTCCCGAAGACGTGACCGACGTCGTGTTCACGCACCTGCACTTCGACCACGTCGGCTGGGCCACGAAGAAGGGCCAGGTCGTGTTCCCGAACGCGACCTACCGCGTGCACGCGGCCGACTGGGCGCACTTCGTCGACAGCCCGGACGCCGAAGCCGGCGCCGTGCGGAAGCTGTCGCCCCTGGCCGATCGGCTGCAACCGTTCACCGAGGACACGACGCTCGCACCCGGCCTGGACACCCGCCACGTGCCCGGCCACACGCCCGGCTCGACGATCTTCATCGTGTCCAGTGAAGGCGAACGCGCGTTGCTCCTCGGCGACGTCGCACACTCCACAGTGGAGCTGACCGACCCGACGTGGGAAGCGGTCTTCGACGTCGACCGCACGGCCGCCCGGCACGTGCGAGCGCGGTTGATCGGCGAGCTCACCGACAGCCCGGACGCGGTCGCCGCCGCGCACTTCCCCGGCCTGCGCTTCGGCCGGGTGGTGACCGTCGCCGGCGAGCGCCGGTTCGAGTTCATCTGAAAGGGGACCCCGTGGACCTCAAGCTCAACGGCAAGAACGTGCTGGTCACCGGCGCGGGCCAAGGACTCGGCCGCGCGATCGGGATGGCGTTCGCGCAGGAGGGTGCCAACGTCGCCTTCCACTACAACACCTCGGCCGACGGTGCCGAAGCCGGGGCGAAGGAAGCGGCTGCGCTCGGCGTGAAGGCCATCGCGGTGGGCGCGAACCTGCGCGACGGTGACTCCGTGCGCACCGCGGTCGACGACGTCACGGCGCAGCTCGGCTCGATCGACGTGCTGGTCAACAACGCGGCGGCCACGCAGAGCAAGCCGTTCCTCGAGACGACCGAGGAGGACTGGGACCCGCAGATCGGCGTCACCGTGGCCGGCACGCTGCGGATCACGCAGGCCGTGGCCAAGAAGATGGTCGAGAGCGGCGGCGGCGCCATCGTGAACCTCATGGGCGATTCCGGCCGTGTCGGCGAATCGCGGCTGCTGGTCACCGCCACCACACGCTCGACCACGGTCGGCCTGACCAAGTCGCTCGCGAAGGAGCTGGCGCGCCACGGGATCCGGGCCAACGCCGTGTCCATCGCGCTGGTCCAGACGTCCAGTTTGGACGACCACACCGGACACGCCGACGACGCCAAGATGAAGAAGATCCTGTCCGCCTACCCGTTGCGCCGCCTCGGCCGTCCCGAGGACGTGGTGCCGACCGTGCTGCTGCTGGCCTCCCCGCTCTCGTCCTGGACCACCGGGCAGATCGTGTCGGTCAACGGCGGCTACACGATGCCGTGACGGCGGTGGAGGAGCCGGCCGCGGGCGCCATCGGCAAGGTGGTGCGGCGCAAGGAGGACGCCCGGCTGATCACCGGCCGCGGCCGGTACGTGTCCGACCTGCAGCTGCCGCGGATGCGGCACGTCGCGTTCCTGCGCAGCCCGTTCGGCCACGCGCGGATCACCCGGCTCGACGCGGCTGCCGCGCGGGAACGGGCGGACGTGTTCACCGGGGACCAGCCCGAGTTCGCGAACGTGCCGCTGCGGGCGCTCTCGGCGCTGCCGTCCTACGTGGAGACCGAACAGCCGTTGCTCGCACGGGACAAGGTGCGGTTCGCGGGCGAACCCGTGGCCGCCGTCGTCGCCGCCGACCGCTACCGCGCCGAAGACGCGCTGGAGCTGATCGACGTCGACTACGAGCCGCTGCCCGTGAACGTCACGGCGTGGCTGCCGGTGACCGAACCGCTGCACGCCGAGGCGCCGGACAACGTGCTGCTCGAGCGCACCTTCGACACGGGTGAGGTGCCCGCCGCGCTGGCCTGTGCCGACCTCGTCGTCGAACGCGAGCTGATCACCAACCGGCACGCCGGCAACCCGATGGAGTGCCGGGCGGGGGTCGCGCTGTGGGACCCGGTCGACGACAAGCTGACGCTGTGGTCGGGCACGCAGGTCCCGCACATCGCGCGCAACATGATCGCCGAGCTGCTCGGTATCCCCGAAGGCAACGTGCGCGTGATCGCGCCCGACGTCGGCGGCGGATTCGGCGTGAAAGCCGTGGTGTACCCGGAGGACGTCGCGCTGTGCGTCATCGCGCGGCAGCTGCGCGGCACGCCCGTGAAGTGGGTCGAGGACCGCGCCGAGCACCTGCTCGCGGCCACGCACGCGCGTGATCACCGCTACGTCGTCAAGGCCGGTTTCACCGCCGACGGCGAACTGATGGCGCTCGACGCGGACGTGACCTGCAACGTCGGCGCATACTCCGTCTACCCCTGGACGGCCGGGATCGAACCGCTGATGGCCGGCGGTCTGCTGTCCGGGCCGTACCGGCTGCAGCACTACCGCTGCACCGTGCGCGGGGTCGCGACGAACACCGCGCCGTCCGGCCCGTACCGCGGGGTCGCCCGACCGGCGAGCGTGTTCGCGATGGAGTCGGTGCTCGACGCGGCGGCCGCCGAGCTGGGGATGTCCGGTGTGGACATCCGGCGGCGCAACCTGATCCGGCCGGAGGAAATCCCGTACCGCATGCCGTCGCGGCTGGTCGACGATTCGGGCTGGTACGGCGAATGCCTCGAGAAGGCCGTCGAATCGATCGGGTACGACGAGTTCCGCGCCGAACAGCAGCGCCGGCGCACCCAGGGCGAGAATCCGATCGGCCTGGGGCTGGCCTGTTACAACGAGCTCACCGGCCTGGGCCGGGCGGCCGCGGCCGGCCCGCGGATGCCGTTCCGCACCGGCCACGACGCGTGCACCGTGCGCGTCAACCCCGACGGCCGGGTCACCGTGCTGTCCGGCGTGACGTCGCAGGGGCAAGGCCTGGAAACGACCGTGGCGCAGATCGTCGCGGACGCCGTCGGGGTGCCGTATTCGGACGTCGAGGTGCGCATCGGCGACACCAACGAATCGTTGTGGGGCTTCGGCGCGTTCTCCTCGCGCCAGGCCGTGATCGGCGGCGGCGCGGCGCACCGTTCCGCGATCGCCGTGCGGGAGAAGATCATTCGGCTCGCCTCGGAGCTGTACGAAGCGAACCCGGACGACCTCAGGCTCGTGAACGGCGAGGTGTTCGTCGTCGGCGAGGCCAAGCCGCTCGGCACGCTGGGCGAGCTCGCCCGCGTGGCGTACCTGGAGTCGAACCGGCTGCCGGACGGCATCGAGCCCGGCCTGGAGTCGACGCAGTTCTACGACCCGATCCGCGGCGCGTTCGCGGCCGGCGCGCAGGCGGCGGTCGTCGAGGTCGACCGGGCGACGGGCGAGCTGAAGATCCTCAAGTACGTGTGCGTCGAGGACGCCGGCACGGTGATCAACCCGCAGGTCGTCGAGGGGCAGATCGCCGGGTCGATCGCGCAGGGCATCGGCGGCGCGCTGTACGAGCACCTCATCTACGACGAGGGCGGCAACCTCTCCACGGGCACGCTCATGGACTACCTCATGCCGACGAGCGCCGAGGTGCCCGAGCTCGTGATCGGCCACCTGTCGCACCCGGCGGACAACCCGCTGGGCGTGCGCGGCGTCGGCGAGGGCGGCACGCTCGGCCCGAACGCCGTGCTCGCGGGCGCGGTCGCCGACGCGCTCGGTGTGCAGATCACGCACCTGCCGCTGACCCCGGCCGCGATCTGGGAGGCGGTTCGATGATCACGTCCGAGATCCGCGACGACGTGGGCGTCATCGCCCTCGACCGGCACGAACGGCGCAACGCGCTGGACGTCGAGCACCTCGACGACCTGCGCAAGGCGGTCGAAGACGTCGGCCCGCGGGTGCGTGCGCTCGTCATCACCGGGCGGGGCACGAGCTTCTGCGCCGGGGCCGACCTGCGCGGTGTCCACGGCGCCGGCTTCCGGAGCGCGCTCTACGCCGCCCTGCACAGCATCACCGCGCTGCCCGTGCCGGTGCTCGCGGCCGTCAACGGGCCGGCGATCGGCGCCGGGACGCAGCTGGCGATCGCGTGTGACCTGCGGGTGGCCTCGCCGTCCGCCGTGTTCGCGGTGCCGACCGCGCGCAACGGCCTGGTCGTGGACCCGTGGACGGTGCGCCGGCTCGCCTTGCTCGCCGGCGGGGGCGCCGCGCGGGCGATGCTCCTGGGCTGTGACCGGCTCGACGCTTCGCTGGCCCACACCCGCGGGCTCGTCGACCGGCTCGGCGACTTCGACGACGCTTTCGCGTGGGCGAGCGAGATCGCCGAGTTCTCGCCATCGTCGTTGCGGTACTCGAAACAAGCGCTCGACACGCTGTTCGAAGGTGCCTGGACTGCCACCCTGGACGATCTTTTCGAAGCGAGCTGGCCGAAGGAGGTGCCGACGTGAAACCCGCCCCGTTCGACTACGTCCGTGCGCACAGCGTCGACGAGGCCGTGCGGACGCTCGCCGACGCCGACGGGGACGGCAAGGTCCTCGCCGGCGGGCAGAGCCTGATGCCGGTGCTCGCGTTGCGCATGGCCCGGCCGCGTGTGCTCGTGGACGTCAACCGCATCCCCGGCCTGGCCACGATCACGCCCACCGACGGCGGCGTCCGGCTGGGCGCACTGGTGCGGCACGCGCGGCTGCTCGAACAGCAGCACCACCCGTTGCTGGCCGAGGCCGCGCGCTGGATCGGGCACACGGCGATCCGCACGCGCGGCACGAGCGGCGGCAGCATCGCGCACGCCGACCCGTCGGCCGAACTGCCGGTGGTCGCGGCGGCGCTGGAGGCGACCGTCCACATCGCCGGACCGACCGGTCGACGGTCCGAAGTGGCTACGGACTTCTTCGCCGGGCCACTGGAAACCACGCTCGCCGACGACGAGCTGATCACCGCCGTGGACCTGCCGGTGCCGCAGCGCTGGGGGTTCGCGGAGTTTTCCCGGCGCCACGGCGACTTCGGGCTCGTGCTCGTGGCCGCGGCGGAGGTCGCGGGCCGGTGGCGGCTGGCGATCGGCGGCGTCGGCGGGGTCCCGCTGCGGCCCGCGGAAGCCGAACAGCTGCTGAACGACGGCGCGGGCGTCGACGCGGTCGCGGCCGCCGCGGCGGCGGAAACCCGGCCGCAGAGCGATATCCACGCGTCGGCCGACTACCGGCGGGCGATGACGGCGGAGTTCGTCCGCCGCGCCCTGGCGCCCCACGGAAAGCGAGCCGCCGCATGAGAGCCGAGTTCACCGTCAACGGCACCCGCCACGACGTCGACGTCGAACCGCGCCGCACGCTCGCCGACGCGCTGCGCGAGGACCTCGGCCTGACGGGCACGCACCTGGGCTGCGAGCACGGCGTCTGCGGCGCGTGCACCGTGCTGGTCGACGGTGAGCCCGTGCGCGCGTGCCTGATGCTCGCCGTGCAGGCCGACGGGTGCTCCGTCAGCACCGTCGAAGGGCTGGCGGCCGACGACGGCACGCTGCACCCGTTGCAGGAAGCGTTTTGCGCGAAGCACGGGCTCCAATGCGGCTTCTGCACGCCCGGCATGCTGATGACGGCGCTCGACCTGCTGGACCGCGAACCGGCGCCGGACCGCGAACGCATCCGCGAGGAGCTGTCCGGCAACATCTGCCGCTGCACGGGTTACGTCGGCATCGTCGACGCGGTGGAAGCCGCCGCGCGCGAGCTGAACCCGTGAGGACCGCCGCGTGGCTGCGGCTCACCGGCGTGCCGGCCGACGCCGCGCGCAAGACCTGGCGCGAGCTGGACCGGCACGGCTGCGCCACGCTCTACGTCGACGGTGACCTCAGCCTGTGCGCGGCGCTCGCGGTCGAGACCACCACCGCCCGCATCTGCTGCTTCGTGCCGCTGGGCCGGCCGGAACACGTGCTGGCCGGGGCGCGCACCGTGCAGTACCTCAGCGCCGGCCGGTTCACCCTCGGGCTGCGCCCGGCGGATGACGACGACGGGCCGTTCGGGTCTGTCACCGGGTGCGCGCGCCTGGCCGAGGAGGTGCGGGCGGTGCTGGGCCCGTTGCCGATCACCGTCGCCGGGACGGGCCGGGGTAGCGTGCGGTTGGCGGCCGAATTCGCGACCTGCTGGCAGACCACGGACGTTCCGGGTGAACCGGACGCACTCGCCGCGCACTGCGCGGAGTTCGGCCGGCCGGTGCCGGAGAGATCCGTGGTCACGACCGGCGCGCGGCGGTGCGAGGTCGCCGCCGACGAGGTGGTGCTGCCGGTCGACCGGCCGCTGACGGGTGCCGAGTTCCTCGGCACCGCCGGGCTCGTGACGGGGAGGAACTGGTGACGGCAGCGCGCAGCGCGGTCAGCGAAGAGGCCGTGCTCGACACGGCGCTCACGCTGTTCGCCGAGCGGGGGTACCACGGCACCGCGCTCAGCCAGATCGCAGAGGTGCTGCAGATCCGCACGCCCAGCCTGTACAACCACATGCGGTCCAAAGAGGACTTGCTGCGGGCCATCGTGGACCGGACCACCGCGGCGGTGCTCGAGGACTTCGAGCGCGTGACCGGCGAGGACGACGACTGGACGGGGCAGCTGGCGCGCGCCACACGCGTGTACGCCTTCCGCCACGCCACGCACCGGCGCGAAGCCCTGGTGGTCAACCGGGACACCGACTGCCTCGGCGAACCGCATCGCACGCAGTTCCAGGCCCGCCGCCGGCGCCACGAGCACGCGTTCCGCGCGATCATCGCGTGCGGCGCCGACGCGGGGGTGTTCCACGTGGACTCGCCGGCGCTCGCGTCGTTCGCCATCCGCGAGATGTGCGTGAGCATCGCGCGCTGGTTCCGGGACCACGGTGCCATGACAGCCGACTCCGTGGCCGACGAGTACAGCCGCTACGCGTTGCAGATCGTGGGTTCGCAAACCGGGCATCGGTAAATATTTCACCCTAACGGGTAGAACGGGTTGACTCTTCCCGTTCCCGTTGCTTTGATATATGCCACTAACGAACGATAGTTAGTGAATTTCAGTGTTCCTGCGCCGACGCAGACTCCGCGCGGCGCGGAAACCATTTCCGGAAATCAGAACCGGTGTGCCCTCCCGGGTTTGTGGAACCGGGCGGTGAATGTTGTTCATCCGATCAACGGTGACGGTTGATCGACATCTGGAAAAAGAGTCTCCCCCTGTTGCGGAAAAGCCCATGGCCGGATCCGTGGTGGCTGTGGTGGCCGCGCTCATCGCCGGAACCACCACGTCCGTGGCCGCCGCGGAACGGCTGGCACCCCCCTTCTTCCAAGGCACCGCGGATGGCGGTGTGACCACGGCGAAGAGTGATCCGGCGAAGGTCAAGAACTGCGCCGACCCGAAAAGGGTGAGCCGTTCGGCACGGCGACCCCGCAGGAAGCCGGGCTCGACCCGGCGGTGCTGGAGCAATTGGCGATCACGCACCTGCTTTCGCTGCAGCGCACGCTTTACGTGCTGCGGTTCGGCTGCCTGGTGAAGACCGGCGCGCTGAACGCGGTGTTCGAGAACACGCCGCAGCACGTGTGGAGCATGACGAAGGGCTTCTCCACGGCGGTGATCGGCCGGGCCGTGACCATGGGTATCTGCGACGTGCACGACACCGTCGGCAAGTACTTCCCCGACCTCGGCGACGCGGTGCACCGGTCCGTGACCGCGCAGCAGCTTCTGCAGCACACGTCGGGCGTGAAGATGAACTGGGCCAACGAAATCCCGGGCATCGAGTTCGACCGCGTGAAGGTGTGGGGTTCCGCGCCGATGCAGCGCGCGCCCGGCACGTACTTCGAGTACAGCCAGAACGGCCCGGCGACCGTGAACGCGATGGCCGAGAAGAGCATGCAGCAGCACGGGTACAAGGACTTCCAGGACTTCGCGCAGCGCGAGCTGTTCGACGAGATCGGCATCGACCGCGACAACTACTTCTGGATGCGCGACCAGGCCGGGCACACCGAGGGCTACGCCGGCCTTCACATGCGACCGATCGACATCGCGCGATTCTCCTTGCTGGAGCAGAACAACGGCGTCTACGGCGGGCGGCGGCTGATCTCGCCGGAGTTCATGCGCGAAGCCGGCGCGGGTTCGGAGGCGAACCCCGGCTTCGGTTACCAGAGGCCGACCTGGTGCGCGTGATGGCGCACACGGGACCGTTCGTGCTGTACAACTGACCGGCTCCCGGGGTGGCCGCGGGGGCGGCCACCCCGGGGTTCGTCACAGCTGCGTGGCGACGCCGCGCTCCACGACCTGCACCTCGGTGCCCTGCGGCGCCAGGCTTTCGAACAGCCCGTAGTGCAGGGCCGGGCTCGAGAGCACTGCTTCGTGGATCGGCACGGACTTGCGCGGCGCGACGGCGCGCAGGAAGTCCACGGCCTCGCCGGCCTTGAGCCACGGCGCACCCGTCGGCAGGCCGAGCACGTCGATCTTCTGCTCCGGCACGAAGAACGAGTCGCCCGGGTGGTAGAAGGCGCCGTGGTCGAGGATGTAACCGATGTTCGGGATCACCGGGATGTCGCTGTGGATCACGGCGTGCTCGCCGCCGACGACGTTGACCGCAGTGCCCCCGATCTCGAAGGCGTCACCGGGGTTCGCGACTTCGTACTGAAAGTTCAGCTTCTGCACGGTCTCGACCGACCCCGGGTCGACGATCAGCTTGGCGTCCGGGTTCGCCGCCAGCAGCTTCGGCAGGCGTTCGCCGTCGATGTGGTCGAAGTGCTGGTGGGTGATGAGGACGGCGGACAGCTCGCGTTCGCCCTCGAAATCGGTGGAGAACGCGCCCGGGTCGATCAGGATCCGTTCGGCATCGGTCTCCAGCAGCACGCAGGCATGTCCGAAATGGACGATCCGCATCAGGATTCTCCTTCACACGTGGTCACATTCACCCTATGCCCGCCCACAGCGCGTCGCCAAGCTCGGTCCGCCGGTAGAGCACCCGGTGCCCGCGGCGCGTCGCCGTCGCCAATCCCGCTGCTCGCAGCGCCGTGAGGTGCGCGGAAACGGTCGCCTTGGCCAGCCCGAGCCGCTGTGCGAGCTCCGTCGTGGCCGCCGGCCGGTCCAGGGCGGTGAGCAAGATCGCCTTCGTCCGGCCCACCACGGCGGCCAGCGCTTCGGGCGCCAGCGCGGGCTCCGTCCACAGCGCGGCCACGCCTCGCGCGGGGTACAACACCGTCGGCTGCCACGGCGGCACCGCCACGACTCCCACCGACGGCCAGGCGAACACGCTCGGCACGAGCAGCAACCCCCGGTCGTCCAGCGTCAACCGCTCCCGCGCCGCTACGTCGACCAGCACCGTGTCCCCGGCGACGCGGATCTGCGGGTGCAGTGTCTCGAACACCCGCCGGACGCCGTGCTCGCCCAGCACCTGCGTGCGGTACGCGATGTCGCCCGCGATGACCTCGTGCAGCCGCGCCCAGTGCGGTTCGACGCTCGCGCGCCAGACGGCCTCCAACTGGTCGGCCAGCAGGTCCCGCGCCCGTTCGGGATCCCGCGGCAGCACCCCGAGGTCGGCGTCCACCATCCCCAGCTCCAGCGCCACCTGCTCCGGCGGCGTCCGGCGGACCACCCCGAGCTGCTCCTCCACCGTGGTCTCGGCCGACTCGGGCGGCGGGCTGAGGAACTCGGTGAGGTAGTGACGCGCCCCGAGCACCGCCTCGAGCTCCGGCACGGCCGGCCTCGGGCCGTGCAGCCACTCGGCCGCCCCGGGCAACCGCCGCCTGCCCAGCGCCACCCGCACCACGCCCACCGCCTCCTCCAGCGGCGACCCGGCGAACCACAACCCGGCGGGACTGAGCACGAGCTCGAGCATGGATTCGGGTTTAGCCGAATGACCGGGCGCCGGCCATCGCGGCGGCTTCGCCCTCGCGCGCTGCCCGTCGGGCCGCATCCGCACCGACGGCGTGCACCCGCGCCGAGCGGCCCTGATGGGGGAATAGCCCTGGGACCGGAGAACTGCTCTTGCGGGAAACGGTCCCGGTGGGAGACCGGCCCCCAGCCTCCGAGACGCAGGGTGCGGGCAAAGCCGGGTGGTGTTCCGAGCAGGGCGAGGGCTTTTGGCGTCGCGGGCGGTGCGGCACCTGGCGTTGCCCGAGAAACGGGCCCGCTCGTGACGGCGACGAGCAGGTGACGCGCTGTGGAGCAATGGCAGCCCCTCTCGGGTCAAACTCCACTGGGTCCGCGACGTCACCTACATCGAGGACCCCAGAGCCCGCGCCGGGATGTGCCAGTGGCGGCGGACGTGGTGTGCGATGCGGGCGGGATGCGCCCAGGCACCGGTGACGCTGGTGCGGCCGAGTGCCGCGTGGGTGGTGTGTTTCCGCTGGTGGCCTGGATGGCTGGCACTGGATGCACGACGCCTGGGGTTGCCTGGGGGAAACGATCGGGTGGCCGCGGAACCCACCCGAGGCGCGAGCTGGGTGGTGTTTTGTTCGCGGCGGCCGTGGCCACGGTTGTGGCTGGTGTGGTGGGAATCTCGTGTCTGGGCAGGGTCTCGAGCAGCCGGTGGAGCGGTGCTGGTTTTGCACGGCGAACACGTAGTAGACGCTGCGGGCGTGCCGGTTGTGGGCGGTGGTGTGCACGGCGTCGGCGGTGACGACCACAGGTGTCCGGCAGCCGCGGGAACCACACGACGCTGCCGGAACCCTGCCCTCCAAAAGGGCGCCCTCGTTCCGTTCCACCGGCGTGTCCGACCAAACCGGCGAAATGGGCCGCTGAGAGCCGAGTAGTCCACACCTTGGCCGGCCTGTGGGCCACTTCGGGCGAGCGCTCAAAAGTCCTGTTCAACGCACTCAGGACGCTGGCGACCCCTACGACAGCCGCCGGCGAGATGTCGAAGACCGCCGGAGCATCAGCCGCTGGCGGGTACGAAAGTGCCGGCAAGACCTCACAGCGGACACCAAGCCTTCAGCCGCCGAACATTCGGGCACAACCGAATCACTATCCGAACACCCCCGCCCGGCGAAGGTCGAACGCATGCTCACCACCACGTATTGGCGCTGGTCAGCCGGGGTGCAGCTCGCGCGGCTGCCGACCGCGATGGCGCCGCTGGCGTTCACGTCGCTGACCACAGCGGTGACCGGGTCGTACCGGCTCGGCGGGGTCCTGATGGCGGTCTACGCCGTCGCGGAGATGGCGGGTGCCGTGCCGGTCGGGCGGGTGCTGGATCGCGTCGGTGCGGCGCGCGGGCTGCGGGTGTTGCTCGTGCTGGTCGCCGCGGGAACGGCCGGCCTGGCCCTCGCGGCGGCGAGTGGCGCGAGCGGACCGGTGCTGCTCGCCCTCGTGGTCCTGCCGGGGCTCGCGGGCGGCGGGCTCTCGGGTGGCTTCCGCTCCCTGCTGGCCACGGTCGTGCGCCCCGACCAGCTCACCCGGGCCATCGCGGTGGACGCGATGCTCCTCGACGGCGTGCTGGTGGCCGGGCCGCTCCTCGTGGGGGCGCTCGTCCTCACCGGTCCCCTCGCGCCGTTGTTCGCGATGGCCGCCGCGGGCGCCGGGGCGGCCGTGCTCGTGCCGAAGCGGACAGCGGACCGCGCCACCACCAGAGTGAAAGTGCCCCTCGTCGCCTGCCTGCCCTGGCTGGCCTGCCAGTTCACCGTCGGCCTGCTGCTGTCCACGATCGAGGTCGCGCCCCTGCCCCTGGTCCAGTGCCTCGGCGCGCCCGCGGCCGCGGCGCCCGTGGTCGTGGCCGTGCTCTGCGGCGCAAGCATCGCCGGCAGCGCGGTCTACGCGTGGCGTGGCCGCGGCGGTCCCCGGCTCTTCCTCACCGCGTTCGTCGCCGGCGGCGCGCTCGTCGCGGCGAACCTCGGCTGGGCGGGCTTGATCACCGGCGTCGTGCTTGTCGGCGCCGCGACGGGACCGCTCGTGACGATCGCGTCCGTCCGCATCCAGCGTCTCCTTCCCGAGAACCGCCGGTCGGAGGGGTTTTCGGTGTCGTTCACGGTCCAGTCGTGCGGGTACGGGCTGGGATCGCTGGCCATCGGGGTCCTGCCGCTGTGGCTGGCACCGCTGCCCGGCGTTGCGGCTGCCGCGATCACGATCGGGTGGCTCCGGAACCCCTTTCGCCCAGGTGGCCGCCGGTGCGATGCTGACGCGGAGTCTCGGGCGACTATTGGCACTGCGTCAGCAACCTCGTAGCCTGAAGAACAACGCCGAAGAGCAGGGGAGACGCCGATGACCGCCGTCCAGCCGAACCCGACCTCGGTCGGGGAGACCTTCGATTCGCTGAGCCCGGCGACCGACGAGGTCGTGGGCACGTACCCGGTGCACACCGCCGCGGACGTGCGCGCGGCGGTCGACCGCGCACGCGTGGCGGCCGGGTGGTGGGACGGGCTGGGCTTCGCGGGGCGCGCCGACCGGTTGCGGCAGTGGAAGGGCGTGCTCACGCGGCGGCTCCCGCAGCTGTGCCAGGTGGTGCGCGACGAGACGGGCAAACCGATCGCCGACGCACAGCTCGAAAGCGTCCTCGCCATCGAGCACATCGCGTGGGCCGCGAAGCACGCGCGCAAGTACCTCGGCCGGCAGCGCCGCTCGGCCGGGCTGCTGATGTCGAACCAGGCCGCGACGGTCGAGTACCGCCCACTCGGCGTGGTCGGCGTGATCGGCCCGTGGAACTACCCCGTGTACACACCGCTCGGCTCGATCACGTACGCGCTGGCCGCCGGCAACGCCGTGGTCTTCAAGCCCAGCGAGTACACGCCGGGCGTCGGGAAGTGGCTGGTCGATGCGTTCGCCGAGATCGTGCCGGAGCAGCCGGTGCTGCAACTGGTCACCGGCTTCGGCGAGACGGGCGGCGCGCTGGTCACGTCGGGCGTCGACAAGATCGCCTTCACCGGGTCGACCGCGACGGGCAAGAAGATCATGGCCGCCGCCGCGAACACGCTCACCCCGGTCGTGATCGAGGCCGGCGGCAAGGACCCGGTGCTCGTCGACGCGGACGCCAACCTCGACGCCGCCGCCGACGCCACCGTCTGGGGTGCCTTCTCCAACTCCGGCCAGACGTGCATCGGCGTCGAGCGCGTGTACGTCCACGAGCGCGTGCACGACGCGTTCGTCGCGAAGGTGCTGGAGAAGAGCAAGGACGTGCGCGCCGGCTCCGACGAGGACGCGCAGTACGGCCCGGTCACCATGCCGTCGCAGCTCGCGGTGATCCGGCGGCACATCGCCGACGCCATCGAACGCGGCGGACGCGCGGTGCTCGGCGGGGTGGACAGCGTCGGTGATCGTTATGCCCAGCCCACCGTGCTGGTCGACGTGCCGGAGGACTCCGAGGCCGTGCGCGAGGAGACGTTCGGCCCAACGGTGACCATCGCCAAGGTCCGCGACATGGACGAAGCCGTCGAAAAGGCCAACGCCACCACCTACGGCCTCGGCTCCACCGTGTTCTCCAAGTCGCGCGGTGTCGAACTCGCCTCGAAGCTGCGCACCGGGATGACGTCGATCAACGCGCCGCTCTCGTTCGCCGGCATCGCTTCGCTGCCGTTCGGGGGCGTCGGCGACTCCGGGTTCGGCCGCATCCACGGCCCGGAGGGGCTGCGCGAGTTCGCGCGCACCAAGGCCGTCGCGCGGCAGCGCTTCACCGCGCCGGTGACCCTTACTTCGTTCAGCCGCAAGGAATCCACCGACGCACTGGTCGCCAAGCTCATCACGATCATGCACGGCAAGCGCTAGGGTCGAGGCCGCGACCCGGGGTTCCGGGGCGCGTCCCGCACCCAGAAAGAGCCCGCATGACGCGCTACGGCGACTTCCAGAACGAGATCTACTTCGCCGGGCTCACCGGCCGCGTCCCGACCATGCCGATGGTCTACGCCGACCTCGAAGCCCGTGCGGCGCAGGCACTTCCGCCGTCCGTGCTGTCCTATGTGGCCGGTGGGGCCGGTGACGAGCGCACCCAGCGCGGCAACGTCGAAGCGTTCTCGCGCTGGGGCCTGGTGCCGCGGATGTTCGTCGGGGCGAAGGACCGTGACCTGTCGGTGGAGCTGTTCGGGCTCAAGCTGCCGTCGCCGCTGTTCCTGGCACCGGTGGGCGTGATCGGCCTCTGCGCGCAGGACGGCCACGGCGATCTGGCGACCGCTCAAGCCGCCGCGCGCACGGGGGTGCCGATGGTCGCGTCCACGCTGTCCGTCGACGCGATGGAGCGGATCGTGCCGGAATTCGGGGACACGCCGGGCTTTTTCCAGCTCTACACGCCGACGAACCGCGACCTGGCGGCGTCTCTGGTGCAGCGCGCGGAGGCGGCGGGGTTCAAGGGCATCGTGGTCACGCTCGACACGTGGGTCACCGGGTGGCGGCCGCGGGATCTGTCCACCGCCAACTTCCCGCAGCTGCGCGGCCACTGCCTCGCGAACTACTTCACCGACCCGGTGTTCCGTTCGCTGCTGGGGAAGGCGCCCGAGGACGACCCCATGGCGGCGGTCGGGCTGTGGGCGCAGCTGTTCGGCAACCCGCTGACCTGGGACGACCTGCCGTGGTTGCGGTCGCTGACGAAGCTGCCCCTGATCGTGAAGGGCATCCAGCACCCGGACGACGCCCGCCGCGCCATCGACGGCGGCGTCGACGGCATCTACTGCTCAAACCACGGCGGCCGCCAGGCCAACGGCGGCCTCCCGGCCCTCGACTGCCTTGCCTCGGTCGTCGACGTATCCGGCGACACCCCGGTCCTGTTCGACTCGGGCATCCGCTCCGGGGCCGACGTGGTCAAGGCGCTGGCCCTCGGCGCCCGCGCCGTCGGTGTCGGGCGACCCTACGCGTGGGGCCTCGCCCTCGGTGGCGCGGACGGCGCCGTCCACGTCCTGCGCACCCTCCTGGCCGAAACCGACCTGATCATGGCCGTCGACGGCTACCCCACCCTCGCCGACCTCACGCGGGACAGCTTGCGGAAAGTCGGTTAGGTCCGACCCAAGCCGGTGCTCGCCTGGGTCCGACCCCAGGCTGGGGACAACTTGCTGGGTCGGACCCATGTTGGGGGCGACTTGCTGGGTCGGACCCAGGCTGCGGGCGACTCGCTGGGTCCGACCCAAGCGGGGGTAACTGACTGGCTCGGACCCAAGCGGGGACGACTCGCTGGGTCCGACCCAAGCTGGGGGTAACTGACTGGGTCGGACCCACGCTGCGGACACCGGCTTGGGCTCGACCTGACGGCCTATGCGGACCGGCCGCGGATCAGGTCGGCGGCCTTTTCGGCGACCATGATCGTCGGGGCGTTGGTGTTGCCGCGCGGGACGACGGGCATGACCGAGGCGTCCACGACGCGCAGGCCGTCGATCCCGCGCACCTTCAGCGCCGGGTCGACGACCGCGCGCTCGTCCGTGCCCATCGCGCACGTGCCGACCGGGTGGTAGAGCGTCTGGGTGTTCTCCCGCAGGTGCTCCGTCAACGCGTCGTCGGACAGGTCGTGGGTTTCCGGCAGGAAGGGCTTGTCCAGGAAGCGCGCGAGCGCGCCCGACTTGCCGATCTCGATGAGTGAGCGCAACGCGGCCTTCATGGTCTCGAGATCGATCGGCTCGGCGTAGTAGGCCGGGTCGATCTCGGGTTTCCACAAGGGATTCGCGGACTTGAGGCGGAGCCGGCCGCGGCTGGCGACGTCGACGAGGGTCGCCGCGGAGGTGAAGCCCGGGACGGTCGGTTCGCGCAGGCCGTTGTCGTAGAAGAGCGTGGGGGCGACGTGGATCTGCATGTCAGGAGCCGAAATCCCGTCGCGCGTCTCGTAGAACGCGCCCGCCTCGCCGATGTTCGACGCCAGCGGCCCGCGGCGCGTCAGCTGCCAGCGCACGAGGCCGGCGGGCGTCGCCGCGTCGACGAGGTCGGTGGTGCCGTTGGTCGACCAGATGATCCCGGCGGCCGGGTGGTCGTGCAGGTTCTCGCCGACGCCCGGCAGGCCCGCGACGACATCGATGCCCCGCTCCCGCAGGTGCTCCGCCGGACCGACGCCCGAGAGCATCAGCAGCTGCGGCGAGTTGATCGCGCCACCCGAGAGCAGCACCTCGGCGTTCGCGCGGGCCGTTACCTCGACGCCCTTGTGCAGGTAGGCGACGCCGACGGCGCGCGTCCCCTCGAACAGGATCCGCGTCGCCTGCGCGTGGGTGTGGACGGTCAGGTTGGGCCGGTCCAACGCGGGCCGCAGGTACGCGTCGGCGGTCGACCAGCGGCGGCCGCGCTTGCACGTCACCTGGTAGAGGCCCGCGCCCTCCTGGGACTCGCCGTTGAAGTCGTCCGTGTGCTTCAAGCCCCAGGCCACGGCGCTGTCGACCCACGCGCTCGACAGCTCGTGGGTGAAACGGCGGTCTTCGACGTGCAGCGGCCCGTCGGTGCCGTGCAGCGGGCCGCCGAGGCGCTGGTTGCCCTCGGCTCGCTTGAAGTACGGCAGCACGTCGTCCCAGCCCCAGCCGGTGGCGCCGTGGGCATCGCGCCAGCCGTCGTAGTCGGCGCGGTTGCCGCGGATGTAGATCATGGCGTTGATCGACGAGCAGCCGCCGAGCATCTTGCCGCGCGGCCAGTACGCGGGCTTGCCGGTGTGCTTCTGCTCGACGGTCTCGTAGTTCCAGTCCCACTTGGTCTTGAACAGCGACGCGAACGCGGCGGGGATGTGGATCTCGTCGGCGGTGTCCTCGCCGCCCGCCTCGAGCAGCAGCACCTGGGCGGCCGGGTCCTCGCTCAGCCGCGCCGCGAGCACGCACCCCGCGCTCCCCGCGCCGACGATGACGTAGTCGAAGGACTCCTGACCGGCCACAATGCCTCCAGCTGCTCATGTTGGCGTGCTGTCAACGACTCATCATGGCGCAGCACGCGGGCCGGGGAAAGGCCCCGCGAGCAGCATCCTCCAGCCGCGCGGTGCGGGCCAGTTGTGACCTGCGCTGCTGTCCCCGGCACCGGACGGGCGCCGGCCGCCGCCGGTCAAGTACGCTGCGGACGTACCCACGACCTGCGTGAATAAGGAGCAGCCTGCCGTGGCCCGAGTCGTCGTCGACGTCATGCCGAAACCCGAGATCCTCGACCCGCAGGGCCAGGCGGTGGCCCGCGCGCTGCCGCGGCTGGGGTTCACCGGCGTCACGGAAGTGCGCCAGGGCAAGCACTTCGAGCTCGAGGTCGACGACACCGTCGACGACGAGACGCTCGCCAAGATCGCCGAGGGTTTTCTCGCGAACCCCGTGATCGAGCAGTGGACGATCCGGCGGGTGGACGCGTGAGCGCGCGCATCGGGGTCATCACCTTCCCGGGCACCCTCGACGACGGCGACGCCACCCGTGCGATCCGCTACGCCGACGCCGAGGCCGTGCCCCTCTGGCACGCGGACGCCGACCTGCGCGGCGTCGACGCCGTCGTCGTCCCCGGCGGCTTCTCCTACGGCGATTACCTGCGCGCCGGCGTGATCGCGCGCTTCGCGCCGGTGATGGAGTCGGTCATCGACGCGGCCCGCAAGGGCATGCCGGTGCTCGGCATCTGCAACGGCTTCCAGATCCTCTGCGAAGCCGGCCTGCTACCCGGCGCGATGATCCGCAACGTCGGCCTGCACTTCGTGTGCCGCGACCAGTGGCTCCGGGTCGACGACAACACCACGGCCTGGACCAGCCGCTACGACAAGGGCGCGGAGATCCTCATCCCGCTCAAGAACAACGACGGCTGCTACGTGGCGGACCAGTCCACTTTGGACATGCTGGAGGCCGAGGGCCGTGTCGCGTTCCGCTACGTGGACGGCAACCCCAACGGCTCGCGCAACGACATCGCCGGCATCCGCAGCGAGAACGGCCGCGTCGTCGGCCTCATGCCCCACCCGGAACACGCGATCGACGCCCTGACCGGCCCGTCCGACGACGGCCTCGGCCTGTTCCTCAGCGCCGTCGACGCACTGGTTAAGGCCTGATTCTTTCCGGCCTTTTGAAGGGGCGGCGCCGGCTCCGGCACCGCCCCTTCGCGTGCGCAGGACGCGGCTCAGCCCGCAGCGAGGTGCGGGCGTCAGCGGGCGGGGACCACAGTCGAGACGGTGGCGGTCACGGGTGGCACCGGGTGCAGGTCGCTGTCGCGCTTGCACGAGGCGCTGCTGAGCGCGGCGGCAGCTACCAGGGCGGCTGCTGACACGTGCCGTGCGCGCGTTCTGGAGTGCCGAGTGCGGGTGTGCATCGTGCGGTCAGCTGAATTCACGGGCGAACGCGGTGTAGGTCGGTTCGCCGGCCCGCTTGTCCAGCACGGCGAAGACGACGCGCTCGAAGTGCGGGTGGTCCGCGAGGGCCTGGCGGAAGGCGGCGGCCACCACCGTCGGGTCGTTTTCGAAGACGCCGCAGCCCCAGGCGCCGAGGACGAGCGCGCGGTGGCCGTGGTGCGCGGCGAGGGCCACAACGCGCGCGGCGCGCCGTGTCAGCACGGCTGGGACCGAGGCCTCGTGCTGTGGCTGGTTGCGGCGGATCGCCCCCAGGTTCGGAGCGGCCGCCGTCAGGAACGAGACGGGGGAGGGCGTGGGCAGGAGGGCGCCGCGGTCGTCGCGGAAGACGGGGACGGCCGGTGAGTGGATGACGCGGTCGGTGTAGCGCAGGTCGGGGTCGGCGCGGTGGTGGGCGTAGAAGCCGGGGACCTCGAGCAGACAGGCGTGCAGCGCCGAGCAGCGGGCGATCGCCTCCTCCTGCGCCTGGGCACCGTTGAGGAAACCGCCGCCGGGGTTGCGGGCCGAGGCGAAGACCAGGCACGCGACGTCGTCGCCCACCCGGCGCGCGGCGTCGAGGCTCGACTCATTGGTGATCTCGATCCGCGGGGTCACCGTGGTCGCGGAACGGCGTGCGGGCTCGTCGGGCAGGTGCAGCCGGGTGCCCTTGCGCGCGTGCTCCACTTGCTCCCGGATCACGACCTCGGCGTCGCCCACGCGGTACGACCCGCGCTCGACGATCGCGACGGTCTCCGCGGCAATGGCTCTCAACCTGCTGCTCACGGGAAGCATGGTCCCGGCAGAACCTGCTTGCCCACAACGGAATTGTTCAGCCGACGCGGGAGCCGCGAGTGCGGACCCGCCTTACGACGCCGCCGCCACCAACCGCGCGTACGGGCCCGAAGCGGCCATCAGCTCGGCGTGCGAACCCAGCTCCGTGATCCGTCCGCCCTCGACGACCGCGACCCGGTCCGCCGCCGCGGCTGTGTGCAGCCGGTGCGCGATCGCGATGACGGTGCGCCCCGCCAGCACCGCGTTCAACGACCGCTCCAGCTCACGGGCGGATCCCGTGTCCAGCAACGAAGTCGCCTCGTCGAGCACCAGTGTGTGCGGGTCCGCGAGCACCACGCGCGCCAGCGCCAGCTGCTGCGCCAGCGCCGCCGGAACCGCGTACGCGCCCGAACCCAGCTTGGTGTCCAGCCCGTCCGGCAGCGTCGAAAACCACGTCGAAGCACCGGCCGACGACAACGCGGCCAGCAGTTCGCCGTCGGTCCACTCGCCGCCGTCCTGCCGCGCCGGCAGTGACAGGTTTTCCCGCAGGGAACCGGAGAACGTGTGGTGCTCCTGCGTCAGCAGCAGCACCTCACCGCGCAGCACGTCCTCCGCCAGGGACGACACCTCCGTGCCACCCACCAGGATCGATCCCGACGACGGCGCCGAGATCCCGGCCAGCAAACGTCCCAGGGTCGACTTCCCGGCACCCGACGGACCGACGATCGCCAGCCGCTCCCCGCGTGGCACGACCAGGTCGATGCCGTGCAGCACCTCGCGGTCGGCCGTGTACCCGAAGCGCACGTCGCGCACCTCGATGTCGCGGCCCGCCGGGGCGGCCGAAACCGAAGCCCGCGAAGGCGCCGGCTGTACGCCGAGAATCCGGCGCGCGGCGGCCAGCGCCACCTGCAGGTCCTCCATCCAGAACAGCGCCTCGTTCAACGGCGCCGTCATGGCCTGCGCGTACGCGAGCATCGTCGTGATCGTGCCCAGGTCCGCCCAGCCGTGCGAGTACGCGAACACGCCGATCAGCAGCAGCGCCGCGATCGGCAGCACGTAGCTGATCTCCAGCGACGGCAGCCACCGCAGCTGCAGTGCCCGCATCCGCCGCTCGCCCAGGATCGCCTGGTCCAGCGCGTCCCGGCCGACGCGCACCCGGCGTTCGGTCAGGCTCAGCGCCTCGGTGGTGCGCGCGCCCTCCACGGTCTCGTGCGTGGCCGACTGCAGGTCGCCCCAGCGGTCGAGCATCCAGGCCATCAGCGTCGGGATCCGCCGCTGGTACCAGACGTTCACCGGTACCAGCAGCGGCAGCGCCACGAGCAGCGCCAACGCCAGCAGCGGCGACGTGATGATCATCGCGGCCGTGGTCAGCAGCACCGTGACCACGGCGATCAGGATCTCCGGCGCCGCGAAGCGCACGGCGTGGTCGAGCCGGCTGATGTCGCTCGTCGCGCGGCTGAGCAGGTCGCCGGTGCCGGCGGCCTCGACCGTGCCCAGCGGCAGGCTCAGCGAGTTGGCGACGAACCGTTCACGCGTCTGCGCGAGCACGCGCTCGCCGAACATCCGCCCGCGAAACCGGGCCGCCTTCTTGGCCCACGCCTGCAGCACCAGCGCCACGACGAACCCGGCCGCCAGCAGGTCGACGCGGGTCCCGCTGCCGCCGTCGACCACGCCCTGCACGAGCAGGCCGAGCAGCTGCGGCCCGGCCAGCCCGATCAGCGTCGCCAGGCAGAACAGCCCGAGCATCACCGAGAACTCCCGCCGGTGCTCGGCGGCCGTGCGCACTGCCCAGCGCCGCACGTCGCGCCTCGACGCGAGGGGGAGCCGCTTCACACCGTCACCGCATTCTCACTCACGACCTCGTCGGCCACATGCGTCCACAGTGGACTCTGACTGAACACCACCGTCGTGCGGCCCCGCCGCAGCTCGGCCACGCGCTGCGTGATCCGCGCCTCCGTGTGCGCGTCGACGGCCGAGGTCGGTTCGTCGAGCAGCAGCACTTCAGCGTCGGTCGCCAGCGCCCGCGCCAGGCTCAGCCGCTGCCGCTGCCCACCCGACACCTCGCGCCCGCGCTCCCCGATCAGCTCGTCGACTCCCCGGGGCAGCGCCTCGATGATGTCGTCGGCATCGGCCGCGGACAGGGCTTCTTCGACGCTCACCTCACCGGGCTTCGCGGGCGCCAGCTGGTCGCGCAGCACGCCGGAGAACCACAGGTCCTGGTTGTGCGCGTACACGACCCGCTCCCGCAGCTCGGCCAGCGCGACCCGGTCCGCCGGCACACCGCCGACGAGCACGCGCTCACCTTCGGCCGCGTCGGCGAACCGCGCCATCCGCTGGGCGATCGCCTCCGCCTCGGCGCCCAGGTCGACGACCGTGAGCTTGCCCGGCTCGACGCGGATGCCGCTCTCGGTGTCCACCAGCTCCAACGGCCCGGCGGGCAGCGGTACCGGGGACTCCGGTTCGGCCAGCTTCGGCTGCAGCGACAGCAGGCCGCACACCTTGCGCGCCGCGACGAGCCCGGAACTCACCGCGCCCACGGCCTCCGTCGCCGAGTCCACCGGCACGACCAGGAACGCCGAGACGCCGTAGAACGCCACCAGCTCGCCCACACCGATCGTGCCGTCGAGCGCGAGCCGCGCACCCAGCCACGTGATCGCCACGGTGACCAGGCCCGGCAGCACGATCGCCGCCGCGGCCAGCCACGCCTCCGCGCGCCCGACCTCGACACCCGAGCGGCGCACGAGCTGGCTCGCGGCGCGGAACCGCTTCAGGAACCGTCGCTCACCGCCGACCCCGCGCAGGATCCGCAGGCCGGACACGATGTCGGCGCCCAGGGCGTTGACGTCGCTCAGGTTCTCGCGCTGCACCGTCTTGCGCTTCTGCAGCGGCCGCAGCAGCGGCCCGATGCCCACCACCGCCAGCGGCACACCGACGAGCGCCACCACGCCGAGCAGCGGCGACGAACTCAGCATCGCCAGGCCGATCACCACGAACGCCACGACCGAGCCGACCGTCCGGCCGATCACCTCGTAGGCGTTGCCGATCCAGTTGATGTCCGACGACGTGACGGCCACGACGTTGCCGGTGCTCGTCGCCTCGCGCAGGGTGGCGCCAAGCCGCGTCGTGTGCGCCGTGACCAGGCGCTGCGTGGTGCCCGCGCCGTGCAGCCACATGCCGTAGGAGTTGAAGTGCAGCCACGTGCCGAAGCCGGCCTGCAACACCCCCAGACCCGCGGCGATGAACGCCCATTGCCACAACACGCCCGTGTCCTCGGCCGCGATCGCGTCGATGCCGCGGCCGATCACCAGCGGCAGCAGCGCGCTCGGCAACGACCAGCAGGCACCCGTGAGCGCGGCCGTCACGACCATCCACGGGCGCGAGCGCAGCACCGCGAGCAGGTAGCGGCCGGCCGTCGGCCGGGCAGGCAGCCGGGGCGTGGCGAAGGGATATGTGGCGGAGAGCACGATAGTCGACGGTAAGCGCGCCGACGCAGCTCGCGCGACTGATTTATCCCTCCCGAACGATACGGGCACCTGCGGGTGTGACCTGGCCGACACGTAGTCTTGACGGTGTGGCGAACCCTGACACGGACACCGTGACCAGCACCGTTGACACCACCGAACGCGCGACCGCGACCCCGGACCTCTCGCAGCCCTACGTCGAGCTCGGCCTCGCCGAAGACGAGTACGCCCGGATCCGCGAGATCCTCGGCCGCCGGCCCACCGAGGCCGAACTGGCGATGTACTCCGTCATGTGGAGCGAGCACTGCTCGTACAAGTCGTCGAAGAAGCACCTGCGCTACTTCGGCGAGACGGCCACCGACGAGATGAAGGCCAAGATGCTCGCGGGCATCGGCGAGAACGCCGGCGTGGTCGACATCGGCGACGGCTGGGCGGTCACCTTCAAGGTCGAGAGCCACAACCACCCGTCCTATGTGGAGCCCTACCAGGGTGCGGCCACGGGCGTCGGCGGCATCGTCCGCGACATCATGGCCATGGGTGCGCGTCCGCTCGCGGTGGCCGACGCGCTGCGTTTCGGGCCGGCCGACGCGCCCGACACCAAGCGCGTGCTACCCGGCGTGGTCGCCGGCGTCGGCGGCTACGGCAACTGCCTCGGCCTGCCGAACATCGGCGGCGAGCTCGTGTTCGACCCCTCCTACAGTGGAAACCCGCTGGTCAACGCCCTGTGCGTGGGCGCCATGCGCACCGAGGACCTGCACCTGGCGTTCGCGTCCGGCACGGGCAACAAGATCATCCTGTTCGGCGCGCGCACCGGCCTCGACGGCATCGGCGGCGTGTCCGTGCTGGCGAGCGACACGTTCTCCGGCGACGAGACGGCGGCCGGCCGGCGGAAGCTGCCGAGCGTGCAGGTGGGCGACCCGTTCACCGAGAAGGTGCTCATCGAGTGCTGCCTCGACCTGTTCAAGGAGAAGCTCGTCGTCGGCATCCAGGACCTCGGCGGTGCCGGGCTGTCCTGCGCGACGTCGGAGCTCGCGGCCGCCGGTGACGGCGGGATGCACGTCTACCTCGACCGCGTGCCGCTGCGCGCCACCGGCATGACGCCCGCCGAGGTGCTCTCGAGCGAGTCGCAGGAGCGCATGTGCGCGGTCGTCGCGCCGGAGAACGTCGAGGCGTTCATGGCCGTGTGCGCGAAGTGGGACGTGATCGCCACCGACATCGGCGAGGTCACCGACGGCGACAACCTCGTGATCACCTGGCACGACGAGGTCGTGGTCGACGTCCCCGCCCACACCGTCGCCCACCAGGGCCCGGTCTACGACCGGCCGATCCAGCGCCCGGCGAGCCAGGACGCGCTGATCGCGGACACCTCGGCTTCGTTGCCGCGGCCGTCGACGCCGGATGAGCTGCGGGCCGACGTGCTGAAGCTCATCGCGGCGCCGAACCAGGCGTCGAAGGAGTGGGTGACGGCGCAGTACGACCGCTACGTGCGCGGCAACTCCGTGCTCGCGCAGCCGTCGGACTCGGGCATGATCCGCATCGACGAGTCGAGCGGGCGCGGCGTGTCGGTGGCCACCGACTGCAACGCGAAGTTCGTGTACCTCGACCCGTACCGCGGCGCGCAGCTCGCGCTGGCCGAGGCGTACCGCAACGTCGCCACGGGCGGCGCGACGCCGGTCGCGGTGTCCGACTGCCTGAACTTCGGCGCCCCGACCGACCCGGCCGTGATGTGGCAGTTCGAGCAGGCCGTGCACGGGCTGGCCGACGCGTGCGTCGAGCTCGGCATCCCGGTGACGGGCGGCAACGTGAGCTTCTTCAACCAGACCGGCGACACGGCGATCTTGCCGACGCCGGTGATCGCCGTGCTCGGAGTGATCGACGACGTCACCCGCCGCATCCCCACCGGCATCGGCGCGGAGGCCGGCGAGACGCTCCTGCTGCTCGGCGACACCCACGACGAGCTCGACGGCTCCGCCTGGGCCCGCGAGCTCCACGGCCACCTCGGCGGCGTGCCGCCTCGCGTGGATCTGGCCCGCGAGAAGCTCCTGGGCGAGATCCTCGTCGCCGGCTCGCGCGACGGCATGATCTCCGCGGCCCACGACCTCGCCGACGGCGGCCTCGCCCAGGCGCTGGTCGAGACCGTCCTCATCGGACAGTGCGGCGCGCGGGTCTTCCTCGACCGCGACCAGGACCCGTTCGTGCAGCTGTTCTCGGAGTCCTCGGGCCGCGTGCTCGTCGCGGTGCCGCGCACGGAGGAGCTGCGCTTCACGGAGATGTGCACGGCCCGCGGCCTGCCGTGGCGCAAGACCGGTGTGGTCGACCCGGAGTCCGGTGCGCTCGAACTCCAGGGCATCACGGAGTTCTCGCTCGACGAGCTGCGCGAAGCGTGGGAAGGCACCTTGCCGGCACTGTTCGACTGAGCCGCTCCTGATGAGGGCCGCTTCCCGAAGGGGGAGCGGCCCTCTGTCGTTCCGTCGGTCACCGACAGACCAGCTGCACTGTCCTGTTCGGACGTCGCAGGACTCGAGTGGACGCGCGGGGAGAAGCCGTTGGGCGAGCTGCTGGACCGGGCGACCGCGGCGGTCAGTTCCCGGCCACGGTGATCCGGGCGGTGCCGTTCTCGAGCGGTTCCAGCTGCCAGCCCTCGGGCAGCTGGTTGTCCTTCGCCGCCTGCACCTTGGTGTTGTACAACGAAAGGTGCTCCGGTACTCGCGCGAACCGCAGGTCCGTCTGGCCGCCGAACGACGCGCGGCGCAGGTCGAGTGAGTCCTCGAACACCACGTCGGTGAACACGGCGTCCTTGGCGAACACCGCGTCCTTGAACGCGGTGCGCCCGGCGAACGTCGTCTCGGTGAAGTCGGCGTTCTCGGCGAAGGCGGTGCCGCTGAACCACGCGTAGTCCAGGAATTTCGTCCCGCGGCAACGGAAGTTGCCGATGAGCCGCCCGTTGCCCGTGCCGGCGGCGGTGAAGTAGGCGCGGCCGGTGATCACGCAGCCACTGAGGTTGGTGCTGCTGTGCAGCGACGCGTAGCGCAGCAAGAGGCGGCCCACTTTGCGGCGCGACAAGTCGAGGTACTCCAGCACGGCCCCGGTCAGGTCGAGGTCGTGGCTGGGCGCGTCCACTTCGGACGCCCACGGCAGCAGCTCGGCGACGAGCCGTTGCGCGGTCAGCCGCACCTGCAGCTCACGCTCGACTTCGGGTTCGGCACGGTCCGGCCCGTGGTAGCGGGAGTGGTCGAACGGCCGCCGCAGGTAGGAACACAGCACGTCGAGCACCGTCTGCGTGTACTCCGGCCGGCTGCGCGCCAAGCCGGCCAGCGCGTGCAGCGCTCCGACGCGCACCTGGTCGGCCTCGTGCCCCAACAGCTCCACGGACTTGGCGAAGCGTTCGTCGGACACGCGCTCGCGGTCCTGGTCGGCGCGGCGCATTTCCAGGTCGTGGCGCTGCCGCTCGATCTCCTGCCGAGCCTCCTCGACGCGGCGGCGCCGGTCGTTGAGCCACAGCGCGTACAGCGCGACGACGGCACCCCCGGCGAGACCACCGGTCTTCAGGGCGTCGCTGCGGCTCGTGGCGGGGTCGGCGAGCAGCCAGCCGCCGACCCCGACGAGCAGCAGCACGGACGTGACGAACGTCCAGAGCAGTGGGGACCGCACGCGTCAGATGGCCAGCACGAAGAAGAACCCGATGCACCACTTGCCGCCGACGCTGGTGGCGATCACCGAGCCGTTGGCGTCCTTTCCGGACAGGGAACCGCCGACGCTCGCCGTGACGGTCGAGGTGCCGTCGTAGCCCTCGACCTTCAGCTGCGGCTCGCCGCCCGTGGCCTCGTCGATGCTGTCCCTCGAGAAGCCCTCGCTGCCCTGGCACGTCATCGCAGTGGCGCCGGCGGCGTCCTTGGCGTTGATCTTGGCCACGAAGTCGTCGACCGCCTGCTTGCCCTCGGCAGGCGAACCGCTGCCGTCGCCGGTGCCGGGGATGTCCGTCTCGTCGGTGGGCAGGCCCGGCAGCGACGGCTCACCCGTGGGGAGCTGCGGGCGCGACGTGGGCGCCGGCGGCGGCACGGGGTTCGGCGACTGCGCCGTGGTGCCCGAAGAGTCCTTGCTCAGGAAGAAGCCGGGCGCGACAAACCCCGTGATCCCGAGCGCGACCACGACCACCACGGCCACCG
Organism: Amycolatopsis sp. FDAARGOS 1241; assembly: GCF_016889705.1. Taxonomy (NCBI): domain Bacteria; kingdom Bacillati; phylum Actinomycetota; class Actinomycetes; order Pseudonocardiales; family Pseudonocardiaceae; genus Amycolatopsis; species Amycolatopsis sp. FDAARGOS 1241. The sequence goes on from NZ_CP069526.1 coordinate 9,568,646, forward strand.
CGATGCCGATCCACAGTCCCGTCTTGTTGTTCTTCGGCGGCTGCGGCCCGCCGCCGTAACCTCCACCGTAGGGCTGGTTCGGGTCCCAGCCCTGCTGCGGGTACTGCTGGGCGCCGGGGTAGGGCTGACCGTACGGCTGGGTGCCGGGATAGGGTTGCTGGCCGTACTGCTGCGTGTTCGGGTCCCACCCGGGCTGCTGGCCGTACTGCTGCTGCGCGTTCGGATCCCACCCCGGTTGCTGACCCGGTTGCTGGGGCACCCCGCCCGGCCCGGGTTGCTGCCGGCCCTGGCCGTAGGGGTCGGGCTGGCCGCCCTGCCCGGGCTGCGGTGGGTAGGTCATCTCCGGTTCCGCCTTCCTGCTGCACCGTCTCGCGCCGTGGTCTGACGACCGGCGAGCGCCGGCGGTTCCTCCCCCGCCCCACGTGATCAGCATTCTGCAAGGTCGGAGCCCGGCACAAAATACGCTCCCGGCCGCACGCGGTGGCCGGGAGCGTCATTTCGCCCTCACGAGTGGATCAGCCGTTCGCCAGCGCCTGCACCCGGTCGTAGGCACCGTTGAAGGTGTCCTGGTCGAGCGGACTCGAGGTGTACTGCCAGACGGTGTAGTAGCCCCAGCCGTTCGGCAGCGTGCCTGCCGACGAGGCGTACCGCGCGACCCACAGCGGCACCGTGCTCGAGAAGTTCTGCGACGTGCCCACGCACTGGTTCCACCAGCTCGTCGAGGTGTAGATGACGGGCCAGCGGCCGGTCTTGGCGTGGTAGGTGTCGTGGAAGTCGCGGATCCACGCGCCCATCGCGGCCTGGCTCAGGCCGTAACACGTCGCGCCGTACGGGTTGTACTCCATGTCCAGCGCGCCCGGCAGCGTCTTGCCGTCCCCGGACCAGCCGCCGCCGTGGGCGACGAAGTAAGTGGCCTGCGCCGCGCCGCTCGAGGTGTTCGGGGTGGCGAAGTGGTACGCGCCGCGGATGAAGCCCTGGTTGTACGAACCGTTGTACTGCTGGGTGAAATAGGGGTTGGTGTACGACGTGCTTTCGGTCGCCTTCGTCCACACGAACCGCTTGCCCTGGCTCCACCAGCTCGCCCAGTTGACGTTGCCCTGGTAGCTGGCGACGTCCATGCCCGCCACGGTGGCCAGGACCTGGTTCGGGATGGCGGCCGCGGCCTGCGGCTGCTGGGCGGCGGCCTTCGACCCGGGTGTCGAGTCGTCACCCTCGACGCGCCGGATCTGGGACCCCAGTGGGTGGTTGTGCGCCTGGATGTCGGCGTTGATCACGTTGACCTGGCTCGTCGTGAGGACCGAGCTGGGTGGTGCGGCCATTGCCTGAGCCGTGGAGCCGAGCAGGAGCGCCACGGTGGGGATGGCCAGGACGGAGAACAGGGTTGCCCCCCGTCCTCTTCGGGAAGTGGACATCGTTGAATCCCTTCACAGATACCCTCGCTGTGAGCGGCTATGTGCAGGTAGCCGCCCGGGGGAGATTCTTGATGACGGTCTTCGGTTTGTCATCAAGTTCCGTGAATTCACATGGACGCGTGGGTGATTTTCATCGGTTCCTGATGACTATTCCGTGGTCTGGCAACAAATGTTCACCCGATTGCCAGATCGCGGAGGGTTGCCAGGGGACCGTTGAGCCAGTTCTGGTCCCCCGGCAGCGTGCCCTTGTCCGCGAACTGCCAGATCGCCTGGCTGCGCCAGCCGGCCGGCAGTTCGCCGATCTGCGTGTTGTAGCGCGCGAGCCACAGTGGATTCGCGCCGAACGCCGCGCTGTTGCCGGTGCAGCGTTTCCACCAGCTCGTGGACGTGTAGATCGCCGGCGACCGTCCGGTCCGGGCGCGATAGGTGTCCGAGAAGGACCGGACCCACGCGACCATGCCGGCGGCATCCTTGCCGTAGCAGGTTTCGCCGTAGGGGTTGTACTCCAGGTCCACCGCGCCCGGCAGCGTCTTGCCGTCCTTCGACCAGCCGCCGCCGTGCGCGAGGAAGTAGTTCGCCTGCGCCGCGCCGTCCGACACGTCGGGCCGCGCGAAGTGGTACGAACCGCGGATGATCCCGGCCTGGTATGAACCGTTGTACTGCTGGGCGAACTGCGGGCTGACGAACCCGGTGCCCTCCGTGGCCTTCACGTAGACGAACTTCGCACCCGCGTTCGCGGCCGCGGTCCAGTCCACCGCGCCCTGGTGCCCGCTCACGTCGTGGCCGAGGACCTGGTCGCTCGCGGTGTACTCCACGTGCGGGGCGCCATCGACGCCCTCGTACTTCTCGATCTGCGAACCGGCGTAGTGGTCTTCCGCGCCTTCGTAGCGCGGCGCGGCGGTGGCCGGAGCGCACAGGGCGAGCAGCCCGGTGCAGACCACAGCGCCCCACGCGGTGGCACCCCTCAGGACGGTTCGCGCGAAGGAAGCACGTTCGAAGGCAACCCGGCGCAGCAGCGGACGACGCTTCACCCTGGACTCCCCACCGGACGCGTGTACTCCTTCGCCGTGCACGATGCCCGGAAGCCGTCGTTCCTGCGACTCGGTGATCACCCGACCGGGTCAGTTGTGCTGGTCGAGACCTATCGGTTTTCGCGTGGGTGACGTGCTGCGCGTGCGAAAAAGCCCGCCGTCCGGAGTGGACAGCGGGCTTTTCGTCGACAGCCGAAGTGAAAAATCCGGCGCGGAACCTCAGCGCCGTTCTTCGGCGATGGCCTTGAGGAGGTGCTCGGCCGGGACGACGGCGGTGATGAGGTCGTGCGGGTTGATCGCCAGCGGGTGACCGGCGAGCAGGCTCACGATGTCGCGGCCCAGCACGGCGCGGGCGTGCGGCCACTCGCGCGGCACGAGCGACTTGGTCGTGTACGCGGGCACCATCACGCGGCCGTCGGCGTTGTGGAAGCCGATCACCGTGCGCTGCACGGGGGACAGCGCGTAGACGAACAGCGTCGAGTCGAGGATGACCTTCGGCAGGTCCTCGGCGGGGCGGTGCTCGGTGCGCACGAGCTGCAGCAGCCGCTCGAGCTCCGTCTTGGGCTCCGGGAAGCCGAGCGCCTTCGGCGAAGGGCGGTAGCGGTCGTTGGGGTGGAAGTCCTCGACGACGTCACCCGCGGCGTTGACCGGGTACGCGCCCACCACGGCCCACGAGGGCACCGGGCCGGCCGGGTCGAAGGCCTCGTCGATCACGTAGAGCCAGCTGTTCGGGTTGGCGCGCGCGTTCGCCCGCATCTCGGGGGTGATCTCCGGTTTGCCCTGCGGCCCGCGCCGGCCGTGCCGGCCCGCTGTCGCCGGCTTGCCGGCCGCCTTGCCGCGGGGCCCCGCGGGGGAAACCATCCGATCTGCCTCGTCCCGTTGCGCCATCGCCGTCCCTCGGTGCCGGGTGCCTGAATGTCGGTCCGACGTCACTCTACTGTTGAGCCATGGCCTCTTCGCGTTCGGTCGATCCCGCTGAGTTACGCGCGGCGATCTCGGCCGTTTCGAGCTGGTTGCGAGGTGAGGGCCCGGATCCGGCCCGCTCCGAGCTGGCCGCCGCGGTTCGGCTGAGTCTGCGGACGCTGGCCGCCGACGCGCCGGGGCGCAGCGTCGAGGTGCGGGTGCCGCCGTTCGCCGCCGTGCAGTGCGTCGAGGGGCCCCGCCACACCCGCGGCACGCCGCCGAACGTGGTCGAGACCGATGCTCGGACGTGGCTCGAACTGGCGACCGGTCTGCTCGACTGGACCACCGCCGTGGAGTCCGCGCGCGTGTCCGCGTCCGGCTCGCGGGCCGATCTCGCGTACTGGCTGCCGGTGGTTCGACTCTGACCGTCCGTGGTCTTGACCAGCGAACGCTCACCTGACCGTGTGGTTCGGGGCGGACTCTCCGTAGAATCGGGAGGACAAACACGACGCGAGCCACGCCGTGCTATACGGGTTGGCCCTGTACGTGTACTTTGGGTAGCCGGGCTGGAATCCCACAGGTCAACGAGCGGCGCACGGAAGGTCCCGGTCAATGAACGCGGTGAACGCGTCCGGTGGCGAGCAGAGTCTCGGCCCGACTGCGCGCCGGATGATCCTCGGCTCGCAGCTGCGCAAGCTGCGTGAGGAAGCCGGGATCACGCGCCAGCAGGCCGGCTACAACATCCGCGGATCCGAATCCAAGATCTCCCGCCTCGAGCTGGGCCGCGTCGGCTTCAAGGAGCGCGACGTCGCCGACCTGCTCACCATGTACGGCGTCTCCGACGACGAGGAGCGCCGCGCGTTCCTCGACATGGTCAAGCAGTCGAACGAGGCCGGCTGGTGGCGCAAGTTCGGCGACACCGTGCCCGGCTGGTTCACCGACCTCGTCGGACTGGAGGAAGCCGCGTCCCGGATCCAGATCTGGGAGCCGCTGTTCGTGTCCGGCCTGCTGCAGATCGAGCCGTACGCCCGCGCGATCTTCAGCCACGGCCGTCCGGACATGGCCGACGAGAAGGTGGACCAGCTCGTGGCCCTGCGCATGCGGCGGCAGAAGATGCTGGCCCGCCCCGACGCGCCCCGCATCTGGGCGGTGCTCGACGAGTCGGTGCTCTACCGGCCGATCGGCGGGCCGAAGGTGTTCAAGCAGCAGCTGGAGTACCTGCTCGAGGTCACCACGCTGCCGCACGTGTCGGTGCAGATCCTCCCGTACTGCCGCAGCGGTCTGTCCGCCGAGCACGGCTTCGCGCTGCTGCGGTTCGCCGAGGCGGAGTTGCCGAACATCACGTACGTCGAGTACCTGACCGGCGCGCACTACCTCGACAAGCGCGACGAGATCGAGAAGTACAGCCGCGCGCTCGACCTGCTGGCGGTCGACGCGGAGACGCCGGAGCGCAGCCGCGCCCGCCTGGCGAAGCGGCGCGCCGAGATCTGACCGGGGTTTCGGCGGTTCCGGTCAAAACGCTGAAATCACTGAAAACTTCGTCCGGTCACAGTCCGTGCTGAGCCTTCACGCGCTGCCACCGGTCGGTGGCGACTTCTTGGCGCAGGGCGACGAACCCGCAATCAACAGCGACCCTGTGTGATACTTCACCCCTTCAGGTGGTGCTCGATACGCCCGACTGGGACTTTCTACTGAACCTTGTCGTCACGCAGTGAGAAACTTGCAGAAACTTCTGCACGTGCATTTACCGCTGCATGCGCGCGTGCTAGCGTCCCAGTCACAGGTAGATGCACGTGCAGATTCCTGAGCTTTTCACCGTCCCGGAAGGTGGGGATCATGGCTGAGCGGTTCGAGAACGGCATTGCGGCCGATCGTTTGACCGGCGCCCAGTGGCGCAAGGCGAGCTACAGCGGCGCCGTGGGCAACTGTGTGGAGGTCGCTCCGCTGGCCTCAGGAGAGATCGCGATGCGCAACTCCCGCTTCCCGACCGGCCCCGCGCTCGTCTACACCCACGCCGAGATGGCCGCCTTCCTCGCCGGGGCGAAGGACGGCGAATTCGACGATGTCCTCGGCTGAGGCCCTCGGGTCCCGCTACGACGTCGAGACCGGCCTGCAGGAGCTCATGAGCCGCGGGTACCAGTTCGTGCACCAGACGGACGCGAGCGGCGAGGTCGAGGCCGTGGTCGGCGTGCGGGTGCACGACAACGTGGTGGACGTCGTCCGGCTCAACGCCGAGGACGACGTGGTCGCGACGCGGCTGCCGGGGACCGAGGACAACGTCTTCGCCCCCGAGAAGTGGTTGTGGCGTCGCAGCGGCGACGCGGCCGGTGTGCTGACCGAGGTGCTCGCCCTGCCTGATGAGGCCGGCACCGACGACACCGACGACACCGCCACTGCCCCCGCGAAGGGCTGCTGGGTGCCCGGGCGTGGCGGCACGTCCAAGTGGCTCGCCGCTCGCTGAACACCCCGAACTCCAGGCCCCGGTCGACGTGGACGAGACACGCCGGCCGGGGCCTGGCTCATGTCCGGGGGTCGGGCGCAAGATCAACACCGGTCCGAAACGCGAGCACCGATCTCCCAGGAAGTGGGCAGCACCACGTCCTGTCCGGTGAACACGTCCTTAACAGCCCTTACACTTGGACTTGGCCCCGCCCACGTCTTCCTGGGAGCACCTCGGTGGTTTCCGACCAGTCCGCCAGCCCTGATCAGCCCGAACCGGAACCCCGTGAGGAGTGCGGCGTCTTCGGCGTCTGGGCTCCGGGGGAAGAAGTCGCCAAGCTGACCTACTACGGCCTGTACGCGCTGCAGCACCGTGGGCAGGAGGCAGCCGGCATCTCCGTCTCCGACGGTTCGCAGATCGTCGTCTTCAAGGACCTCGGCCTGGTGAGCCAGGTGTTCGACGAGCAGGTGCTGCAGTCGCTGCAGGGCCACATCGCAGTCGGGCACTGTCGTTACTCCACGACCGGCTCGACGATCTGGGAGAACGCGCAGCCGATCTTCCGCACGACCGCCACCGGCAGCGGGATTTCGTTCGCGCACAACGGCAACCTCGTCAACACCGCCGAGCTGCGCGACCGCACCGCGGCCGCCGGCCTCAAGCCGCACGCCGGTCTGACGGGTTCGTCCAGCGACTCCGACCTCGTCTGCGGCCTGCTCGCCGCGAACGCCGCCGACAAGGGCATCGAGGCCGCGGCCATGGAGCTGCTGCCGACGCTGCGCGGCGCGTTCTGCCTGGTGTTCGCCGACGAGAACACCCTCTACGCCGCACGCGACCCCCACGGCGTGCACCCGCTCGTGCTCGGCCGCCTCGAGCGCGGCTGGGTCGTGGCGAGCGAGACGGCCGCGCTCGACATCTGCGGCGCGTCGTTCGTCCGCGAGGTCGAGCCCGGTGAGCTCATCGCCATCGACGCGGAGGGCCTGCGCTCGTCGCGCTTCGCGAACCCGGAGCCGAAGGGCTGCGTGTTCGAGTACGTCTACCTCGCCCGCCCCGACACCACGATCGCCGGCCGCAGCGTGCACGCCACGCGGGTGGAGATCGGCCGTCGCCTGGCGGTCGAGCACCCGGCCGACGCCGACCTGGTGATGCCCGTGCCGGAGTCCGGCACACCGGCCGCGATCGGGTACGCGCAGGGATCGGGCATCCCGTACGGCACCGGCCTGGTGAAGAACGCCTACGTCGGGCGCACGTTCATCCAGCCGTCGCAGACCATCCGCCAGCTGGGCATCCGCCTGAAGCTGAACCCGCTGCGCGACGTGATCCGCGGCAAGCGGCTCGTGGTGGTGGACGACTCGATCGTGCGTGGCAACACGCAGCGCGCGCTCGTGCGCATGCTGCGGGAGGCCGGCGCGCTCGAGGTCCACGTGCGGATCGCGTCGCCGCCGGTGCGCTGGCCGTGCTTCTACGGCATCGACTTCGCCTCGCGCGCCGAACTGGTGGCCAACGGCGTCGACCTCGACGGCATCCGCCGCTCCATCGGGGCCGACTCCCTGGGCTACATCTCGCTCGACGGCCTGGTCGCGGCGTCGGAACAGCCCAAGTCGCGGCTGTGCACGGCCTGCTTCTCCGGCGAGTACCCCATCGACCTGCCCGACGACGCCCTCATCGGCAAGCACCTGCTGGAAAGCATGGAGTCGGTCAATGGGGCGGCGACTCCCGTCAGCCCCGCCGGGTACGGTGCCGAAGACGCCGTCCGGCGTCCCTAGTCAGAGTTGTCCAGTAGGGAGTCCGCTTCCGTGAGCGAGTCCACGAGCGCCACGTACGCCGCCGCCGGCGTCAGCATCGAAGCCGGTGACCAGGCCGTCGAGCTGCTCAAGCCCCACGCCGAGCGTGCCACGCGGCCGGAGGTGCGCGGCGGCGTCGGCGGCTTCGCCGGGCTGTTCTCGCTGAAGCTGGACAAGTGGAAGGAGCCCGTGCTCGCGTCGTCCACCGACGGCGTCGGCACCAAGATCGCGGTCGCGCAGGCGCTGGACAAGCACGACACCGTGGGCATCGACCTGGTGGCCATGGTCGTCGACGACCTCGTGGTCACCGGCGCCGAGCCGCTGTTCCTGCAGGACTACATCGCCGTCGGCAAGGTCGTGCCGGAGAAGATCGCGGCCCTGGTCGGCGGCATCGCCGAGGGCTGCGTTCAGGCCGGCTGCGCGCTGCTCGGCGGCGAGACGGCCGAGCACCCGGGCCTGATGGGCGAGCACGATTACGACGTGTCGGCCACCGGCGTCGGCGTGGTGGAGGCTTCGGCGCTGCTGACGCCCGAAAAGGTGCGCCCGGGCGACGTCGTGCTGGCCATGGGCTCGTCCGGCCTGCACTCCAACGGCTACTCGTTGGCTCGGCACGTGCTGCTGGACATCGCGCGCATGCCGCTCGACGGGCACGTCGAGGAGTTCAGCCGCACGCTCGGCGAGGAGCTGCTGGAGCCGACGAAAATCTACGCGAAGGACTGCCTGGCGCTCGCCGCCGAAACCGAGGTGCGCACGTTCGCGCACATCACCGGCGGTGGCCTGGAGGCGAACCTCGCGCGCGTGATGCCGCGGGGCCTCGTCGCGCGGCTGGAACGCGGCACGTGGACCCCGGCGCCGGTCTTCGCCCTGATCGGCCAGCGCGGCAAGGTCGAGCGCGCCGAGCTGGAGAAGACGTTCAACATGGGTGTCGGCATGGTCGCCATCGTGGCGGCCGAGGACGTCGACCGCGCCCTCGCGGTGCTGACCGCCCGCCACGTGCCCGCCTGGATCCTCGGCGACGTCCAGCCGGCGGAAGACCCGGACGGCCCGCGCGCGGTGCTGTCGGGGGACCACCCGCGGTTCTGACTTTTCGGTTGCCCCGGCTGCGAGACTGGTCCCGTGACTGAGGACGTGCCCGTCGGCTCCCGCTTCGTGATCCCGGCGGCTGAGCTGCGCGAGCGCTTCTCGCGCTCATCGGGCCCCGGCGGTCAGGGCGTGAACACGACGGACTCGCGGGTTGAGCTGTCGTTCGACGTGGCCCGGTCGGCGGTCGTCCCGCCTTCGCTGCGCGCCCGAATCCTGGACCGCCTGTCCGGCCGGCTCGTCGACGGCGTTCTGACCATCGCCGCGAGCGAACACCGCTCCCAACTCCACAACCGCGACGCAGCCCGCGAGCGGCTCGCGGAGGTTCTGCTGAAGGCCTCTGTACCACCACCCGCCCAACGCCGCCCCACCAAACCCTCCCGCGGCTCGAAGGAACGGCGCCTCGCGGCGAAAAAACGCCGCAGCGCCGTGAAACGCAGCCGGGGCGGCCGCTTCGACGATTAGGGCCGGGGCGGCGGGGGTGGTGATGCCGGGTGCGTTGGCTCGGCGCGACCGGTTCACGCGCGCGCTCAGGTGGGCGCGACCGGCCCGGCCGGGTCACCACGGTGGCGTGAGCGGTCCACTCATGCGGTCCGGTTGGCGCGAGCGGACCGTTCGCGCGATCGACGTGGCGCGGCTGTCCGCTCGACGACCGAGTTGGTCGGAGCGGTCTGGTTGCGCGATGGGCTCGGCGCGACTGGCCCAGCCGCGCCAGCGCGATGACGTGAGCGGTACATCCGTGCGCTCAGGTCGGCATGACCGGTCCACTCGTGCGGCGATCGCGGCGCGACCGGACCATTCGCGCGGGTGCCTCAGTGGAGTTGATCCGCACGCGCCGGTGAGCCGGCGCGTGCGGACCGTTCGCGCATCGATTCGGCACGATCGGGCCGTTCACGGGGGGGGGGGGGGGGGGGGAGTGTCCCGGAGAGACCGCTCACTTGTCCGCCGGAACGGTGCGAGTGGACCGTTCGTGCAGCGAAGGGGTGGGGTCGAGCGCGAGGGCTACCGCGGCGTCAGCGACAGGTGCACACACTCACCCGCCGGCTGGTAGCCCACGCGGCGGTACACCGTGGCGATGCCGAGGTCGCCCGGGGTGAGGAAGGCCGTGGGGGCACCGCGGGTGTGGACGAGGTGCGTGAGGTGCGCGGTGATCGCCGCGGCGATGCCGCGGTGGCGGTGCGGCTCGGCGACCGCGATGCCCGCGATCTCGGACGTGCCGTGGACGATCTCCAGAGCGAAGCCGCCGCCGATGATCGAGCCGGTGGTGGTGTCTTCGGCGAGGACTGCGCGGTCGCCGAACGCGCGGGTGCCGGCGAGTTCGGTGTCGGAGACTTCGGGGGAGGCGCCGAAGGCCACGTTCTGCGTCGAGCGCAGGCCGAGGAGATCAGCGTCCGACGAAGGGGTGCGAAGGGTGACGCCGGTGGGAGCCGGGCGCGGGACGAAGGTCGAGACGCCGCAGACCAGCAGCGGGATCCGGCGTTCCAGCGCGTAACCCTGGGTGACGAGCAGGACTTCGAGCGCGGGCGCCGCTTCGGTGAAGAACTCCAGTCGAGGCAACAGTCCGCGACTGGAGTACGCCGCAGTCAGCCCCGCGATCTCCGCGGGCGACGGCGCGGCGCCGTCGTCGGGGATGGCGTAGTTGAGCATCGGGTGGTCGGAGTCGTGGGCGAAGGTGGCGAGGAACGGGCCGATCCGCTCGACGTCACGGTTGCGAGGTGCGGTAGTGCGGACATACGCCTGAAGGGCGGACATGCTGGATGACCCTTTCGGGTTGAAGGAACCGCGCGAGGCGGGGCATCGGGACCCACGCCGCCGAGCCACGGGCACGCGCGAAACGCGCGCGCGTCCCCAGGCACGACGCGATGCAGGGGAACCGAGCGCGAAACCGCGCCGACGAAGCGCGTGGAAACCCGGTCAGCACGGAGCGCAGGCCCCACGCCAGACTCGGCGCGGGAAGATGACGTTGACGAAGCTCGCGTCAGGCCTGACGGCCGTCGCGAGCAGCGGCGGCAAACATAGGCGTTCCTTCATCCGGGGATCGGCAAGATCCGCTCAGTGAGTTCAGTATCCCGGCGACCGCAACCGAATATTTCAGCGCCGTCGCGGCCCAACCGCGGCGCTGGCATCGTCGGCGGCAGCGGTGTCTTGCACCTATCACCGGTCGCTGCCGAACCAGCGCGCTCGGCGTCGCATCGGACCGACTGCACCACTGACCGCGGCACTTGCCATGATGTCGGCGGTGCTCCGCGAATCGCCCCGGTTGCCGCCGGGTTCGCGTGTTCGGTGCTCGTCTGGTCTGGCCGGGGCACTTGCCGCGACGTCGGCATTGTCGGCGGTGGCTCGGCACGAATCGCCCCGGTCGTCGCCGGGTCCGCCTGCTCGGTGGCGCTCCGGTCCGACTGCGGCACTCACTGCGACGTCGGCATTGTCAGCGGTGCCCGCACCTATCGTGACGGTCGCTGCCGAACCCGCTCGCTCGGCGTCGCATCGGACCGACTGCACCATTGACCGCAGCGCAGGCGTCGTCACGGTGCTCCGCACCCATCACCCCGCTAGCCGCCAGACCCGCCGGCTCAGCGCCGCTCCGAACCCGCGCCGGCGGCGTCAGCCCCCGACAGCCGCATCTGCCGGCACGTCGAAAACCTCAGCGCCGCTCGGGATGGCCGACGCCCGCGTACCCCGTGTCCCACACCGAGCGCGGGACGCGCAGGCGCACGGGGGCGTGGCAGACCGTCCGCCGGACCTGGCGGGGGATCGGCGGCACGGGCGCGACGTCGAACACCCGCCACCCGCGCCGCGTCAGGGCTGCGCCCAAGGTCGCGCCCAGGGTGTTCAGCAGGACGTCGTCCGTGGAGGTCACGCGACCGATGTGGATGAGGAACTGCGTGGCCTCCACCAGCACGGACGCGGCGAACGCCGTCATCGCGATCCGGGCCAGCGAACGCATGCCGCGCAGGCGCAAGGGAACAAGGGCGCCGAGCGGTGACAGCAGCAGCACGTTGCCGATCACCTGCCACAGCGAGCCGTCGTCGGAGAACGCGGCGGAGAGGTCGGCGCCGGGGACCAGGTCGAGGGTGCTGACGGGCGCGGAGCCGACGGGCATGGTCACCAGCCACAGCACCAGCGCGCCCACCGTGACCGCCGAAACGTCGACGGCGGCGGTCGCCGACGCGTGGGCGAGACTCACGTCGCCACCTCTTCGGCGCCTGCGGACCGTGAGCAAGGGCCAGCAGAGCAGCGCGTACGGCAGCGCGATGGCCGTCACCGGAATGATCCCCCAGAAAGCGCGCAGCAGGGCTCCCATGCGCTTCCCTTCTCGAACCCCTCTGAACTGCTTCTTCCCGCCCTCCCAAGATCACCTTCGCATTGGGAGATCAACTCGGCACGTCCAGCCGGGCGCACTATTCGGTGATCTTTCCGGTGGCGCGAAACGGCTTCCCGTGGTTCGGTCGAGGCGCGGACCGTCCATAGTGGATGCTGTGGACAACTCTGTGGAAGAACCTTGGATGCGCGGCGAAAAGCCTTCGTCCACAAGGGAAAACAGGGGTTCGAACCCTGTGTACTACCCGGCCAGTTCGCGGGCGCGCTCGATGAGCGTGGACAGGTGTACGCCGCGGTGGACGTCGCACGGGTGCTTGGTCGTGCCGCTCGCGACCATCGCCGCGAAGTCGTCCAGCAGGGCGGTGTAGGACTCCCCGGCCGTGCCTGGTTTGCGGCCGATCGTCCGGTACCCGTGTTCGCCGTAAACGGCGATTTCGACCACGGTCGGCTGAACCGGCAGGCGCAACGACAGCGTCGCGGTGCTCGTGGCGCCGCCATCGTGGGCGAACATCAACTGCCACAGGTCGTCGGGCCCGCGGTGGGCCGCGAGCACGTCGGTGATCCGCCCGAGGGCGGCGTCGAGCAGGTCGAACGCGTGCGGGCCGACGTCCGCGAGCGCGCCGCCCGCCGCGTCGAGCCGCCAGGCCGACGTCGCGTACCGGCCGCCCAGCAGGGCGCCCGACAGCCACCGCGCGCCGCCGCCGCGCCAGCCGCCCGATCGGGCGAGGTCCTCGAGCCAGTCGCGTGTCTGCTGGGCGAACCGCAGGGTCAGCATCACCAGCGACGCGACACCGGCCCGCGACACCGCGTCGGCGAGCCGCTGCGCCCTCGCCAGGTCAGGCGCGATCGGCTTCTCCAGGATCAGGTGCTTGCCGGCCGCGGCCGCGCGCGTCGCGATCTCCGCCTGCGCGGCCGGCGGGACGGCGAACGCGAGTGCGTCGACCTGGGAGAACAGTTCGTCGAGGTCATTGGTCCCGACCGCGCCGTGGGCTTCGGCGAGCGCGCGGGCGTTCTCGGCGCGGCGGCCCCAGACGGCGGTGAGGTCCGTGCCCGGGTGCTCGGCCAGCCCCGGCGCGTGCACCGTGCTCGCCCACGGCCCGGTTCCGACGAGGCCGACACGCAGCTGTCCCAGGTCCACGCCCGGAAGTGTAGGTGTGGCCGGCACCGCTTTCGGCGGGTACCTCGGGTGGGTTCACGTCGGTCAGCTGTACACCACGAACGGGGGAAGCTGCGTACGGGGTTGTCGCGGCGTACTTCTACGGCCTGGCGATGAGCATGTTCACCTGGCCGTTCCTCGCGGGCACGTCGGCCCTCGACTTCGTGCCGGGCGCGCCACTGGGCGTGAACCTGCACCGGTTCCTGGTGTTCACCGTGCTGACGTCCACCCTGGGCTGGGACACCGGCCGCGCCTTGACGAACCTGATCGCGATCCTGGCCCTGGGCCCGGCGATCCTGACGATTCTCCGCCGCGCCGCCCGCCGAGCGGCGTTCGTCCGCCGAGCTGTCGTCCCCTCGAGGTGACGGGTCCGCGCACAACTTGCCGACAGGCTCGAGGGCACCGCGGCTCCCCGCCGGAGGACCGCTTGCGTCGCGCTCGCTGGTCGAAGGGACGGTTCGCGCGGCGCCGACGGGCCGACGGGACCACTCGTGCCGCCGCGCGAAGGGACCGTTCGCGTCGATGCGGTGGTGGACCACTCGCACAGCGCGAGCGAACACGCGGGACCATTCGCATGCGACCGAAGGCACGGTGGGACCGGTTGTGCCGATCCCCGCGACCGAGGGGGACTGTTCGCGCGGTTCTACCTGGTCGAGGGGACCGTTCGCGCGGGCGCCGGCGTACCTGAGGGACCGTTCGCGCATGCGCCACAGCGCCAAGCGCAGCCGGTCGTCAGTACGAGTAAAAACCCCGACCGGACTTCTTGCCCAGTAACCCCGCGTCGACCATGCGCAGCAGCAGCGGCGGGGCCGCGTACAGGGGCTCCTTGAACTCGTCGTACATCGAGTCGGCGATGGCCTTGACGGTGTCGAGGCCGATGAGGTCCGAAAGGCGCAGCGGGCCCATGGGGTGCGCGGTCCCCAGTTCCATGCCGCGGTCGATGTCTTCGGCGGTGGCGAAGCCGGATTCCACCATGCGGATCGCGGACAGCAGGTAGGGCACCAGCAGGGAGTTCACGATGAAGCCCGCGCGGTCCTGGGCCCGGATCACCGTTTTGCCCAGCGCCGCGGCGTGCTCCTCCGCGCGCCGCGCGGTTTCGTCGCTCGTGAGCAGCGACGGGACGAGCTCCACGAGCGGCAGCACGGGCACGGGGTTGAAGAAGTGGATCCCCACGACCTGGGCCGGCCGCTGGGTGGCCATCCCGATCTTCACGATCGGGATGGATGAGGTGTTGGAGGCGAAGATCGCATCGTCCCGGGAGACGATCTTGTCGAGCTGGCCGAAGACGTCGACCTTGGCCTGTTCCTGCTCGAGGATGGCCTCGATCACGAGATCGCGGTCGGCGAGGTCCGCCAGGTCGGTGGTGAAGCGCAGGCGCCCGAGCGCCGCGTCGGCGTCGTCCGCGGCGAGCTTGCCGTTCTTCACGGCCCGTTGGAGGGACTTCTCGATGCGCGCCTTGCCGGCGTCCAGTGCGGATTGGCTGACTTCGGTGATCACCACGTCCAAACCGGACTTGGCGTGCACCTCGGCGATCCCGGAGCCCATCTGACCCGCTCCGACCACTCCGACTTTCCGGACGTCCGACACTGGCGCATCTCCTTCGCGACTAGCGAGAACCGAAAATGGGCAGCACGCGACGCGCGAGGGTGGCGTCGGGCGCGTGCCCAGACCCCACCCTCGCGTAAGTCGCCCTGCTCAACGACGGTAGTCGTCGTACCCGTCGTCGTACGGGTCTTCGTACCGGTCGTCGTCCTCGTGCGTGTTGTTGTCCGAGGAATTACTCGACAGCTCGCGCTGCAAAGCATCGAAATCGGTGTCGTGGGAGCTGTACTTGAGCTCGCGCGCCACCTTCGTCTGCTTGGCCTTAGCCCGGCCGCGCCCCATGGCTCGACCCCCTCGCACAGGGGCGGGGCGGCCGGGGGAATCGGCGGCCCCGCATCGTCTCGACAGTTCTTTCCTGGTCACACCGTACCGTGTCCCGGGGGTTCGATGCGACGTGGCACGGTGTGCCGGTGGCGACAGTGTTCGCCCGACGCCGGTTACCGGCCTGTCGGTGGGGATCGGCGCAGGTGGGCGTGCCACGATGCTCTCGTGCTCCGTCCCTTCGTGGCCTATCTGCGGGTGTACGAACCCCTGCTCGCGCTGGGTGACCCGCCGGACGAGCGGCTGCGGGACGCCGTGGCCGCGGCGAAGCTGCGCCGTGCCGCGATCGGCGAGCGCGAGCAGTTCATGTGGCTCAAGTCACAGGCGGTCGTGCCGGCGCGGTTGCTGCCGGCCGAGCTCGCCGACGGGCGGCCGGCGCCGAGCCTCACGAACGACGTCCTCGTGCTCGACCCGTCGGAGGTGCCGGCCGGGCACCCCGGCGCCGGCCCGTTCGTGTGCCCGCTCGAGCTGCGCGCCCGCTCGGCCGCCGCGCTGGTCACCTTCCTCGGCGACGCGCACCCGGCGTTGAAGAACGCGGTGCTCGACGCCGGCGGCGTCACCGCCGACCGCGCCCGCTCGCGCACGAAGGCCGCGATGTCCGACCTCACCGCCGCCGCGGCCCACACCCTGACCACGACCTGGACGGTGCCGCTGCCGTGGTTCGTCCTCGTCGACCCCGACGAGCGCAAGCTCGTGCTCGGCAAGGGCCAGAGCGACCCCGCGCGCGAGCTGTCGTGGCGCACGTCGATGTCCGCCGCACTGACCCGCGCGGCCGAGGCGAGCGAGCTGATCGAGGGCGTGTTCGGCGACTCCGGCCCGGGCCGCGTGCTCGCACAGACGCGCCAGTGGCTCGAGAGCTTCGACCCGGAGTCCGTGGTGGAGCTCGACTACGGCGGCCTCGTGCAGCTGTTCGCCGACTCGATCCTAGAATCCGACACCACGGCCGAGGAGGTTCACGACATCCTCGACGCGCTGCGCACCGGCAACGTCGAGGAGCTGGCCGAACTGTTCTCCGAGTTGCGCGAGTTCTGGGGCGACCTCGCGGCTAGGGAGCACTCCAACTGACCCGCAGGTGACCGACGGGCCGGCCGCCACCGAGTACGGGCGGCCGCGCCAGCTCGTCGAGGTCCGCGACGTCGGCACCCAGGTGCGCGAGCACGGCCACGGCCAGCGGGGCGCACCCGCGCTTGGCTCCATCGGACATCTTCAACGCCACCGCGGTGCCGTCGGCCAGTGCGAACGCCAGCACGCCCTCGGCGCCGATCTTCGACAGCAGCCCCGGAACCGCACCCATCAGCACCGTGTCCTCCCGGTCGGTGCCGGCGACCAGCCACGGGTGCGCGCGCATCGCGTCGGCCACGCGCAGCTCCGCGGAACCGGTTTCGGCCTGCACCAGCCGGCCGAACGCGCGGGCCAGGCCGGTGAGCGAGTACGCGAACAGCGGCGCCCCGCAGCCGTCGACGCCGGTGGTGGCGATCGGCTCACCGGTCAGGTCCACCACGGTTTCGGCGATGGCCTTCTGCAGCGGGTGGTCCGGCTGCTCGTAACCCTCGGTCGGCCAGCCCGCGGCGACGCAGGTGGCGAGCATCGCGGCGTGCTTGCCCGAACAGTTCATGGTGACGCGCAGCGGCTCGGCCGCCGCGTGCAGGCTCGTCTCGTTCAGCGGGTACGCGGCCGGGCAGGTCAGCGCCGACTCGTCGAGGCCGGCGGCCGCGAGCATCGCAGCCACGCGCTCGACGTGGCCGGGCTCGCCGGAGTGGGATCCGCAGGCCAGGGCCAGGTCCGCGCCGTCGTAGCCGAGACCCGCGCGCAGCATGCCGGCGCCCTGCAGCGGTTTGGTGGACGAGCGAGGGAACACCGGGCTCGACGCGTCGCCCACCGCGTGCGTGACGCTCCCGTCCGGCGCCGTGATCACGAGCGAACCGCGGTGCACGCTTTCCACGAGGCCCGAGCGTTCGACCTCGACCAGAACCGGTTCCGTCACTCTTCGTTCCGGCCCAGCTCGGAGTCCAGCAGCTCGTCGACGCTCGCGGCACCGCGCTGGTAGCGGGCGGCGATTTCGGCGTTGAGCGTGTCCATCACGCCCTGCACCTGCCGCCGGAACGTGGACACGGACACCTCCTCGGTCGCGTACGTGTCGAGGGCCGTGGCGAGCTTCGAGTCGGTCAGCGAGCCGACGTCGGTGAGGTCGGTGTCGCCGATCAGCGCCTCGGCGTGGCGGCGGTGCTCACCCGCGCGCGACGGTTCGAGCTGCTGGTGGCGCCCGGAACCGGTGGCGGGGCCGAGCGCGTTGTCGGCGAGGATCGAGGCGAGCTGGTCGACGATGCTGGTGTCGCCGCCGGAGGACCGGCGCTGCTGTTCGGCGCGCACGATGTCGATCCGCGCGTGCAGCAGCCGGCGCAGGTACGAGAGGTCGGTCTCCTCCTGCGCGGCCTCGTCACGGCGTTCGCGCAGCACCGGCAGCGGCAGGTCGCCGAGTCCGGTGAGGTATCCCGGGGCGAGGACGCGGTCGATCCGCCGTCGCCCACCGGGACGCACTTCGATCACGGGCACATCCTGCTCTAGATTCCCCCACAATGCTACCGCCGGGTTCACTTCACCCCCGGAGGCGCTGCGCGGCCTCCCGGCCGGGCGCGGCGTGCTCGCCCGGCACCGAGTCGGGGTCCACCACGGCCTGCACGACCCGGTCGGTCTCCTCGTCCTTCAGGCCGGCCAGCAGCTCCGCGGCCGCAGGTACGGACCGCTTGACCAGGGCGAGCGCGATCGGACCGAGTTCGTGGTGCTGCACCACGCTCCCGACGCGTCCCACCACGCGCTCGCCCAGTCGCACGGGATCACCCGTCTCGGGTGTGATCTCGGGTGATCCGTCGAGGTGCAGCAGCGCCAGGTAGCGCGGTGGCCGGCCGACGTTGTGCACCTTCGCGACCGTCTCCTGGCCGCGGTAGCAGCCCTTCGCCACGTGGGCGGCGCTGCCGATCCAGCCGACCTCGTGCGGGATGGTCCGCTCGTCGGTGTCCACCCCGACGCGCGGGTGCCGCGATTCCACGCGCAGCGCGTCGAACGTCCAGCTGCCGGCGGGGCGCGCGCCCGCGTCGGTGAGCTTCTGCCACCAGGTGGCGAGCTCTTCGCGCGGCACGAGAAGGTCCACACTGGACCGCGACGGCCACGGCACCCGGCGCGTGAAACCGCCGCCCGGCAAAGCGGTCACGGCGTAGGGCGCGCTGCCCACCTCGACGCCGACCGCGCCCAGCAGCCGTTCGGCCTCGGGGCCGAGCAGGGTGAGGACCGCGAGTTCCGTTGTGGCGTCGCGGATCTCGACCTTGGACCAGAACTTCATCGCTTCGAGGTACTCGTGAAGCGTCTGCTCACCGCCCTTGGGCAGCGCGCTCGTCGCCGTCGCGCCCGGGTCGCTGTCGAGCCAGACGGTGCCGTCGACGTGCGCCAGCAGGAAGTGCGTGTCGACGTGGCCCTGGCTGTCGAGCACGAGCGCCTCGGTGCCTTCGCCCTCGGGCAGCTGCGTCACGTGCTGCGAGATCACGAGGTGCAGCCACGAAAGGCGTTCTTCCCCCGTGACGGCCAGGACTTCGCGGTGCGAGCGGTCGATGACGACCACACCGCGGGCGGCGGTGCGCTGCTCGGCGAACGGATCGCCCCAGTGCCACGGCACTCCCGACTCGGGGTGCCCTTCGGGTGGAGCGATCGCGCGAGGCGTTTCCAGCAGCGGCGAGCGGTAGGCCATGACACCAGACTAGCTCTGCCGGCTTCCGCGCCACCGAACAGAAACCCGGTGTCCGCGCGAAAGCTTGTGAGTACGGTGTGGAGCATGCGCGTGCTCGCCTTCCTCGACGGGTCACTGGCCGACCCCGACGCCGCCCACTTGCGCGTGGACGATCTCGGGCTGCTGCGCGGAGACGGGGTGTTCGAGACCATCCTGGTAGCAGGCGGAAAACCGCGCGAACTGCGACCGCACCTCGACCGCCTCGCCCGCTCCGCGGCGATGCTGGATCTCCCCGCTCCGGACCTCACCGCGTTCGAGCGGGCCGCTCGCGCGGTGATCGACAACTGGGCCGGCGGCCACGAGATCGCGTTGAAACTTGTGTACACGCGCGGGTTAGACGGCGACCCGGCCGGCACGCCGACGGCGTTCGCGCTGGGCATGGAAATCGAGGAGAAGGTGCGCCGTGCCCGCGCCGAAGGTGTTGCCGTGGTGGCACTCGAGCGCGGGTTCGGCCCGGACGTCGCCGAGCGCGCGCCGTGGCTGCTGCTGGGCGCGAAGACCGTGTCGTACGCGGTGAACATGGCCGCGCTGCGCGAAGCCGCCCGGCGCGGTGCCCAAGACGTGATTTTCACAGCCGCCGATGGTTCGGTCCTGGAGGGCCCGACGTCGACGGTCGTGCTGGCGCGCGAGCGCACGCTGTACACGCCGCCTTCGACCGTCGGGATCCTGCCGGGCACCACGCAGGCAGCCCTCTTCCGCGGCGCGGAGAAGGCGGGCTGGACCGTGAAGGTGGAGCCGTTCTCGGCCGCCGACCTGCCCGGCGCCGACGGGGTGTTCCTCGCGTCCTCGGTGCGGCTCGTGACGCGCGTGCACACCCTCGACGGCACGGCGCTGCCGGATTCGGCGGAGCTGCACCGCGAGCTGGTCACGGTCTACGAGGGCGAGTACTAGGCCGGCGCTTCGCTGATCACCACCGCCGACGCGCACACGCCTTCGGCTTCGTACGCGGCGATCTTGTGGTGGCCGTCGAGGATGAGCGGCTGCACGCCGGACAGCACGACGGCCACCGGGCGGTGGCCCGTGCGGATCGCGGTGCGGTAGTAGGCCACGCGGGCCTCGTCGCAGGGCGGCCACTCCGAGGTGGGCACGAGGTGGTGCTCGGCGGGCAGGCGTTCGGGCCCGGCGAGCTGGTACCGGCCGTCGACCAGCAGCACGAGCACGTCGCGCAGGGTTTCGGCCAGCGGGCGGCGCACCTGGCCCGTGGCCAGGGCGATGCGCAGCGACTGCGGCAGCTCGACGCTGCCCCCGCCGGGCAGCTCGAAGACGCCGTTCAGTTCCAGGACACCCGTCCCACCCGTGACCGTTACCTCTTCTTCCACACCCATCAGGACGGCTGGAACCGCACGGAGGTTCCGGGGCGTGCCTGCGCGAGTGCACCGAGTGACGATCGTCTCACCACGGCGGCCACGGGGTAGCCGCCGGTCGTCGGGTGATCGGCGAGGAACACCACGGGCCGGCCGTTGGGCGGCACCTGGATCGCGCCGGTCAGCATGCCTTCGCTGGGCAGCTCGGCGGGGTTCGCGCGGCGCAGCGGGTCGCCCTCGAGCCGCAGGCCGACCCGGTTGGACTCCGGCGTCACCGTCCACCACTGGCCCAGACCGCGCGCGAGGTCGGTGAACCAGTCGTCGCGCGGGCCGAGGAGGACGGGCACGACGAGCCGCTCGGCCGCGCTCGGCGCGACCACGACGTCGGCGCCCGCCGGCACGCCCGTGACCGGGCCGAGCGGAACGGTCTTCCCCTCTTCGAGGGGTTCGGGTCCAATGCCGGACAGCACGTCGCGCGAGCGGCTGCCGAGCACGGGCTCGACGGCGATCCCGCCGGAAACCGCCAGGTAGCAGCGCAGCCCGGTGGCGGGAGTGCCGACCGCAAGCGTTTGCGCCGCCTTCAGGGACACGGCCGCGTGCGACCCGACGTCGCGCCCGTCCACCTGTACCCGCACGACCGGTCCCGTCACGGCGACGGTGCACGGCGCGGTGACCTCGACGGTCAGCCCACCGAGCAGCGCCTCGATCCCGGCGGCGCCCTCGGGGTTGCCGACCAGGCGGTTGCCGAGCTTCAGCGCGTCGACGTCCAGCGCGCCCGACGGCGGCACGCCCAGGCGCGCGTAACCGGGCCGGCCGAGGTCCTGGACCAGCGCGAGCGCGCCGGTCCGGACGATCTGAAGCGCGCGCATCAGACGCTCCGGAACCGCACGCGGTCCCCGGGTGCGAACAGCGCGGGCCGCTCGGCGGACGGGTCGAACAGCGTCGCGCCGGTGTGGCCCAGCAGCCGCCAGCCGCCGGGCGACTCGCGGGGGTAGACGCCGGTGAACTCGCCGCCGATGCCGACGGACCCGGTGGGGACCTTCGTGCGCGGCGATTCGAGGCGCGGCTGCCGCAGTGGTTCGGGCAGCCCGGTCAGGTAGCCGAAGCCGGGGGCGAACCCGGTGAACGCCACGGTGTACTCGGCACCCGTGTGCAGCCCGATCACTTCGTCCTCCGAGATCCCGGCGTCCCGGGCGACGAGTGCGAGGTCTTCGCCGTCGTAGCGGACGTCGAGCGTGACCTCCCGCGGCGAGCCGGCGGGCGGGTGCGTGAGGTCCGCGTCGTCGAGCAGCGCGCGGACCGCGTCGAGCGCCGTCGACCCAGGTTCCGCGACCACGAGCAGGCTGCGGGCCCCGGGCACGAGCTCGGCGATCCCGTCGACGCCCGCGGCCTCCACAGTGGCGCGGGCGGCCGTCATCTGCGCGAGCGAGTCGCAGTCGAGCAGTGCGGCGTGCTCGCCGCAGGGCCGCCAGAACATGGTGTCGAGCTTAAGAGCGGTTGGCGCGGTTTCAGCCGACGACGCGGCGGAGCAGTGCCGACGCGTGGGGCTGCATCTCCTGACCCACCATCGCGCGCTCCTCCACGTAACCGAGGTCGCCGTTGATGAGGCCGTAGAGCCGCTGCGCCGCCGTGACGTCCTTGGCCGTCGCGGTGCGGATGACCGCGTCGGTGCCGAGCTCCCAGGACGTCTGGTTGCGCGGCTTGCCGTAGTAGAGCTCCACGATGCCCGAGCTGTGCGTGAGCAGCAGCTCGATCGTGTCGTCCTCCTGGGGGCGCCAGAACCCGGTCTCGCGAGCCGCCGGCCGGATGACGTTCCCGTCGTCGTCGAGCAGCCACGCGCGCGCCTCGTGCGTGAGGAACGGCCGGCCGTCGTGCGCGATGGTGAGCTGCTGGGCGAACTTGATCGGCCCGTCGATCGTCGGGTAGTCGACCTCGCCCTCACCCCGCCACACGCCGACGAGCGGCAGCAGCGCGAGGCACGCGTCGTTCAGGTTCGGGCCCTCGCGCAGGTTGGCGGTGTCGTTGGGGATCGGCAGGTCGTCCCACAACGGCAGATTGCGCGCACGGGTGCTCGCCGCCCGCTCTTCCGCGGCCGCGATGGCTTCGTCGCCACTGGCGGTCATGGAGCTCAGCGCTGGTCGGCGTACAGCCGGTACACGACGTAGCAGGCGAACCACACGACAGCGACGGCCGCCAGGGCCAGCAGGATCGTAAACAGGGTCTCCACAGCGAGGACAATAGTCCGCCGCCGCCGGTCTGGCCCCGCGCAGGGCCGCAGCGGTGAGGACAGTCACGGCCGCGAGCACCGGTCCAGCCGCTCGCAGGCCGAGCCGTGCCGGAAACCGGCGATCGCGGAGACGTTCCCCGGTCACGTCGCGCGGTGCCCGCGGGACCACCCGGTCCAGACCCGTCCGTCGCCGCAACGGCTGCTGATCGAAGACGCGTGAAGGGCCCCTCGGCGTACACCGCGTACACCGAGGGGCCCCTCAGCGGGAAAACCGCGTCAGCCGACCGAAATCGCCAGCTGGTGCAGGCCGGGGCCCTCCGCCGTGACGGAGGCTTCGCCGTTGCCGGTGCGGTGCAGGGCGCGCACCGTCCACGCGCCGGGCGCGGCGTAGAAGCGGAAGTCGCCCTCGGGGGACGAGACCACCTCGCCGGTGAAGTCGCCGCCGCCGTCGAGGAGGCGCACGAAGGCGCCGCCCACGGGCCCGTCGGTGCCCGTCACCTTGCCGGCCAGCACGACCTGGCCGTTGGTGTCGAAGTCAGCGGGCGTGGCCACCTGCACGGGCGCGCCGCAACCGTCGTCAGCCATTCACTTGGCTCCCAACTCGACCGGCACGCCGACCAGCGAGCCGTATTCGGTCCACGAACCGTCGTAGTTCTTCACATCGGCGTAGCCCAGCAGCTCGCGCAGCGCGAACCACGCGATGGACGAACGCTCACCGATGCGGCAGTACGCGATGGTGGCCTTCGACTCGTCGAGGCCGGCTTCCTTGTACAGCTCGCGGATCTCGTCTTCGGACTTGAAGGTGCCGTCTTCGTTGGCGACCTTGGCCCACGGCACGTTCAGCGCGCCCGGGATGTGGCCCGGCACCTGCGACTGCTCCTGCGGCAGGTGCGCGGGCGCGAGCAGCTTGCCCGAGAACTCGTCCGGCGAGCGCACGTCGACGTAGTTCTTCGCGCCGATGGAATCGATGACCTCGGTGCGGAACGCGCGCAGCGACAGGTCCTGTTCCTTCGCCACGTACGTGGTCGGCTCGCGCTTGACCTCGTCGGCGGTCAGCTCGCGGCCGTCGAGTTCCCACTTCTTGCGGCCGCCGTCGAGCAGCTGCACCTTCTCGTGGCCGTACAGGGTGAAGTACCAGTACGCGTAGGCGGCGAACCAGTTGTTGTTGCCGCCGTAGAGGATCACGCGGTCGTCGTTCGAGATGCCCTTCTCCGAGAGGAGCTTCTCGAAGCCTTCCTTGTTGACGAAGTCGCGGCGGACCTTGTCCTGCAGGTCGTTGCGCCAGTCGAGCTTCACCGCGCCGCGGATGTGCCCGGTGTCGTAAGCGCTGGTGTCTTCATCAACCTCGACGAACACCACGCCCGGGGTGTCCAGGTTGTCTTCCGCCCACTGGGTGGTGACGAGGGCGTCTTCACGGCTCATGGGAGTGAACTCTCCTTCTGGTGTCGGTACTGCTTAGGAAGCCCGGGCCGGGCTGAAGCGCTTGATGAGCAGGTACATCTCGCACCCGAGGCAGAAGTTGAACGCGGCGTTGAGGAAGGCGGCGAACAGCGCGAACGCCGTCGCGATGATGCCGAGCGGGGTCACGCCGGCGATGAAGCCGATCGTCCCCACCAGGGCGAACACGAAGCCCACGGCCTGCGCGAACCGCAGCGGCGCCGCGTCCTCGCGTTCGCTCGGCGGGCCGAGCCGCGGCGCGACCAGCGCGCGGTACAGCACCGAGTACGGCGCCGGCTTGAGCCCGACGAACGCGCCGATCGCGAACACCACGGTCTGCAGCGCCAGCAGTGGCCACCACTGCGTCACGAGCACCAAGGCGAGCACCACGGTGGTGACGATCGCGGCAAAGCGCGGGCCACGCGGGTCGACGGCCGGTCCGGCGGGCATGGTTCCTCCTGCTTCGTGAACTGGGGCGTGCGCGCGCACGCGGACACAGGACGGTCGAACGGGCCCGGCGCGGGACGTGCCTCAGCGCCGGCCGGCGGAAAGCGGACACAAGCTGCTGCGCACGCGGCACAGGTCGACTGCGCGGCGCTGCGTCAGGAGGGTGATCGGCAGCTCGTCCACGCCTGGGAGGGTACCGAGAGCTCCCTGAGGGTGGGAACCACGTTCATACCTTGGGACGAGTCTCAAGCACTGGGAACCGTTCACGAACGTGCTGGTCAGCGGCTCGTCCGGCGGTCTCAGTGTGTGTCGGCTTCGGTGAGGTGGGGCTGGAGGGCGGCCAGCAGCTGCGGCCCCTTCGGCACCCCGCCCACGCGCAGCAGTTCGCGGCCGTCCGCGGCCAGCGCCAGCGTGGTCGGCGTGCGCAGCACCGAGAGGGCCTGCGCGACCTCCGGCTGGTCGGTCACGTCGAGGTCCACGTGGTGCAGGCCCGGGGTCTTCTCGGCGAGCGACGAGAGGATGGCGCGCGTGTGGCGGCACGGCGCGCAGAACGTCGTGGAGATCTGGACGAGCGTCACGGCCGACTCGGGATCCAGGGCGTCGGCGACCGGAGCGGGCAGGGCCCGGGAAGCGGCGGCGGGCTTGGCCGCGCGCACGCGGCCGTTGCGCGCGCGAAGCAGCAGCCCGACGGCAGCCGCCACGACCAGCGTGGCCAGCAGCACCCAGACTCCGGTCACCCGGCACTCACCCCTTCGACGTCGACAGATCGGCGAAAGTCACGCCGGTCGCTTCGCCCTTGATGGTCACGGAGCCGCTGTCGACGCGCACCGCGGTCGGGGTGACCGAGAGCGGCAGCGTGCTCGTGTCGATCGAGGCACGGAAGTTCGGCAGGAGCGACTTCTGCACGGACTCGGGAACGACGGTCGTCTCCTGATCATTCCCGAACTGCAGCCGGTGGGGCGTGATCGTGATGGTCTTACCCTTGAGCTCGATCAGCGCGAAGCAGAAGATCTCCACCTTCTGCCCGGCGATCTGGACGTCGCCCGACAGGCGCACGCCGGCGGTGTTGGTGTCCTGCTCCTCGCCGTCGGCGTTGGTGGTGGTCGGGTCCGGCTGCTGGCCCTGCTCGGTGTCGCCGTACTTCACGTACGCCTGGGTGCTCTGGTCGATGCGCAGGTTCTGGATCTTGTCCAGCGGTGAGATGCGCGCGATGTCCGACGCCTTGATCGTCACGGCGCCGGTGAGCTTGCCGATCTTCACGTTCTTCGTGTTGCCCGCGGTGAGGTCGGACAACGGAGCGGTTACATCTTCGAGTTCGGCGCTCACGCCGAGGTCGCGCAGCTCACCCCCGACGGGGACGCCGTCGGCCGAGACGCTGATGTGACTGTAGTCACCCGAGAGGGCCTGCGTGAGGAACGGGAAACCGTGGATGTCGACCGACGGGTCGTCGCTGAGACCGAGCTGCTCGCGGGCCTTCTGGGAGATCGTGTGCTCGGCGAACGCGGCGGCCCCGAAATCGGCTCCGACCAGCAGGATCACGAGGACCCCGAGCACGATCACCCACCGGCGGACCCGCCGTCCGCGACGCCGGCCGTCCGGTCGCGGAGAGGGTCGGTCGTTCCGCGTCACGGGCCTGCTCACCATCGCGTCGGTTCTCCTGTTCGTCGGGGGCCGGGGCGCTCCTGGCCGTCCGGCCAGGTGTGATCGATCCAGCACGAGCTAGGTGACGTGTTGTTCACCCGGTATTCTCACTCAGCACCGACCGAGGCCACGTCCGCGCCCGTGTGCGAGGCCATGACTTTGTGAAGGCGGTGTGGCTCCATGAGCCTGGACCTTCTGGTACTGACCGCAGAACCCGACGCCACCTCGGTGCTTCCCGCCCTGGATCTGCTGCCCCACACCGTACGCGTCCGCGAGCCCGAGGTGACGGCCCTGCTCGACGCCGGTCACCGCGACGTCATCCTGCTCGACGCACGCAGCGACCTGGCGTCGGCGAAGAGCCTCTGCCGGCTGCTCAAGGGCGCCGCCGAGGACGAGGGCAGCACCCCCGTGATCGCCGTGGTCGGCGAAGGTGGCCTCGTGGCCGTCAGCTCCGAGTGGCGCATGGACGACATCCTGCTGCCCACCGCCGGCCCCGCCGAGGTCGACGCGCGCCTGCGCCTGGTCACGACCCGCGACGGCGCCGTCGGCCAGGTCGACGCCGAGCTGCGCGTCGGCGACCTCGTGATCGACGAGGCCACCTACACCGCGCGCCTGCGCCGCCGCACGCTCGAGCTCACGTACAAGGAGTTCGAGCTGCTGAAGTACCTCGCGCAGCACGCCGGCCGCGTCTTCACGCGCGCCCAGCTCCTGCAGGAGGTCTGGGGCTACGACTTCTTCGGCGGCACCCGCACCGTCGACGTCCACGTCCGGCGCCTGCGCGCCAAGCTCGGTCCGGAGCACGAGCAGATGATCGGCACGGTCCGCAACGTCGGCTACAAGTTCGAGCGCCCCGCCAAGTCCGCGCCGAAGACCGCCGCGCCGGCCGAGCCGGCGGTGGTGCCGCAGCAACTGTCCACCCACTGACCGCCCCCGCGTGGGTAATGTCGGCTTCGTGGCGGAAACAGAGCTGACGGCGTGGACGGCCGAACCCGATGCGGAAGCGGTGCGCGAGGTGCTGCTCGCCGCGAAGGGCGCTGACGGGCGGCCCGAGGTCGAGGCGACGGGACCGTTGCCGCGGGAGTTCGCCGGTGGGCTGCACCTGCTGGCCCGGGTCGGCGGACGCCCCGTCGGCTACGCGCACCTCGACACCGAAGGCGATTCCTACGGCCGCCAGGTCGCGGAGCTCGTGGTGCACCCGGAGTTCCGCCGTCGCGGGGTCGGCACCGCGCTGGCGAAGGAGCTCGAGGCGAAGGCCGCCGACGGTGCGCGCGTCTGGGCGCACGGCGACCACCCCGGCGCGGCCGCACTGGCGAACGAGTTCCACCTGGGCCGGCAGCGGGAGCTGCTGATCCTGCACGCCGCCGTCGAGGGCGCCGACTGGCCCGCACCCGTGGTGCGCGAAGGGCTCAAGCTGCGCACGTTCGTCGTCGGCCAGGACGAAGAAGCCGTGATCGCCGTCAACGCGCGGGCGTTCGACTGGCACCCGGAACAGGGCGCGTTCACCGTCGACGAGCTGCGGGCCGAAGAAGCGCAATCCTGGTTCGACCCCGCGGGGTTCTTCCTCGCCGAGGACGCGCAGGGCGAGGTCGTCGGGTTCCACTGGACGAAGGTCCACGAACCGGTGCCCGGCCGCTTCGGCGGTGAGCCGGTCGGAGAGGTGTACGTCGTCGGGGTCGATCCGGCCACGCAGGGTGGCGGCCTCGGCAAGGCGCTGACGCTGGCGGGCCTTCGCTACCTGCGCGAGCGCGGACTACGCCAAGTGATCCTCTACGTCGAAGGTGACAACGCTCCGGCGCTGGCCGTGTACAAAAAACTGGGGTTCACGCGTTTCGAAACCGACGTCCAGTACGGTCGGTAATCACAATCGACGCGAACCGCGTCTCGTGTTACTTTCTGCGTACGCACAGGTCACGGCAGGGACACGGCACCCTTTCGGGCTAGTCGCCCCGGTCACATACTGTGTCTTGTTCACTTTGCGTTCATCTCGCCAAGGGAGGCCGTCCACCGAGGCTGCCTAATGTCCGGATCCGGCGTCGCTGAAACGCGCGCCGTTCCGGCGAAGTCTCCGAGTGGAGGAAATGCAGTGAAGATCATGCGGCCTCTTGGTGCCGTGGGCATCCTGGCGAGCGCCGCTCTGGTGCTTTCCGCCTGTGGCAGCGACCCCGCGGCGAGCAACAGCAGCAGCGGCGCCTCGTCCGGTGCCCCCGCCGCCACCGGCACCGCACAGGTCGACTGCGGTGGCAAGAGCCCGCTGTCGGGCGAAGGCTCGACGGCGCAGAACAACGCCATCGAGGTCTTCAAGCTCGCTTACGGCAAGCAGTGCTCCGGCCAGCAGGTCAACTACACGGCCAGCGGCTCGGGCGCGGGTGTCAAGCAGTTCAACGGCAACCAGGTCGACTTCGGTGGCTCGGACTCCCCGATCACCGGCGCCGACCTCGAAGCCGCCGGCAAGCGCTGCGCCTCCCCGGCGTGGAACATCCCGATGGTCGTCGGCCCCGTCGCCGTCGCCTACAAGCTCCAGGGCGTCGACAAGCTCACGCTCACCCCCACCGTGATCGCCAAGATCTTCAACGGCCAGATCAAGAACTGGAACGACCCGCAGATCAAGGCCGTCAAGGGCAACGAGAGCGTCACGTTCCCGGACAAGCCGATCCAGGTCATCTCCCGCTCGGACGAGTCCGGCACCACCGACAACTTCCAGAAGTACCTCGGCGCGGCCGCCAAGGGTGTCTGGACGCAGGGCGCCGGCAAGAAGTTCAACGGCGGCGTGGGCTCCGGTGCGCAGGGCTCGAACGGTGTGGCCACCGCGGTCAAGGGTGCCGACGGCGCCATCACCTACGTCGAGGGCGCGTTCGCCAAGGACGGCATCACGCCGGCCCTGATCGACAGCGGCTCCGGTGGCGTCGAGCTGACCTCGGACAACGTCGCGAAGTCGCTGGACTCCGCGAAGTTCCTCCACGACGGTTCGAACGACCTGGCGATGGACCTCAACGCCATCTACGCGAGCAACGTCCCGGGTGCCTACCCGCTGCTGCTCACGACCTACGAGATCGTCTGCTCGAAGTACTCGAACGCCGACGTCTCCAAGGCCCTGAAGGCGTTCCTGACCGTCTCGGCCACCACCGGCCAGCAGCAGCTGTCGAGCAAGGGTTACGTGCCGATCCCGCAGAGCCTGCAGGACAAGGTGCTGACCGCCGTCAAGGCGATTTCCTGATTTATCCTGACCTGACTAGCGAACACAGTCTGGACAAGCCCAGTCGATGAGCGAGTCATCCTCGACGCGAACGCCCACCGGCGGCCCCGGTGGGCGTTCGTCGTCCGCCCGAGAGTTCCCGGAGGATCCGATTTCGGAGACAACGTCCGCGCCGGCGCCCGATCGGCCGCCCGCGCGGGAGAAGCCGAAGAAGGTGCGGGCCGGTGACCGCATCTTCAAGAATCTGACCACCGGAGCCGGCCTCTTCGTCGTCGTGCTGATCGGCCTGATCGGACTCTTCCTGATCATCCAGGCGATTCCGGCGCTGCGGGCGGACAAGGTGAACTTCCTGACCAACCACGGTTGGTCGACGAACGACGCGACGAACATGTCGTTCGGCATCCTCGACCTGCTCGAGGTCACCATCGCCACGTCCGTGGTGGCCCTGATCATCGCGATGCCGGTTTCGCTGGGCATCGCGCTGTTCCTCACGCAGTACGCGCCGAAGCGGCTGGCCCGTGCGTTCGCCTACGTCGTGGACCTGCTCGCCGCGGTGCCCTCGATCATCTTCGGCCTGTGGGGCATCCTCGTCTTCGCGCCGACGATCGAACCGTTCTCGCAGTGGGTGAACTCGACCTTCTCGTGGTTCCCGCTGCTGGCGCCCGGCAACGTGCAGCCGAGCGTGCGCGGCACGATCTTCACCGCCGGCATCGTGCTGGCCGTGATGATCCTGCCGATCGTCACGTCGCTGTCGCGCGAGGTCTTCGAGCGCACACCGACGACGCACATCGAAGGCGCCCTCGCCCTCGGCGCCACGCGCTGGGAGGTCATCCGCACCACGGTGCTGCCCTTCGGCAAGGCCGGTTACGTCGGGGCCTCCATGCTCGGCCTCGGCCGCGCGCTCGGGGAGACCATCGCGCTCGCCGTCATCCTCCTCATCCCGCAGGGCCGGAACTTCGACTGGAGCCTTTTCGACGGTGGGTCGACGTTCGCGTCGAAGATCGCCGCCAACTACAGCGAGTTCAACAACCCGACCTCGGCCGGTGCGTACATCGCCGCCGGCCTGGTGCTCTTCGTGCTCACCTTCCTGGTGAACTTCGCCGCCCGGTCCATCATCGGCCAGAAGGGGGACTGAGCATGACCAGCACGCTCGAACGTCCCGCCACCACTCCGGCTTTCCAGCAGGTCAGCGCCGCCCGCAAGGTGAAGAACGCGCTCGCCACGGTGCTGGTGTGGCTGTCGTTCCTCATCGCCGTGATCCCGCTGGTGTGGGTGCTGTACACGGTGATCGTCGACGGCATCAGGCGCATCCCGTACTCGAACTGGTGGTCCGAGGACTTCGGTTCGGTGCTGCCCGACGAGGTCGGCGGCGGTGTGCTGCACGCGATCATCGGCACCCTGCTGCAGGGTCTCGTGTGTGCCATCATCGCGGTGCCGATCGGCCTCCTGGTGGCGATCTACCTGGTGGAGTACGGCCGCGGCAAGCTGGCCCGCACCACCACGTTCATGGTCGACATCCTCTCGGGTGTCCCGTCGATCGTCGCCGCGCTGTTCATCTACGCGCTGTGGATCACCACGCTCGGCCTGCCGCGCAGCGGTTTCGCCGTGTCGCTGGCCCTGGTGCTGCTGATGATCCCGGTCGTCGTGCGCTCGGCCGAGGAGATGCTGCGGATCGTGCCGGACGACCTGCGCGAGGCTTCCTACGCGCTGGGCGTGCCGAAGTGGAAGACGATCATGAAGATCGTGCTGCCCACGGCGCTGTCCGGCATCATCGGCGGCGTCATGATGGCCCTGGCCCGCGTGATGGGTGAAACGGCGCCGCTGCTGGTGCTCGTGGGCTATTCGTCCTACGTGCACTGGAACATCTTCGAGGGCGAGCAGGCCGCCCTGCCGCTGTTGATGAACAACGAGCGCGCGACCAACTCGATCGACCCCGGCAGCGTCGGCTTCGACCGCATCTGGGGCGCTGCGCTCACGCTGGTGCTGATCATCGCGATCATCAACCTGCTCGCCACAGTGTTCTCCCGCATCGTCGCCCCGAAGAAGAAGTGAGTCATGGCCAAGCGAATCGACGTCAAGGACCTGGACATCTACTACGGCAAGTTCCACGCCGTGGACAACGTCACCCTGGCCGTGCCGCCGCGGAACGTCACCGCGTTCATCGGGCCGTCGGGGTGCGGCAAGTCGACCGTGCTGCGCACGCTCAACCGGATGCACGAAGTCATCCCGGGTGCACGCGTCGACGGCGAGGTGCTGCTCGACGGTGAGGACATCTACGCGTCCGCGGTGGACCCGGTGCAGGTCCGCCGCACGATCGGCATGGTGTTCCAGCGGCCCAACCCGTTCCCCACGATGTCCATCAAGGACAACGTCGTGGCCGGCCTGCGCCTGGGCGGAACCAAGAACCGCAAGCAGCTCGACGAGATCTCCGAGCGCGCGCTGCGGGGCGCCAACCTGTGGAACGAGGTCAAGGACCGCCTCAACAAGCCGGGTGGCGGTCTCTCCGGTGGTCAGCAGCAGCGGTTGTGCATCGCGCGCGCCATCGCGGTGCAGCCCGACGTGCTCCTGATGGACGAACCGTGCTCGGCGCTCGACCCGATCTCGACGCTCGCGATCGAGGACCTGATCGGCGAGCTGAAGAAGGACTACACGATCGTCATCGTCACGCACAACATGCAGCAGGCGGCTCGCGTGTCGGACCAGACGGCGTTCTTCAACCTGGCGGGCGTCGGCCAGCCGGGCCGGCTGGTCGAGCTCAACGACACGGAGAAGATCTTCTCCAACCCGGACGAGAAGGCCACCGAGGACTACATCTCGGGCCGCTTCGGCTGATCCACCAGCGGTGAACGGCCCCTTCGTCCGGTGTGGACGGAGGGGCCGTTTCCGTTGCCAGGTAACGAAAAGGGCCGCCTCCTGGGGGGCCCTTCGGCGGAACGTGCCTGAGTGGACGGTCAGACGTTCAGGTCCTCGTCGGAGTCGTAGCCAGGCATGCGGCCCGTTACCACGAAGATCATGCGCTTGGCCACCGACACCGCGTGGTCGGCGTAGCGCTCGTAGAAGCGGCCGAGCAGGGTGACGTCGACGGCCGCGGCGACGCCGTAGGGCCACTCACGGTCCATCAGGACCGTGAAGAGGTGGCGGTGGATGTCGTCGACCTGGTCGTCCTCGGCCTCGAGGTCCTTGGCGGCGCCGACGTCCTTGGACTTGATGACCTGCTCCGCCTGGTGCGCGAGCTTCACGGCCGCGCGGCCCATCTCGGCGAAGTACGGCTTGACCGACTCCGGCAGCACGGGGTCGGGGTGGCGGCGCCGCGCGGCCTTGGCGACGTGCAGGGCGAGGTCGCCCATGCGCTCAAGGCTTTCGGCGGCGTGGATCGCGGCGAGCACGGTCCGCAAGTCGGTCGCGACGGGCGCCTGGAGTGCGAGCAGCGCGTACGCCTGCTCCTCGCATTCGGCGCGCGCGTCGTCGACCTTCGCGTCGTCGCTGATCACCTGCTCCGCGAGGGCGAGGTCGACCTCGAGCAGCGACTTGGTCGCGCGCTCCATGGCATCCGCGACCTGAGCCGACATGGCGGCGAGGTTCTCGGCGAGCGAGTCGAGTTCGACATGGTAGGCCTCACGCATGGACACACCCTACGACGTGCCTTGTCCGAATGCCGCATTGCCGGGTGAACCGTGCGTGAACCCGGTCTAACGAATCCCGCAGCTCAGCCCGAGGTGCTGGTCCCGGCTCGGCCGGAGCCGGTTTTGGTCGTGTTGCCGGCATCGGCGGCGGTGGTCGACGGGCCCACGGCCTTCTCGCCGGGCAGCGGGGTGTTGTCGCGCAGGGCGTCGAAGAGCGAGTCGGTCTTCGACTCGACGAGGACCTCGTTGCCGCGTTTGTTCGCCGTGCCGGTGGTGGGGACGGTCATGAAGTTGATCTTGGACGGGTCGACCCCGCGCATCGACTGGGCGAGCGTCATCATCTGCTGCACGCCCAGGTTGTCGCCGAACGTGGCCTTGGCGAACGCCGTGATGAAATCCGACAGCTTCGCCGGGTCGAGCACCACGTCGGACGACATGACCTTCTTGAGCAGCGCGCCGATGAACGACTGCTGGCGCTTGATCCGCCCGTAGTCCGACGTCGGGTCGCCCTTCACGTGGCGGGCGCGGACGTAGTTGAGGGCCTGGTCGCCGGAGATCGTGACGTTTCCGGTCTGCAGCAGGACCTTGCCCAGCACCTCGTCGTCGATCGGCTGCTCGTTGCTGATGGTCACGCCGTGCACCGCGTCGACCATGTCCTTGAAGCCGTTGAAGTCGATGCCGACGAAGTGGTTGATCCGCAGGCCGGTGATCTTCTGGATCACCTTCGTCACGCACTGCGGGCCGCCCACGGCGTACGCGGTGTTGAGCTTCGCGATCTTCTCGCCGGACACGACCTCGTCGGTCGTGACGGACTTCGCGGGGTCCCAGCGGTTGCAGTCGGGCCGGTCGATCTCCAGGTCGCGCGGGAACGAGACGACGACCACGCGTTTCCGGTCGGCCGGCACGTGCGCGACCATCACGGTGTCCGACCGCGCGCCGGGGTTGCTGTCCGCGGTGCCGACGCCTTCCTCGGCCGTCGCGCCGTCGCGGCTGTCGGAGCCGACCATGAGGAAATTCTCGTCGTTGGCCTGCGCCTCGGCGTTCTGGATGTCGGCCGAGTTCTCGTCCAGCGCGGACACCTGCGTGAACTTCGCGTCGAACCAGTTCACCGCGCCCCACGCGACGCCTGTGCCGATGAACACGAGGATCGCCAGCACGATGATCGTGATGCGGCCGATGCGCATGGCGCGCTCGTTGTGGCGCTGCTTCTTCTCCTGCAGGCGGGTCTGCGGCGCGCTTTCTTCGGAGGTTTCCTCTTCTTCGAGTTCTTCGGCCTTGATGGCGCGCTGAATCCCCGTAGGCGCCACGACGCGCTGCAACGCGGTGCGCGTCTGCTCGAACAGGGCGGCAGGACGCGCGGTCAGCCGCGCCATCCGCTCGCGGCGCTTGTCCTCCTCCGCCAGCATCTCGTCGTGGGCGGCCGAGAAGCGGGCCAGGGAGTGGTCGATCTTCCGACGGTACTGGGTGGCCTCGTCGATGGCCTCCATCTCGTCCGTCATGGTCAACGGATCGAGCTCCGACCGCGCGGGCACCCCGGCGGGCCGCACGGGCGTCCGCCGCTGCCTCGGGGGGCGGTTGCCGTTGGTGCCGGTGCCGTTCTTTCCGCTGGTGGTGCCGGTGGTGGCGTTGGTGCCGTTCAGGGGTGGGGTGAGCTGCGTGCGCTCGCCACCCTCTTCACCCGCTTCGGCGCCCTCCGCTGCCAGCACACTGCCGATCGACTTGCCATTCGGCCCAAGCATGCCGTTCGAAGCTTGGTTGCCGTTCGCCCCTGGCTCGGGCTCGGCGTTCGAGGTTTGGGTGCGGTTCGGCCCGGGCTTGCCGTTCAAGGTCTGGTTGCCGTTCGGGCCGGCCGGGCTATTGGGCGCCGGCACAGCGTTGGGCCCGGTCTTGCCGTTCCGCCCTGGCTTGCCATTCGGCCCGGCAAGGGCGTCGGGCCCCGGCACGCCGTTCGGCCCCGTCTTGGGGCCCGGCTTGCCGTTCGGGCCCGCGGTGTGGTTCGGCCCTGGCGCGCCGTTGGTACCGGGCAGGCTGTTCACCCCAGTCTGGCCGCCGGCTTTGCCGGCGGGCCCAGCCTCGCCATCCGGCCCAGCATCGTCCTCGGGCAACGACATGCCGTTGCGCGGTGGCACGCCGTGGGACCCGGTCTTGCCGCTCAGCCCCGGCTTGCCATTCGGCCCGGCAAGCGCGTCCAGCCCCGGCACGCCATTCAGCCCGGTCGTCGGGCCGCGCTTGCCATTGGGACCGGGGTTGCCACGGCGGCCGGCAACGCCTTCGGCGTCGGGCATGCCACTATGCGACGGCATGCCGTTGGGCCCTGGGGTGCCATTCGGGCCGGAGTTGCCATTCGGCCCGGCGATGCCCTCGGGTCCGGGCATGCCGTTGCGCGCTGGCAGGCCGTTGGGGCCGGTTTTGGGGCTGCGCTTGCCGTTCAAGCCCAAGTTGCCGTCCGGTCCGGCGATGTCGGGTCCGGGTATGCCGTTGCGTGGTGGCAGGCCGTTGCGGCCGGTTGTGAGACCCGGCTTGCCATCCGGGCCGACCTTGCCATTCGGCCCGGCGATGTCGTCGGGTCCGGGTATGCCGTTGCGTGGTGGCAGGCCGTTGCGGCCGGTTGTGAGACCCGGCTTGCCATCCGGGCCGACCTTGCCATTCGGCCCGGCGATGTCGTCGGGTCCGGGTATGCCGTTGCGTGGTGGCAGGCCGTTGCGGCCGGTTGTGAGACCCGGCTTGCCATCCGGGCCGACCTTGCCGTTGGGCCCGGCGATGTCGTCGGGGCCGGGCATGCCGTTGCGGCTCGGCATGCCGTTGGGGTCCGGCCTGCCGTTTGAGCCGGAGTTGCCGTTCGGGCCGGCACCGTCCTGAGGTGCGGGCATGCCGTTGCGCCTCGGCACGCCATTGGGGCCGGGGTTGCCATTCGGTCCGGCGATGTCGTCGGGGCCAGGCATGCCGGTCGGGCCGCCGTTGCTCGGGTGGTCAGCGGGGTCGTCGCTCAGGCGGTCGTTGATCGCGCCGGGCGGGGGGCCTCCGTGCGGGCCGGGGGCCGGGCGGTGACCGTTCGGGCGTGGGCCGTTGCCGTTGCGGGGCTGGGGGCCGGCCCCGCCGTTCTGCGGCTCGTCGGCCGGCACGTTGTGTGGCCCCGTGGCGCGGCGGCGGCCGTTCGGCGCCGGTTCGGCCGGAGCCGGGGCCGGGTCGGGGGTGCCGTGGCGGCCGGTGTCGGTGGCCGGGAGGTCGGAGAAGTCCGGGCTTTCGTCGGGGGCCCGGCGGCGGCCTGTGCGAAGCGGCTGTGACGACGGGTCACGCTGCGGCGGCGGCTCCGGAGCCGCGCGGCGGGGGCCGCGGGGCCGTGGTGGCTCGGGCGGCGCGTCGGCCGCGTGAGAGGCGCGTGGCAAGGGGCCGCCCGCCGGAGGTGCGGCGGGCGGGTCATCGTCGTCGGGGCGGGCGCGGCGGTTGCGCGGCGGCGGTTGCTGGTCGAGCTGCCGCTGCACCTGCGGCGACAAGCCACCGGGGATCGAGGGACCGGATCCCCCGCGCCGTGATCCGGAGTCGGCCGCCTCGGAAGCCGCCCGGCGGCCCCCACCCGACTCGAAATCGGCCCCGTCCCCAGCGGCCCGACGGGACCCGCGCGCAGCGGGGCCGTCGGCGCGACGGGAGCCGGGTGCCGGAGCGTGGCGGGATCCGTTGTCGGTCGAGAGGTGGGTGCTTGGTTCGGTGTCGAAGTCGGGTGCGTCGCCCTTGGCGCGGCGCGAGCCCGGCGCGGGGGCGTGGCGGTATCCGTTGTCGGTCGAGAGGTGGGAGCTCGCTCCGAAGTCGGGTGCGTCGCTGTTGGCTCGACGGGAGCCGGGTGCCGGAGCGTGGCGGGATCCGTTGTCGGTCGAGAGGTGGGTGCTTGGTTCGGTGTCGAAGTCGGGTGCGTCGCCCTTGGCGCGGCGCGAGCCCGGCGCGGGGGCGTGGCGGTATCCGTTGTCGGTCGAGAGGTGGGAGCTCGCTCCGAAGTCGGGTGCGTCGCTGTTGGCACGACGCGAGCCGGGTGCGGCAGCACGACGGGACCCGTTGTCCGCTGACAGGTGGGAGCCCGGTTCGGCGCGCCGTGAGCCCGGGTCGGAGTCCTCGGTGCCGAAGACGGGGCGTTCGCCGGTGTGGCGGGCGACGACGTCGGAGACGCTGATGCCGCCCTGGGTGTCGAGGGAGCGTCGGCGGCGCGGGGTACCGCTGTCGGAGTGGCGACCGGTGCCGGGGGTGTAACGCTCGTCGGGCACTCGGTCTCCCTTCGCACTTCAGCCAACGTGTGAACCGGCGGGCGGCGCCTTTCGCTCCGGCTCTCCCAGGGCACGTCGTTCCCCGGGACGATTTCGTTATCGTACGGATACCCGCCGTTCGTGACGACACCCTCCCGCGAATTTCTTCACCTTGAGTCGACCTGAAAGGGCCTGAAGAGGACGAACAGGTGAAGCTCGGGTTCGGCAATGAGAAGAGTGACGGCCTATGTGTTACTCAGAGTGGGTAATGACGCGCGTCGTTTCGCGGTCGTGATAGGCGACTTTGTTGCGTCCCGCGCGCTTCGCCGCGTACAGCAAGTTGTCGGCGCGCAGCAGTTGCCGCTGGGCGGAAACGCGGCCCGCCGGGCTGTCGCAGGCGTGCGCGAGCCCGGCGCTGATGGTGACCCTCAGTCCGGGCTGCAGTTCCGACCAGGGGTGACGAGCGACGCGCGTACGCGCAGCGTCAACGATCCGCACCGCCTTCGTCGAGTCGACGCCCGGCAGCACCAGCGCGAACTCCTCGCCGCCGTAGCGCGCGCAGAACCCGTCCGGCGGCAGCTCTTCCTGCAGGAGATCGGCGACGCGGCACAGCACGCGGTCGCCGAGCAGGTGACCGTACGTGTCGTTCACGTGCTTGAAGCGGTCGAGGTCGATGAGCGCGACGGCGAGGCCGCCCCCGGCCGGCAGCCCGGGCAGCCGCTGGTCGAGGTAGCGGCGGTTGTAACTGGAGGTGAGCGGGTCCCGCAGGCTGCCGGCCCGCGCGATGTCGAGGGCCGACCGCAGGTGCTCGTACGCGCGGCGCCAGTCACCCTGTTCGGCGAACATGTGCGCGATGGCCTCGTGGAGGCTCAGCAGATCCGGTCCCGAGGCAGCGGAGATGCTCGCCGTGAACTCGTCCTCGGCCGCCACACCCACCTCCGCCACCTCTTGGTTGTCGTCGTAAAGGAGCGGCGTCTTGAGTCATCGGTACGCGCGAAAGCGAATATCGCTCAAGTGGACGACGTGCCCGTGGCGTTGTCACGCACCGAAGTCCCACTACCCCAAGGCGGAAAACGGCTTTTTGTCCTTGAGCTGCTCGAACTGGTCCTTGGCCCAGTAACTCACGTCCGCCTCATCGTCGGCCAGCAACTGTGCGTAGCCGGGCCACGAGAGCCACCGCCAACCGCCGACCTCTTCGGGGTTCGGCGCGGGGTCTTCCTCGACCCACGCGACGAACACCGGGCAGAACTCGTTCTCCACGATCCCGTTGAACGGCGGCGTCCGGTACCGGTACTTCGGCAGTACGCACTCCAGGTCATCGAGCTCCGGCAGCCCGATCTCGTACCGTGCGCGCCGGCGTACGGCGTCGGGCAGGGACTCGTCCGGTGCGGGGTGCCCGCACACGCTGTTGGTCCAGACGCCCGGCCACACCTTCTTGTCCAGTGCGCGTTGCGTGATCAGCAGCGCCTGGTCCGATCGGCGCAGCACGTAGCACGAGAACGCGAGGTGCAGCCTCGTGTCCGCGTGGTGGCTCGCGAGTTTCGGTCCGGTCTCGCCCGTCGGCACGCCGTCCTCGGTGACGAAGACGACGCGCTCGGACTCGGGTTCGGTGATGGTGTCCACGCCACCACTGAACACCAGCGGGCCCCGGAAGGGGTACCGCGAGGCGGGTGGCTCGGCCGTTCCTCCCGTTCCGGGTGGTGGAACGATACGGTCCGTGACGGCCGGCGCGCAGCGCTTCCCCCCTCAGGTGAACTGATCTGTCCACAGTAGACAGCGAACCTGGTGGCACGGTCCGTCACGGACCCGCGGCTGGAAGCCGAGCATGACCGGCTCGGTGAACCGGCTACTGAACCGAACCGGACGACCGCACACCCCGGCGGCACCGTCCGTGATCGGCAACGCCCGCCTCGGCCAACCCCCGGTGAACGATCCCGTTCACCGGTCCGAAATAGACAGACCTCGCCAGAACCCCTCGTGCCACCGAAAGCGCCTCCGTCAGCGGCTGCCGAGGTGAGCCACGAGCAGAGCGGTGAGGGCCTCGGGGGCTTCTTCGGCCACCCAGTGCGACACGTCTTCGAGCATCTCGAACCGGTACGGCCCGCTCACCCAGTTGCCGGTGTCGAGCGCCGCGGTGGAGCCGAAGGCGACGTCCTCGGTGGACCAGACGTACAGCGTCGGCACGCTGATCTTGCCGATCTGCCCGCCCGGACGGCCGGCGCGGTACCAGTTCAGCGCGGCGGTGAGGGCACCCGGTTCCGTCAGACGCTGCACGTATTCGTCGATCCGGCTCGGCGGGATGCGGCGGTCGAAGATGTCGCGCAGCGCGCGGGCACCTTCGGCGAGCATCTTCCGCTCGGTGGCCGGAGTCGACCGCCACTCCGTCATGTACGCCGACCGCAGGTGCTGGTCCTCGTCGGTCTTCAGCGCCGCCGAGAGCGCGGCGGGGTGCGGGGTCGACACCACGGAGAGGCTGCGCAGCCGGTCCGGGTGGGCGTCCGCGGTCCACCACGCGACGGCTCCGCCCCAGTCGTGCCCGACGAGGTCGAACTTCTGCCACCCCAACGCGTCTGCCATTGCCACGGCGTCGTCCACCAGGGTAGAAATACCGTACTCCGCCGGTTGTTCCGGTCGAACGTCCGGCGAGTACCCGCGTTGGTCGGGCGCCACCGCGCGATAACCGAGCACGCCGAGGGTCGCCACCTGGTGTTCCCACTCCACGGCGGCCTCGGGGAAGCCGTGGAGCAGCAGCACGGGGCGGCCGTCCTCCGGCCCGGAGGCGATCGCGTCGAAGGTGCCTGCTTCGGTCGGGATGCTCAGCTGCTCGATCACGGCTGGCACTCTACGGGGGCCCACCGACAGTTCCCGGCGATGGCCTCCCATGCAGACCTCGTGGAAAAAGAGGCAACGGGCGGGCCGATCCGGCCGGCCGAAGGCCCGTCTTGCTCCGCGACGTCGCGTTTGTCCGGTCGCTTGTCCGATTGCCCCGGCGTCCGCGACCTCGTGTCCATAAGGGAACAATGCGGCGCGCGCGGTCGAAGGCTCACTTACCGTTACCTCGCCGGCTCCGAATCAGCCTTCTCGAGCTCGGAAGTGTGAAGCGGCGTCACGGCATTCGCGATGTTCTGTCCTCGCGGACGAGTCCGGGTGGACGAAACGCAGCCTCGACTACATGTCGACAAATCGAAACACAACCAACCAGAGGAGAAGAGCATGGCTTCGCGTGACGGTGCCCATGTCGACACAACCGTGATGCGCTCCGGCGCCCAGACCATCACCAGCACCGGCGACGGCATCACGGGCGTCGACGGTCAGGTCAACTCCACCATGGAAAGCCTTTTCGGCACGTGGAGCGCCGACAGCCAGGTCAAGTTCGCCGGTGCCATGCAGGAGTTCCACGGCACGGTGAAGAAGATCGTCGACAAGCTCACGGAGCTGGCCGGGAACGTCAACACCTCGGCGAACGAGTACGACCACCGCGACTCGGACAACACGGCCACGGTCAACGCGGCGGCGGGCGCCATCGGCGGCGGCTTGCCCGGTATGTGATCTTCCCCCTCAATCTTTCGCCCGCAGGAAAGGAAAAATCCTCATGGCTCTCGGCCAGTTCACGATCAACTTCACCGAGATGGGCACCACCACGGCGTCCGCGAAGCAGCAGTCGCAGCAGATCACCGAGCTGCTCGAGCAGATGAAGAAGACCATCGACTCCCAGCGGGAGAGCTGGACCGGTGTCGCGGCCGACGAGTTCCAGGCCGCCTACACCTACTGCCACCAGCTGGCGCTGTCGCTGCCGCAGGCGCTCGACCACGCCGCCGCGACGCTGCAGAACATCAACGACGGCACCCACACCACCGAGCAGGGCAACGCACAGCGCTTCGCCGTGCAGTGACGCCGGTGTCGCGGGCTCCCGGGGCACGGTGGACCGTTCGCCGCGCCCCGGGTGTCCCCACCGGGTCCGCAGACCTGAAAGGACAGTGAGCACATGGCATTCGACCCCGTCGTCTTCGAATCCGCGAAGACGGTGACCGACTCCTTGCCGAACGGCACGGGGGACCACGGCCCGGCGACGACGAGCGGCGCGTTCAAGAGCCCGGGTGACCAGACACCGCCCGACGGGCACGACCAGTGGATCCCGCAGGGCACCGTCACGACTCCGCCCCCCGTGCCCGGTGGTTCGGACCACCCTGGCAAGGGCGTGACCACGGTCAACACCGAGGCGATGAAGGTGTGGGCGAAGAACATGCAGACCCTCGCCGACGGCCCGATCAAGGACCTGCCCAACCAGCTCGACGGCATCACGGTGAAGCCGGGCATCTTCGCCACCGCTCAGAACAAGATCATCAACCCGATCGTCGGTTCGGGTGGTGTGCGCGACAAGGTGCGCAGCGCCATCCAGGACCTCATCCCGGCGATGCACGACGCCGCCGAAGCCGCCAACAAGGCCGCGAAGGACTACGAGGACCGGGACGAGTTCAACAACATGGAAGCCGACAAGTACAAGACGTACTTCGGCACCGTGGACAACGAGATCAACAACGCGGGCAATTCGAAGAGCTGACCGGGCCCACGGGGGCGGCGGTCCCAGGTTCTAGGCGGACGAGGGAAGATGGGCGATTCGACCAACCCGAACAACAGCCACGGGTTCCAGGAAGACGACAACGGCATCTGGCCGGACTCCGGCAGCGGTCCGTCGGCGAACACGACCGGCGACCCCGGCAAGGACTTCGACGGGCTGACGTGGAAGCAGATCGAGGCCGCCATCCTCGGCGGTGGTGCCATGACCGGCGGCCAGGACAACCTGGACCGGGCCTACGGCAACGTCAACTGGCAGTCGCTGCAGGCGGCGGCCGGTGTTTTCCAGACCACGCAGCTGAACCTCGCCGCCATCTCCCAGGCCATCAAGGACCAGTCCGCCGCCCTCGTCGGTGACGACGGGCCGTGGAAGGGTACCGCGGCCGACAACTTCAAGGTCATGACCGACAACCTGGCCGCGAAGTTCGACGCCCTCGTGCACATGATCAGCGACGGCGGAGGCGGCGCGCGCGACATCCCGACGCAGCTGGTCAACTCGGCCGCGTATCTCCAGTGGGCGCAGAACACCTTGCGCTACATCGACAGCTACTACGCCGCGCAGGTCAACGCCCGCGGCCACACGCTCGACGACGGGCGCGCGCACATCGCGGACTTCCCCGACGCCGTCGAGATGATGACCAACGACATGCGCGAGGTCGGCAACACGTTGGCGGGCAAGTACAACACGTTCGCTACCGCGAGCTACGCCCCGCCGCCGCCGGGCCAGCCGCCGACGCCCGACCCGAGCAAGATCCCGCCGCCGCCCGGTGGGGACGGTGGAGGCGGCGACGGCAACGTTCCGCCGCCGAACATCCCGCCACCTCCAGGCGGCAGCGGCGGTGGCGACGGTGGTGGTGCCGGCGGCAACGTTCCGCCGCCCAACATCCCCCGCCCCCCGGCGGGACCGGCGGCGGTGGTGGCGCCGGCAACGTCCCGCCCCCGAACATCCCGCCGCCGCCCGGCGACTCGGGTGGTTCCGGCGGTGGAGGCACCCCGCCGCCGTTCAAGAACCTCGCCGTGTCCGATCCGAACCTCGATTCGGCCGGCGGCAACGGCCCCGGTGGCGCGGGCCTCGACAACCTGAACTCCCCGAACTTGCCACCGCCCCCGGGCGGGGACAACGGCGCCACGGGCGGCAACGGCCCGGGCGGGCAGAACCTCACCCCGCCGCCGTTGAGCTCGCCCAACCTGCCGCCGCCGCCCGGCTCGAGTGGAGGCAGCACCAATGACCCGAAGGGCGGCGGCACCGGCGCCATCAAACCGCCGGCGTTGACGCCGCCGCCCGGCGACACCGGTGGCAACCTCGGCACCATCAAACCGCCTGCCCTCACGCCGCCGCCCGGTGACGTCAAGGGCGGCGGTGGTCCCGGCCTGGGTGACACCGGCGGGTCCGGTGGCGACGGCGCCGGTGGCGGGCTCGGGAACATCAAGCCGCCCGCGATCTCGCCGCCGCCCGGCAGCACCGGGCTCGGAGGCAACAACCTGACCAACAACGCGCTGAACCCGGCCGACCTGCCGCCGGCCCTGCAGAACACGGGCGGCGACGCCAAGGGCGGCGGGATCACCCCGCCGCCGATGGTGCCGCCCGGTGGGCTGAGTGGCAGCGGTGGCCTGGGCAACCAGGGCACGGACCGGCCCGACTCGTCGGGTCTGCTCGGTGGCGTGGACAAGCCGTGGCTCTCGGACATCCCGAAGGGCCTCGGCGACCCGAACTCACTCGGCCAGACGCCGCCGCTGAGCCATGCTTCGTGGGCGCCGCCGCCCACCGACGCCGGTGGTGGCCCGGGCGGCACGGGTGGCGGCGGTCTCGGCGACACCGGGCTCGGTGGCGCCGGCGGTGACGGTCCCGGCTCGATCAAGGGGCTCGACTCGGGCGCCCTCGTGCCGCCGCCCGACCTGCCGGACGCGCTGACCGATCCCACCGCCAACGCGAACCACGGGCCGGCGACGGCCGGTGGCGGACCGGCGGGCACGCCGATGACGCCGCCGGGCGGCATGGGCAGCGGCCTGGGTGGCCTGGGCGCCGGCCAGGGCAACGACCGGCCGGACTCAGCTGGTCTGCTCGGTGGCGTGGACGAGCCGTGGCTCGCGGACGTCCCGAAGGGCATCGGCGACCCGAACGCGTTCGGGGACACCCCGCCGCTGAAGTCGGCGCCGTGGGCGCCTCCGCCCGGTGCGGGTGACTACTTCGGTGACGCCGGTGACGCCGGCGATGTGAAGGGTCTGGATTCGAGCAACCTCGTGCCGCCGCCGGACCTGCCGGACGCGCTGGCGGACCCGAACACCGTGAGCCCGCCGGTGATGA
The DNA here is from genome assembly GCF_016889705.1 of Amycolatopsis sp. FDAARGOS 1241. Lineage (NCBI taxonomy): Bacteria > Bacillati > Actinomycetota > Actinomycetes > Pseudonocardiales > Pseudonocardiaceae > Amycolatopsis > Amycolatopsis sp. FDAARGOS 1241. The sequence continues at coordinate 9,612,455 of NZ_CP069526.1, forward strand.
CCGGCGGCGCGACACCGGGCATGCCGATGATGCCTCCGGGCGGGATGGGCGCCGCGAACGCAGCGGCCGCCGACCGGCCCGATTCGTCGGGCTTGCTCGGTGGGGTGAACAACGCGTGGCACGCCAGCCCGTCCGCCGGTGTCGGCGACCCGAACTCGGCAGGGGACACCCCGCCGTCGAGGTCGACCGACTGGGCGCCACCGCCACTGTCCGCTGTGGACACGTCGACCGCGCCCGGCGCCGTCGACGCCCCGGCCCCTCAGGTGGTCGCGTCGCCGCAGAACGGTGCCGGCCCGGTGGCCCCGGCGCCGCCCGCCGGCCGGCCGGGCTCCGCGAACCTCCTCGACGGCAGCGCGCAGCCGTGGACTGGTGATCAGGCGCCGGCGAGCGAACCGGCCGTGGTCACCGACACCCCGGTTGCGCCCGCGGCGTCGTGGTCCGAGCAGCCCGCCGAAACCGTGCCCGACCCGGTGGCGCCCGCCGGTGACAACCCGGCGCCGGTTTCCGGCTGGGCGACGAGCGCAGTCCCGGTCGTGGTGCCGCCCGTGCAGGCGGGCTGGGGCGTCTCCAGCTCACCCGGGCCGCAGGGCGGCACCCCCGCGCAGGCTCCGGCCCCGCACACCGAGCAGGACAAGGACGTGACCCAGGACGGCCTCGGCGGCGGCGAGCCGGACGACGAGGTGCGCGTCGCCGTGGTGCAGGCCGCGGAGGTCGAGGACACCTCGGCTTGGGACACCGGCACGGCCGAGTTCCTGCCGGGCCTGTTGCCCTCGTCGCTGTTCGCGCAGCAGGAGGAGCGCGAAGACGACTTCGTGACCGACGTGGTCGAACGCTCGGACAAGCCGTGGCGCCCGGCCGGTGCGGAGGAAGACGCGCAACAGCTCGGGACCTACCAGCGCGTGAAGGGTGGCGACGGCGTGCCGTTCTTCGGCGACGAGCTGCCCACCTGCGCACCGGGTCCCGCCACCGTGGCCGAAGAGTCCGAAGAGGACGCTGCCGAAGCCGGTGCCGGCGAAGAGGACGAGGAAGCCGAGCGCACGATGGCGGACCTGCTGAGCCAGGACGAATCCGCGTGGGGCCGTCCGGCGAGCAAGCCCACGGGGGTGCTCGAGTGACGGGGCGAGCGGGGAAGGAGGTGCACCGGTGAGTACGGAAACGGTCAAGCGCGGTCCGCGGGTCGCGGGTCCGGAGCTGCCTGAGGGGCAGGAGGGCCTGCAGGAACCGCCGGTGCTCGCCGAGCCGGCGGCCCGGGACTTCAACTCGCTGCTGATGATGCTGCCGATGGGCATCGGGTCGATGGTGATGATCCTGGCCTTCTCGGGCGTCGGCGGCAGCTCGCCCATGACGTACGTGCTCGGTGGCGGCATGGGTGTGTCCATGATGGCCATGAGCCTCGGACAGCTGACGCGTTCGGCGGGTGAGCGCAAGCGCAAGATGAAGGCCGAGCGCCGCGACTACCTGCGCTACATCGCGCAGGTGCGGGAGCGGGCGCGGTCGACGGCGGAGCAGCAGCGGCGGGCGGTGGCGTGGAACAACCCGTCGCCGGATTCGCTGTGGTCGCTGGCGATGGGGCCGCGCCTGTGGGAGCGGCGCGTGAGCCACGACGACTTCGGCCGCGTGCGCATCGGGCTGGGCTCGCAGCAGTCGGCGCTCGAGCTCGTGCCGCCGGTGACGAAGCCGATCGAGGACCTCGACCCGCTGTCGGCGATCTCGTTGCGGCGCTTCACCGAGACGTACCGGACGCTGTCGGGCATCCCGACCGCGGTGGGGCTGCGCAGCTTCACCAGCGTCGAGTTCGACGGCGACCCCGAGGGGGCGGCCGGCCTGGTGCGGGCGATGCTCGCACAGCTGATCACGTTCCACTCCCCCGACGAGCTGCGGGTCGCCGTGCTCACGACCGAGTCCGCGCAGTCGCAGTGGGACTGGGTGAAGTGGCTGCCGCACAACAACCACCCGACCCTGCGCGACGCGGCCGGCCCGCTGCGGCTGCTGGCGACCGACCACGACGAGCTGATGGACATCCTCGGCCCGGACGTCGCCGACCGCGACGACCACGACAAGTCGGTGGGCCCGACCACGACCGAACCGCTCGTGGTGATCGTCGCGCACCTGGCGCCGATCCCGGAGTCTTCGCGGCTCGTCGGGGCGGGCCTGCGCAACGTGGTGCTCCTCGACATCACGGGCGCGCTGCCCGGTGGCCCGAAGGTGCTTCGGTTGTCCACGAAGGACGATCTGGTCGAGTTTCCCGCCGGCACCGGAATGGGTTCGGCGCTGCGCGACGAGCTGTCGGTGACGCAGGCCGAAGGCCTCGCGCGGCTGCTCGCGCCGAAGCGCACGAGCGGCACGCTGGAGATCGCGGAACAGCCGCTGGAGAGCGACTTCGGTCTCACGGCGCTGCTCAACATCAAGGACGTGCACTCGTTCGACATCCCGGCGCAGTGGCGGCCCCGCGCCGTGCAGCGCGCGCGGATGTCCGTGCCGATCGGCGTGACCGAAGAGGGCGAGATCGTCGAGCTGGACCTGAAGGAGTCGGCGCAGGGCGGTATGGGCCCGCACGGCATGCTGATCGGCGCGACGGGTTCGGGCAAGTCCGAGCTGCTGCGCACGCTCGTGCTCGGGCTCGCGGCCACGCACTCGTCGGAGATCCTCAACTTCGTGCTCGTGGACTTCAAGGGTGGCGCGACGTTCCTCGGCATGGATCGCCTGCCCCACACGTCGGCGATGATCACCAACCTCGCCGACGAGCTGCCCCTGGTCGACCGCATGCAGGATTCCCTCAACGGTGAGCTGGTGCGCCGTCAGGAACAGTTGCGCGCCAGCGGTTACCCGTCGCTGTATGAGTACGAGAAGGCGCGCGCGGCCGGCGAGCAGCTGGCGCCGATGCCGACGCTGTTCCTCGTAGTGGACGAGTTCTCCGAGTTGCTGAGCGCGAAGCCGGAGTTCATGGAGTTGTTCGTGTCCGTCGGCCGGCTGGGCCGAAGCCTCGGTGTGCACCTGCTGCTGGCGTCGCAGCGCCTGGACGGGGGCCGCATCCACCGCGTGGAGGGCCACCTGTCGTACCGGATCGCGCTGCGCACGTTCTCCTCGATGGAGTCGCGCAGCGTGATCGGTGTCGGCAGTGCCTACGAGCTGCCCTCGGAGCCGGGCAACGGCTACCTGAAGATCGACACGACGAACCTGGTGCGGTTCAAAGCCGCGTACGTCTCCGGCCCGGTGCCGGCGGGCGGCGGTGAGGCGCACGCGGACGCCGCGCGTGTGAGCCGCGAGGTGGTGCCCTTCTTCACCCAGTCCCGGCCCAGCCGGCTCATCGTCCGCGACGACGAGCCGGACGCGGGCGAGAAGAAGAAGTCCGATGTGGAGCTTCTCGAGGCGGCGGCACCGAACGGCCCGACGCTGGCGGACGTGTTCGTCGAGCGCCTCACCGGTGCGGGCCCGGCCGCGCGCCAGGTGTGGCTGCCGCCGCTGGCGGAGTCGCCGAGCCTCGATTCGCTGCTGCCCAGCGTGCTGCCCGACCCGGTCCGCGGCATGTCGGTGCAGGACCCGGCCCACTGGGGCCGCCTGCGCGTGCCGATGGGCATGATCGACCGGCCGTTCGAGCAGGTGCGCGAGCTGCTGCTGGCAGATCTGTCCGGCGCGGCCGGGCACGTCGGCGTGGTCGGCGGCCCGAAGACCGGCAAGTCGACCGTGGTGCGCACGCTCGTGCTGGCGCTGGCGATGACGCACACCCCCGAGGAGGTCCAGTTCTACGGACTGGACTTCGGCGGTGGGGGCATCATGTCGATCAGCGGCCTGCCGCACGTCGGGTCCGTGGCCACGCGCCTCGAACGCGACCGCGTCGTGCGGACCATCGAGGAGATCTCGCAGGTCATGGAGTACCGAGAGAACCTGTTCGCCGATCGTGGGGTCGAGTCGATGGAGGCCTACCGGCAGCTGCGCCGCCGCGGCCAGGTCGACGACCGGTTCGGCGACGTGTTCCTCGTGATCGACGGTTGGTACAGCCTCAAGAACGACTACGGCGAGCTGGAGCAGAAGATCGGCGAGCTGGCCTCGCGCGGCCTGTCGTTCGGCATCCACGTGGTGATCGCGTCCACGCGCTGGTCGGAGATCCGCCCGTACCTGCGCGACCTGCTGCAGACGCGGTTCGAGCTTCGGCTCGGTGACCCGATGGAGTCGGAGATCGGCTCGCGCAAGGCGAAGACCGTGCCGAACCAGCCGGGGCGCGGCCTCACACCCGACGGGCTGCACTTCCTGGCGTCGCTGCCGCGCATGGACGGCAGCGCCGCGACCGACGACCTCGCCGCCGCGACCAAGGCGGTGGCCGAAGAGGTGCACACGTTCTGGCCGGGCCGCAAGGCGCCGGCGGTGCGGATGCTGCCGAACACGCTGCCGATCGGCGAGCTGCCCCGGCCCGATGGCGACCTGCGGATCGCGCTCGGCCAGGACGAGCAGCGGCTGCTGCCGGTGTGGCACAACTTCGAGGCCACCCCGCACCTGCTGGCGTTCGGCGACACCGAAACGGGCAAGACCAACCTGCTGCGGCTGATCCTGCGCTCGGTGGTGGCGCGCTACCAGCCGAGCGAGGCGAAGATCGTGCTCGCCGACCCCAGCCGAACCCTCGACACGGAGGTCCCGGAGGCCTACCGCGTCGGCTACGCCACCACCACGGAAGCGTTGCAGCAGCTGGCGAACCAGGCGAGCGTGTCGATGACCCCGCGGGTGCCCGACCAGTCCATCACCGCCGAGCGGCTCAAGCGCCGCGACTGGTGGACCGGCCCGCGGCTGTTCTTCGTGGTCGACGACTACCAGCTGCTCACCACCGGCCTCGGCTCGCCGCTCGACCCGCTGCTGTCGCTGCTGGCCCAGGGGTCCTACATCAGCTTCCACCTCGTCGTGGCGCGCAGCACCTCCGGTGCGATGCGGGCGATGGCCGACCCGGTCATCCGCCGCCTGTGGGAGCTCGGCAGTCCGGGCGTCGTCTTCTCCTACCCCAAGGAGGAGGGCAAGTTCCTGGGCGAGGCCGCGCCGCGCACCCTGCCCGCCGGCCGGGCGCAGCTGGTCACCCGCCGCGGCGTGAAGCTCATGCAGACCGGTTACGTGCCGCAGGGCGCGGAAGCCGAGCAACAGCAACTGGTGGGCGGGCTCCGGTGAGGACAGTTATCGAGACGTTTACCGACGCTGCTGGAAGGAGCGGCCGTTGACGACCATGCAGGGCGAGCTCTGCCGCATCACGGTGTACGGGCCGCAGGGCCGCGCCGATCTGGCCGTGCCGCTGTCGGTGCCGCTCACGAGCCTGCTCCCGGTGCTGCTGCGCCACACCGGCGGCCGCGAGGACCTCGCCGACACGTGGGTGCTGCAGCGCCTCGGCGAAGCGCCGCTCGACGCGGCGGGCACGCCGGAGTCGCTGGACTGGAAGGAGGGCGAGGAGTTCCACCTGCGACCCCGCCAGGATCCGTTGCCGGAGCTGGACTTCGACGACATCGCCGACGGCATGGCCACGGCCGTGAGCCGGCAGCCGGGCCGGTGGAAGCCCGAGTTCAACCGCTGGCTGTTTCTCGGCTTCGCGATCTTCGCGCAGCTCGTGCTGGCGTGGGTGCTGCTCATGCCCGGCTCGCCTGGTCTTTCGTCGATCGGGTCAGCGGTCGTCGCGCTCGGGCTGCTCGTGGCCGCGGTGGCGTGCGGCGTCCGATCGGACGACCAGGCGCTGCTCCTGCTGCTCGGGCTCGGCGGCTGCGGTTTCACGGGCGTCGCCGGAGCCATCGGCGTGGCGGGGCTCGACGCGGCGTTCGACTTGCAGGGCGCGCCGGTCCTCGTCGGCTCGCTGACCTTCGCCCTCGCGGGCGGCCTGCTGATCGGCGGGCGCGCCGCCTGGTCCCCCGGCCTGCCGTTCGTGCCGTTCGGCACGGTCGTGGCCATCGGCGTCGCCGGTGCGATCGCGATGTGGCTGCACCTCGGCGCCGGGTTCACCACGGTGCAGACGGCCGGGCTCACCTCGACCGTCCTCATCGGATTCATGGTGTTCGCGCCGCGCGTCGGCATCCGGTTCGCGCGCATCCGCGGGCCGCAGCTGCCGCGCACGGCCGCCGAGCTGCAGTACGACATCGAGCCCGCGCCCGCCGAGCAGATGGTGAAGCAGACCGGCTACGCCGACGGGTACCTCACGATCTTCTCGATCGCGTCGGCGGTGGTGTTCACCTGCGCGTTCGCGTTCCTGGCCGAGCAGGACCTGTTCCCGAAGCTGCTGGCGTTCCTGGTGTCCGCGGCCGTGTTGATGCGCTCGCGCGCGCTGCTCGGCGCGTGGCAGCGGGTGCCGCTGGCGGCTGCCGGTTCGATCGGACTGGTGCTGCTCGCATTGTCGCTGATCGCACCGCTCGAGCCCAGCTGGCGCGGGAGCGCGGCCGCCGGGCTGATCCTGGTGTTCTTCCTGCTGGTGCTGGCGATGCTGCGGCCGCCGCCGCGCCGCCTGCTGCCGATCTGGGGCCACCTCGCCAACTGGACCGAGACGTTGAGCGCGGTGGCGGTGATCCCGATCCTGTTGCAGCTCTACGGGGTCTACGGCTGGGCCGTCGGGCTCACGGCGTGAACGGGGTGAGCTGAAGTGGTGCAGACGCAGAAAGACCACGTCGAGGCGTACTCATTCCTCATCGGACGGATGACGTCGGCGCTCGTGCTCGGTGACGCGAGTCATCTCGACGTCCCGGCGAAGCGGGCCTGGACGGGCCTGCTGGTCGGGGTCGTGCTGGCACTGCTGATCGCGGTCGGGTTCTTCGTCTACGGCCTGATCGCCCACCACACCGGCGGCGGTGCGCCGTCCGCGCCGGCAGGGGTGCCCGGTGGGCCCCAGCACACCGTGCGCCAGGTGACCTGAACCGACCACAGTGGACATGACCGTCAGGGCCGGCGCGGGCCGCCAGGAAGGACGAAGGTGAACATGGACCTCTCGCTCGTGCGTCGCGGGACCGGTGCTTCAGGCACCACCCTCGACAAGCAGACCGTCGGGAACGCGCTCGTCGTCCACCCCGCGTCCGGGATGACCGACGAGGCCCAGGCGCTGGCGCTCGGCGTGGCGGCCGACACCGAGCACGACCTGGTGGTCGTCGACCTGCCGGTCGACTCGCCGATCGCGCTGTGGGAGTCGGTGGCGAAGGTCCTGCCGCGCCGCCGCCGCGGCGTGCGGCTCGTGATCGGCGGGCGTTCGCGCGAGACGTCGGCGCTCGCCGGGCAATGGCTGTCGGAGCGCATCAACCGCACGGTCGTCGCGCCCGACGGTTCCGTGATCCCGAGCGCCGGCGGCGCCCTGTTCGTCCACTCCGGACGCGGCAGCGGCTGGGTGAAGTTCCAGCCGGGCCGCCCGCCCAAGTGGGAGGCCAAGCGCTTCCCGCGCCCGGCGTGGGATTCCGGCCTCACGGCGGAACTCACGTCCACCAGCTCGCGCGGTGTCGCCGAACCGCTACCCGGCGGGCTGTGGGTGCGTCCGGTCGGCTTCGACCAGCAGCAGCGCGCGCACCGCGGCGCGCTGGTCAAGGGCCTGCCCGCGCAGCACGACACGATGACCATCGTGCTCGGCTGCCCCGGCTGCCCGCCCCTGACGCTCGACGACGCGGCCCGCCTGTGGGTGCGCCTGCCCGAGAACGTCCGCGCGAACGCCCGCTTCGTCCAGTACGGCCCCATGTCCGTGCCCGCCGGGACGACGCTGGGCCAGGCACTGGCCGACCTGCTGGGCAAGGAGGTCGCGTTCTACAACGGCCTGCCCGTCGGCTCGGCCCAGCTGCTCGACGTGCGCACCGTGCTCTTCGACGGCCGCCTCGGCTGGACCACCTTCGCTCGCGAGATCGGCTACCAGCCGCGCGTGGCACAGGGCGCACCCGCCCCGCTGCCGCGGCTGATCAGCCACCGGGCGCCGATCCACGGGCTCAAGGAGATCGCGCCCGCCGTCTACTGGTACTCGCCGGACGCCGTGATCGAGGTCGTGCAGTCGGGCCTGCTGGTGCGTTCGCCGCACGAGGGCCGCGTCCTTCCCGCCGTGCGCGCGACGACGCTGGACAATTCCATCAACAACCTCACGTTCGACGCCGAGGGTGAAGAGTCCGTCGTCCGCATGCGGACGCTGGCCGAAGACCTGCTGGGCCGGCTCGACGAGCACACGCGCCGCATGAGCCGGGTCCTGCCGGCGACCGCGCTGCTCGCCGAACGCTCGCGCAGCCAGGTCTCCAGCAAGGCCCTCGCCGAGATCGGCCAGGGCGACCCGGCCCTCGCAGTGGCCGCCCCGCTTCCGACGGAGGTCGTCGTCCCGCGTGGCTACCGGCCGGCCACAGAGCTCGAGGTCGAGGCCACGCCGGAGCCGGCCATGTTGCGCTCCGAGCCCACGATCACGCAGCGCCTCGACCCGGGCCTCGGCCTGCCGAAGGCGCTCGCCACCGTCAACGCGCCGATCACGATCACGTCGGCGCGGCCGCCGCTGGTCCCGCCCTCCGCGGACCTCGCGGGGGCGCCTGGCACCCCCGGCGGCCGCCACGCCGGGCCGGTGAACGCGGCGGGTCCGGAGGCGCCTCAGGCACCGGTCGACGTGGAGCCCGAGACGCCGGAGGCGCTCGCGGGCTCGGAGGAGGAGAAGCCTCAGCAGCAGAACGGCCCAAGTGCCGTTGACCGCGAGCAGCCGGGTGCTGCGGTCGGCCACCGCGGCCTCGGCGTCGGGCCGGTTTCGGCCGGCTTCGCCGGTCCGGCCGCGCCGGTTCCACCGGGTTTGCCTCCGGCTGGTGTGGAAGGTCCCGTGGCGGAGAAGTCCCCGCTGCAGAACGGTCCGGCCACGCGTTCGGTCGGGTTCGGCGGCGCTGGAGCCGGGGGGTTCGTCGGTCCGGTTGCGCCGGATCCACCGGGTTTGCCTCCGGCTGGTGTGGATGCCCCCGTGGCGGAGAAGTCCCCGCTGCAGAACGGTCCGGCCACGCGTTCGGTCGGGTTCGGCGGCGCTGGAGCCGGGGGGTTCGTCGGTCCGGTCGCGCCGGTTCCGCCGGGCATGCCTCCGTCTGGTGTGGAAGGTCCCGCGGCGGAGAAGTCCCCGCAGCAGAACATCGCGACCACGCCGTCGGTCGGATTCGGCGGGGCCGAACCCGCAGCGCCGGGCGGATTCGCCGATCCGGGTGCTTCGGTGCCGCCTGCTGTTCCGTCGGCCGGGTTCGGTCGTTCCGCCGCGCCGATCCCGCCCGCCGCGCCGCCGGCCGGGATGCCGCCGCTGCCCGGTGGTGGGCCCGTGACCCCGCCGGCCCCTGTGGGCATGCCGCCCGCCGCGACGCCGCCGGCCGGAGTATCGCCGGTCGCGTCCACTGTGGATGCGCCGAGCGTGGCGGGCCCGGATGCTCCCACGGCGCCCGAAAAGCCAGCGCAACCGGAGTTCACCGAGCCGACCGCGGAGCCGCTGCCGGTCGGGAAGGGCGAAGCGCGCCTCCAGCCCACCCCCGGTCCCGAAGCGACGGCCCTGCTCCCGAAGCGCGGCGTCGAGAAGGAACGCGAGTGGCTGCGCAAGTCCCTCGGCTCCGAATACGGCCTGATGTCCAACGCTGCCGCGCGGATCCTGTCCGAGCACCCCGGCTTCCAGGGCGCGCTGTCGACCTCGACGGCCGAGGTGCTGACCGACGCGGTGGCCGTGCAGCTGTACCTGTCGGTGCAGGGCGCGGCCATCGACGGCGGCCTGCGCACCGGCGCCAACGGCCCGCACGTGCCGATCGCGCGCTGCGTGGTGGCGGGCCTGAGCCGGCTGCCGTCGCACCGGGGGCCGGCGACGTTCGCGGCGAACCTGGCCCACGGCGAGTGGGAGCTGTACCGGTCGAAGAAGGTCGTGACCGAGTGGGGTTTCCTCAACACGCTCACGCGACCGACATCCACTCTGGAGGGTGACACCGACGTGCTGGTCTGGTCGATCACGGCGCGGCGCACGAAGCTGCTGGAACCCGCCCAGGGCGGGGTGGAGAACCGTGCGCTGTTCGTGCCCGGCACGAGTTTCAAGGTGCTGGAGCTGCGCGAACCCGCCGAGGGCGCGCGCGGGCTGGTGCTGCTGCGGGAACTGACGTCGAGCGAGGTGGACGAGACGGGCAAGGTCGCGTCCGACCGGATCTCGCTCGACGAACTGGGGCTGGTGTCGCTGCGCCGGGAGCTCGAGGTGTGGGCCGAGGCCGACGGCCGGGCGCCGATCGACGAGGTGGCCGCGCCGCGGTTCGGGGCGCTCCCGGGACTGGTCTGAGGGTGGAGAGGCGGATTCGATGAACCGACAGTTGCTCGTGGTCGGCGGTGATCGGGCGGGAGCGTACCCGACGATCGGCGCCGCGCTGGCGCAGGCGCAGCCGGGGGCGACGATCAGCGTGCACCCGGGCCGCTACGAGGAGAGCCTCGTGGTGGACCGCATGGTGTCGCTGGTCGCCGAGCAGGGTGCGGGCACCGTCGAGGTCGTGGCGAGCGAGGGCAGTGTGCTCGTCGCCAACGCCGAAGCGGTGCAGCTGCGCGGGTTCACGCTCACCAGCACCGACGCGAACCTTGTGACCGTCGACGTCGTGCGCGGTGAGGCGGCGCTCGACGACTGCCGGATCGCCGGCGCTTCGTGGGCGACGCTGCTCGCGCGGCTGCAGGGCCGGCTCGCGCTGCGCGGCTGCACCGTCACGAGCTCGGCGGGGGCCGGTGTGGTCGTCGCGTCGCCCGCGCAGAGCACGATCGAGGACACGGAGATCACCGACGCCGCGTCGTCGGGGATCGTGGTGGCCGAGGTCGGGTCCGTGGTGCTGCGCCGCTGCGCGGTGCGCCGCCCGCAGGGCAACGGGATCTGCGTGAACGGCGAGGCTGTCGCGGTCGTCGAGAACTGCGAGGTCACCGGCGCGCAGAAGCCCGCGATGGTCGTGGAGCAGCAGGGCCGCGCGACGATCACCGGACTGACCGTGCACGAGAGCGCCAACGTCGACCTCTACCTCACCAGCCAGGGCCGTGTCTCCGTGGCAGGCTCGCAGTTCCTGTCCGCGCCCATGCAGGCCGCGCACGTGGCCGGCTCGGCGGCGCCGCTGCTGCGCGAATGCGTGTTCTCCGGCGCGGAGCGCAACGCCGTGCAGGCGACGGCGAACGCGGCGCCGCAGTTCGTGGACTGCACGTTCGAGGGCTCACCCGTCGCGATCCTCGTGGACGGCGAGGCGACGCCGAAGTTCGAACGGGCGACCGTGCGCGGCTCCACGCAGACCGCCGTCGTGGTCAGCGCCGACTCGGCCGTGACGATCAACGGCCTTCGGCTCAATGCCGACAGCGGACCTGGGATCGTCCTTTCCGGACAGTCGCGACTGGAGCTGGCCGACGCGTCGGTCGAGACCGGCCGCGAACCCGGCCTGGACGTGACGGAGTCGGCGCGCCTGACCGTGTCCGACATCCGCGTGGGCTCCAGCGCCGAGCACGCCGTGGTGCTGGCGGCGAGCGCGCCGTCGTCGCTCACCTCCGTACTCGTGCGCGGCGGCGGCCTGAAGGTCGCGGGCTCGGCCGAGAACTCGTTGCAGGACTGCGAAATCGCCGAGCCCGACACCGACGGGATCACCGTCGCACCCGGCGCCGTGCTCACCGCTTCGCGCTGCCGGGTGCGCAGTGCCCGGCGCAACGGTGTGGTGCTCCAGGACGGTTCCCGCGCGTCGCTCGTCGAGTGCGAGGTGCTCGGCGCGGGTGAGGACGGGTTCCGCGTGGACACGCGCGAGCCGGTGACGATCCGCGACTGCGTGGTCAACGACGCGGGCGGCGAGCCCGTGCGCCGGCTCGAGGGCGACCAGGCGAGCGTCGAGAACGTGAGCACCGACCAGGTGCGCGCCGAACCGGCGGCTGCCCTCTCCGCGTTACCCGCGATCCCGGACCAGCCGGCCGAGCAGACAGTGAGCGACGCCGCGGGCGAGGTGCTCGACGGGTCGCTGGGCGAACTCGAGTCGCTGGTGGGGCTCACGGGGGTGAAGAAGGAGGTCACGGGCCTCATCAACCTCATCAAGATGTCCCAGATGCGCGAGCGCATGGGTCTGCCGATGCCACCGATGAGCCGCCACCTCGTGTTCGCGGGCCCGCCGGGTACCGGTAAGACGACGGTCGCGCGGCTCTACGGCACGGTGCTCGCGGAACTGGGCATCCTGTCGAAGGGCCACATGATCGAGGTCGCGCGCCAGGACTTGGTGGGCCAGTACATCGGTTCTACGGCGATCAAGACCACCGAGGTGGTCGAGAAGGCCATCGGCGGCGTGCTGTTCATCGACGAGGCGTACACGCTGGCCGCGGGCACGGGCGGGTCCGGTCCGGACTTCGGCCAGGAAGCCATCGACGCGCTGATGAAGATCATGGAAGACCAGCGCGACTCGCTGGTCGTGATCGTCGCGGGCTACTCCGAGCAGATGGAGCAGTTCCTGCAGTCGAACCCCGGTCTGGCGTCGCGGTTCACGCGCACGATCGAGTTCCCGAACTACAGCGTCGACGAACTCGTCACCATCACCACGGGCCTCACGCGCAAGCACTACTACGAGCTGACCGACGACGCGATCGGCGCGCTGCGCGCGTACTTCGAGCGGGTGCCGAAGGATTCGACGTTCGGCAACGGCCGCGTGGCCCGCAAACTGTTCGAGGCCATGGTGAACAACCAGGCGTCGCGGCTGGCCCTGCACCCACCGTCGAAGGATTCGGAACTCAACCGGCTCACGGCCGACGACCTGCGCGCGGAGCTTTCGCAGCTGCCGGCGGCGGCTGCCTCGGCCGTCTCGGTGGGGTCGGACCCCCAGGCAGCGGTCGGCGCGAGCACCGGCTGGAACCGGCTGCGCAACCTCGTCGGCCAGCTGTCTGTCCGGGAGAGCGCGCGGGCCCAGCTCGTACGGCTCGGCGCGCTCAAGCAGGAGCGCCAGCCGTTGGGACACCTGGCGAACCTCGTGATCAGCGGCGAACGCGGCTCCGGGCGGGCCGAGTTCGCGAAGCTCTACGCGCTGAGCCTGGCCGAGCTGGGGCTCGTGAGCGTCGGGCAGCTCGTGCGCTGCTCCGTGGCCACGGACCTGTACCCGCGCTGGCCGGGGCAGGCCGAGCACCTCGTGCGCACAGCGCTGGACGACGCGAGCGGTGGGGTGCTGGTGCTCGATGTGGACGGTGCCTGGGAGATCGCGCCGCACAGCTCGGGTGCCGAGGTCGTGGAGGCCGTCGCGGAGGCGGTGACGCGGCGCCCGGCCGACCCGGTCGTGGTGCTGACCGGTGAGACGCGGCGCGTGGCGGACTTGCTGGGGCTGGTGCCTTCACTGCGGAACTCGTTCACCGTCGGCTGGGAACTCGGCGAGTACACAGTGGACGAAATGGCCGAGGTCGCCGTGCGGCTGCTGGTGCGCCGGGGCCACGACGTGCCCGGCGACGTCCGCGATGCGCTGGCCCACGAGCTGGCAACGGCGTCGGAGCACACCGTGCACGCGGCTCACGAACTCGCGCGGACGCTGTCGATCGCGGCGGCGTCGCGCACGCTCGCGGCGGCCGATCTGCGTGGCATCCGTCCGCCCGAGACCGGAGCGCTGGCGCTGGGCCCCGGCCTGGCGACGGTCGGCTGAGGTAGGAGGTAATCGATGAACGCGCCGTACCAGAAGATGTTGGAAGAAGCACTCGGGGCGTACCAGCGGCAACGTCAGCGCTATGACGACACCCGCAAGCAGGTCGAGGCGCTCACCACCACGGTCACGTCGGCGCGGCGCGAGGTGACCGCGACGGTGTCGCGCACCGGCGAGCTGACGGACCTCTCGTTCCCCACCCCCGCGTACAAGCGGATGGCGCCGGCCGAGCTGGCGTCGGTGATCGTGAAGACCGTGGAGGAGGCGCGGCAGAAGTCGATCGCCGCGTCGGCCGAGGCGCTGGCGCCGATGCTGCCGCCGGGGCTGAACGCGCTGGACCTGATGAACGGCCGCGTGGACGTGCGGTCGCTGTTCTCGGGACGGGTGCCCGGAATGGAGGAGTCGTGAGCGACGAGTTCTTCGTGGACGCCGACGGGCTCACCAGCAGCTCGAGCGGATTCACCCAGAAGGCGGGTGAGCTGCACAACCTCGCGCAGCGCATCCACGACCTGGCGCAGCCGGGCCGGGTCCTGGCCGCGACGGGGGACGACAAGAACGGGAAGAACTTCGCCAACGTGCACCTCGAGGCCGTGGGCAAGATCTTCACCGGCGTCGACGCGTGGGCCAAGGCGGTGGACGGCACGGCGGGCGCGGTGCGGGACACGGCCGACTCGTTCCGCGACGTCGACGAGGCCGCGACGAGGGCGGCTTCGCAGCTGTGGACGGCTTTTTCGCAGCTCAACGTGGACGCCGGTGGTGGTGCTGGCACGCCGTTGCAGCCGGAGACGTTCCACCCGTTGGAAAGGCAGACGCCGCAGAAGCCGGCGAAGTGAGTCTCTAGCGTTTCGGTGCCCGTGGAGGAGGTGAACCCGCGATGAGCCTGATGGTGGATCCGAGCCTGAACTGGATCTTCTACATCATCGCGGGCGACGCCTGGCCGCAGGGCGACGAGGACGCGATGCGCGCGCTGGCCGACGAGTGGGACGACGTCGCCCAGCGCATCGCCGACGCCGGCACCGGCTTCAACCAGCTGGCGGAGCGCGTGGCGGCGAACGTCGGCGGCGACGTGCAGAAGAACTTCCTCGATTTCGCTGCGAAGCTGGGCACGATGGGCGAGCAGTTCATCGCGAGCGCGCAGGCTCAGGCGCAGGCGTTGCGGCAGCAGGCGCTGGACGTCGAGAAGTCCAAGTACAGCATGCTGATCGCGATCGCGGTCACGGCGGCCGACATCCTCTGGGCGCTGTCGAACCCGTTCACGATGCCGCTCGTGCCGGAGATCTTCGCGATGGGGCGCACGGCGATCGTCGAGATCGAGCGGACGCTCATGCAGCGCCTGATGAACCTCGCCGCGCACCTCGCGATGGCCACCGCGGAGGAAGCGGCGGAGGAGATCGCGGAGGAGATGCTCGCGCAGATCATCCAGATCGCGCAGGGCAACCGCCACGGCCTCGACGGCAAGGACATCTGGCAGTCCGGCGTGCTGGGTGGCATCGGCGGCGCGTTCGCCCACAATTTCCACGGCGCGCTGAACAAGTTCGACGGCAAGCTCGACACGAAGTTCGGCAAGAACGTCTTCGGCGCCGCCGCCAACGAAGCGACCACCGAGGTCGTCGTCGGCGGCGCCGGCGCCGCCCTCTTCGGCGGCGACACCGACAGCCTCGGCTGGGGCGCCGTCAACGGCGGCCTGTCCGGCGCCGCCACCCACGGCGCCCACCACGCCGGCCAGCACCTCCACGACAAGCTCACCGGCGGGGACGGCCCCACGGCGAAGGCGCCGAATGGCGCGGGTGAGCTGGGGGATGTCAACGGGTTGGGGAATTCGAACGTCAAGCTGTCGGTGCCTCCGCCGCCTGCTGCCGGGGCGAGTGGTGGCACCGGCGCTGAGGGCGGAACCGGCGCTGCCGGCGCTGCCGGTGCTGCCGGCGGCTCAGGTGGCGGCGCCAACAATGGTGACGGCGCGAACAACAGCAGTGGCGCCAACAACACCGGCGGCCTGAACAATGGCAGTGGCGTGAACAACGGCGCCGCCGCCAACAACAGCGCCGCCGGCAACAACGGCAGCGACAACAGCGCCGCCAACAACGGCAGCAACAGTGCTGGCGGCGTCGCGAACACTGGCGGCGGCGTGAACACCGGCGGCGCCAACAACGGCAGCAACAGTGCTGGCGGCGTCGCGAACACTGGCGGCGGCGTGAACACCGGCGGCGCCAACAACGGCAGCAACAGTGCTGGCGGCGTCGCGAACACTGGCGGCGGCGTGAACACCGGCGGCGGCGTGAACACGGGCGGCGACACAGGAGCAAACACCGGCGGCGGAGTGAACTCTGGTGCAGGCGCAGACACGAGCGGAGCGAACTCCAGCGGCGGTGCGAACTCGGGTATCGGCGCGAACACAGACGGCGCCACGAACTTCGGCGGCCACGCCGGAGCCCCCAACTCCAACGGCGACAACTCCACCAACACCGGCGCTGACAACTCCAATGCCAACGCCGGCCTCACCGGCACCACCACGCCCGGCAATTCAGGTTCGGCCAGCAACTCGACCTCCGGCGCAGGCAACACCGGCCCGACCGGCGGCTCGACCAGCGCCGACACGAACACCAACCCCGGCACTGACAACACCGGCACGACAGCAAACCCGAACACGGCGAATGACGACTCGGGCGCGAACACCACCGGCGGTGGCAATCCACACACGGGCTCCAACAACAACAGTTCGACCGGCAACACCAACACCGGCAACACCAACACCGGCAACACCAACACCGGCAACATCAACACCGGCAACATCGGAACCGGCAACTCGAACACGAACACCACCAGCTCCGGCCCGAACACCGCGACCAACGCCATCGGCGCCCACAACACCGGCGCGAACAGCATCAGCACCAGCACTAACGCTGGCAACACCGGAACCCATGACTCGAACACGAACACCACCACCGGCCCCGCCTCGAACACCGCGACCAACGCCATCGGCGCCAACAACACCGGCGCGGACGACACCGGTCCCGGTAACATCGGCACCAACAACGGTGCGAATAACACCATGTTTGGTGGCGCTGGGGCCAAAAATTCTGGCGTTAACCATGCTGGCGCCGACAGTATCGGCGCGAATAACATCGGTTCTGGGAGTACCGTCACCAACGTCGGTGCGAATAACGCCGGTGCCGGCAATAACGACACTAACAACATCAGCGTGAAAAGCGCCGGGGCTGGTAACACCGGCACCAACGTTAGTTCGAATAGCACCAGTACTGGCAACATTGGTGCCAACGCTGGTGCGAATAGCACCGGTTTGAACAACACTGGCATGAACGACAACGGTGCGAACACCGGGAACACTTCAGCTCCGCCGCCGGCGGCGAGCTCGGTGAACACGGGTGGACCCGTTCCGTCGCCGATCGGCAATAGCAGCGACGTGACGCCTGCGCCGGCCGCTGGGGGCGACTACTCTGCCACGCCGCCGCCCGTGTCGGCTGAGGATCATTCGGCCACGCCCCCACGCGCCTCGAGCTCCCAGGACGACCCCGGCCTGCCAGGTTTCGGTGGCAACCAGAACACCAACACCACCATCTCGAATACCAGCGCGAACCCCAACACCAGCATCGGTCCCACCGGCCGTTTGAACACCACCGCAGGTTCGAATACGAACAGCATGGGTGCTCCGAACACCTCCGCCGGTCCGAGCTCGAACACCGCGAGGACCGACACCGGCGAATCAAAAACCAACACCGGTACCACCGCCGGTCCGAACACCACTGCAAGTTCGAATACGAACACCTCCGCCGGACTGAATGCCGCCGCCGGGTCCAACGGTACGGCGAACTCGAACACCGCTGAGGGTTCGAAAGCGAACACCCTCGGCGGGCCGAACATCACCGCCGGTCGGAACGTCACTGCTGGGTCCAACGGCCCGGCGAACTCGAGCACCAATCCCACAGCAAGTTCGAATACGAACACCAGTCCGAACGGCACCGCAAGTTCGAACATCAACACCACCACCGCCAACACCGGCTCGAACCCGAAGTTGGGCGGAAATCAGAACGCCAACTCATCCTTGAACACTGATACGGGCGCCAACAACGTCCCTGCTGCCACCGCCGGCCCGACGCCCGCCAAGTCGGTGCCCCCGCCGGTGGCGGGGAGCGTGGGTGGGGTCAAGGCGACGTCGGGGCCTGGGGCGAACATCTCGGCGAGCCCGAGCACCAGTGGCGACGGTCCGACCGTGACTCCCCGCAACACTCCTGCCGCGATACCGCCCGCGCCGAACACCATCGTCTCGCCCACAGCCGCGTCGGCAACCCACACCGCTTCGCCGAATCCGGCACCGAAGACCGCCAGCGGGACGAAGGCCGACACCTCTGCGAAGTCAGACCCGGCGACGACCTCCGACGCCAAGCCGACCTCCACCCCGACACCAGCACCGAAGATCGACACCACACCGACGCCCGCGCCCAGCACGGAGCCGATGCCCGCCCCCAACCCGAAGGCAACCTCCACTCCGGCGACGAACGTCGACACTAAGGTCACCCCTCAACCGGCGCGCAACACGGACGCCAGCAGCGACCCGAAGACCGGCACGAACGTCGACCCGAAGCTCACCATCGACCCCGCGACCGCCTCGAAGGCCGATCCGAAGACCAGCAGCGAGTCCGACCCGGTTCCAGCTCCGCCTCGCACGGTCAAGACCGGTATTCCCACCGAGGTGGCCAGCGACACGAGGACTGGCACGAACCCCGACACCAACGCCACCACGAATCCCGGCCCGAATCCCAGCCCCAAGACCAGCACCAAAACCGGCCCCGCCCCGGCGTTTTCACGCACGGTCAAGACCGGCCGCGGGCAGCCGGCTGAATTCCCCGGCCGCAAGCTCAAGACCACCACGAACCTCGACCCCGAGACCAGCATCAACACCGAGCCCACCCCGGCTCCCAAACCCCCGGTCGACACACGCCGCGGGCGCCCGACCGAGCACCTCGACAAGCACACGACCGGCACCGACCCGATCCCCACCGGCCCGCCGCCGGGGCGGTTCTCGGCCTCCCACGCGCCGCCGAAGCCGGACGGGTGGCGCGACGCCCGGGCGAACCCGGGCCGGTCGCCGAAGCGGTTGCCCGGGCCGCAGGAGTGGGGCAACCGGCGCGAGACGGCGCCGTCGGCGCGGTTGGTGCTTGAGCGGTTCGACCCGAAGAAGACGATCGCGCGGCAGTTCGACGGCGATGGGCTCAAGGGGGGCCGGCTCGAGGGCGCCGCGACGCACATCCGGTACGACGTGCGCCGCTTCGAGGTGGCGCCGGGGGTGTGGGTGCGGGAGTTCACCGTGCTGCTCGAGCTCACGTCGTCGACGCGTTCCGTGTCGGTAAGCGCGCGCAACAAGCTCGCGCAGGACCTGCAGAACCACCTCGACAACACCGTCAACCAGCACTACACCCTGCCCGGCGGCGACCAGCTCCACGTGCGGATCGACGCCAACGCCACCAACGATCCGGCCGACGACAGCTGGACGTCCGACCCGTCGCGCGGCGTCCCGGTCAACATCCACGACTCCACCAAGGACAAGGGCACGCCGCGGACCGACCAGACCAACTGGGACGTCAACGACAACGCCACGGGTCTCACCCACGAGATCATGCACTTCATCGGCCTCGGCGAGGGCTACCGGAACACCACGCTGCTGTTCAACCGCACCGACCAGATCGGCGTCATGGGCCGCGACGCCTGGACCGACTCGTCGCTGACCGACGACAACCTGGCGAATATCGAGGACCTCTCCCGCCAGGCCGTCATCCACGACCATCACCTCGGCGACCCCGACGCCAAACCGAACCGCCCGTACCGGCCACCACCGTCCACTCAGGATCCTTCGCCACGGACGAACCTGCACACCCCGGAGGAGGCGCCGAACCAGTCGGTCGTGATCAACGGCAAGGACGTCCCCGCCGAGCCGGGATCCACCGTCGCGCGCGACGTCTTCGGCCCGGCGCAGCACGAGCTGCTCGGTACCCACGGCCTGGAGGGTGTGTACGTCGGCTCCCACGGGCCCGGCAACTTCCACCTCGCGGTGCGCGCCAGCATCTCGGAGGACGCGCCCCGCGAGCATGCGCGCATCACCGCCGACCTCGACAAAGCCCGCACGCAAACCGACCCCGACGCCCTCGCCGCCGCCGGCGGCGTTCGCGTGCACGTGCTCAACCCCGACGGCTCCTGGACGAGCCACGGGCCCGAGACCGGCCGCCCGGTGCACGTCGTCAAGACCACTGTGGACGGACATGACACCTACCTCGGCACGAAGGAAAACGTCCACATCGGACGCGCCAAGGTCAGCTACCCGGGGCCCACCGCGCTGCTGGACAAGAAGGACGTGAAGCGGGGACAACAGTTCGACAAGGAGAAGCGCAAGGTTCTGCACCGCGGCGAGTTCGAGGTCGAGACGATCCGCGGCGAGCACTACGTGCGGATGTACACTGCCGTGCTCAACCCGGCACAGTCGGACTCGGAGCACAAGGACGTCCATCAGGACCCCGACGGTAAAGTCACGCCGTTCTCGGGTAGCAAGGGCGGCATCTTCTGGGTCGGCGGTGGCCGCCCGATGCGCGCGGTGCAGTGGACGTCGAAGTACGAAACGGACCCGAACCTCAAGCCGGGGATGCAGCCGGTCCTGCGGTCGTTCCTCGTGCCGATCGACACGTTCACCAAGGTCAGCAAAGAAGCGACGGTCGAGGCGCTGTCGCAGGACAACACGCTCGCGATGAACGTGGACCAGACCGGTGACGTGAACCAGTTCGGCCTGCGCGGCCGGCACTTCGAGGAAATGCAGAAGAACGCGCTCAAGGGCTCGCTCGTCACGTACTCCGCGAACCAGAACTACGAACTGCCGCACCTGGCCGGGCGCCGCGAGGACATCGCCGACCTGCACACGCGGCTCGGGCTGCCGCCGAACTTCCGATCCGACGAGCTCGGCAAGGACAACGACCCGTGGTTCGAGTGGACAAAGGACAAGGGCGAGGACCGCAAGTACTTCCGCAACGACCCCGAGAACCTGCGCGCGCTCGCGAAGAAGCTTTCCGAGCTGTACCACACGCACCTCGAGCTGAAGGGCGGGCCGAAGCAGGACGCCTACTCCGCCCCGGCGGCTTACTCGATCCCGGCCGACAAGGGCGGCAAGAGCAAACACGCCGAACCGAGTACGCGTGAGCAGCGCGAGCAGGACCTGAACGTCTTCCTCAACACGCGCGGCCCGTCCGGTTCGGTGATCAAACAGCTCACCGACGGGATCGCGGACACGCTCGGTGCGGACCTCGACCGCGGGCCGGACACGGTGGCGCTGGACGGGAACACCGTGCGCACCGCGGTCGTGACCGCGGCGAAGAACATCGGCGGCACGCTCAAGGACGTCGTCAACAAAGAGTTCCGGGCGCTGCACACGCACCCGGTGACGAAGTACGTGTCCCCCGAAGCCAAGATCGAATCACTCGAGAAGATGCGTCAGGTGATGGCCGACCGGAAGCTGGTCGACGCCATCGCGAAGAACACCGCCGAGCAGGTCACCAAGTCCACTCTGGACTCGATCGGTGCGAACCGCGGTGTCGAGGGCCCCGGCGGCTTCAGGGAACGGCTGACCACCGCCGTCGAGAAGGCGGTGAAGGACCAGTTCACCATCACCGACGCGAAGTTCTCTCCCGCGATCGAGGACGGTTTCAAGAACAACGCCGGAGCGAGGAAGAACTACTTCGCCGGCAACCGCGCCGACGCGGTCGCGGCCGAGGTGGCCAGCGCGCTCAAGAACGCCGATCTCGAGAAGCACGCCCAGGAGTCGGGGCTCGGCTTCGACCGGGAGACGGTGAAGCGCCGGCTCTCCGAGGGCGTCTTGCCGGAAGCCGTCTGCGACGTGACGACGAAGAACCTGGTCGGCCTCCACCGGGATCAGCTCCAGCACGAGTTCGAGAACGGCCTGGCGAACGCGGCGGCCAAGGTGCGGGCGAGTCTCGACACGGACCCCGTGCTGAAGTTCACGACCGAGGCCCAGCGCCGGCACCTCGCCGACCAGGCGGGCCAGGTGCTCAACCCCGACACCGTCAAGGGGATCACCTTCACCCCGGTCTCCCAGCACGAAGTCGACGAATTCATGGCGAAGGTTCCCCACCACGCCACCCAGGCGGAGATCGGCGCGGCCATCGCCACGGACGAGAAGCGCGTGAAGGCCGACTTCAACACACGTGAGAACACCTACGACCCCACCACCAAGGCGGTCGGCTCGAAGACGTTCGACAACGAGTACAGCGAATTCACCGAGAAGGGCCACCTGCAACTGCACCCGCGGGGCGAGTTCGAGCGCCACCAGCGCATCGGCGCCGGGCTCGACACTGTGATCGGCGACGAGCTCGGCAAACCCGACGACCACCGGGGCGCCGAGCGGATCCTCGACCACCTCGTGCGGGAACTCGACGGGCCGAACCCCGATTACCACGAGTCGCTCCGGCGCAAGTTCGACGAGGTCGTGGCGGTGGCAGGCAAGCACAACCGCTACCGCATCGACGACAAGGCGACCAAGCCGAACACCTTCGGCGAGCACGCGCAGATGGTGCTCAACCAGTACCTGCGCCTGACCCGCGGCGAACAGGACGCCGGCCGGTTCGTCTCGCGCGACGCGCTCGCCAAGGCGATCCTGTTCCACGACATGGAGAAGCAGAACTCCAAGAACCAGTTCGGTGACGGACAGCAGCAGCACCACAACGAACCGGAGCACCGCGGCGCGGTCGAGCAGCTGAACCGACACGAGGGCCTGTGGAAGTCCGAACGCGACTTCCGTATCGCGCGAGCGATGGTCGACGCCGACCCGTTCGGCTTCTACTTCCGCGGCATGGGCGGTATCGACGCGAAGGCCGCGTACGACTTCGTCACCAAGCTCGCGCACGACGTCGGCGGGCCCGGCGGCAAACCGGTGCGAGCGGAGGACGTGCGCAACCTCTTCACCGAGTTCCACCAGTACTACCAGGCGGACTTCTCCTCGTACTACGCCGACAGCCACTTCGTCCGGGACGGCAACGTCGTCAAGTTCGGCGACAAGTCGGGCCTGTCGGGGCTCAAGGAGTCACATCAGCACGGCCCGCTCGTCACGACCGACAACGGCCACCGGTTCGAGTACGGCACCGAGTACGAGGCCAAATACCAGGAGCTGAAGAAGCTCTTCGACGACGCCGTGGACGAGGAAGCGGAGCAGGACCGCACCGTCCTGACCGAAGACACGGACGGCGATCCGAAGGACGGCGGCTCGAAAGACGACGAGGAAAAGGGCTCCGGCGACAAGGACTCCGGCAACAAGGACTCCGGCGAGAAAGACCCGGACAAAAAAGCCGAGCCCGACACCCGCCCCCTCACCCAGCGCCTCCCCGAATACGCCCGCGACGGCCAGGCCCTCGGTGCCCTCGTCGTCACCGGTCATCAGGGCGTCCAGGACGTCGGCACCACCATCACCCGGCTGGTCCACGGCATGGACCGGCGCGCGAACCCGCCGGCGATCGCGGGCCTGGACGCGATCACCGGGACGCTGGAGGGCCCCGGGTTCGAGTCGTTCCTCGGTCCGGGACGCCGGTCGATGGTGCGGGTCGGCGAGAAGTGGTACGAGGTGCACGTCAAGGCGAACCTCGATTTGGGCGCGGTGACCGCCGATGGCATCACGACGCAGCCACACCCGACGATCGGCGACGTCAACGACCAGAACCAGGCCACACACGCCCAGGCGAGCAACGACACCGTCGCCAAGACGATCGGCACTTCGTACTTCGCTTTGATCCCGCCGGGCGCCTACGTGTCCGTGGCACCGACGGTGCAGCTCGCGACCGCCGCGCAGGTGCACACGTCCACGGTGACCGGGACCGAGCAGCGCGTGATCCGGTCGGCCGGCGACGTGGACGAGGCCGACGTCAAGGTCACCTACTCGATCACGGTGACCAACCAGGACGGCAGCCTCGCCGGCTCCACTGTGGACGGGCAGATGTCGCTGTTGCTGTCGCAGGACCTGGGCAACCTCGAGCCCCACGAGGTGAAGACACCCGCGAACCCGAAGGCCGAGTGGGCGGAGAACATCGAGCTCCTCACGCCCGAGGCGGTGCTGCTCGACGAGCAGGGGCTGTTCGACAAGGTCAGCAAGCTGCTGCACCCGTCGGTCACGAAGTTCGGTGCGCCGGGGCGCACGGCGCTGCGGGAGTTCGTCAGCGGCGGCGGCATCCGAGGCGTGCTGGGCACCGCGCTGCAGGGCGGCCCGGTCGTGTCGAACGACCTGCTCAGCCCCCACGGCAGCCACCGCGACGCCGTGCAGCTGCGGGCGCGGCCGAAGGACGTCGAGCTCGTCGGCGTGGTGCCGGGCGATTCCGAGCTGCGGTTCAACGATTCGGCGGTCAATGGCGGCAGCACAGCAGCGTCGTCCAAGTCCGGAGTGGACCTCGCGGTCACGGTCGGTGGCGGTGCCTACCTGCCGCGCAAGGTCGGCGGGCTCGTCGGTGTCACCGGGTCCGTGTCGTCGAAGGTGACGGAGACCGCGACGGCCGGGACGAGCGTCACCACGAAGAACACGGTCGAGGCGAAGGGCGACATCGGGCTCTACAAGGTGAAGGTCGACGTCGACGTCGTCACCTCCAGCGGAGAGAAGGAAACCGTGGCGGCCACCGCGTACGTCCGCCTGGGCCTGCCCGAAGCGAAGGCCCAGGGCCTGCCGGTGCCGGACGGCACCCGCCCGAAGCTCAGCGACGCGGGCAGCACGCGGCACGAGCCGCCGTACCTGGCCGCGGCCGCCGCGGCGGGGCACGTGCGCGCGGGCTCGTTCAGCCCGGCCGCGAAGGTGCAGGCGCAGATCGAAACCGCGCTGCGTGACCGGCCCGGCATGGCGAGGTTCCTGCCCGCCTGGGCCAGCGGCCGCGACGCGCGCACGGACTCGAGCCGCGACGTCGGCGAACGGCTGGCGAACCTGCGCAAGCTCACAGCGGCGTTGTCGCCCGCCGCGCTGAAGTCCAAGATGGACAGTCTGCTCGGTCCGGGCGTCTCGGTGCAGCTCAAGCGCCGCGGGTTGTTCACCGACGAGTACCTCAGCGTGACGGTGAAGGCGAAGCTCTCGCCGGGCCGCCACCTCGGTCAAGCCACGGGGCGCTCGGTGAAGGGCTCCGTCGCCACCAGCCCGTCGATGTCCAGCGCCACGGCGGTGGACAGGAGCTGGTCGCTCGGGCTCGAAGGCCGCATGGTCATCCCGACAGCGTCGCCGCTCACACAGGTGAGCGTGAGCCCCGCGGTCGTGCCGGTGCAGTACAGCAACGCGACCACCTGGAAGAACTCCGGTGGTCCCACCGTCACGACGACCTTCGGCACGAGCGGCAGTCCCGATGCGCAGGTCTTCGAGCACGACGTCGAGTTCGAGGTCGAGATCACCAGCTACACCCGCAACCGCCCGTGGGTGAAGCGCCTCACGCCGGGGTCGCCGTTCCGCGTGACGCCCAAGGTGTCCACTGTGGCCAAGACGGGTGACCCGGCGCTGCCGAAGATCTCCGGCAAGGTCGACCTGTGGGTCAACGACGGCTCGGCGCTCAAGAAGGACCCGAAGGACTTCCTTCCGGGCAACCCTGAAGTGAAGAACTTGACCGGCACTGTCCCGGCCATCGACGACCTGCTGACCACCAAGCCGGCGGCACCGCCGAACTTCCTGCACGTCGAGGCCTTTACCGGCACTGAATCGCTGCGCGACGCGGCCCTGCGCCAGCTCGAACGCGCGGCCGGCGGCGACGGCGTGCTCGGCCTGCCCGGCGGCGAAGCCCGCAAGCGCGTGGACAGCATGTTCTCGCCCGAGACGTTCCGCGGTGGCCTGCCGAAGTTCCTGCGCCAGGGCGCGCGCTCCGGCGGCTTCCGCTACGAGCGCCGCGTGGCCGACCGCGTCGGCGGGCTCGGCATGGACGTGTCGCTCAGCAACCCGAAGGTCGTCGCCGCGACGGACGCGGGCGGCAGCGAGACGACGTTCGCCGGCGGCGCGAAGGCCGGGTTCGAGCAGTCGAACAAGAAGTCGCTCGAGGGCAATGTGCAGCTCGGCGTGACCATCCGTCCCGACGGCAGCAACGCGCACGGCCAGGGGCAGCTCTTCACCACGGCCAAGTGGAGCCCGTGGACGCGGACGTCGGGCGGCTCGAAGGAACTCGGCGCGAGCGTCGACCACGTCAGCCGAGCGAACGCGAAGGGCCGCACCGTGCTGGTGCAGTATGACGCCGACGTGCGGCTGGTCGCCGAGAGCCGCCAGGAGAGCGTGGTCAACGGCTCGACCTCACGCGCCGGCGCCGACGTGAAGCTGCCGGGCGCGGTGTACGTGCGGATGACCGAGGACCAGGCCCGTGAGCAGGGCCTGCTGCCGAAGGTCGACGCGCGGACCGACCCGCCGGCCACGATTGCGCCGCCCGCGCTCGTCGACGGTCGCTCCAGCGCACTCGGTGCCGCGGTCGTCGAAGACGCGCCGGACCTGTCGCAGCTCATCCGAGACGCCCGCGCCAACCTCGGCCGCACCGGCGGCAAGCTCTTGCCGAAGTCGGTGCTCGACGACTCCATGACCAACCTGCAGCGCACGCTCGACCTTGCCGCGCCCGACAGCGTCACCTCCCTGGTGGACAGTGCGCTCGACGGCGGCGCACCCCTGCTGTTGCACGACGCAGGCGTGCTGTCCACCGACACCTACCAGGTGCTGCTCAAGGCGACGATCACCAAGACCGGCTTCGCCGGTCTCGTCAACGACGGCGGCGAAGTCGACCACGTCGTGAACGCGACCACGACGGACAAGCAGAACTCCGGCCGCGGTTCGTCCTACGGCGGCCAGTTCCGGGGCGCGGGCCGCGGCCTGTTCCGCGACAACGACCCGGACGTCAGCGGGTACGAGGGCCTGCGGCTCGGCCTTTCGGGCTCGAAGGCCAAAACGGACCAGACGGTGTCGTCGGTCGCCACGACCACGGCGATCAAGTCCTCGCAGAGCGGCCCGGCCGTGCGCTTCCGCCACGAGGTGAAGTTCGCGCTCGTGGTGCAGCGCGGCGGGAAGAGCTACCCGGTCACCGAACAGATCGCGAACGTGACCGTGCGCGCCGCGGCCGACGACCACAAGCTCGAGACCGAAGGCCGGACCGCCCCCCAGGAATTCCGCGCGGAGACCCGTGAACTCACGGCCGCCGACCGCACGCCCGAGAAGCTCGCCGAGTGGCAGGCGCGGGGCGCGGGCGCGTTGCCACCGTCGTCGCTCACCGAGGGGCTGCGCGGCTCGTCGGCCGTGCGCGACGGCGCCGTCCGCGCGCTGCGGCTCGCGGGCGCGGGCACCGGGCTCACCGACCCGGGCACCGGTGCCGGCAACACGCTCGGCACGGCGCTGACCAACGAGGTGCTGCAGGCGCACCTGCCCCGCATGCTCGACGGCCCACTCACCGTGCCGGACCTGCACGAAGGGTCGTTGGTCAAGAACGGCCACGGGTCGGTGAAGGTGTACGCGCGGCTGACCGGCCCGGACCTCACGGGCCTGAGTGACAGCGTGAAGCTGGAGCGCTCGGACCAGAACACCGCGACGTTCACGGGTGAGGCCAAGGAGACGCTTAGCGGCGAGAACCAGTACCAGCCGGGCGTCGGCGGCGTGACCGACCCAAAGGACTTCTCGCACTCCTGGACGGGTGCCGACGTGCGCAACCCGGCTCCGCTGAGCGATCCGGCGGCGAGCGTCGCGGGCGGGCAGCGCTCCACCGTGGCGAAGCCGAAGGGCCGCAGTGGGCTCGTCGGTTTCGACGTCGAGTACCGCGTGGTCGCCGACGTCGGCGGGGGCCGCACGGCGGCGGTCGAGGTCAAGGTGCCGGTGTCGGCCGTGGTCCGCCTGTCCGCCGCCGACCTGGAAAAGCTGCTCGGCGAGGCGTTGCCGGATGCCATCACCCAGGCGCAGGACGCGGTCAAAGAGGCGGCGGCGAAGTGGCGCGAGGCCGAGGAA